>CAVCRP010000031.1:0-38383 GCA_963604655.1 uncultured Ruminococcus sp.
GGAAAGAAGCTGCGCCGCGGGGGAGGCGACCCTAATGGCTTTCTCATATCGTCTTCTGGTTTTGTTAAATGCCCGGGATCCGACCCCCGGGCATTCTTATTTGCGCTTGTTGCGGCGCAAATGCCTTCCACCGTCCGCACCGCGCGAGCGCCTACGGACCTTAAACCGAACCTCATACGAGTCTAGAAACGCGATGACGAACGTGCCCACCGTCGCGAGGGCGGCGAGCGCGTTAAGGAATTTCAGCATTTGGGGACCTCCGATCGAGTCGTCGGCCGCCCGCGCACGGGATGCGTCGCAAGGGTATTTTACCGCGAGCACATGCATCTACGCCTTGTGAACGCGATTTTGACAAACATTTGTTCGATGGTTACACACACGATCCTTCGAGCAGCGGAGCCTGGCCGCATTGTCCGGGTTTGCCCGTCGTGTTTGCGTTTTCAAAATGCCCGAATCGGTGAGGCGATTCGGGATACAATAGCTGCAGGAAACGATGTAGCCCGCGTAAGTACTTAGGAGCGCAGGCGACCAGTTTCCGACGTTGTTAAATGCCCGGACTCCGAACCACGGGCATTCTAATCTTGCACGCGCGGAGCAAATGCCTTCTACCGTCCGCACCGCGCGTGCGCCTACGGACCTTAAACCGAACCTCATACGAGTCAAAAAACGCGATGACGGATGAGTCCGTATCGGACGGTGGAGGCTGCCTGCGTTGTCCAAAAAGAACGGGGCAAACTCCAGCGTGGAGTCTGCCCCGAAAAGAGAGCGGCAAAGCAAGAACGTCGATGGACGAGAAAAGTGTCCGCAAGTCTCATGGCCATCACATCCCACCTGCCAAAGGGATGGGTGAGCGAGCGTTACTCCTGCTCGGACTCCTCAGCCTGCTTACGGCTGCGGATGAGGTGCGCCACGCCGATGCACAGCACCGCGCCACCAGCGATCCAAGTGAACGTCACGCCGTTAAGACCGGTCAGCGGGAGGCCGGAACCCTTCTTGTTCTGGATGGTGACGGGAATCTTGGTCGTGATCACATTTTTTTCAGTCGTAGGAGTGGCCATGTTGGAATTGGACGTCACTTTGAGTTTTTTAAGCGTGCCGTCTGCATTGTATTCAGGCGTCACCGTGATTTCGAAGTCGGCAATGGTGTTGTAGCCCGCAGGTGTCTTGCTCTCAGAAATCAGATATGTGCCCGCAACAAGTCCGGGAATAAAGACCTTGTTGCCAGCCCCCGTAGTTTCAAACGTGCAAGCGTCATTTACGTCATCACTGAAGCTGCCGTCTTGCTTCAACCATTTTTCAACGCTTTTATCGGACCCTTCCTTAATCATTTTGACCGTAAAGCCAGCATCGAGTTTCGCAGAGGAGTTTTCCGGGTCGGTCTTAGTGACATCGAAGCCGAAGACGTAATCAGCGACCTTCTTCGATTCGGAAGTGCCAGTGCCGTTAGACATGGGATCGTTGGAGTAGACAAGTTTGACCTCATTGGTGGCGCCATCGGCCTTGTATTCAACTTGGCCGTTAAGCTTAGCCTTATAGGTTACGACCACCGTGGAGTCAGCGTTAACGCTAATCTGATTTCCACTAGCATCCTGAACTGCCTTAAGGTTAGCAAAAGAAACCTTAAAGAGCTCAGTTCCGGCGGAAGTGTCGGGAGCCACAGTCACCTGGTAACCATTTGTAGCGTCGAGTTTAACCTCCTTCTCACCTTTGGTCTTGCTATCGACAATACAGACGCGCAGGTCCTTCGGCGTGCCATCGGTGTCCTTCGCGACTTCAAGACCCTTGCTCAACGTGTCCTGAAATACATACTCATACTTATTGAAGGTATCGATGTTATTGGCAACGGTGCCGGTCAGCTTATATTCGACCTCCTCGCCAATATATGAGTCGCTCACCTTTCCCCAGTTACCGCCCTCACGAACCTCCTTTTCAACGGTAGGAATGCTGGTCTTCTCAGCAACGGTTACGCTGCTACCGCCGACAACGGCGAAGATTGGCGAGGTGCCCGTGTTCTTCTTTGCTGCGTCGGAAGTGCTCAGGGAAGACTCATCGGTCAGGAATAGGTAGTAACCCGTCTTGGGGGAATTATTCTTATCGTTAGGCACAGTAAAACTATCGCCCGCCGCGAACGAATTGCCCGTGGCAGCAACGTCGCTTTTCACAATAGCGGCAATCTTGTTGAGAAGGTGGTCCTTATTAACAACAGTCTCAGCATTAGTGCCGGTAACGTTCTTAGCCAACCAATCGGCCACGTCCTGGGCGGTAGCTTTATCAGGCAGCTTGGGATCAGAAGCCCCATACTTCGAATCCGCTCTAATAGCCGCGATGATGGCCTTCTGAGCCTCATCGTTATCAAATGCCCACTGGACGTTGGAGACAATCTTATCGGTCGCCCCTTCCTCAGTAGAATCCACTACATCGGCCTTAAAGATCTGATATGCCTTGAACTCGGTAGCTCCGTTGTCCTTATTCTGCGTGATGGTGATGCTGTTAGCCGTAGCTGCCGCATCCGCCGCAAACGCCATGGTCACCGGGGCCATGACTCCACCGAAGCTCAGCGCTGCCGTGAGGCCGGCCGTTACTGCCAGGCGGGCGATGTTCTTGGTTGTCTTCATGTTTGGACCTCTTTCTTGGAGGTTGCTTTAAAACTTGTCGATGCCAAAAGTCGGCAGGTTATATCCCTGCGTCCAAATCGCTACGGAGGCAGTACGCCACTGAGCAAGGGGGGGGGACAATTATTTATCACGGCGACCTCCTCCCCGCTTGATGACGAGCGCGGCGACAATAGCCGCCACTCCGATGGCAACCAAAGCCGCCACCAGCACCAACGTTCTATCGCCTGTCGAGGGCATAAAGCCTCCGGTGATAGTGCTAGGGGGCGTGCCGGTGGGCGTGTTGATGAGCGACGCCTCCAGGCTGCCCGTCGTCCCGTCCGCGCTGTCGGCGCGAAGGGGCGACTCGGCCGTGATGGTGAGCTTGGGCTTGGCGGCGGCCACCTGGTCGACGTCCAGGCCCTCGGCCTTGACCGTCACGGAGCGCGTGCCCTCAAAGGCGGTGTAGCCCTTGGGTGCCTTGAGCTCGCGGACCTCCAGCTTGCCCGAGTCCACGCCCGAGACGGTCACGCGGCCGTCCTCGCCCGTGGTGACGGTTGCCTTGCCTTCCACACCCCACGTGCCATTGGCCGCCAGCGTGCGACCGCGGTCGTCGGTGATGCTCAGGACCGCCCCGGGCAGCGGCTTGTCGCCGTCGCTGCCGCGCTTGGTGAGCGCGAGATCCCAGGTGTAGGCCGTCGCGTCGTCGCTCGGCGTGCGGGTGAAGCCGGCGTCGCCGGACTGGTCGGCAAAGGGAGAGCGCGGGTAGCGCAGGTAGACCTCGTTGGGGTTGCCCTTCGCGATACCGTGGTTGCAGCCGCTGGCGAGCGGCGCGTTGTACACGGCGACCACGCGGGCGCCCGCGGCGAAGGCGTCGGCCCCGCCGAGCTCGGCGATCAGGTCGCCGGTGCGCACGGTGAAGGTTCCGTCCGCGGCCACCTTGGTGGCGCACTGGGCCGTGATGTCGGTCCAGCCCTTGGCGGGCTCGGTGCCGGCGCGTCCGTCCTTGCCGGCCGGGACGGCGTCGAGGCCGCCCTCGGCCCCCGCCGCCACGTACACGCGCATGCTCGAGGCCACCTTGGAGGGGTCGAGCCCCGCGCTCATGGTGTCGACGAACTGCACCGTGTAGGCGTCGTAGGCCGTGAGCCCCGCCGGGACCGTGGCCGAGAGGCGCCAGTACAGGTCGTCGGCGACCGTTGCGTCGGCGGCCTTCTGCCAGGCTGCCGTGCTGTCCTCCAGCACGTACTTGGCGACCTTGGGCGTCGCGGCCTTGGGCTTGACGGTGACGGCGCTTCCGCCGACCAGGGCCATGATCGGCGCGGTGCCGGCCTCGTTCTGGGCGATGGCATCGTCGTCGGCGACGATGAGCCAGTAGCCGCAGGGCAGCTTGGCCGCCGTACCCGCGTTAAGGGCCACGGGCACGGCGCCAGAGCTCTGGAGGGAACGAGCGAGCTGTGCGCTCAGCGCGCTCGTAAGGTGGGAATCGGCGTTGAGCCACTCGGCAGCTTCCTGCGCGGTGGTCTGGGAATTGGGCATGCCCGCGCTGTGCAGCACAGGCAGGACAGCGTCGCGCGCGGCGTCGTTTGCCCAGGCGAGGTCGGTAGCGATCTTGGCGTCGCTGTCACCGTCGACGACGATGGCGCCAAAGATCTGGTAGGCGTCGTAGCTGCTCGCTACGGTGCCGCTCACCGTGATGGAGCCGTTCGAGGTCGGCGCGGCCTGCGCGGAAGCGGGGAACACGACCGCGCAGGTGCCGATCAAGAGGGCAAGCAGCGCAAACAAGATCGGGAAGGAGCTAAACTTCTTATTCACGACGCTCACCTCCCTTCGCATTCGCCTTGCGACGAATGTGCATCCAGGCCGCAGCAGCGCAAAGCACCGCCGCGCCGGCAAGGTACGTCAGAGTGACGCCCGACATACCAGAAAGTGGCAATGAGGTGGAGTAGGTGTTAGTGAAGGTGGGGGTGTCGGTGTCGGTGAGCTCGTGGTCCGTGTCGGTCGCCGCATTACCGTCAGCATCCTTGATCTGCTTGTAGGTTACTTTGCAATCAATTGCACCCTTGGCGTTATCCGTGGCCACGACCTTGATCTCGTAAACCGACTGATCGAACTTGTAATGCGGATAGGTCGAGTTTTCATCCTTCTCGCGCACATAGTACGTGAAGGTCTTGGAAGCGCCGCGACTCGGAACATCAGCATCGTTCTGTTTCAAGCTGTCAAGGTTGTACACAATCTTGGGGAACTCAAGCGTCTGGGGCTCGCGCACATTAGCTTTGGTCTTAGCCTGCTGGACGTTTTTGAAGTCCGCGCTATCCGAAAATTCGAGCGTAAACTCCTTCATCTCGCCACCCTTAACGACCTTAGTCGCCTTAGGAGTCCAGGAGCCTGTGGAGGTGTACTGGGTGTACGTGTTGGTGAAAGTCGCACCGCCAGTAAGTGCAACGCATGCAACGTCGCCTTCAGACGTTGGGATAACCACGGTCTCAGGCTCAGCAGCGCCATCAGACATCTTGGTGATCTTCACGTTACTTACCGTGTAGTACCTGTATTTAATACCAAGCACCTCGTGCGTCCTGGTCGGATCCTCTGTGACCGTAGGATCTATCTTGTAGATAGCCTTGTCGTAAGTCACGTCCTTGTCCGCGCCTGGAACCTCTACCAAGTAGTAAACAAGATCGTCATCGGCATAGACTTCACTCAGGTTAAAGGCAAAATGGCCGCTACTATCGTTTCTCACCGTATTGACCACCGAGCAGCCATTGGGCTGGAGAGTGTCATTGGCATCAAAACTCGGCACCGTATATCCCGTAACCTGACCGTTCTCATCCTTAATCTCGTTCTGCTTGAGTAGCTGGAAATCAAAGTCATTTCCTTTAAGCGTGCCGTCCTCAAACACCTTGGAGCCATTGAGCTTCATCTTGGGGTAAACCTTGACCTCTTGGGTGGAGCCAGCGACAACGTCGCCGTTGGTCATGATGCCGCCACCGTGGATGTTGGATTTGTTGCCCGTGATGAAGAGCGTGGCATTATCACGGGCAAGCCCTTGATCACCATCGGAAGGATCTGCATCGAGGCCAATCATGTACTTAGCTTGAGCGCCCTCGTACTTGCCGATGGTCGTAGGCGGCTGACCGTCGATCGTGCCCTTCCAGTTGGCAGCGCCGCCACCAAGCATCTGACCAGTTACGGCAGCGATGTAGTCGCTATTATCTGACTTGCGAATCAGGAATAGATCCTTATGGCCGTTTTGCTTGAAGGTATCAGTGATTTCGCCACCCTTAACGGTTGTGGGCTGATCTTCATTCTTACTATTAGTACCACCCGATAGGTGGGCGCCGTTTTCATCGCGGTTTCCGAAAATCGCAATACCATTGGTATCGGTAATAGCCGTCTTGCCACTCGGGCAGGCGGCGAAGCCACCGCCATAGCCCTGTGCCGAATTGTTAGTAATCAACGCGTTATAAATCTTGAGGCTCGCTGAATTAACGTTTTCACCACTGTTGCCACCCTGAACGAACACGCCGCCGCCACCCCAGTCGTTGGTGGTATTGGTCGTATTGTTAGTGATATAGGCTTTCGTACCGCTCACATTAAATACGCCAACGGTAGGCGCTGCAATGCGGATACCGCCACCCTCTGAGTTTTGCGCCACATTGCTAGCTATGGTTCCACCAGAGAACGTAAACGAGGAGAGGGCCCGTTTCCAAGCGCCGGCGTAAACACCGCCACCAGCCTCGGCAGAATAGTTACCGGTGATGTAGCCACCGTTAATCGCGAGACTACCGTTTGTCTGCCCCTCGCCACTGCTTAAGGCAGCGATACCGCCACCGCCATGGCAACCATTGCCGTTATGATCATCGTAGGGACCCTGGACCTTATAATCATGCTGGTATGCGTTGTTAGTGACATAGCCGCCGGAAACAGTGATGTTACTGCCTTCGCCCATAATGCCACCACCGTATCCAGGAGTGTTGGCAAGCGTGCTGTTGCCGGAGATTATGCCATCGGTCACTGTGACTACAGATCCCCCTGCAAACACACCGCCGCCACTCGGAGCACTGTTGCCGGCAATTACGCCACCAGAGATGCTAAGGTTTGAATTATTACGTACTTCAATTCCGCCACCCGCACCCGAGCCAGAAGCACCGCATATATAGCCGCCGCCCATGGCAACGGTCGATCCATCTTGGGCATAAACCAAGCTACCGACGCTACTACCTTGCTGCTGTGTAATCACGCCGCTCTCTAGCTTGAACGTACCGCCCTTGCCGTTGCTGCTATACAAATTGATGAGTTTTAGATAAGAGCTACCGTCGCACGCCACTATGGCGCCTGCGATGTCAGCCTTATACGCTTTAAGAGTCTCGGTTGTACGGGTTCCGTTTGCGACCGATTCGGTTACGTAATAGGTAAGGCGAGTCGGAATTTCGGCAGCGTATTCCATTGAGGCGAGATTGCCGTATTTGTTACTTCCCTGATTTGTCTCAATCCCTGTCGGAGCAACTTGCTGACTGTCCCTGACAGTCAGCGTTGCACCGCCGGTGATATTGAACAGGGGCAGGTTCGAACTTGTATGCTTAATTTTGCAGCCGTTTAAATCCAGCGTGATATTGCTGCCGTCCTTGCTGAGCGTGATTGTCTCGCTGGTCTCGACATCATTCATAAGCCTGAAGCTAGCAACACCGCTTGCATTCTCCAGCTTGGTTTTCAGATCGGAAACGTTTTTTATCTCCTCGGATGCCGTTTCAGTCTGCCCGCCTTCCGCGGCTAACGCTACGGCGACGTCATCTGCCGGCTCGTTATCTTCGACCTGCAGCTTATCCTCAGGTTGATTCTCAGACTGACCCTGCTCAACACCATTTGAAGAGTCGGGCTCGTCGCCCTCGACCTCGTCACTATTCTGGTTTTCGGTATCCCCGTTGACAGTGTTGTCTACATCAGTAGACTCACTTGAGGAACCCCCCCCCATCACAGTTCCCTCGGTAGGAGCCGTCTGGGCATCGTTGGCAATGGCCTGCGAGATCGGAGGCATGACGAGCGACAGTACCAAGCTCAAGACAGAAGCTCCGCACAAAACACCCGCTATCACACGATGCGCCGCTTTATTACCTTGCTTAGATTTATTTGAATTTGCTTTCATCGATGTCTCCTCCCCAAGAGACCGCGATCTTGCTCTTTCACGATTAGTCTTGAGCGCGCAACCTATAATTGCCGCGCACGGTAAGCATATTATTACTCTTTGTTTAAACAACGAAAAGCCAGATTTTTACATTTTCTTTCTCGACTGGCTTTTTTCTTGACATTTTTTCAAACTATGCAGTTCTTTATTCGCGCCTGTATTTTGGAAAAATACAGGTAGATTTGTCAGCCGCTTTTGATAAATGACGCTTTGTTGTTATTTGTACAACATTTTGTTTTAACCCACTCAATCTATGAACGGTCATTTTTCATCAGCGAACGGTATGGCTTTTTATCTGACATAACAACCTACAGGCTAGATAGTCTATTTCTGGTGATGTGCGATGTTCATACATCACCATTTAAGTTCGCCAGCAACTCATCGACACAAAAAAGCGTCCCAACAATCGATGGAAATCGCTCTTTTGCGGAAAACCATCGATTGTTGGGACGCTTATGATGTCCAGCCTGTCAGCCTTAGAACAAACCACCACAAAGGTGCCTGTCCCCTTCGTGGTGGTTGCACCCGGCGCTACAGCAGATGCTCCTCGATAAAGGTCGCGATGCCGTCTTCGTCGTTGCTCGCGGTTACAAAGTCGGCGGCGGCGCGGGTGGCATCGCTGCCGTTTGCCATGGACACGCCCACGCCGGCGTCGGCCACCATGCAGGTGTCGTTATCCGCGTCGCCAAACACGCAAATGTTCTGGAGCCCCATGTCGTTGAGCTCCGCCACGCGCACAAGGCCGCGCGTCTTGGACACGCGCGGATCCATGAACTCGTAGAGGCGCTGCGTGGTTTGTAGGGAGGCTGCCTTAACGGTGTCGTCGGCGAACGTTGATGCTCGCTCGATGACCTGCGGCATCACCTCGGGCGCCATGGTAAACATCACCTTGGGCTGCGGTTCGCGCAAGAACTCGGCAAAATCGACCACCTTGTAGGGCACGCCATCGACCTGCGACAGGTGCTCCACGCACGCATTGCTCTCGGGAACGTAGAACACGCCGTCTCGGGGGCAAACGGGCGTTGCCGGAAGGTCCGCCATGTGCTCGCAGATGCGCGCGATGGTTTCGCCCGGCAGCGGGTAGCTCAGCTCGTTAATGCCGTGCGCACGGTCGATGACTTCGGCGCCGCCACAGCCCACCATCACGTCTACCAGGCCGTCGATGCCCCAGAGCTCGTACATGGCCTCGGTCGCGTGGGCGTCGCGCCCGGTGCACAGGCCAAAGAGCACGCCGCGCTCGCGTAGGGCGCGGATCGCGGCCACGGTGCGCGGGGACACCGCGTGCTCGCTTGTGAGCAGCGTGCCGTCGATATCGCAGAACACGGCTTTGATGTGGCTGAATGTGGCGTCCATGGGGCCCTTTCTGGGTAGCGTGGCGGCGTTGGCTGTAGTCGTAAGTGGCGTACATGGTATACCAATGCGCGGGTCGTTGGGGCCCGACCGCTACAAAGGTGCCCGACCCCTTTGTGGTGGCTTGTGGTGCTCGGGCCTCAGCACAATCCATCACAACATTCGACGTTTTTCGGCAAAATCGCGATTTTCATCGAATGTTGTGACGGTTTTTACCGCTCTGCAGCACGATCCAAGTGTCCGCGTCCAAACAGCATCAGCGCCGCTGGGACCGCCGTTACGACTATGCCCGCACCTATGAGCGTCTGCTGCACGCCAAATGTTGCTGCCAGCCACGGAGCAATCGCCAGCGGGGCTACGCCGGCGAACATGTTGCCAAAGCCCATGACCGAGTTAACGCGGCCGAGCTGCTCGAGCGGCGCCGTCGTTTGCACAATGGTGTTATGGAGCGGGTTGACGACGCCCCAGGCCACGCCCAGGGCGATCTGGCCGATGAGCGCCACACCCACGTACGGCGTGCCCACGTAGAGCAGGCTTCCCAGGCCCACGGACATAAGCGCCACGAGCAGCGTTTTAAGGCTGACGAGGCGCGGCGGCATGCGGAGCGCGACCACGGCGCCCAACACCGCACCCACACCGGAGACCGACGATAGCCAGCCCATCCACTCGACGCCGACGTGCAGGACGTCGCGATAGAAGAACGACTCCAGCGGGTCGAAGGCACCGTAGCCAAAGTTCGAAAGGAAGATAATGCAGAAAAGTAGCGCGAGGACGCTGTTGGTGAAGACCGTCTTGATGCTGGTCGCGAAGGTGGTGCGGGCGGACATGTTGGGGTCGGAGCTTTGGCCCGCACGCCCGACGACGCGACTTGCCCTCGGCTTAAAGCCCCAGCCGGCAATGAGCGCGAGCAGGGTGAACAGTATCATGAGCACGAACACCGCGCGCGACGATGAAGCCGCCGCAACAAAGCCGCCCAGCGTGGGTCCGACGATAATGCTCACGTTGGAAAACATGGTGATGGCAGAGTTGATGTCTTTGAGCTCGACGGGGTCGTCGGTGAGGTAGGCCGGATAGGATGTGGCGATGGGCTGGGCGAACCCCATCACAAAACCCAAGAGTACTGCGCCGGCAAGGACTGTTCCGGTCGCGCTGCCAAAGGCGATGATTGCCGCGCCCGTTGCCAGCGTGCTTACGATGCTCAACAAGAAATGGCGGCGCGGACCCCAGGCGTCGAGCGCCGCACCGCCCGCAAAGGACCCCAGGATTACGAAGACGTTCATAAAGAGGACGGCCAGCGACGTCGCGACGACCGAGGCGCCGTCCGCATAGGTGAGCGTTCCGATAACGCCGATAAAGTAGCTGGTTTGGAAGCCGGTGTAGATGAGAAATCGCATCGCCACCAGGCGCTTGGCCTGCGCGGACAGCGATGGCTGGGATTTTGAGATTCGAGATAGGGACATGGGCGCTCCTTGTTGCATACGAATACGGGCCGCGGGCATTGACCGCCGGCCATCGACTCAATCTTTCTGTATGCAACGTTAAGGACGCATCGAGCTCCTTCTCTCCGTTTTTCGCCCGGCATGAACTACTTGGTAGATTTTAAGGCATGTCCCAAAGATCTACCAAAGCAAAAACCACCACAAAGGTGCCTGCCTGTGGTGGCCCAATGATATGGCAACGTAGCGAGCCGGTTCCAAGTGCCCCAGGTCGCCCCGAAAGAGGAGCGACGCGTACTTTGGTACGCGAGCGACGGCTTGAGGGGCGAGATGGGATGCTTGGGACCGGCGCAGCGTCAAGCCTAAAGATGGTCTTGGATGAGGTCGCAGATGGCTCGGGCGTCGTTGATGTTGATGGCTCGGGTCGCAAATCCGGCGTCGAAAGCCTGACGCGCCAGGGCCTCGTTGCAGGCAAGGGCCAGCGTGTGGCCGTCGACCAGGTCGAGCGAGCTCTTGCCGCGCAGACGGTCGACACCGGAGCGCGCGACCACGATGTTGTCGAAGCCCTCGGTCTTGTAGCCCTCGATGATCACCACGTCGACATCGTTGTAACGCGACAGCAGCTCGCGCGCGGGCATCTCGTCCTCCTCGCGCGTGTCGGCGTACTCCGCCCAGCGCGTGGCGCAGATGAGGCCCACGTGTTTGGATCCGGCCTGGTGATGGCGCCAGGTATCCTTGGCGGGCACATCGATATCAAAGCCATGGTGCCCGTGATGCTTGAGCGAACCCACGCGCAGGCCACGGCGGGTAAGCTCGGCGATGACCTTCTCGACAAGCGTGGTCTTGCCCGAGTTCTGGTAACCGATAAACGCGATTGCGGGGACGGCGGGCGTGGGGGCCGCGGGCGCGGGAACTGCGACGGGCGCGCTCGCGGGCACGGTGCCATCAGCAGCAGCGGCCTCGGCAGCAACAGCTTGACGCTCTGCGCGATCCCACACGCCCGAGCGGCCGCCCTCCTTGTGCAGCAGGCGCACGTCGACGATTTCCATGCCGCGGTCGACGGCCTTGCACATGTCGTAGATGGTCAGGCACGCGGCGCTCGCTCCGGTCAACGCCTCCATCTCGATACCCGTCTTGCCCGTCACGCCCGCCGTGACCAGCACGTGAAAGCCGACCTGCCCGTCGGGACGCGCCGGCGCCCAGCCCTCGGGCGTCTCGTCGGCCGGCGTTCCCGCCGGAGCAATGGGCTCGATATCGCACTTGCTCTTGGTGATGAGCAGCGGATGGCACATAGGGATGATGTCGCTCGTGCGCTTGATGGCCATGATACCCGCCACGCGCGCGCAGGCGAGCACGTCACCCTTTTTGGCGCGGTCCTGCAGCACCATCGCCTGTGTCTCGGGATGCATGAGGATGGTGCCCTCGGCAATGGCGATGCGGTGCGTCTCGGCCTTGCCAGACACGTCGACCATGCGCACCTCGCCCTTGGCGTCCACGTGCGTCAGCTCGTCGCGGCGGGCATCGCGGGCGGGCTCGGCGGCAGCATCGGTGGTCGCCGTTGCGGCCTGCGCGCCCGCGGACGTAGCGTCTTTGCTGGCTACCGCAGCTTTATGGGCAGGCATCGCGGCCCTGCGAGCGGCCTTGGTGGCATCGGCGTACCTGCTCTTGGCCATATGATCATCCTCCGATTTGGGACATAAATCGTTGCGTGCCCTCAATTATCGCGTGTTCCTGCGGTTTGTGGGCCACGGCATCGCGCCAAATCGAAAGCACCTGCATATCATCACCACGGCGTAGCGCCTCGCGAACCGAATACTCGGCATCGCTGAACAGGCAGGGGCGCACGCTGCCGTCCGCCGTCAGGCGCAAACGGTTGCAGCTCGCACAAAAATGATTGGACATGGCGCTAATGAAGCCGACCGTGCCCGCCGCACCCGGAAAGCGCCAATAGCGCGCAGGGCCCGCGCCGGCAGGAGCGTCGTTGATGTCGAGCGGCTCAAGCTCGCCCAGGCCAGCTGCGGCGGCGCCGGCATTGATGCGCGCCCGCAGCTCGTCGCTCGGTACGGTATCGCTCGCGTCCCACAGCTCGGGATTGAGCGTGGGCGCATGCGGGTCCACAGCGCAATGCGAGCTCGTGTGCTCGTCACCGATGGGCATGTATTCGATAAAGCGCAGGTGGATGGGGCGGTCGACGGTCAGGCGCGCGAGGGCCGCCACGTCTTGGTTGAGCCGGCGCACGACCACGCAGTTGACCTTAACCGGTCCAAAGCCCCAGGCCAGCGCCGCATCGATGCCGGCCATGGTCTGCTCAAGCCGGCCCAGGCGCGTGATCTTTCCAAACAGCGTGGGGTCGAGCGTGTCGAGCGAAATGTTGACGCGGTCGAGCCCCGCGTCTTTAAGCTGCGGCGCCAGCTTGGGCAGCAGGGCACCATTGGTGGTGAGCGAGATATCCTCGATCTGAGGAATAGCGCGGATGTCGCGAATGAGCGGAATAATGCGGCGGCTAACCAGCGGCTCGCCACCCGTCAGGCGCACGCGGCGAATGCCTTCCCCCGCCACCAGGCGCACAAAGCGGGCAATTTCCTCGGCACTGAGCAGCTCATCGTGTGCGCGCGGAGCTACGCCGTCGGCAGGCATGCAGTAAATGCAGCGGAAATTGCACTTGTCAGTCACGGCAATGCGTAGGTAGTTGATATCGCGGCCAAAACCGTCATGTTGCACGCGCTCGTCCACGCAATCCTCCCCTCGCGCAGGCCATTATTCTTCGGGGAATATAGTACCGCACACAGAAATCGGGTCGACACGCGTACGACAGGGCATGCCATTCGGCAAGACGGCCTTCCCGAGCCCATCCTCAGCATTCAAACCGTCCCAACATTCGATGCTTTTCCTGATATTGGCAAAAAACGTCGAATGTTGGGACGGTTTAGGTGTCCGCAGGGCTCGGAAGACAAGCCAGACGCCTCTAAAGGCCGCCGTTCCAGTGCCGAATCACGAATTCCCGCAGTTCATTCTGCCGTTTCTGGAACGTCTCGCTTCGGTCGCACTTGAGGCCCATAGCGAGTGCTATAGCATTCATCGCCCGGTGCAATTGCAGCCGGTTGGCAAACTGGGTCCCGGTGAGGACGATCATCCTAAAGCCCAGCGCGCTCAGAACGGCCATACGCTCAGCGTCAGACGCACTGCGCCACTTATCAAGATGGTCCGAGCCGTTGTATTCAATCCCCGTATCGCTCGCAGGTGCATATACATCGATCTCGAAATACCCAGCCTTAGCGAGATATTTGAACTCGTTGGGAACATCGACCCGATGGTTGAGCTCAACCCTGGTGTACCCGAGCCCACCTTGGGAACGCTTCGCGACGACCATGATCGCGGTGGCCGTCTCCATGGGCGACCGCGCACCATCGTGCACGCGTTTGAGCACGGCAGCCGCACGTGTAGCCCCCTGACGAGATCGGTTCTCATCGCAATAAGCGATCAAATCGGCAACGGTATACCTCTGCCCCATCTCGATATAATCGCCTGACGACAAATGATTCAAATGGTATCGGGCGCAGATTTCATACCCATATTCCAGCTGTTCGGGTTCACACATCCACGAGCCCGCCTGGACAAAGCACATGGCCTCATCAACCACCAAGAGACCCTCTGCCACCTCGATAAGATGGTCCGAAGGAATGGGAGCCCCAAATACGTGGCGTCGGAGACCAGCCGGCCGAGAGCGTTCAAAATCGAAGCTGACCAGCGTGTCGATACGATCGAGCCCCTCATGCGGGATGCCAAGTGAGGCCAGATAGTCGGCAACGATCTCGACCGCCGCAGATATTCTCAGCCCCTTGGCATCTAACCCCAGTTTGGGCAGGTCCGCGGTCGATTGCGCCTCGCTGGCAATCGAGTCCTCATCGTATAGACTGCTTGCTCGCGAAAGCGGCTCAGACGGGCACGCCACGTTGTGGTACAGCCAGGCAGTCTTATGGGACAGGACAATCGGCAGGTCCATGAGCCCTCCAATGGGTCGGATAACCAACCTTATTCCCCCTGCTCGCGGATTCGCACACCTTCGCATGCAAGTTAGCGATTCCACCCGATCGGATGACAGAAAAACCGTCCCAACATTCGATGCTTTTTCTCAAAATCGAGAAAAACGTCGAATGTTGGGACGGTTTGAGGCGAGGTAAGGGGCATGGAGGGCCAAAGTACCGTGCCCGAACGGGTTAATCCAACTCTTTCAAGCCGTGCGCCAACTGCCAGTACTCGCCGTGCTGGGCCAGGAGCTCCTCGTGGGTGCCGCGTTCGATGATGCGGCCGTGCTCGAGGACCATGATCGCGTCGGCGTCGCGGACGGTGGACAGACGGTGCGCGATCATAAACGTGGTGCGCCCGCGCATGATGCGGTCCATGCCGCGCTCGATGAGCTTTTCGGTACGCGTGTCGATGGAGCTTGTTGCCTCGTCCAGGATGAGCACCGGCGGGTCGACCACGGCCACGCGCGCGATGGCGAGCAGCTGCCGCTGGCCCTGCGACAGGTTGGCACCGTCGGCCGTGACCGGCGTGTCGTAGCCTTGCGGCAGGCGGCGGATAAACGAGTCGGCGCAGGCGGCCTCGGCGGCGGCGCGCACCTCCTCGTCAGCCGCGTCGAGCTTGCCAAAGCGGATATTCTGCGCAATGGTGCCGCTAAACAGGTGGGTATCCTGCAGCACAATGCCGAGCGACCCACGCAAGCTGGCCTTAGCGATGTGCTTGACGTCGATGCCGTCGTACGTGATCTCACCGTCATCGACCTCGTAGAAACGGTTGATGAGGTTGGTGATGGTCGTCTTTCCGGCGCCCGTGGAGCCAACAAACGCGATCTTTTGCCCCGGCTTGGCAAACAGGTTAAGGTCCGTGAGCACGCGCGTGCCCGGCACGTAGGAAAAGTCAACCGCATGGAAGCGCACGTCGCCGGCAAGCGGCACCAGGCCGGTGACGAGCTCGGTGCCGTCGGCCGCCACCGCGTGACCCGCATTGTCGACTGAGGCCACGTCGTGCAGATGTCCGTACGTGCCCACGCCACGGCCCTCGGGAATCTTCCACGCCCACGCGGACTCACCCGTCTGCACCAGCTCCACGCAGCCCTCGTCCGCCTCGGGCTCAAGGTCCATTGCGGCAAACAGGCGCTCGGCACCGGCCAGCGCGTTGAGCAAGAAGTTGCCCAGCTGCGTAAACTGGTTGATGGGCATGGCCGCCTGGCGCACAAAGACCAGGTAGCTCGCGAGCGCGCCCACGTCGGCCAGGCCGTTGATGCAGAGCATGCCGCCCGCCACCGCAACGATCGCGTAGTTGGCATACCCGATCACCACGGTCATGGGCACCATCGAGTTGGCGTAGGCCTGCGCGGCGCCACCGGTGCGGCGCAGTTCCTGGTTACGCACGTCAAAACCGGCCACGTTAGCCTGCTCGTGATTAAAGACCTTGATGACCTTTTGACCCGAGACCATCTCCTCGACATATCCGTCCAAGTCGCCGAGTGACGCCTGCTGGGCGGCAAAGAAACGCTTGGAGCGAATGCCCGAGTAGCGCGCGTACAGCACGATGGCCGCGTCGCACACGAGCGTGATAATCGTGAGCTGCCAGTTGAGGATGATGAGCATGGCCGTGGTGCCGATGACCTGGATGGTCGCCTGAATCACGTTGGCAAAGCTGTTGTTGAGTGCCTCGGAGACCGTGTCGACATCGTTGGTGAAGAAGCTCATGATGTCACCCGAGCGCGTGCTGTCGAAATAGCTGAGCGGCAGCGTCTGAATGTGCGCGAACAGGTCGCGGCGAATGTCGGACACCACGCGCTGTGCTGCGCGCACCATGATCTGCGAGTAGCCCAGGGCCGAGAGCACGCCTGCGGCATAGATGGCGGCCGTAAAGAGAACCTGCTTGGTGAGCAGCTCCTCCCCGCCCGTAGACAGGCCGTTGACGATGGGGCGCACCATATAGGTGCCGGCAAGGCTCGCGATGGCGGCGATAGAGGCGAGCACACCCACAGCAAGCAGCGAAAACTTGGCATGACCCATATAGCTGAGCAAGCGGCGGAGCGTCTGACCCAGATTGGCCGGACGGGCCTGAGCGGATGTCTTAGGCATGGCGCTCACCTCCTTCTCGGGCCGGAGCATCTGCGGTCGCATCCCCCGCGAACTCCATTTGCGAGGCGTAAATCTCCTGGTAGATGTTGTCACCCGCTAGCAGCTCCTCGTGCGTGCCCACGCCGTGGACACGCCCGTCTTCCAGCACCACAATGCGATCGGCATCCATCACGCTCGCGATACGTTGGGCGATGATGATCACGGTCGTATCGGGAATCTGCGCGATGTGCTCGCGGATCTTGGCATCGGTCGCCATATCGACCGCGCTGGTGGAGTCGTCAAAAATGAGCACGCGCGGATGTTTGAGTAGCGTGCGCGCGATGCACAGACGCTGCTTCTGCCCGCCCGAAACGCCGGCGCCGCCTTGGCCCAACTCGCCGTCCAGCCCGCCGATGCGGTCCAGGAACTCGTCCACGCACGCCGCGCGGCAGGCACGCAGCAGCTCCTCGTCGGTGGCATCGGGTGCGCCCCACTGCAAGTTTTCGCGCACGGTGCCCGTAAAC
The DNA here is from genome assembly GCA_963604655.1 of uncultured Ruminococcus sp. Lineage (GTDB taxonomy): Bacteria > Actinomycetota > Coriobacteriia > Coriobacteriales > Coriobacteriaceae > Collinsella. The sequence goes on from CAVCRP010000031.1 coordinate 17,176, forward strand.
AGCACGTTCTTTTGCAGCACAATGCCCACGGCGTCGCGCAGGGCGGCCAGGTCGTAGTCGCGCACGTCACGCCCGCCCACGAGCACGGCGCCACCGGTCGCGTCGTACAGGCGCGCGATGAGCTGCACGAGCGAGCTCTTGCCCGAGCCCGCGCCGCCGAGCACGCCCACCGTGGAGCCCGGCTCAATACGAAGGTCGATATGCTCGAGCACGTCCTCGGCAGCATCCGCGCGGTACTTAAACGACACGTCGCGGAACTCGACGCTTCCGTCGGCCACTTCGCGCACGGCCGCGTCTGCCGCGGGCGCTTGGATGAGCGATTGCTCGTCAATCACTCGCGAAATGCGCTCCACGCTGGCGAGCGCGCGCGTGAGCAGCAAAAACACGTTGGAGATCATCATGAGCGAGTTCATGATCAGAAGCACATAGCTCATAAAGCCCGTGAGTGAACCCACGCCCAGCTCGCCGGCGATAATCATGCGCCCGCCGATCCACAGGATGGAGATGGCGGCCACGTACATCGACAGCTGAAACACCGGCAGGTTGAGCACGGCATTGCCGAACGTCTTCGTCGCCGTGTGCGCGAGCTCGGTATTGACGGCATCGAACTTGGCTTCCTCGTGCTCGGCGCGCACATACGCCTTAACGGCACGCACGGCGGTGAGGTCCTCCTGCACCACGCCGTTGAGGTGGTCCATCGAGATCTGCAGCTGGCGGTAGAGCGGGCTCACGCGATAGGTGATGACGCCCAGCACGATCGCCAGCACGGGCAGAATAATCGCAAAGACCGTGGCGAGCGGGCGCGACAGCACCAGGGCATAGACCAAGCCGACAATGAGCGTCACCGGTCCGCGCACCATGGGGCGAAAGCCGTTGCCGATGGCATTTTGGATGACGGTGATGTCGGTGGTCATGCGGGTAACGAGCGAGCTGGCGTCGTAGTTGTCCAGGTTGCCAAAGGCGAGCGTCTGAATCTTGCGATACTCGGCCTCGCGCAGGTTGGCGCCCAGGCCCGAAGCCACGCGAGCGGATGTGCGGGCATACCCCAGACCAAGCACCAGCGAAAATGCGGCACACACCAGCATGCACGCGCCCTGCAGCAGCATATAGTTGACGTCACCCGTGGGCACGCCCACGTCGATGATGTTGGCCATGATGACCGGAATAAACAGCTCGAGCGCGGTCTCAACCGAGACGAACATCACGCCGAGTATGGCATCGCGACGGTATTCCCCCAAATAGGAAAACAAGATTTTGAGATTGCGCACGCAGCTTCATCCCCCATCAAACGTTGTTCGCAAACGCACGTATTATTGCGCGCCGAGTGATGGTGTCAAGTGTTCCGAAATCGATTTCTACAAGGCTGGCGCAGGCGCTAAGCCCGCGCGGCGCGTGCCCGTATTCAAATGGAAATGATTGTGGGCGCGAATTTTTCGCTGGCGCGCCAACATGGAGCTTGACTCTACAATCGTTGTAGGGTTTTCACTACACTGGTACGCAAACGAACCAAGCCAGAAAGTGCCCTGCCCATGGAACACGACCTCACACGCGGCAACGTCCTCAAGACCATCGCGGTCTTCGCCCTGCCCTATATGCTCTCGTACTTTTTGCAGATGCTCTACGGCATGGCCGACCTGTATTTTATCGGACAGTTTAGCGGCGCCGCCGGCATCACCGCCGTGGGCAACGGCGCGCAGACGCTCTATATCATTACCGTGACGCTCGTGGGCCTGGCCATGGGAACAACGGTCATCGTCGGCCACGCCGTGGGCTCGCGACGCTTCGATCGCGCCGAGGCCGCCATCGGCAACACCATCACGCTTTTTATGGGCGTCTCGGTGGTGCTGGCCGCGCTCTTGCTCGCGCTGTGCCCGCAGATCGTGGCGCTCATCGGCACGCCGGCCGAAGCCGTCGAAGGCACTGCCGCCTACCTGCGCATCTGCTTTATCGGCATACCGTGCATCGCCGCATACAACATCCTCTCGGCCATCTTTCGCGGCCTGGGCGATTCGCGCTCGCCCATGTATGTGATCGGCGTGGCGTGCGTCATCAACATCGCGCTCGACTTTCTGTTCATTGGCCACATGGGACTCGGCCCCGTGGGCGCGGCGCTCGGCACGGTGATCGCACAGACGGCAAGTGTTGCCCTTGCACTCGTATGGCTCAAGAGCCGCCGTACAAACATCCACGTCAAGCGCAGTGACCTGCGTCCGCAGCCCGAGGTACTCAGCAGTATCCTTAAAATCGGCGTGCCCGTGGCCGTGCAGGACGGCTGTATCCAGGTGGCGTTTATGTTCATCACCGTTATCGCCAACCACCGCGGCCTGGTCGACGCCGCCGCCGTGGGCCTGGTCGAGAAGATGATCAGCTTTTTGTTCATTGTGCCGAGCTCCATGGGCGCCACGGTCAGCGCGCTCACGGCGCAAAACGCCGGCGCGGGCAAGGGCGACCGCGCGCGTCAGGTGCTCAAGGACGCCATGGCCATCTCGGCGGTGTACGGCTGCCTGATCACGGCCCTCATGTGGCTGGTGGCGCCGGCGTTTCTCGGCTTTTTTGCCAAGGACGCCGCGGTGGTCGCAGCCGGCACCGGCTATATGCGCAGCTATATTTTCGACGCGATCTTTGCCGGAATCCACATTTGCTTTAGCGGCTTTTTCGCTGCGTACGGCAAGAGTTATATCGGCTTTGCGCACAACGTGCTGGCCGTGGCGCTCATTCGCGTGCCGGGCGCATGGCTGCTGTCGAACGCCTATTCCGACACGCTGTTTCCCATGGGCATCGCCTCGCCGTGCGGGTCGATTCTATCGGCAGTCATTTGCGTGGTGGCGTTTACGGTGCTCAACCGTCGCGGTGCTTTTGACAAGTTAGTGGCGTAGCGGGGCGGCACGAGTCTGGCGCCCTACCCCGCTTTTACCGAAAGGAGCAATCCCGTGGCCGAAACATCCAGTGAGCATACCGAGGGCCTGCTCCGCATTGGCGAGGTCGCGCGCCTGTTTAACCTGAGCGTTGGCACGCTGCGGCACTACGAGCAGATGGGCTTGCTGGAGCCGGCGTATGTCGATGCGGCAAGTGGCTACCGCTACTACGGCGCGCGGCAGCTTTCTACCCTCAACACCATCAGCCACTTGCGCGTTCTCGATTTGCCGTTGGCTCAGATTCGCGAATTTGTGACCACGCGCGACGTGGACCTCATGCAGCGCCAACTCGCCCAGCAGCAGGAGCTTATCGAACGTAAACGCCGTGAGCTGGAACGCGTCTCACGCAAGATCGACAACCGGCTTGCCTTGTTGCGAGGCGCATTGGATGCTGAGCTCGATAACATCTACGAGGTCAACGCGCCCGAACTTCGTTGCGCCGTGCTGCGCGAACGCGTCAACCCCACCGATGCCTATGCGCTGGAGTGGCAGATTCGCCAGCTGCAAAAAGGACAGCACGAGACCTTCGTCTTCCTTGGCAATCTGGGTGTGGGCATCGCGCCCGAGCGCATTGCCACCGGTGACTTTGATGGCTACGATGAGGTTTTTCTGCTGTTGGATGACACGGACGATTACCTGGGGGACGTCGAGGTACGTCCCGCCGCGCGCTGCCTGACCGTCAGCTTCCGCGGCACGCACGGGCAGGCGGCCCCGCGCTACGAGCGTATTCTCGATTACATGCATGAGCATGGGCTGGCCCCCGCCGGCCCCTCACGCGAGATTGCCCTCATCGATGACATCATCAGCGACGACCCGGCGACCTACGTGACGCAGATCACGGTGCCGGTTGCCCCTGCAAAGTAAGAACCGCCCGGAAAGCGTTAAGCTCTCCGGGCGGTTCTGGCTAATCGCTGTCCAGCAACTCGAATCGATTTCTAGACATCACCAATGCGGCATAATCTTGGCTTTGATGAAAAACATGAGCAATCACAACGTCCTCGTTATCGTAGTAATAGAGCATTACATAAGAATTAACGAGGCAAGCATGGTAACCAAGCACTGCAAGTTCGGGTAATTTCGATAAGCCGTAGTCAACTACGCCACTTTGAAGAAGTTGGAGCTGACTACGGTATTTATCAAGAAAGTGTCGGGCGGTAAAAACGCCGTGTCCCAATAGATAATCGACGATATCGTCAACCTCTTGTTCCGCTGTAGGCAGAATCTTGACGTTATAGGCCATATTTTGCCTCAAGGTCATCGAGGGCCTCAAAGGCATCACGCGCCGTGCCGGCAGCACGCTCTCGCTCGGCAACAGCTATGCGAGCCATCAGACGAGCCTTAGCCTGTTCCTGAACCATGAGGTCGTAATCTTCAGATCGAAGTACAACAAATTTGCTATAGCCGTTTTTTGTAACAGTCACTGGACCCGTAGTAGTTTCAACGAGCTCCGAGAACTTTGCGGTGTCCCGCATATCTTTAATTGGAACGCAAACAGGCATGGCACACTCCTAACATAATTGTGTACACAATTATGTTACACCAAAACGGCCCCGCTAAAGTCCCAAAGCATCTTCACTGACAATCTGAATGTCATCGCCCTTGAACTGAAGCTCCAGGGCCTTCTTTACCTTACTTCCGTAGTTCTTTGTAGTCCAAGCATCGCTGCCTTCATCGCCAACAACTACGTAGTCACATTTCTTTGATACGCCGCTCAGCACCTGGCCACCGTTCTGCAAAATAAATTGCTTAATACACTCTTTTGAACCGTGATAGAAAGTACCGGAAAGGCAGAACTTCTTTCCTTCAATTTGAACCTGTCGATGCGACACGCCGTCAGAGCAGGGATTAATAATCCCTTGTAACAAACCAACCAATTGATCGGATTCATGCTCATCTATGTCACCATCCGCCAAAGCGGCGGCCAGAAGCGAACAAACCTTGTCGAGCAAAGGGTCACCTTGCAACTTATCGTGTTCTTCGACATACGACAGTGCCGACATTGCCTCCAAAGCATCAACCCTGCCATTGGCGACAATCATTTCGCACAAATTTAGAAAATCGCAGTAATCGGCAGTCTTTTCCGACTTCACTCTCTGCGCCGAACCGCGGGAAGCCTCTTCATTTGAGCGTCGTCCGCAGCCGGAACCAAGGCTATACGGTGCAAACGTGGGGACATGCCCCTCGTCTTCCATAATCAGTGAATGGAAAATGCGCCTGCAAGCATCCGCATCGTCCAAGGCTCGATGATGGCTCCCCATCTCAAGATTTAAGCATCGGCAAACCGTTGGAAGCTTATAGTCTGGGTATTCTGGATGCCACTGCTTGGCAAGCTCTTTAGTGCAGGCGTAATTCCATTCGGGCCTGTCAAGCTCATAGGCATCAAATAGCTTCCACAGAACCGCCAAATCAAATGAAGCGTTGTGGGCAACCAGAGCAGCTCCGTCAAACAGGCTTTTCAATGAGCGTGACCATATTTGCGGAAATGTAGGAGCACCAACAACATCAGCATGGGAAATGCCCGTTAGCCTCATATTTATTTCCGAAAACGGCTCTTCAGGATCAACCAAATAGGAGTCCTCCGCAAGGATGGCACCGTTGCAGTCACATCGAATTAGCCCAATTGAGCTAATTCGATCATTGTGTCCATTTGGAGTTTCGACATCCAAAAACAGCACGTCTGCCGCCATGACAGCCTCCCTATACCGCAGGCACTTCGCCCGTTTCGATTACTTCCTCAAGTTGATCTTCGTCCAATACAGGCACACCAAGTGCTTGAGCCTTAGTGAGCTTTGAGCCCGCATTCGCCCCCGCAACTACATAGGAGGTTTTCTTCGAAACCGACCCCGTTACCTTGGCCCCCAAAAGTTTCAGCGCATCCCCAGCCTCGGAACGAGAACGCTTCTCAAGGGTCCCCGTTAGGACAAAGGTCATATCCTTCAACGGCTGCGAGGAAGCAAGTTCACTGGATATGCCCATTTGCCCCGACTTAGACTGCATTTCACTCATTAAATTTTCCTCAAGCGAAAAGCCGCATAAACGTAACCTCTCGAGCACATCAAGATTGTCCTTAACTGACAAGAATCCGCGGACGCTCCTTGCAATCTCCGGGCCAACGCCTTCAATATTTGCCATATCCTCATCAGTCGCGAGAATAAGCGCATCGATGGTCAAATACCGGCGCGCGAGCAACTCGGCGACACTTTTGCCAACAAGTCTGATTCCCAATGCAAATAGCACACGAGACAAAGGCAACGTCTTCGATTTATTAAGCTCACTAATTACCTTACTGGCAATCTTATTGCCGACCAAAATAGGGTCGCCAGCAGTGCAGGCAACCTGTTCAGTTTTATAGCGTTTATAGCTTCCGTCTTTCTCTAGCCTTGGAGAACCGTTTTTATCGTATTGAATGTCTCCCTTTTTATGACCTTTTTGAGTGATGGCATACACGCGGCCCGTGTCCAGGCCGGCGATGTCGTCGACCGTGAGCTGGTAGAAATCCGCGACGTCGTGAATCAGACCGGCGGCGATCATCTTGTCGACAATCTCGTCACCCAGGCCGTCGACGTCCATGCAGCCGCGGCTCACCCAGTGGAGCAGGCGCTCCTTGAGCTGCGCGGGGCAGTCGATGGAGACGCAGCGGTAGGCGACCTCGCCGTCCTCATGCACGACTGGGCTGCCGCACACGGGGCAGACCTCGGGCATGTGCCAGTCGACCGAATCGGCCGGCCGCTTGTCGAGCACCGGACCCACGACCTCGGGGATCACGTCGCCCGCCTTGTGCACGATGATGGTGTCGCCCTCGCGCACGTTCTTGCGGCGGATCTCATCGATGTTGTGCAGCGTGGCGCGCGCGATGGTGGAACCGGCAACCGTCACCGGATCGAACTCCGCGACCGGCGTGAGCACGCCGGTGCGGCCCACCTGAATGCGGATCTCGCGCAGGACGGTCTGCTTTTCCTCGGGCGGGAACTTAAAAGCGATGGCCCATCGCGGCGCGCGGGCGGTAAAGCCCAGGTCGAGCTGCTGCTGGAAGCCGTCGACCTTTACGACCACGCCGTCGATGTCGTAGTCCAGGTCGCCGCGATGCTCGAGCGCCTGGGCGCAGAACTCGTGGACCTCAGCCGGCGTGGCGCAGCGAGCCACGTTGGGATTGACGCTAAATCCGGCGCTACGCAGCCAGTCGAGGAACTCACGCTGGCTATGAACGTGCAGCGGGTCGGTATCGGCGATGGCATAGATAAAGGTGGCCAAGTCGCGACGTGCCGTGACCTTGGGATCCTTTTGGCGCAGGGATCCGGCGGCTGCGTTGCGCGGGTTGGCGAAGGGGTCGCGGCCCTCGGCATCGGCTTCGTCGTTCAGGCGCACAAAGCTGCCCTTGGGCATGTAGACCTCGCCGCGGACCTCGATGGTACGCTCGCGATCGGCGCCCATGTGGGCGAGCGCCGGCTCGGACAGGTGCATGGGCACGTCCTTGATGGTGCGCACGTTGAGCGACACATCCTCGCCCGTGGTGCCGTCGCCGCGCGTCGCTGCGCGCACGAAGGTTCCATTCTGGTAGGTAAGCGCCACGCCCAAGCCATCGATCTTGAGCTCGCAGGTATAGGTGACGCTGCCGGCGCCGAGTGCATCCTCGGTGCGCTGGAGCCATGCGTCGAGTTCATCAAGATCCATAGCGTCGTCCATGGAATACATGCGCGCCATGTGCGTGACCGGCGTAAACTGCTCGCTCACGTAGCCGCCTACGCGCTGGGTATAGCTGTCGGGCGTCACCAAATCGGGATAGGCCGCCTCGATCTTCTGCAGCTCAACGAGCATTTTGTCAAAGGCGGCGTCCGTGATCTCGGGCGCATCGAGCATGTAGTAGCGGTAGGCATGGTAGTCGAGCTCGTGGCGCAGCTCTGCCGCGCGCGCTGCCGCCTGGGCGCGGGCATCGGTCGGTGCGGCGGCACCCGCGCTCGCGGGCGTTTCGGTATCGATGTCCACGCCGTCACCAAACAGGCTCGATTGCTCCATAGCGGCACTCCTTCGCTCGATTTCAAACGGATACAAGAGTACCACCGGTCGCGATGGGGCCGAATAGCGGTCTCAAACCGCACCGAATCGGCAGCCGTCAGGCCGGGGTGGACAGTTAGTTCAGATACGTATAAATCTGCGAACCGAATCGAGCTCAAATGGCGCCATTTCACCCCATTTGGTCGTCCCGGAGCGGCACGATCGGCTTATTTCTCCTTCCGAGCACCCATCAGAGCCCCATTTCCATCCTAAAACAGCTCAAAACGCATCCCGGACTGCCCCAGATTTATACGTATCTGAACTAACTGTCCAGACCATTCCGAACCAAGCTCCTCGCCAGCTCAAAATGATCCGTTTTCTTCCGTCCCCGGGGGATCATTATGGAAAGAGGGGCTGTCCCGCGCATGGCGGGGCAGCCCCTCTGGCTTCGATGTGTGCGAAACGGCTCGCTAGAATCCCTGGCCGTAACCCTGACCCTGGCCCTGGCCCTGCTGGCCCAGCAGCTCCTCCAGGTACTGGCGCAGCTGCTCGTCGGTGATGCCGCCGTTGCCGGTATCAGTCGAGCTGTCGTTCTGCTGCTGGTTCCGCAGCTCCTCGTCGGAGCCCAGCTCAACAGTGACCTTCTTCTCTTCCTTGCCGCGCACGAGCGTGATCTCGACCTTCTCGCCCACCTCGTGGCTACGCAGCGCAATGATCAGGCCGTCGGCACTCGTGACCTCGTCGTCACCCAGCTTGGTGATGACGTCGCCCTCCTGGATGCCGGCCTTGGCAGCGGGGCCGTCCTCCACAACGCTCGCCACATACGCGCCGCTATCGGTGCTCAGCTTGTTGGTACGGGCGTTGAGCGCGTTGACGCTCGAAAGCGTGGCGCCCAGGTACGGATGAACCGGCGTCTTGCCGTCGATGATCTGGTCGGCAATGTTCTTGGCGTAGTTGACCGGAATGGCAAAGCCAACGCCCGAGCTGGAACCCGAGTAGCTCTCGATGAGCGAGTTGATGCCCACGAGCTCGCCGTTATCGTTGACGAGCGCGCCGCCGGAGTTACCCGGGTTGATGGCGGCATCGGTCTGGATCATGTTGGCATAGATGGTGTTGCCGCTGGTAGAGCTCATGGCCGTGGAGCGATACAGCGCCGACACGATACCGGTGGAGACGGACTGCTCGTTGCCGAACGGCGAACCGATCGCCATAACCCACTCGCCCACGTTGAGCTTGGAGGAGTCACCGATCTCGATCGGGGTGAGCTTGGAGGAGTCGGCGTCCTTGAGCTTAATAACGGCCAGGTCGCTCGAGGCATCGTTGCCCACGAACTCGGCCTCGTAGGTAGTGCCGTCGTCCATGGTCACCACGTACTGGTCGTAACCGTCGACCACGTGGTTGTTGGTGAGGATATGGCCCTTGGTATCGAGCACCACGCCCGAGCCAACGCTACCCGAACTATCCGACTCGTCAGCGGACTGCGAAAGCGTGTTGCCCTGGCTGCCGCTCGAAGTAGCGGTAATGGAAACCACGGAGGGCAGCGCCTTGGCGGATACGGCCTCGGCCAGCGTAGTGTCCTCGGAGTCGATCGTGATCTTTTGCGTCGACGAACCCGAAGCGCCCGCCGTCACGGCGTTCTTGCCGCCGCCGATATCGAGCGTGCCGCTCATGATAAGCGCGATGACCAGCAGGGCGCCGCAGGCGCAGCCGGCGAGTGCCGTAATAAAGATCGGCAGCTTTTTAGTCTTGGTCTTGACCACCGTATGCTTGTTCACGACCTGCGCACCACCCAGCGGCTGGCCGGTCTGCGTGTCGTAGGCCTGCACATAGGGAATGTTGTTGCCACCGGCAGGCGTCGATTCCACCTGCACGCGCGGCTGTTGCTGAGTCTCGCCGGCGTTGCCCGCGTCCTGGGGACGCTGGGAATCGTACTCACTCATAGCTGCGATCCTTTCGTCAAATAACCAAAGGCCCGCCAAACATGTGGCGGGCCATCATTGTTCACGTTGAGTTGTACCCCAATATGCGGGCGCACGTGTATGAGAACGCAATCTTTTAGGAAGGCTTAAGTTCTGTTGCAAACCCGAAAGGCACCCGCACCTGCGGCAAAACCACCACAAAGGTGCCTGTCCCCTTTGTGGTGGAAATCTAGTCCTTAAACAGATAGCCCACGCCGCGGACGGTGGTGATGTGCGCCGCGATTTGCGGACCCACCTTGGAGCGAATGCGTCGGATGTGCACGTCGACGGTACGCGTACCGCCGCAGTACTCAAAGCCCCACACGCGGTGCAGCAGAACCTCGCGGCTGTAGGCACGGTTGGGATGCGTCGCCAAAAAGCTCAGCAGCGAGTACTCCATCAGTGTCAGGTCGATGGGCTCATCGTCGAGCGTCACCTGATAGGTAGCCAGGTTGATCTCGAGGTTGTCGATGTTGAGCACGTCGTCGGCGGTGACGGTCTCCTCCTCGCCCATGAGGCGCTGCGCACGAGCCTTGAGTTCGTTGGGCGTCGCCGTGGGGCATACGAAGTCGGCGTGGGCGTGATTCGGCAGACGCAGGGTGCCGAGCGCCTCGTCGTCGACGATCACCAGCATGGGAACGCCGCCGCGATCGTCGAGCCACTTGGCGATCTGATCGATACGGTCGCTGCGGATACCGTCGGAATCGAGAATCAGCAGGTCAAAGTCGTGCGCCGCAGTCGGCGAATCGGGGGTGGCCAGGCTCACCTCGACACCCAGGGTGGTCGTCAGACTGCGGGCAAACTCGTGGAAGCGCGTCGTGCGCGCCATGAACAGGGCACTCTTTTCGGACATATCGGCCTCCAAAGAAATGAGCTCAATCGTACTGGGACAAGCCAGCGCGATTAGGAGTTCGCCAAGTAGTGCTTGATCTCCCACTGGGTGATCGTGGACTCAAACTTATGCCACTCGTCGCGCTTCTTTTTGAGGAAGAAGCTGTGGATGTGCTCGCCGAGGGCATCCTTCATAAACTGCGAGTCCTCAAACACGTCGAGCGCCTCTTTGAGCGAGCGCGGCAGCGGTGCGTAGCCGGCCTCGAGCATCTGACGGTCGGTGAGCTTGAGCGTCTCGGCCGTGGCCTCGGGCGGAAGCTCCAGCTTGCGCTCGATGCCATCGAGACCAGCCGCCAGCGTAACGGTGTTGACCAGGTACGGGTTGGCCATGGGGTCGGGGCTGCGCAGCTCGATGCGCGTGGACAGCTGCTTGCCGGGCTTGTAGACCGGGATGCGGACCATGCTCGCGCGGTTGCGCAGGCCCCACGTGGCGTACTGCGGCACGGAGTCGCCACCGGTGGTGATGCGCTTGTACGAGTTGACGGTGGGGTTGGTGATGGCACTGATCTCGCGCGCGTGCGCCAGAATGCCGGCCATGTAGTGCTTGGCGACGTCGGAGAGATGGTACTTCTCGTCGTCCTCGCCCCAAAAGACGTTGTTGCCATCGTGGTCGAACAGCGACTGGTGCAGGAACATGGCACTGCCGTCCTCGCCCGCCAGCGGCTTGGGCATAAAGGAGGCGTGGCAGCCGCTCTCGTAGGCCTGCTGCTTAATGATGAGCTTGGCCGTGGTGATGGCATCGGACATGCTCAGGGCCTCGGCGTGGCGCAGGCTCATGCCGTGCTGCGAGCGGCCGGCGGCGTGGAAGGTGTACTCCACGGGCACGGACATCTTCTCGAGCGTAAGGACCGTGTTGCGGCGCAGGTCGCGGGCGGCGTCGCTCACCGAAAGGTCAAAGTAGCCCACGTTGTCGAGCGGCTCGGGGGTGTGCTCGTCGGGGAAGTAGTAATACTCCAGCTCGGCGCCCACGTTGAGCAGATAGCCAGCTTTCTCGGCCTTGCGGAACATGCGACGCAACGCATCGCGCGGATCCCCGGAGAAGGGCTTGCGATCGGGAGTGCACACGTCGCAGAACACGCGGGCGACGCCGTTGTGGCTCGGGCGCCACGGCAGAATCTGGAAGGTCGAGGCATCAGGGAACGCGAGCATGTCGGCTTCCTCGGGCGTGGCAAAGCCCTCGATGGCCGAGCCGTCAAAGCCAATGCCTTCCTCAAAAGCGACCTCGAGGTCCTCGGGGCTGATGGCAAAGTTCTTGAGGCGACCGAGAATGTCGACAAACCACAGACGCACAAAGCGGATATCACGCTGCTCTACAGAGCGGAGTACGTAATCGATGTTCTGCTGGTTCATGTCGCTCCCCTTTCTTTCGGGCGGGTTTCGACTGTTCTATATCGCAGATACTATCGCAGAAAAATGTTTCCGCAGGGTTAAAGCGTGTCAGGCGTTCAAAAAACGTGCGAGGGCGGGTGACTATGGCAAGTAACTAATGCTCGGATTCGGAGGCAATTTGCCTACAGGCGCGTTCCAGTGCGGGGAACTCCATCGTCACTGCATCCCAAACAACTGAGCGGTCGACATTGCCGTAATCATGCGCAAGATAATTTCTCATGCCGATAATTCCACGCCACTCAATTTCGGGATGAAGACGCTGCGAGCGCTCCGACAGCTTGCCCGCTTCTTCCGTCACCCTAAGCGCGCACATCAAAAGGGAGTCCGCCAACGCCCTCGTCCGCACATCATTCGCATGCAGAAACTGGTCCTCGGTGATATCAAAAGCCTTGATGCGCTCGTTCGTTTCGAAGATGGCCTCCAAGACCTCTTGCGCGCGAAGGCTGTCTGACTTACGCGCGATCATAAACGATCACTCCTTCGCGCTCGATTGCCGCGGCAAGATCGCCATCAAGATGGTCGCTCGACACGAGGTCAACCTGCCTCCCAGTTTCTTTGCGCACCGCCTCACCAAACGCCGACAACGCGAAAAGACCAAAGCCATGCTCGCGATCGACTTCGAGACGCAAATCGATATCACTATCGACACGCGCCTCACCACGGGCATACGAGCCAAAAAGGACCACGGTTTTGATGGCGGGAATCGGGCTGGCCGCCTCGCGGACGGCGGACTTAATCTGAGCAATATCCAAAATGTCTGCGTCAACGTTTTCGCTCACAGAGTTTTTACCAAGTGAAGGAACAAACGGCAGCGAACGCTCGCGCAGCATCTGCCTCATAAACATATTGACCGCAACAGACGAAGTCATGCCGAGTTCTTCGCATAGCTCGGCAAATGAATCTTTAATTGACGAGTCCACTCGTACACTCAGTACAGACGCAGCCATGGATACCTCCTGTATGACATTGTCTACATAATATCACACAGACTAGCGCGAAGTGGAGGCTCGGGACTCGATGTGGCCGGGAATCTCGATGTGCTTGGGCGCGAGCCTTGCGGCCTCGCCTACCGTGGTGGTGACGATGTCGATGCGCTCGGATAGGCGCTCGACAACGCGCTCGGCGATGGCCAGGGTGTCCTGCGCGGCCGTGGTCACGCCACCAAAGAGAACGTGGTTCCAAGGGTAGTCGTCGAACGTCGCGATCTTGAGACCCGCCGGCAGCGAGGGGCCAAGCTGGGCCAGCGCCTCGGTCAGGCGCAAGAAGACCAGACCGTTGACGGCGATAAGGCCGAGCTTTTTACCCGCGTACTCGCGAATGGCCTCGTCCAGGCGACTGATGCCCTCGGCGCCACCGTCGGCCAGGGTGACGACCTCGCCGGCAAGACCACGGTGCGAGAGCTCGTCGGTAAAAGCCTCGGCGCGCTCGCGGCGGACGGGGCTGTCGTCGCTTGCCTCGGTGAGCAGGCACAGGCGCTCGCTACCCGCGGCAGCCAGGGCGTCGACCAGGCCGGCGACGAGCTCGCGGTTGTTAGACGTCACCAGATCGATGCCGCCGTCCTCGATGTCGCGGTCGAGCAGCACGACCGGCAGGCGCCCCGCAGCCGCGGCGATCGCCCCGTCGTTGCCGCCGCAGGTGTTGACGACCAAGCCGTCCACGCCCGCATCGATGAGCCTGGTGAGCGACTCGGCCTCCTTGGCAGGGTCGTTGCCGCTGATGGCCGTCATAAGCGAGCAGCCGCGCGCGGCGGCGCTGGCGGAAAGACCCTCGAGCATGGCGCTCGAGAACGGGTTGGCGATGTCGGCCAGGATCACGCCGATAAGGTTGGTGCGCGAGCTGCGCAGGTTGCGCGCGGCGGCGCGGGGACGATAGCCCGTGCGCTCGATGACCTCGGCGATGCGGGCACGGGTCTCCTCGGTCATCTGCCCGGGACGGTTGTTGAGGTAGCGCGAAACGGTGGCCGGGCTCACGCCCGCCTCGGCGGCAATGTCTTTGATTCTCATCTGCGCCATGGCGCACCCCGTTTCCCATGTGTCGGCAATCTTAGCCATTTTAGGCATTTTTTTAAAAACCTCGGTTGCAAAACGCTGCAGGTGAGCAGCATCGTTTTTACGCCTCGAGCAGATGCGATGATGGGCTAGATAGCCGAGTCTTTAGACAGCTCAAAATAGTCAGGATGTAAGGCAATAACCGGGCCCTGCTCCTCGGGCATTAGGTGCAAGTGTGTCTCTGCCAGATAGCTCGCCGCATCGGTATCGCCTCTCTTAATAGCCTCGAGAATTCGGCGATGCTGCCGACGAATCGGCTCCCAATCCAGATCCTGCGACACCATACGCAACCAGTTGTATCGCTCAAAATGCGTATTGACGCTCTTCATCCAATCCCACAGCATGTGGCGACCGGCAATCACAAAACACGTCTCATGGAACAGGTTGTCCAGATCAAAAAAGCGACGCGTTTCGCGATGGTCGAGCGACTCGGACTCGGCAAGAATCTGCTCGAGCCGATGCTTTTGCTCGGACGTGGCGGCCGAACAGCATTTAATAAGCACGCTTCTCTCGAGTTTCTCGCGCAAGAAACAGGCGTTTTCGGCGCGTTCCATGCTGATTTTTGAGACATAGGTGCCGCTTTTGGGACGCGTTTCCACCAGCTCCTGCTCACGCAGGCGCACAAAGGACTCGCGAATGGGCGTGCGCCCGATTCCCGTCTCCTTTTCCAGACCAATCGCCGAAAGGCGCGTGCCGGGCCTGAGCTCGGCATAGATGATCTTGGAGCGCAGTGCGTTGTATGCCTGATCTTGCAAGCTCTGATAATGCTGGTGCTGTTCCATAATGCCCTCGGATGAAGCCCACGGTTTGTCGAATATCACCACGTAATACTATCGCATCCCCCATCCCCTCAGTTGCGGTGAGATAGAGACCACTTGCGCCGCCAGGATTACAAGAGCAAGCGGCGGCCGTCCCGAAACCCGGGGCGGCCGCCGCTTTTTGCTATCTAGCGACTGGTGCCGCGGGGACAGCCCCATGCACCAAGGGGTTGGCTAGAGCTCGCAGGCAACCTTGTAGCCGTCGCCGATGGCGTCGCGGATGTTGCCGCACTTGTTGGCGTCACCCAACACGTGGGTGGCAACGCCGGCAGCGGCAAGGTCGTCGGCCAGCTTGGTATTGGGACGATAACCCATGGCAAGCACCAGCGTATCGGCATCGACGATGGTCTGGACCTCGCCGTCCTTCTCATAGCTGATGGCATCCTCGGTAATCTCGGTCACCTTGGCCTCGGTCAGCACGTGAACGCCCTTGGAGAGCATGCGCGTGATGAGCACCGCGCGACCGGCGCCGCCCTCGTTGGCGGCGAGCGTCTTGGTCATCTCGATGACGGTGACATCGCGATTGGCCGGCGACAGGTCGTTGACCAGCGGGGCCAAGTAATCGGCCGTCTCGCAGCCGACGGTGCCGCCGCCCACGATGACAATCTTCTTGCCCGGGAAAGCCTTGCCGCCCAGCAGGTCGTCGGCCGTCATAACCTGCTTAAAGCCCTGCATGAAGGCCGGAGCGATGGGCTCGGCGCCATAAGCCAGGACGACCTCGTAGCCGGCGTAGTCGCGCTGAATGTCCTCGGCAGTAAGCTCGGTGCCAAATACGCATTTCACGCCGGCCTCGGCCAGGCGACGATACTGATACTTGATCACGCGGGTGAGTTCCTGCTTTGCCGGCGGAACGGCTGCGATGCGCATCTCGCCGCCCGGTTCGTCCTGCTTGTCCACGAGCACCACGTTATGGCCGCGCTTGGCGGCGATGTAGGCTGCCTCCATGCCCGCAGGACCAGCGCCCACAACCAGTACGTTCTTGGCCTCGGCAGCAGATTCGTAGCCAGCCTCGTCGCGCTCGACATCGGGGTTGACGGTGCAGGAGATGCGCTTGCCGAACATAATGCCGTTCAGGCAGCGCAGGCAACCGATGCAGGGACGGATGTCGTCGGCGTTGCCGGCAGCGGCCTTATTGCAGAACTCGGCATCGCACAGATTGGCGCGGCCCATCATGCAGATGTCGGCAGCGCCGTCCTCGATCAGCTCCTCGGCGATCCAGGCCTCGTTAATGCGGCCGACCGTGGCAACGGGAATGTTCACGTGCTTCTTAATCTCACGCGAGCAAGCGGCGTGCGAGGCCTGCTGCGTGCCGGCGGCGGGAATTGCGGAGCCGCGCTTGATGGTGGTGCCGCCCGACACGTGAATCATGTCGACACCGGCCTTCTCCAGGCGACGCGAGACGTAGATCATGTCGTTGAGGGTCAGGCCGCCATCGGTGTACTCATCGCCCGAGATGCGGACGTCGATGATAAAGTCCTTGCCGCAGCGCTCGCGAATCTCGGCGATGACCTCGAGCAAGAAGCGCATGCGGGCGTCGAGCGAGCCGCCGTACTCGTCGGTACGCTTGTTGTAGAGCGGGGTCAAAAAGCCGCCGAGCATGCCGTGGGCGTGCGCCGCATGGACCTCGACGCCATCGACGCCAGCCTTTTGCATGCGCACGGCAGCGTCACCAAACTGGTGTGTGAGCTCGTGGATCTCGTCGACCGTGATAGGACGCGGCGCCTCGCGGGCGTAAGACGGGCCCACGAAGGACGGAGCGATCAGGCGCGGCGTGCCCGGAACGTTAAAGGCCATGTAGGCGGGGTGGAAGAGCTGCGGCATGATCTTGCAGCCGTACTCGTGGACGGCCGCGGCGAGCTTTTCCCAGCCGGGGATAAACGTGTCGTCGTAGCAGCACATGTCACCCGGCAGATAGGTATAGGTGGGCTCGACCGTCACGACCTCGGTGATGATCAGGCCCACGCCGCCCTTGGCGCGGGCACGGTAATGATCGACCAAGTCGTCAGTCACATAGCCATGATCGGCCAGGTTGGTGGACACTGGCGGCATAAAGACGCGGTTCTTGACCTCGGTCGTACCGACCTTGATCGGGCTAAAGAGCATAGGATAGGCAGAGGACTCCATACAGGCTTCCTTTCGTTTGAGCCGCTCGGCGGCAGTTGCTAACGTACCTATCGTATCAGTATCCGCTGCATTCGCAGTCAAACATGCCCAAACGCCGGTCGGCTAATGAATACCGCGGCCCAAATCTTCGGCGATTTTGTCCACGCCCTTAAGTGCGGCGCACGTCTTTTTGTTGGTGCAATGCCCCGTGCAAACGCCACCCTGAGCGCAGTCGGCGCAGGTGCCCTTGCGATAGATGCGCACGCACACAGCAACAAATGCAACGCCGATAACAGCCAGTACAACAATATCGATAGGTGCCATAGCAAGCCTCCTCTAGTTAACCACCACTTACTTTACCCCATTCTCCACCCACCAAAAAGGGACAGGTTTATTTTGGTTGGTTTTATCTGCGGAAACGCCACATCTCCCTACCAAAAAGCCCGAGTGTCGCTGGGACACCCGGGCTTTCGGAAAGGGGTTGATCCTTATTCGGACTTAAGCGGAAACTGCGGCGGAAGCAGTGTTGGTCTCGTCCTCATCGGTCCATGCATGTTTGGGCATGGGACGGAAGATCTGGAAGAGCATCGCGACCAGCAGCACGATGGCCACAATCGTCCAGATACCAAACTGTCCAAGGACAAGCAGGTTGTAGAACTGGTTGATGAACAGGCCGATCACCCAAGCGAAGGCGCACTCGTAGCCGATGGCAATCGCGGTCCACTTGCCAGAGTCCATCTGGTTGCGGATGGTGCCAATGGCGGCAAAGCACGGAGCGCACAGCAGGTTGAAGGCGCCGAAGGCAACGCAAGCGCCCATGGTGGGGAACATGCCGGCAAACGCGGTCCACAGGCTCGGGTCGGTCTCGCCCGCGTCGGCGACGGACAGCAGCGAGCCGGCGGTGGCGACGACGTTCTCCTTGGCGACGAGGCCAGAGACGGTCAGTGCGGTTGCCTGCCAGGTGCTAAAGCCGAGCGGGGCGAAGATCCAAGCGACCAGGTTGCCGAGCATGGCGAGCACGGAGTAGTCCATGAACTCCTCGGGGATGCCGTCCATCGCAGGCAGGAAGCCAAAGGAACCGTTGTAGCTACCAAAGTTGGACAGGAACCAAACCACGACAGTGGACGCGAAGATGACCGTGCCGGCCTTCTTGATAAAGGCCCAGCAGCGCTCCCACACGTGCAGCGCCCAAGAGCGGATCGCCGGGAAGTGGTAGGCGGGGAGCTCCATGACAAACGGGGTCGGGCGACCGGCGAAGAGCTTGGTCTTCTTGAGCATAAGGCCCGAGGCGATGACGGCAAAGACGCCCAGGAAGTAGAAGAGCGGGCTGATCCACGCCGCGGTGGTGGAAGAGTCGCCGATGATGGAACCCATGAGCAGGGCGATGATCGGCAGCTTAGCGCCGCAGGGGATGAACGTGGTAGTCATGACCGTCATGCGGCGGTCCTTCTCGTTCTCGATGGTCTTGGTAGCCATGACGCCGGGGACGCCGCAGCCCGAAGACACGAGCATGGGGATGAACGACTTACCGGACAGGCCAAAGCGGCGGAACACGCGGTCCATGATGAAGGCAACGCGGGCCATGTAGCCGCAGTCCTCCAGGAAGGACAGCATCACAAAAAGCAGGAACATCTGCGGCACAAAGCCGAAGATGGCGCCCAGGCCGCCGACGATACCGTCACAGACGAGCGAATCGACCAGGCCACCGTCCTCGGTGCCACCCGCCACGAGGGCGTCGTGGACCATGGTGGTAATACCCGGAACATACGGGCCATACTGCGCCGGGTCGACCGAGTCAGCGTCATCACCCGCGGCCTCGACAGCCTCATCGTAGGCGTCGCGGCCCTGGCCGAGCACATACCAACCGTCGGTACCAAAGAGCTGGTCGTTGGTGAAGTCGGTCACCGTGCCGCCCAAGGTAGAAACGGCGATGTAGTACACGCAGAACATGATGACGACAAAGATCGGCAGGCCCAGAATACGGTTGGTAACCACGCGGTCGATCTTCTCGGAGGTGCTCATCTTGGCAGGAGCCTTGGTCATGCACTCGTCGATGATGTGGGCGATAACTCCGTAGCGCTCGCCAGTGATGATGGACTCGGCGTCGTCATCGCAGTCCTGCTCGCACTGGGCGACCAGCTGCTCCACGCGAGCGGCCTTCTCCTTGGCGAGGTTGATGAGCTTGCAGGCGTCCGCATCGCGCTCGAACAGCTTGACGGCGTAGTAGCGACGCTTGTTGGCGGGGACGCTGGCTGGCAGGTTGTTCTCGATGTGGTCCAGAACGTCCTCGATGGAGGAATCGAACTTGTGCTCCGGCACCTGGCCCTTAGAAGCAGCGGACTTCTTGACCTGCTCGAAGAGCTCCTTGATGCCCTTGTTCTTAAGAGCCGAGATCATCATAACCGGACAACCGAGCTTCTTGGAGAGCTTGTCCGTGTCGATCTTGTCGCCATTCTTCTCGACCAGATCGGCCATGTTGAGGGCAACGACCACGGGCAGGCCGGTCTCGATAACCTGAAGCGCCAGGTACAGGTTGCGCTCGAGGTTGGTGGCGTCGACCACCTGGACGACAACATCGGGCTCGCCGCTCATGAGGTAATCGCGCGAGCATTGCTCCTCGGGGCTGTAGGGGGAAAGCGAGTAGATGCCAGGGAGGTCCGTGATGGTAACGTTCTTGTCGCTTAGGAGCTTGGCTTCCTTTTTCTCAACCGTGACGCCGGGCCAGTTGCCAACGTAGCCGTTGGCGCCGGTGATCAGGTTGAAAAGCGTGGTCTTGCCGCAGTTGGGGTTACCCGCCAGCGCGACATGGATCTGAGAATCCGCCATTCAATCCTTCTTCCTTGTGTGCCTGTGCTGCTTTCTCCGCGCAGGCTGGATAATGTGCTTCAAAGTTGCTGCATTAAGTTAGAAATACCTAACTTTACCTGCAGAAATATACGCCGCGAGCCCTTACTGGACCTCGACGACGGCCGCCTCCTCCTTGCGGATGGAAAGCTCGTAGCCGCGTACGTTGATCTCGACCGGATCACCGAGCGGTGCAACCTTCACAACCTTGAACGAAGTGCCCTTGATGAGGCCCAGGTCCATAAGGTGGCGGCGAAGCGCACCCTCACCGTGAAGCTTGACGATGGTGGAGCTCTCGCCCACCTTAACGTCACCCAACGTCTTCATTTACTTGTCCCCCTTTCAGTACTTGCAAAAATACCGTCGACTAACCGACGGTCATGATGTGCATGGCCACCTTGGAATCGATGCCAAAGCGAGCACCCAGCACGGTAACGATGATGTTGGCGCCGCTCGAGCTCACCACGTGAATCTCGCTACCCTCGACAAAGCCGAGGTCCTTGAGGTGGTGCTTCATGTCCTCGTTGCCCTTTACACGAGACACGCGCACGGTTTCGCCCGCCTTCACCATCGAAAGCGGCATGGCCGGCATCTGCGGTCCGCTAGACATGACTGGGCTCCTAACATCGAATCGTCCTTCACATCGACACAGCAAAAGTTAACCACGTCTATGTTCGCCTTAGTAAACTAGCACGTGGTTAACTTTTTGAAAAGGGTCCCTATTCAGTTTTCGAAAAAGTTTCCTATGCGAAACAAAGAAGGCGCCGCAAAGGTTATCCCTTTGCGGCGCCTTGTCATACCAATTTATGTGACAAAGGGACTGTCCCTTTGTCACATCCCGCACTTAGAGCGAGAGGTTTCTGATCGACGTGACACAGGAAGCCTCGTCCACGCCCGAAACGCGGAAGATGATGTCCTCGCCGCATTCGCCGTAGAGGGCCATGAGTCCCATAACGTCGCGACCGTCGGTATGGCGGTCGCCGATGCTGACCGACACGTCACTGCGATGCTTGGCGATAATGTCGTAGAGCAGCGCAACCGGGCGGGCATGCAATCCCAACGGATCTTTAATCGTCTTTGTAAACTCGACCATGTCCCCTCCCGCGGTGTCGCACATTTGCCGGTCAAACCCAGCCACGTGGTAGTTATTGTACCGTTAGATGCCCGTCAATCAGAACCACCCTTAAAAAGGGTTGTTTGCTCTTAGGGTATAACCCACGGGCCCCGGGCTCGCGTCTAAAGGCGCGGGC
>CAVCRP010000032.1:0-37428 GCA_963604655.1 uncultured Ruminococcus sp.
CTGGTGATCTCCGCCTTGAGAGGGCGGCGTCCTAAACCGCTAGACGAACGGGCCACATGACATCTGCACTGCCGTGCTGCGAGGACATATAATACGGGACAAAAAACGCGAGCGCAAGAAGAAATTCCAAATTGACGAAAATTTGTCGGGAGGTTATGGAAAGCGCTGGTCAACGCCATAGCCGATGATTTTTTAAGCCCCGTCCCAGAAAAATCATTCCAGGTTGAGATGAGCCAGGAGGGCTTCTCGGGTGTTAGGGATGTTGTCTTCGATCACGGCGTCGAGGGCGGTGTTGAGAAGCTGGCCCAGCTCGGGACCTGGCTGAACGCCCGCACGGATCAGGTCGCCGCCGTTGATAGCGAGCATCTTGAGCGTATAGGGCTCCCCCGCCGCCAGCAGCTCGTGCACGAGCGCGCGCATCTCCTCAATCGTCTCAACGTAATAGAAGCACGACGGAGCCTTGCCGAGCGTATCGGCGCGCTTAAGGTCCATAAGCTCGTCCATCAGCCGCGGCGTGTCGATACCCTCGCCCGAAAGCGCTCGCATCATATTGAGCAGACAGGAGCGCTCAGGGCGCAGCGGCTTGTCGTGATATTTGATCAGCAGGCACACGTCGCGCACCAAATCATGCGAAAGCGCCAAGCGGTCCATAATAACACGCGCTTTCTTGGCGCCAAGCTCGGGATGACCGTAGAAATGGCCGCTCCCGGCATGGTCGACGGTAAAGCACTCAGGCTTGGAGACATCATGCAAAAACGCAGCCCACATAAGGCTCGGCGAAGGCGCGACGCCATCGCACAGCGCCAGCTCCCCCGCCACCGTCAGCACGCGGGCGATATGCTCGTACACGTTAAAGGCATGGTAGACGCTACGCTGGTCGAATCCACGACCAGCGGCAAGCTCGGGCACGGCGGCGCAAATAAGTTCGGGATAGCGCAGCATGGCGTCTCCCCCATGGCCGGTCGAAAGGATACCCTCGAGCTCAATACCCACGCGCTCACGCGCCACAGCGTCGAGCAACGGCGCGCACTCGGCAAGGGCGAGCTTCGTCTGGGGCTCGATCATATAGTCCAGGCGGCAGGCAAAACGCACCGCACGCAGCATGCGCAGCGCGTCCTCGTTAAAACGACGTTTGGGGTCGCCGACAGCACGGATCAGCTTGCGCTCCAAGTCGCCCTGGCCGTCGTAACGGTCAACAAGACCGCGCTCGGGATGCCAGGCCATAGCGTTGACGGTAAAATCGCGACGCGCCAGGTCGTCCTCGAGCGAAGCCGCGCGCTCCACGCTCTGGGGATGGCGGCCGTCGGTATAAAAGCCATCCAGGCGGTACGTGGTGACCTCGATGCGCTCGCCATCGCTAATGGCCGTAATGCCGCCAAATTTAATGCCCGACTCCACGACCGCAATACCGGCGGCCTCAAGCGCCACCTTAGACTCCTGCCACAGGCCGCTGCAGCACATGTCCACATCGTGGCTGGGGCATCCCATCAGGGCATCGCGTACCCATCCGCCCACGTACCAAGCCTCAAGACCGGCTGTCTCGAGCGCGCGCAGCACTCGCAGGGAGGCTTTGGTCGGCTGCGTACCGTTGAGCGAAACATTGCACATACCTGTGGCCTCCTGCGACTATCAAATTGGTTGTCGATTGCATCTGCAAGAAGTCTAGCAAGAAACAGCCTCCCCTGCACACGCAAGTCCGATAAACAAAACCGCATCCGCCCTGTTCCCAAGACGGATGCGAACTACTCGAAATACTCAAGCTTTACGCCGAAGTTAGCAGACCTCGCGGATAACGATGCCCTTCTTATACTCCTCGACCTTGGCAAAATCGCCCAAGCCCGGGCACTCGACCACGTTGGCGCCGGTGGCCATCGACAGGCGCAGGGCGTCCTCGACGCGCTCGGGGGCGTCATGCCACACGGACAGGAAGGCGGCCAGCGAGGAATCACCGGCGCAGACCGTCGACAGCAGGTTGACCTCGAAATCGCGCTTGGCAAACCAGATGTGCTCACCGTTGGAGAAGTACGCGCCGGCACCGCCCAGGGTCAGCAGCACGTTCTTGGCGCCCTTGGCGTGGAGCTCGGCCATGGCACCCTTAACGGACTCGTCGTCGCCACCGCTCACTTTAATGCCAAAGATGTCGAGCAGCTCGTCGTCGTTGGGCTTGATCAGCAGCGGCTCCATGGCAATGAGGTCGGCCAGCTGATGGCTGGAGATGTCGAGAACGAACTCGGCACCCTTGGCCTTAACGCGACGCAGGACCTCGGCCAGGAAGCCCTCGGAGGTGTTGGGAGGCAGCGAGCCGCTGATGACCAGGCAGGTCATGTCGTCGAGCGAATCGATGAGCTCAAACATCTCCTGCTCGTTGGCCTTGTTGATGGCGGCTCCGGCGTTGACCATGTTGTACTCGGTGTCGGGGCCGGCGTTGAGGAACACGTTGACGCGCGTGATGCCGTCGGTCCACACGGGCTTGACGGGCACGCCCAGAGCTTCGGCGCCCTTGACGATGAACTCGCCCGAGAAGCCGGCGAAGAAGCCCAGGATTGTGGTGTCGACGCCGTAGTGATCGAGTGTAAACGAGACGTTGAGACCCTTGCCGTTGGGCGTGTAGACCGCATTGCGGGTACGCGTGACGGTATTGGAGGTGAGGCCGTCGCAGGAAATGTTGTAGTCAATAGCGGGATTTGCAGTGAGCGTGTAAATCATGAATGTTCCTTTCACGAGATAACATGTTGATGAAATTATATTCCACGCTTCGACAAAAGGCTACGACAACTCGGTGAACGGTGTGGAAGCGGTGAAGGACGGCGGGCAATCCACTCCCTTTCGACAAAAAACGGCGCCCCGGACAAACCGGGGCGCCGTATGCGCACATTATTTGTCGCGTTTCGCTTACTCGCGATCGAGCTTGCGGACGGCGACGCGCTTGCTGTACTCGTCGACGTGACCAAAGTCACCAATGCCGACAGACTCGGCAACGTTAGCGCCGGTGGCCATAGCGAGCTTCATGGCCTCCTCGACGTTGTCGCGGTTCTTGTACCACTTGTGCAGGAACGCAGCGAGGGTGCAGTCGCCAGCGCAGACGGAAGAGACCAGCTTGATGTTGAACTCACGCTTGGCGTACCAGATGTCCTCGCCGTTGGAGAAGTAAGCGTCGCCGCGGCTACCACGGGTGAGCAGCACGTTCTGAACGCCAGCCTCGTGGGCGAGCTTCATGGCAACGCGGACCTCGTCGTCGGTGTCGACCGGCACGCCGAAGATGGCCTTCATCTCGTGGTGGTTCGGCTTGATGAGCAGCGGCTTCTTGTGAGCGAGCTCCTTGAGCTTATCGGAGGACAGGTCCAGGACGACGTCGGCGCCACGGGCCTGAGCGTGCTCCATGACCTTAGCCAGGAAGTCAGGCGTAGCTTTGGGAGGCACGGAGCCGGAAACGATCAGGCACTCGAGATCGCCCGCGGTGTCCAGGATGTTGTAGAGCTCCTCCTGGTGCTGCGGCGTGATCGGAGCACCCGGGTTCAGGATGCCGTACTCGTGCTGGCCATCGTTGACGTAGGTGTTAATGCGCGTGATACCGTCGGTCCAGACCGGGCGGCAGAGGCAACCCAGGTTCATGACCTCCTCAACGATGAACTTGCCCGTGAAGCCGGCGAAGAAGCCGAGCGCGACGGTGTCGACGCCCATCTTCTTAAAGGCGAAGGACACATCGAGGCCCTTGCCGTTAGCCGTGTAGCTGGCCGAGCCGGTGCGGACGTTCTCGTCGGGCTCGAGCGGAGAGCTCGAAACCGTCATGTCGACAGCCGGGTTAGCGGTTAGCGTGTAGAACATTTACAGTACCCCCTGTATATGTGAGGGCCGCGTGGTCGGCCCATTCCAACCACGCGGTTACCTCTGATACCTAATTAGCGAGCTGCAGCCTCGAGCAGCGCCTTGACCTCGGCGGCGGTGTTGCAGGCGAGCGCCTTCTCGGCGAGCTCGTCGCACTCGGCCTTGGTCCACTGGCTGATGGTCTTGCGGGCGCGCAGGATCGACGGAGCGCTCATCGAGAACTCCTCCAGGCCCCAGCTGATCAGCAGCGGCTCGAGCAGCGGATCGGCAGCGGCCTCGCCGCACATACCGACCATGATGCCGGCCTTCACGCCGCTCTCGATGATGTTCTTGAGCGAGCGGAGCACGGCGGGATAGTAAACCTGATACAGGTTGGAGATGGTGTCGTTGCCACGGTCGGCGCACATGGTGTAGCCGATCAGGTCGTTGGTGCCGATGGAGAAGAAGTCGGCGACCTCGGCCAGGCGGTCAGCGAGCAGGGACGCGGCAGGCGTCTCGACCATAATGCCGACCTCGATGTTCTCGTTGAACTTGCGGCCCTCTTCGGTCAGCTCGGCCTTGCACTGCTCGACGAGCTCCTTGACGGCCACGACCTCCTCGACGCAGGTGACGAGCGGGATCATGATCTTGACGTCACCAAAGGCGCTAGCGCGCAGCAGGGCACGGAGCTGAACCTTGTACTGGTCGGGGTTAGCGAGGCAATAACGCACGGCGCGGAAACCCATGAAGGGGTTGTCTTCCTTGACCATGTGCAGGTACGGGATCTCCTTGTCGCCACCCACATCGAGCGTACGGATGATGACCGGAGCGCCCTTGAGCGCACTGGCGACCTTACGGTAGGCGTTGAACTGCTCCTCCTCGGAAGGAAGCTCAGCAGAGTCCATGAACAGGAACTCGGAACGGAACAGGCCGATAGCCTCGGCATCGTGATCGAGCGCGTTGGGCACGTCATCGGGGTTGCCGATGTTGCAGGCAATGATCTTCTTGATGCCGTCGGCAGTCACGGACGGCTTGCCGCGGAAGGCCTCGAGAGCCGCCTTCTCGGCAGCGAAAGCCTCGGCCTTGGCGGTGTAGGCGGCGAGCGTCTCCTCATCGGGATCGGCCTCGACGACACCCTTGCCACCGTCGACAACAACGGTCATGCCGTTGCGCAGTGCGGTGCAGCTGTTGGAAACCGAAAGGACAGCCGGGATCTCGAGAGCGCGGGCGATAATCGCGGAGTGCGACGTGCGGCCACCAGTCTCGGTGACGATGCCGGCAACGTGAGCCTTGTCGATCGTAGCGGTCATGGACGGCGTAAGGTCATGCACGACAACGACGGTGTTCTCGGGCAGGACGGAGAGGTCGACGACCTCCTTGCCCAGCAACTCGGCCAGAATACCGGTGCGGATGTCGGCGATGTCGGCCGCGCGCAGGCGGAACATCTCGTCGTCCATGGACAGGAACATGTTCTCGAACATGGTCGAGGTGTCCATGAGTGCCTGCTCGGCGCAGGTGCCGCCGTCGATGGCGGCGTTGATGGCATCGGTCATACCCGGATCCTGAGCCAGGACGATGTGTCCGCTCATGATCTCGGCCTCGGCCTCGCCCACGGTCTCCTTCATGTGGTCGGCCTGAGCCTGAGTCTTCTCGCAGAAGACCGAAAGAGCGGACTGATAGCGCTCCTTCTCGGCAGCCGAATCGGCAACCTCATGCGGCTCAAACGTCAAGTCGGGATCGACGGCGACCATGACGGTGCCGATACCGATGCCCTCGGATGCGTTGACTCCCTGATACATTCCCATTCCTCTCTCCGTGCCATGTGATAAAGCGTTTTGCCATATCCATGACAAAAGAGCGCAGCTACCTTACAACAGGTCACTGCGCCCCCAAATATGAACTTAGTTGTTCAACATGCGACCCGTTTGAGTTCTACTCGCCAAGACCGCTCTTGATGAGCTCGATGGCAGCAGCCAGAGCCTCGGCCTCGTCAGCGCCGTCGCACTTGACCTCGACCTCGGTACCGCAGGGGATACCAGCAGCCATGAGGGCCATCGGGGACTTGCCGTTGACCTCCTTCTCGGGGGTGACGACCGTCACGTCACAGGCGTACTTGCCCATGGTGGAGGCGAACAGACCAGCCGGACGCATGTGCAGACCCTGAGGATTAACGAGGGTAGCCTTCTCAGAAACCATAGTTGACTCCTTTTTGTGTTTAACCCCTGTCATGCATGTGGCAGGAGTCAGATTCACGACGTTGTTTATATTAACTCACATCAAACGGTTTTTCATTGTGTTTCGGACGAATTATTGGACAGATGTCGTTGCCGTCCGCTTGCTCGCCCGCAGAGGCCCGGACGCGGCCTGTGAGATTTCCTGCTCTACAGTCCTGCTCGCACGAAGAGCACATTAAGTGCTCTTCGGCTCGTGCGGAACTCGCGATAAATCTCACAGGCCGCGTGCGGGCCTCTGCGGGCGAGCAAGCTGGGGGAACTCAGTCGGTCCAGAGCAATATCGGCCGAACGGAATTCTGGCTGATGATTTGTTCGCACTAATGAATCGGTAGATAGTCCCCTCTATGCCCATCTCTGTAAGTTGCGGTGAAATAGGGACTGAATTTAGGGTTGAAACGGTTAAACAGTCCCTATTTCACCGCAACTTCGGTTGGGCGGGATGAAAAAAGGCGGGGGCTCCTGTTGGAGTCCTCGCCTTTTGTACAGGGGGCGGTGTTAATCGCTAGCTGTGGGATTAGACCAGGCGGGCGTTGATCGTCTTGGCGATCTCGGCGGCGTCGGTGGAACCCTTGACGGTGGCACGGAAGTCCTCGTCCATGAGCGCCTCGGCGACCTTGGACAGGATCTTGAGGTGCGTAGTACCGGCCTGAGCGCCCGGGATGAGCAGGGCGATGGCAACGTTGACGGGAGCGCCGTCCATGGTGTCCCAACCGGTCACGCCAGAATCGTCCTTGACGACGATGACGGCGGCCTCGGTGATGGCGTCGGACTTGGCATGCGGGATGGCGAAGCCCTCCATCATGCCCGTGGTGCCCTCGGCCTCGCGGGCCAGGAAGGCGTTCATGACAGCGTCGGCATCGTTGGCGAGACCGGCCTTGACAGCCTGGTTGGAGACAAAGCTCAGAGCCTCGTCACGGGAAGCGAAGTCCTCGGCGACAAAGACGTTCTCGACCTTGACGAAGTCGGAAGCCTCGGCCTTGGGGGCCTCGACGGCAGCGGCCTTGGGAGCCTCAACCGGCTTGGCAGCGGGAGCGGCCTTCTGGTTCTTCTCGAAGTCATACTTCTTGAAGGCCACGAACAGGATGCCACCGACCACGGCGCCGATAAGGATCGCGAGGACCCACAGCGGACCGTTCTCGACAACGGGCAGGACCAGGAAGCCACCATGGGGCGCCGGATCGTGAACGTTGAACATGATGGTCAGGATCGAAGCGATGGAGGAACCAAGCATCATGATGGGCATGACGGGCCAGATGTTCTTGGTCATGAACGGAATGGCGCCCTCGGTGATGTGGGTGCAACCAAGGATGAGGTTAACGATACCGGCGTCATGATCCTCCTGGCTGAAGTACTTCTTGCCGACGACGACGGCGAAGGTGGTAATCAGCGGCGGAACGATGCAAGCGGCGGAAACGGCAGCCATAAAGTTAGTGCCGAAGTTGTAGGTGTCGGTGCCGACACCGGCGGCCAGGGCCTCGGTGAGCATAGCGGTACCGGTGACGTAAGCGGCCTTGTTGACCGGGCCACCCATGTCAAAGGCGCACATGCAGCCGATGGCAAGACCCAGAACGATAGCGCCAGAGGCGGACAGGCCCTTGAGGAAGTCCATCATGGCGGTGTTGATGGCAGCCATGGGGCCGGAGATACCGAGCATCACGAGGCCGACGATAGCCGTCGAGAACAGCGGGTACAGGAAGATTGCCTTGAGGCCGTCCAGGTTCTTGGGCAGACCGGCGAAAACCTTCTCGAGCAGCAGGATGACATAACCAGCGAGGAAGCCGCCGACGATGCCGCCCAGGAAGCCGAAGCCCACGCCAGCGCCGCCGGCGTCGATCATACCGGTCTCGGCATTAACGGGCAGACCCTGGATGGCGATCATACCGGCAACAAAACCGGGGACGAGTGCCGGGCGCTTGCCGATGGACTCAGCGATGTAAGCGGAAAGCACGGGAACCATGAGGTTCATGGCAATGCCGCCGATGATCTTGAGCATCGCGGCGAAGGTGTTGTAGTCAGAAGCCGTCGAATCGAAGGACGTGATGCCCCACAGGAACGAAACGGCGGTCAGGACACCACCGGCGACGACGAAGACCAGCATGTGGCTAACGCCGTTCATGAGGTGCTTGTAGATGACGTGGCCGATAGACTCCTTCTCCTCGACCTCGTCCTCGACATCGGCAGCGGCGGCAACCGAGCTGTCGCCCTTGGCGGCGAGCGCGCGGTCAATCAGCTTGCCGGCGGCCTCAACGGACAGGGCCTTGGAAACACCAACGGAAACCATGGGCTTGCCGGCGAAACGCCCAGCCTGGACATCCTTATCGGCTGCGACGACGACGGCCTTGGCACCGGTGATCTCGCTCTTGGTGAGCTCGTTCTCGACACCGACCTGGCCATGGGTCTCGACCTTAATAGTCAGACCTCGCTCGGCAGCTGCCTTCTCCAGTGCCTCCTTCGCCATGAAGGTGTGCGCAATGCCGGTCGGGCAACCGGTGGCGGCGATGATGTCAAACTTAGCCATGTGTCCCTCCTTTTTAAGTTTTACGCCCGCAGGCGCTCCCCTACACGCGCGTCCTTGCGCGCTTTTCCACAACTGAAAGATACCAACCTACCGTCCGCGTGAGAAGAGACAAGGCGCAATTCTCCGGTGAAAGGTTCTTTCATAACCGTAAACGGTAGGTGAAAGTTTACCATCAACACTTGAAACGGCAAGGTGTATCTTGTAATTGAAAATCCCCCTATACTATGACATTACAAAACGAGTCCGATTTTCATGCCAACCAGGAGCCATCCATGACCGATAGTAGCAAGAGCGCACTTTCCCTCATTAGTACCCATCAGGGATACAGCGAGTCCGAGCAGCGTATTGTCGACTATATATTGGAGCACCAGTCCGAGGCGCCACGCCTCACGGCGGCTCAGCTCTCGCGCGCCGCCGCCACGTCCGAGGCGACCGTTTCGCGCTTCTGCCGCAAGCTTGGCTTTGGCAGCTTCCGCAGCTTTCAGTTTTCGTTGGCGAGGGATTTGGAAAGCCAGCGCAACGAGGGCCTGACTGACGAAGTCTCGCTCGACAATATGGAGCAGAGCCTTAAGAACATCCTGGCTGCCAAGGTGAGCGAGCTTAATGCGACCATCGACGGGATCGACCACGATACGTTGGCGGCTGTTGTGCATGCCCTTAAGCATGCAGGGGTTATTGAGTTTGCGGCTGTGGGCAATACGAACGCGGTCGCGCTCGATGCGACGTTTAAGTTTTCGCAGCTGGGCCTGCGCTGCATGGCGAGCACCATTAGCGAGACATCAATCGGCTTTGCGCTCACGTTGCGCCCGGGTGACGTCATCGTGCTCATCTCAAACTCCGGCAAGTCGCGCCGACTGAATCGCATGGCAAAAGCGGCTCGCGACTGCGGTGCCACCGTAGTCGTCATCAGCAGCGACAGCAAGTCTCCACTCGCGCGCCTGGCAGACTACACTTTTAATACCGTCAACCACGAGGCGCTGCTGACGACGGGTGACTTTGCGTTCTCCAAGATCAGCGCCACGATGATCATCGAAGTTATCTACAACTTCCTGCTGCCCGAGATTGAAGACGCTCGCGAACATATCAGCTACTACGAGGAGCTCATCCAGCCGGACAAGGTCGTTGAGTAAAACGCGTAGTGGGACAAAAATTTCAGTCTATTTTGTCCCACCAACACCGCTGATACGACCTAGCCTCGAACTTCTTCGAGCATCTGCTTTGCGTGGGCCAAGCTTGCCTCGGACTGATCGCCGCTGAGCATGCGGGCGATCTCGGCGGTACGCGCTTCGCCGGTTACCTCGTCCAGATGGGTTTGGGGAACGTCGCCGGGCTCTTTACTGACCACGTAATGCTTGTCGGCCATAACGGCGACCTGCGCCAGGTGGGTTACGACGATGACCTGATGCGTGGCGGCAAGATCGGCCAGTACACCTGCCAACGCACGGGCGGTGGAGCCGCCGACACCGGCATCGACCTCGTCAAATACCAGTGTGTCGACGCCGTCAGCATTACCCAAGACCACCTTGCTCGCCAGCATGACGCGGCTTAACTCGCCGCCCGACGCAATGCGGCGGAGGGGACGTGGTGTCAAACCGGCACCGCTGCGGTATAGCAATTCGTAGCTCGAAGGACCAACCGGCGTCCACTCAGCACGGGGAAGATCACGTGACTCCCAGACGAGCTCGGCACTACCCATCTCCAAGCGCGCCATCTGGCGGCCGACCTCGTGGCAGAAGCGCGGGGCCGCCGTATTGCGAGCACGCTTAAGCGCCTTGGCAGCAGCGAACAACTCGCGCTCGGCAGCACCAAGTGATTCACGCGCCTTTTTAATCTGCTCATCGCCATCATCAACCAGGGACAGCAGCTCTTGCGAGCGATCGCGCATGGCAAAAACATCGTCCATGGTGGGACCCCACTGACGCAACAGACCCTTGAGGTCGGAATACCGCTCACGCATGCGAGCGAGCTCGCGCGGGTCGAAGGCGACGCCATCGCGATAGGCACGAAGCTCGTTCGCGCTGTCCTCAAGGGAGATACAGGCATCCGAAAGCGCATCGGCAATGTCACCCAGTTTGCGATCGACGCTAGCCATACGGGAAAGCTCTGCCACGGCGCTGTTCACGGCATCGAGCGCTCCGCCTTCGGCGGCAAGCGATGCATGGGCATCGTTAGCTGTGGCAACCAGTACCTCGGCATGTTCGGAGCGCGGCAGCAGCTCCTCGAGCTCCTCGTACTCGCCCGGCTTGGGGTCGACCTCACCGATGCGCTCGAGGGCAAAGCGCGCCTCCTCGACGCGGCTCCCCTGCGCACGCGAGGCCTCTTCGACACGTCGAACTTCCTTGGCGGCAGCGCGCGATGCCTTAAAGCAGGCGCGGTACGCATCCAGCGCCTCGAGCGCAGAGCGCCCCGCCCAGGCATCGACCATCGCAACGTGATGCGCCGGGTCGAGCAAGCGCTGATGCTCATGCTGCCCGCAAAGATCCATCATCACGCCGACGCGCTCCGAAAGCTCGCGCACACTGGCGATGCGGCCGTCAATTTTTACGCGACTGCGGCCCTCGGCAGAAAGGCTACGCTGCACGGTGAACCCCTCCGTGTCGTGCGGCCCGTCGAACAAGCGCGCCTCGACGCTCGCCAGCGACTCGCCCTCGCGCACCGTCGACGAATCCGCGCGCTCGCCCAAAATAAGCTTGAGGGCCGAGAGCAGCGCGGTCTTGCCGGCGCCGGTCTCGCCGGTCAGGACAGTCAGGCCGGCACTCGGCACCAACGTCGCCTCGCGAATGAGTGCAATGTTAGAAACCTGCAGCTCATCGATCATGACGGACTCCGTAGAATACGCGGCTCACCGAGTTGTAGAAGCTCTCGGGGCCGTAATCGAGCAACAACACATCTCCGGGCCCGCGGCGCACCGCCACGCTCTCGACCGTGCCATCGCAGGTAATAAACTGTCCATCGATAGCGATCGCCGGAACGCTCGGGCGGTCATCGGACATAAAGATTTCGACGACATCACTCGGCGAGGTCAAAAAAGCGC
Organism: uncultured Ruminococcus sp.; assembly: GCA_963604655.1. Lineage (GTDB taxonomy): Bacteria > Actinomycetota > Coriobacteriia > Coriobacteriales > Coriobacteriaceae > Collinsella. Next base: position 11,591 of record CAVCRP010000032.1, read on the forward strand.
GAGCCTGAATGGTATGCGGGGCGATGGGCACACAGACCATACCCGTGTAATCGGGGCTGACAATGGGGCCACCGGCGGAAAGCGCGTAGCCGGTGGAGCCGGTCGCCGTCGAAACGACGACACCGTCGCCGCGCAGGCGATCGATATGATGGCCGGACACCGTGATGTCAAACTCAACCATATCGGACAGGGGGCCGCGCGTAAGTGCCATATCGTTGAGGGCAAACGTGCGCACGACATCCTTCGTGCCATCGTCGCGCACGGACACGATATCCGCGGCGATGGTGGCGCGGCGGCTCACGTGCAGCTCACCGGACAGAGCATCGCTCACGACCTGCAGAATGTCGCGCTCCTCGGGGCTCGCAGCAGTTAAAAAGCCCAGGTGACCATAGGAAAGACCAAGGATAGGAATCTCGCGATGGTTGAGGATGCGGGCAGCGCGCAGCAACGTACCGTCGCCGCCGAGCGTAATGACCAGATCTGAGCCATCAATATCAGGCGTGCTTTGAATCTTCGATCGCTGGTCGGCAGCCCATGCGACCTCGTAGCCCTGGCGCGAAAGCCAAAGCTCGAGCATCAGGCCGCTCTCGACCGCCTCTTGCTTGTAGTAATTGGGAACCAGAAAGACCTTCATAGCGTTGCAGCTTTCTCGCTCAAAGCCGATACCTGGGATTGCAGCTCATCGTCGGTGCGTTCACCAGGGGCAAACCTTGTGCCGTACAGGAAAAACTCAACGTTGCCCTTAGCGCCATGGATGGGCGACACGCACACGTCAAGCGGGAACAGGCCCTTGGCGGCAAAAAGCTCAATCGCCGCCACGAGCGTATCGCGGCGGACGGCGGGGTCGGTCACGATACCGCGCTCGCCCACCAGCGCAGCCGGCGCCTCAAACTGGGGCTTTACGAGCGTGCAGAACGAACCCGAAGGCTTCAGGCACGCCAGCACGGCGTCGATGATATTCGCGATGCCGGTAAACGAGACATCACATACAGCCAGGTCGATGGCACCGGCATAGCCAAGCTCAGGCAGCTGCGTCACGTTTGTGCGCTCATGCAGCGTCACGCGATCATCCTGACGCAACGACCAATCGAACTGGGCGCGACCCACGTCCACCGAGACAACGGTCGCAGCTCCGCGCTTGAGCAGGCAATCGGTAAAGCCGCCGGTAGAGCAGCCCACATCCAGACAGCTAAGGCCCGTCGGATTGATGCCAAACGCATCAAGCGCGCCTTCGAGCTTAAGACCGCCGCGGCCAACATAGGGAATGCGCCCCTTCACGTGCAGTGGCAGACCCGGAATCACCTTAAGGCCCGGCGAAGTCAAGCGCTCGCCGCCACTCGAGACCAATCCGGCCATAAGAGTGCGAAGGGCATCCGCGCGATCGGCGCAGATGCCCTGTGAAATCAGTTCGTCATCAAGACGCACGCGTTTCATGAATGCCATCAACCATTCGTATCCGGAGATGCGGCCTAGCTATCCTGGGATTCGTTTGCCGCATCCTCATCGTATTCCTGCTCGAGCTTATCGGCCTCACGCGGCGTCAGCTCAAACTTGTCGACCATATCGACCGCGCGGGAGCCCAGCTCAATCGCTTCGTCAAACAGATCGAGTGAACGCTCCAAGGACGTATCCTTGGAGCGAACGGTAGCGATGATCTGATCCAGACGGTCCGAGATCTCATCAAAGTTGCGGACGGAACCCTCTGGCATGGCTACTCCTCGACGGAGTCGGCCTCGACGGCCTCAGCAGCGTCCGCATCCTCGGCCAGCGCACCAGCCTCAGCTTGGGCAACCGCAACCTTTGCGGCAGCCTCGGCAGCCTGTGCCTCCTCGCGAGCGCGATCCTCGGCCAGCAGCTCCTGGTATAGGTCCTCGCCCGGCAGCTCCTCGCTGCGAGCGATCTTACCCAGCACGCCGTTGACGAACGACGCGGAATGGTCGGTGCCATAGGCCTTGGCAAGCTCAACGGCCTCGTTGATCACGATGGCGTCCGAGACCTCCTCGTCGGTGAGGAAACGCATCTCGTAAACGGCGATACGCAGCAGGTTGCGGTCGGCGCCGGGCATGCGCATAAGATCCCAGTTCTTGGCAACGGAGCGCAGAGCACAGTCGATGCGGTCGATATGCTCGTAGGCACCTCGGCACAGCTCCAGCGCATAGGGATCGAGGGGACCCTTCGAGATCAGGAAATCACCCTCGAGGACGCGCTCGAGCGGGCTGTCCGTGGCCTCGGCCTGGAACAGCAGCTGCAGCGCCTGACTGCGGGCAAGCGTACGCCCGCGATAAACCTTAAGGCTCAAAGGTTACTCCTTGGGGAAAACGAGGCCGTCGATGCAAACGTCAACGCGCTCGACCTCAACGCCAACCTGGGCATCGATGGCGGCGACCACGGCAGCGCGAACGGCCTCGGCGAGTTTCTTGAACGGATAGCCAAAGAACACCACGACGCGCACGGTGAGTGCGAGCTTGTCGCCGACGACCTCGGCCTCGACCGCCGGCTCAGAAGCCGGGGCCTTGGACGAGAGCATCATGGAGACAAGGTTGGTGGCAAGGTCCTTGACGCCAACGGAGGCGATGCCCTCGACATCGGACACGGCGCGCGAGACGATGGCGGTCAGAACATCGGGCGAAATGCCGATGCCGTCAATCTTGATTTCCTGGGGCATGAGTCCTCCTAGAAAAGTTGGTTGCTAGACGCGGGAGACGAACTTGCCGTCGCGGGTGTCAACCTTGATGACCTCGCCCTCGTTGAGGTACATGGGGACCTGGATGACAGCGCCGGTGTCGATCGTGGCCGGCTTGGTGGAACCCTGGACGGTGTCGCCCTTAAAGCCCGGATCGGTCTGGACGATGGTGGTCTCGATGAACATCGGCGGAGTCACGCCCATGAGCTCATCGTCGGCGAAGAGCAGCTGGCAGATGTCGTTTTCGCGCAGCCACTTGGAGTTCTCGCCCACCATGTCCTCGGGAACGGGAACCTGCTCATAGGACTCATTGTCCATGAAGATGTAGTCGGTGCCATCGTTGTAGAGGTACTGGAACTCACGGGTGGTAAGCATGACGCTCTCGAACTTAGTGCCGGCGTTGCAGGTGTTCTCGACGACGCGGCCGCTCTTGATGTCGCGGGTCTTGTAGCGCACAAACGCGCCGCCCTTGCCCGGCTTGACGTGCTGGAACTCGACGATGGTGTAGACCTTGTCCTTGATGCGGAGACCGAGGCCGTTCTTGAAGTCGGCGGTAGAAATGGTAGGCATAGCGACCTTTCTTCTTATGGGCAGAACGCACAAGCGTCCAAATTACATACGACCGAAATTATACACTTGCAGACGGCGCCTGCAGCGAGCGCATAAAAAGAGAACGCGGGGCGCCCGAATTGCTCCGGACGCCCCGCCCAAAAATCTATCGAAGAGGACTAGCAGTCGATAACGTGAAGGTCATGCGGTGTCTTGGTGAAGGGCTCGTAGCCGTTCTCCGTGACCACGCCGTAGTCCTCCAGGCGCACGCCGCCCACACCGGGCAGGTACACGCCGGGCTCCATGGTGATAACCGAGCCGACCTCGATGATATTCTTGCTGCGGTTAAAGTTGGGCAGCTCGTGGATGTCAATGCCCACGCCGTGGCCCAGACCATGGTTGTAGTAATCACCATAGCCGGCATCGCCAATGATCTTCTTGGAAAGCTTGAAAATGTCGTTGCCCTCGACGCCCGGATGAATGGCGGCGACGCACTCCTCGTGCGCACGGCGCACGAGCGCGTACAGGTCGAGCTGTTCGGGCGTGGGCTCGCCCATCACGACGGTACGCGTCATATCGGAGCGATAGTCGCAGTAGCCCGCGCCATAATCCATGAGAACGAAGTCGCCCTTCTCGATCACGCGGTCGCTCGGGACGGCATGCGGGTTGGCGGTGTTGGGGCCGCTCGCGACGATGGAGCCGAAGGCCAGGCTGTCGGCACCGTTAGCGAACATAAAGTTCTCGAGCTCGTTGCGGACCTGCTTCTCGGTCATACCGGGCTTAATATAGCCGAGCATGTGCTGGAAGGCGGCGTCGGTAATCGACTGCGCATGGCGCATGAGCTCGATCTCCTCGGCGTCCTTGATGGCGCGCATCTTGCGAATGTCGTCATGCATCAGCGGCAGCATGCAGGCGACGGAACGATCCTCAAGGCCACGCTGGATACCCTGGTAGAAGTTGATCTGCATGTCGTCCTCGACAGCGCAGACACGGCACTTGTTAGCCGCGATCTTGCCGGCGACCCAACCGGGGATGGTGCCTTCGTCCATGTCGTAGACCCAGGGGCTGCCGGCAGGCGTGTTCTCCTCAAAGCTGTTGAGGTAGCGCGAGTCGGTATGGAACAGGCACTGGTCAGCCGTAATAAACGCAGCGTGCGGGAACTCGAAGGTGTAGTCGAAGACGCCCTTCACGCCCGTGAGCCAACGAAGGTTGGCCTCGTCGCGCACCACGATGGCATCGTAGCCGCGCTCAGCCATCAGGGCACGGACACGCTCGATACGACCGGCAGGACCGGCAGCAAACTCAGACATGCAGATTCCTTTCTTGTTGTCTCCATAAAGACGGGACGGGTCTCAACCGAACGATGGAATCGCATGCAATCCGCAACCGATTGAAAACCCGCCCCTCAACATGATACGAAAGACGATGGATGTCAATAAATCTTAGAGAAGTTCTTTGCGAGAAGCCAAGTAGGCGTGAGCATGGCGCTCAAGAACCTCGTCCTCAACGCTCGTTAGACGAATGGCTCCAAGCGCAGCGGGCAGCGGCAACATGCTGCGGTTCGAGCGCTCAAACTGCTGCTTGCGGAACTCCGCAATAAAAGCAGCGGGCTCCAGATCAAAGCCGAGCTCCTCGATACCAAAGTCCTCCAGGCAATCATCGACCTCAAAGACGTAATCGATATCAAAATCGCAGGCATCGTGGGCGAGGCGAGCCTCAAACCGCATGCCCTCGGAAAGGAGCTGATGGGCGGGAACGTCAGCCGCGGCTTCGCCCAGGCAGGCATCCAGGGTGCGCTCCCCTGTCTTGCCAAAATCGAGCGCATGGCGAGCGCTCGGGTTCGTGGCCATGAGCACGTCCTTGCGCGCGGTCTGCGACCACTGCACGGCATTGACGAGCGCGACCTCCTCGCCCGCGAGAATCTCGGGGACGGTCTCGGTGAACTGGTTCCAACGCGACTTGCTGCTGGAGAGCATGGTGCCCACGAGCACGGCATAGCCACGCTTGAGGTCCTCGGGTTCGGCCTCGCGCACAAGATCGAGGTCGCACACGACCAAGCCCGGTTCGGGACGGAATGCGATGGCGGGAAGCGCGTTGGCAGCAGAAGCGACGAGCGGCTCCATAGTCGTCGCGACCGTAAGCATGGCATCGAATGTCGTCGGCAGCAGGGCGCACTCGGTGCGGCCGCACCACTGGTTGGCACACCAGCAAACGACCGAACAGGTCGCCGCGTCGCCAACGGCGACAACAAGATCGTCGCAGGTAATGCCGTTAGCAGACAGAGCACCAAAGACGGCATCGGCATCGGCAAGCGCAGCGCCGGCAGGCGAAACCTCGAGGATGAGCTGCGACACGACAAAACCGGCGTCGACCAGCGCATGCTCGACGACCTCGCCAAAACGCTCGGACGTTCCGGCGTTCCAAACCACCATCGCACGCTTGGGCTTGCCCACCGCCGAAGCAAACATGCGCGACAGTTCCTCGAACGCGCCCAGTCCGACGCGGACATCGACGCTGCGGTTTTGGAAATTGATAAGTTGGCGGCGAATCATAGCAGTCCACGCTCCAAAAGCATCTCGGCACAAAGGTAGGAAACGTCCTCGAAGGACTTGTTGCGAATATCAAGGGTAATATCGGCGGCTTGGCGATACAGCGGACGGCGATGCTCAAACAGGCGCGCAGCATGCTCGGGCGAGCGGAAATCGGGGCGCGTGTCGGACCGACGAATCTGGCGAATCGAATCCTCGAAGTCGCCCTCGAGGTACACGCACGTACCCATTTCGTGCATCAGCTCAATATTCACCGGCGTCTCGACAATGCCGCCCCCGCACGAAACCAACAGGCTGCGCTCACTTTGGAGCGAACGGAGCGCCGAGGTCTCGAGCTCACGAAAACGATCCTCGCCCTCGGTCTCAAAAATCTCGGTTACCGACTTACCGCAACGGCGCACGACCAGTCGGTCGGTATCGATAAAACGCCGCTTGAACATAGTGCCGACGTTGCGCGCGAGCGTCGATTTGCCCGCGCCCAAAAAGCCGATAAAGAAGATATGGTCGCAGCCGTGTTTGATGTGCTGAGACATGGCGAAACCTATTCCTCGCAGGGAAGGTCGCGCAGGGCCCGGCGCTCAAAGATACGGAAGATCTGCGTGTACCACAGATCCTGGGTTGCCTGCGGCTTAACCAGGATAGTATCGACGCCGGCGAAGTTGCCACTCCACACGTCCGTGTAGAGCTGATCACCGATCAGCACCGCCTCGTCGGCCGTGGCGCCGAGGCGCTTAAGACCCGCCTTGAGGGCAAACGGCGCCGGCTTCATGGCGTGGCTGATGGCCTCGAGTCCCAGCTCGCGTGCAGAGCTCATGACCTGGTCGCGATGCCAGTTGTTGGACACCATGCACAGCTTAAAGCCTTTGGCGCGGGCGGCGTCGAGCCAAGCGGAAACCGCGGCAGGAACCTGCTCGGTGTCGCGCGGCACCAGGGTGTTATCGCGATCGAGCAGAATGGCGCGTTTGCCGTCGGCCCACAGGGTATCAAGGTCGACGCGATCGACCGAGGCAACGTAACGTTTGGGGCTAAAAATCCTCATGCTAATTCCAAGACTGTTGATGCTCTTCGTAGGTTTGCGAGAAGTACTCCTCGTCCTGTGTAATGTAGAAATACAGGTCATCGGAGTCGGTCGGCTCAAGCGTGGCCTTGAGTGCCTCGAGCGACGGAGAGCAGATGGGCGTGGGCGGAAGGCCCTCGTGCTTGTAGGTGTTATAGGGACTATCGCTCTGCAGGTCGTCGGCGGTAACCTCGCCACCGGTGACATACATCATGGTCGCATCGCTGTTGAGGTAACGCAGACCATCGAGCTTGCCGGCAAGGCGGTTGTAGAAGACCGAGGCCACGTGCGCACGTTGATCGGCGTTGAGGCCCTCGCGCTCAACGATAGAGGCCAAGTTGACGATGTCGTAGTCGGACATCTCCACGCCGTAGCGTTCCTTGATCTTGGCTTCGCAGCTCGCAAAGTCAAGCGACTTGTACTCGGCGTTGAACTGGTCAAGCATGGCGCGAATCACATCATCGGCAGAAGGGTCCTTACCCAACGAATAGGTCTTGGGGAATAGGAAACCCTCGAGTGAATCGTTTGCAGCGTCTTTAAGGAAAGCGTAATCATTCACATAATTGCTCGCCTTGGCCTGGTTAAGGAAATCTTCCTTAGAAATGCTGTCGTATGCCGCGGCCACACGATCGGCGACCTGGTCGACCGTCAGGCCCTCAGGGATAGTCAGTGCATCGGAGCCCGCATTGGGGCCTTCCATGAGCTGCTGAACAACCTTGGTCGCGTCCATGAGCGTGGTAAACGAGTAGGCGCCAGGCTTAAGCGACATATCGGCATTGAGCTTTTTGACCGCCGCGTAATAATCCTTGGGGTCTTCGACGATATGGTTCTCGGAGAGAATCGAAGCGATGGTATCACCCGAGGCGCCATCGGGAATCGTAATAGTAACTTGCTGGCCAGCAGCGACTTTCGCATCCTCGCCGGCAAAGAAGCCCTTGACGGCTGGCACGACAAAGAAAACGATCGCGACAAGCGCAAGCACGGCGATGACGCCACCGATAATCATGGGCACCGGAGAGCTTTTCTTTTGGACGCCACGGCGGGCATGCGTGTTATAGCTCGAGCGCGTGGCCGGAGCAACGCCGTGCGAGCCATGAGCATGATGTGCGCGAGAGCGTGATTGCGGGGCCTGTCCCTGCGTGCGCTGGGCAGGAGTCTGCTGCTTAAAACGAGCGCCGCCAGCAGGCTGCGCGGGACGAGCTGCGGGCTGTTGAGCAGCACGCTGAGTAGGCTGAGCCGAACGCTGCATCGGCTGCCCCGGGCGCTGGCCAGGCTGAGCAGGGCGCGGCACGGGCTGCCGTGTACGATTCTGCTGGCGCGGATCGGAAGCGCTAGGCATGCGAAACCTCCTCGTTTTTACGATCGAGCCATGTCTGCAAGAACAGGCTGGCGGCGATCATGTCAATCTTGCCCCTCATCTGCTTTTCGTTGAGTCCCTGCTCTCGCAGGATTCGCTTGGCCTCCTGCGAGGACAGTCGCTCATCCTCAAACTCCAGCGGAAGTTCGAGCTCGTCGGCAATCTTTTGGGCCACGGCGGCGACGCGCTCGGCCTGGGGGCCGGGCTCACCGGCCATGGTCAAGGGACGTCCGCTCACCAGGATATCGGGCTCATAGTCCTCGACCAGGTAGCGAAACGTCTTTGCCATACCAGTGACCTCGGCAGCCGGAAGCACCTTGACAGGCATTGCCATCTTGCCATCACGGCTCGAAACGGCAATGCCAATCCTGGTCTCCCCTATGTCCAGTGCGAGCGCGACCACAGCGACTACTTAGGTTCTTATGCGCCGAGCGCGGTCTTGGCGGCCGCGAGGGCATCGGCGATACCGGCAGCATTCTTGCCACCGGCCTGGGCCATGTTAGGACGACCGCCACCGCGACCATCGACCAGGCCAGCGATCTGCTTGATCACGTTGCCGGCGTGGAAACCGGCCTTCACGGCGTCATCGGAGCCGGCGGCGAGCAGGGCCGGGGTGCCCTTCTCGGTCACGCTGGCAACGACGCAGGCGACGGGGCCGGCAACCTTCTGGTGCACGGTATCCCACACATTGCGCAGGTCAGCAGCCTCAAGACCCTGGAGCTCAGCGACAACGAGCTTGTAGCCATTCAGCTCGACAGCGCCTTCGATGGCGCTGGAGATCGCATCGGAGGAGCCACCGGTGAGTGCCTTCTTGAGCTTGTTGGACGTCTCGCGCAGCTCGGCCTGCAGGTTCTCCACGCGGGCGGGAACCTCGTCGACGCGGCACTTGAGCGCCGCCGCGGCGGCGTCAACGAGTGCCAGGCGGTCGGCCATGTAGTCGAGAGCACCCTTGGAGGTCACGGCCTCGATACGGCGGACATTTGAGCCCGTGGAGGACTCGGAGATGATCTTGAACAGGCCGATCTCGGCAGTGTTGGCGGCATGCGTACCGCCGCAGAGCTCACGGGAGAACGGCTGATCCTCGGCGCCCACGGAGACAACGCGGACGACGTCGCCGTACTTCTCGCCAAACAGAGCGACAGCACCGGCGGCCTTGGCCTCGTCGATGCCCATGACGCGGGTCACGACCGGCTTGGAAGCGAAGATCTGCTGGTTGACCAGGTCCTCGACAGCCTTGAGCTGCTCGGAGGACAGGGCCTCGAAGTGCGTGAAGTCAAAGCGCAGGTGCTCGGGCGTCACCAACGAGCCAGCCTGGGAGACATGCTCGCCCAGGACCTGCTTAAGCGCGGCGTCGAGCAGGTGCGTGGCAGTGTGGTTGCGGCGCAGGAAGCCACGGCGCTCGGCGTCGAGCGCGGCGGTCACGGTAGCACCGACGGTCAGTGTGCCCTCGGCAACGTGCGCGACGTGAGCATACAGGCCATTGTGGTTCTTGGTGTCGGCAACAGTCAGCGCAACGCCCTCGGCGGAAAGCTCACCGGCATCGCCCTGCTGGCCACCCATCTCGGCGTAGAACGGGGTGCGGTCGAGCACGACCTCGACGTCCTCACCGGCGGAAGCAGACTCGACGGACTCGCCGTTGCGAACGATGGCGACAACCTTGGCGCCCTCGATGACGTCGTTGTCATAGCCGTCGAACTCGGTCGCGGCAACCTTGTCGGAAAGCTCGACCCACACGTCGTTGAAGCTACCCCAGGCATCGCCATTGGCGTTGGCGCGGGCGCGGGCCTTCTGGTCCTCCATGCAAGCGGTAAAGCCGTCCATGTCGACGTCGTGACCGGCAGCACCGGCGATCTCGACGGTCAGGTCGATGGGGAAACCAAAGGTGTCATGCAGCTTAAAGGCAACGTCGCCCGGAAGGACAGCGCCCTCGGCAAGCGCGGCCAGGGCCTCGTCCAGGTAAACGCGGCCGTTGTCGAGCGTCGTGGAGAAACGCTCCTCCTCGGAGGCGACGATGCCCTTAACGAGCGCGACGTTCTTGAGCAGCTCGGGATAGGCCTCGCCCATCTGAGCGTTGACCTCGTCGATAAACTTGGTCAGGAAGGCGCCCTCGATGCCCAGCAGACGACCGTGGAACACGGCACGGCGGAGCAGGCGGCGAAGGACGTACTCGCGACCCTCGTTGCCGGGCAGGATGCCGTCGGAGATCATAAAGTCGACGGCACGGGAGTGGTCGGCGATGATGCGCAGGGAGCGGCTGGCACCGGAGTAATCGTCGGCGTCATAGGTCTTGCCGCTGATCTTCTCACCGAGCTTGATGAGGTGCTGCATCAGATCGCCGTCGTAGTTAGCGGTCTTGTGCTGCATGATAGCGGCCATGCGCTCCAGACCCATACCGGTATCGAGGTTACGGTGCGGCAGCTCCGGCATGGAGCCGTCCTCCTGGCGGTCGTACTGGGTAAACACGAGGTTCCAGAACTCAAGGAAGCGGTCGCAGTCGCAGCCGGGCTTGCAGTCGGGGCTGCCACAACCGACCTCCTCGCCCATGTCAAAGTAGATCTCGGAGCACGGACCGCAGGGGCCGGTGGGGCCAGCGGCCCAGAAGTTGTCGTCCTCGCCCAGACGCGAGATGTGATCCTCGGCAACGCCCAGGGAGCGCCACACGTCATGGGTCTCGTCGTCCTCGGTAAAGACGGTGAAGTACAGGCGGTCGAGCGGCAGCTTGAACTCCTTGGTGATGAGCTCAAAGGCCCAAGCGCAAGCCTGCTGCTTGGAGATGCCGCCAAAGGAGAAGTCGCCGAGCATCTCAAAGAAGGACAGGTGACGGCCGTCCTCGCCGATGCAGTCGATGTCGTTGGTGCGGACGCACTTCTGGCAGGAGATCGCGCCGATCTCCTTCATGGTCTTCTTGCCCTGGTAGTACTCCTTAAACTGGTTCATGCCGGCGTTGGCAAGCAGCAGCGAAGGATCGTCGGGGACGAGGGACGAAGAAGGATAGAGCTTAAGACCGCGCTCCTCAAAGAAGTTGAGGAACTTGGAGCGAATCTCGGCCGTAGTCATTGACGGGTAGTCAGCACTCATAGAGGGAATCTCCTCGGTTTCACATCGAAACAGTTCAAACGTAACGATATTACCATCCCACCGCGCCTGTGCAAAAAAGAGGGCCGCCAAACAGCGACCCTCCAGCGAAAGTGCATGTTATTTAGGACTAAGCAATCCTTGAAAAAAAGGCTGCTGTAGAATTACATATAAGACTCACCCGGAAGGAGCGATCGATGAAAAGCAAACGATTTGTCCTGAATGCACTAACCTCAGTAGCCCTTTTAGCAATCTTCGCTTACTCGAGCTGGTATGTGAACCAGCCGAGATTTGGCTACGCATTGTACGCAGTAACATCTGGCGATAAAGCGTATTACACCCTAAGCGCAATTGACGCCATCTTTTTCTATGTGGCTGGCCCCTTATCAATCGCTTTGATCGCGTTTATTGTTATTTACAACATCAAGAAACGCTAACAGGGCCTATTTGGAATCCGAATCGTCCATGGAGCCGTCGATGCCGGTTTTGGTGTCGTCGTCAGAGCTTGTGTCGTCGTCCTTGGCAAAGGGGTTCTTAAAGAAACCCGTCGCGTCGGGCTGAAGACCCGAGAGCTTGATCCAGGGGTTATCGAGTTCGGGCTTGGGCATGGCCTTGGCCTCGGGCGCGGTCTCGTTGCCGATGAGCTCGGACTCATAGATGAACGTATCGTCTCCAAGCGCGTCGTAGGCGGCGACCGGGTTGCCCTCGGTATCGCGATACGGCGTGCCCTTAAACACGGCGCCATCGTATGCCACGAGCTGGCGACCGGTCTCGTTCTCAAAGTAGTAGACGAAAATGCCCTTGAGGGCCGCGCACAGCGGAATGGCGATAACCATGCCGATGGGACCCATGAGTGCCGAACCGATAACGAGAGCCGTCAGGCTCATAACGGGATGCACCTGCACCGAGCTCTGCATGACCTTAGGCGAAATGACATTATCGGTGACGTTTTGAGCCACCATGGTCACGACAAGCGTCCATAACGCCAGCATAGGGCTGAACATAAACCCGAGCACCGTGGCGATCGCCGCGCTCACCCAGGGACCGACAACCGGAACCAAGTGCATAATGCCGGTGAAGATGGCCATAAGTGCTGCGTATGGATGGCCAATGAGCGTAAAGCCGATAAAAGCCAAAAAGCCACCGCAGATGGACGTCACGACCATGCCGCGCATATAGCCGCCGACCGAGCGTGAAAGGATGGCAACCATAAAGCGGTACGAGGTCTCTTTTTCCTGTCCGATGATGGTGCAGACCTCGTGGTGCATACGGGGATAGTCGCAGGCCAACCAATAGGCAAGCACCAAGCCCAGGAAGATGACGAACAGCTGCGAGGCCGTATTGGTAATGAGCGGGAATACACCGCGACCGAGCTCGGCAGCGATTTGCGAGACGTACTTGGACGCTACGGTAACCAGCGAAGAAAGATTGTCGTCCAGATACTCCTTGAGCGGCGTGTTGTTGAGCGTCTTGGCGTGCGAGAGCATCTCGTTGAGATCGCCACCCGCAACACGAAGCTGCTCGGGCAGGCGGCTCAGGACTTCCATGATTTGACCGAGCAAAATAGGCGAGAGGATGCAGACAACACCAACGAGCACCGCCACGACCACAATAAGCGCGATAAGCGAACCGATGCCGCGATTCACGCCGTGATGCTCGAGCCAGTTGGTGATCGGCGACATGACAAAAGCGATGATGGAACCGACTGCCAAAAACTCGATAACCGGCGCCAGGATGCCCATAAGGTTAAAGATGACGGCAGCGATAACAATGCAGCCGACGACGCCCCAAATGCGCAGCGTCAGAATACGGGTATCACGCAGCGTGCGGTCGATTTGTTGGGGGTGCTCACTCATGAACGAACCATCACTCCGTCGGGGTCGATCTTATCTTGAATCTTCTTAAGGGTACGGCGCAGCAGGCGCGAGACCTGCACCTGCGAGATGCCAAGCTTCTTGGCAATCTCGATCTGGGTCATGCCCTTAACGAAGCGCAGCTCGATAACCTCGCGCTCGCGCGGCGAGAAATCGCGGATGGCTTCCTCGATTACCAGGCGGTCATCGGTAAAGTCGAGCTCGTTGTCGTCGTCGGCATAGCGATCGAGAATCGAAGGCGCATCATCGGAATCGGACGCACCGGGGGCCTCGATGGGCACCGAGGTGTAGGCCGAGGACGATTCCATGGCTTCGAGCACCTCGTCGACGGTCACGCCAAGGTAATCGGCGATTTCCTCAACCTTGGGCGAGCGCTGCAACTCGTTGGTAAGCTTGTCGGTAGCTTGGTTAACCTTGGCAGAAAGCTCCTGCAGGCGACGAGGCACGCGCACGCTCCAGCCCTTGTCACGGAAGTGACGCTTGATCTCGCCCAAGATGGTGGGCGTGGCAAACGTGGTGAACTCGAGTCCGCGCTCAGGGTCAAAGCGGTCGATTGCCTTGAGCAGGCCCAAATAGCCAACCTGCATCAGGTCGTCGAGCGGCTCGCCGCGATTCTTAAATTTGTTGGCAAGGAACCTTACCAGGTTCATATGGGACATGACGAGCTGCTCGCGGGCGTCCGGATCACCGGTCTCCTTGTAGCGACGAAACAGCTCGCGGGTTTTCTCCTTGTCCCAAGCGGTCTTGCCGCTCCGGGAACGTTCGGTCATATTAGATATCCGCCTTGAGATCGAGGAAAAGCGTCAGGGGCGCCGCAGTCTTTTCGTAGGAATCGCACACGCTCGCGAGGATGAGCTCGGCATACACCGCAGCCTGGTCGTTTTCATCAACCGTAGCCTGGTCTCCAAAGGTAATAGTCATGCCAACGTGAGTCTCATCGACATCGAATTTGATGGTGATGTCGTCGCAGTCGACCGCGGTGCACCCAAAGATGAAAGCCTCCTCGGCAGCCATGCGGATGTCCTCGATGCGATCGACAGACATGGAGCACAGGGCACCAACGTTGGCTGCCGTCATGCGCACAAGGCGAGCGAGACGCGGGTCGCCGGCAACGGTCAGCGTGATGGGGCAGGTTGCTTCGCTACTCATCGCAGGACTCCTCAGAGGACTCGGCGGGCGTATAGGTGTAATACTGAGCCGGCTTGACTGCGGGCTTCTGAGCCGCATCCGCACCATCGGCGGCCTCGTCCTCGGCCTCACCGATCAGAACGCGCTCGGTAGGCTGCTCGGCCTCGGCGGCGGCAGCGGCTAGCTTACGATCGGCGTCGGCTGCAGGAGCCTTCACCTTATTGAAGAGCTTCTGCACGGCGCCGGCCGCAGAATCAGTCACGCTCGATACGGCATTACTGGCCTCGGCCATACTGCCCGTGACCTCGGAGATGTCGCGAACGACCGCCTCAACCTCAACGAGGTTGGACGTCAGGGCGTCAACGGCAGTCTTGCTCGACTTGAGGAGCGGCTCCATCTGGGCAAGTGCCGGCGTAAGCTCATCAACGGCACCATCAAGCTTTGCCACCACGGGCTGCGCCTCGGCAATCGTATTGTTGAGGTCGGTTACCGTCTTGTCGAGCGAGTCGACAACGGTGCGGGTTTTGCGCAGGGTGAGCGCAAGCTCAACGATAGCCCACACGCCGGCAACGGCAAGCAGCAGCAAGGCGATTTGAATGGGACTCATACAAGCCTCCCAAAGGAATCGAAATACAGACGTTGTTCATGGTACCCCCAAAGGGAACGGAAGATTCCCAAAAGCTTACTTTGGCGCCCTGCCGCTACGGTCGCGCTCGCTTTGCTCCACACGCCATTCTTCCCAACCGCGGCCGGCAGGCTGCCAAAAGGCACCACGCTCCAGGCCTTCGGGCAAATAGCGCTGGTCGACCCAACCTTCGGGATAATCATGTGGGTACTTGTATACACCGTACTCGTCGCTGCCGGGACGGTGACGATCGCGAAGATAGCTGGGCACCTCACGAAGGCCACTGCTATGGATATCGGCCAGCGCCGCATCGATCGAAGCCTCACACGCGTTGGATTTAGGCGCCAAGCACACATAGAGTGCAGCCTGAGCCAGGTTAATACGGCACTCGGGATAGCCAATGACCTCGGCAGACTTAAACGCGGCATGCGCCACCAAAAGCGCCTGCGGATCGGCGTTGCCAACGTCCTCAGAAGCCTGAATCATAATACGGCGAGCGATAAACTTGGGATCCTCCCCCGCATCAATCATGCGCGCGAGCCAATAGATCGTAGCATCGGGGTCGCTACCGCGCATAGACTTAATAAACGCACTGATAATGTCGTAATGCATGTCGCCGTTTTTGTCGTACGAAAAGCCACGACGCGGGTTGGCAATCTTTACGTCATCAACGGTGATGGGATAGCGCTCCCCCGCCGCCGGCGCTGGCGTTCCCTCCGTATCGGGACGCGTGACGGCAATCTCGCTCGCCAACTCAAGTGTCGTCAGGGCCGAGCGTGCATCACCCGCAGCCAGCGTACAAATGGTCTTGACCGTATCCTCATCGGCCGAGAACTTACCGTTCAGGCCCTGAGGTGCCTCGAGCGCACGCTCGATAAGCATGGCGATATCCTCGTCCTTTAAATGCTCAAGCTCCACGACTCGACCACGTGAGAGCAGCGCCGAGTTGACCTCGAAGTACGGATTCTCCGTCGTAGCGCCAATCATAATGACGGTACGGTTCTCAACTGCATGCAGCAGGGCATCCTGCTGCGACTTAGAGAAGCGGTGAATCTCATCGATGAATAAAATGGTGCGGCGGTCGTACGTATTCAGGCGCGTCTTGGCCTCGTCAATCACGCGGCGCAAGTCCTTTACGGTGCCCGTCACGGCGCTGACCTCGACAAACTCGCTCTTGGTATGGTTGGCGATAATGTGGGCCAGCGTCGTCTTACCCGTACCGGCCGGCCCGTACAGAATCACGCTCGAAAGCACGTCGTGCTCGATCGCGGCACGCAACCATGAGCCCTTACCGACGGCCTTTTGCTGGCCCACATACTCGTCGAGCGAATTGGGGCGCATGCGCACCGCAAGCGGCGCATTCTGAAAGGAACGCTCGCGCGTCGAAGCAGAAAAAAGGTCGTCCATAGCCATCCAGTGCATCAATCAAAAACGTTTTCCACAAACAGTATACCGAATAAATACGAACTACCGTTCGTTAATATAGGTACGATGCGGAAACTTTAGACCCGGGAACAGCTTGCTCGTCAGCTCGCAGAAATAACCGTCCGTCATGCTCGCGATGTAATCCACCACGGCTTGGTCCTTATCGTCCTGCCATGCATAGGTACGGTCGTAGTAGGAAAGCTGCTGCTCAATGCGCGAAATGTGGTGCTTAAATATGTAGGAGGACTCGTCGCCTTCGTTTATATCCTGCAGGCAACGGTCGTAGAGCTTTTCGAAAGCCTCGCGCAGCTCCGCCTCGGAATCGCCCTCGATACCGCCCTTGCTGTAGATCTTCTCGTAGTTCTCGCGCTTGGCCCGGCGGATCTCCTCAAACAGGTCCTCGCTCATCTCGATACGCGGATTGCCGTAGCTATGTTCAACGATATCGATGGAAGCGTGCGTGAGGATCCAGCTGTTGTAATAACCGCCCAGGCCGTCGTCAAAAGCGTCGGGCGAAAGCAGGCCCGCCGCGATAGCATCCTGACGATCGCGACCGTCATAGGCGAGGATATCCGAAATGCGCACCACGCAGCCCTCGAGCGTCATAGGACGCAGGTGCTCAATCGCGCTATAGCCCGTGGCGATACAATCCTCGACCGTCTGATCGAACTGGTCGAAAGATGCCATGTCCGACAGCTCAAACACGCGTTGCTCGTACTCACCGTTATGGCACAGCACGCCGTCGAGCGTCTGGAGCGACACGTTGCGGCCATAGAGCGCATCGAGTACGCGCACCGACTGCACGTTATGGAAAAAGAAACGGCCGGTGCGCTCGTGATAGATATCGTTGAGGAAGCGCTCGCCGGCGTGGCCGAAAGGCGTGTGCCCCAAGTCATGCCCCAGACCAATCGCCTCGATCAGATCGCAGTTGAGCCCTAGGGCGCGACCGATATCGCGCGCAATGCGCGACACAAGCTGCACATGCAGACCACGGCGCGACAGATCATCGTTGCTTCGGAAGCTAAAGACCTGCGTTTTGCCTGCATAACGGCTATATGCCGGTAGATGGAGAATCTTTTCGGTATCGCGCATAAAGCTGGGGCGCATAAGCGTGCCTTTGTCCGCATCGCGATCGACACGACGAATGACCTGGTCGTCGTTGCAACGATACGGATTGACAGCGCCCGAAGCACGATCGGCGGCAATGCGCTCGATCAGCTCGGGCGACAACGCCGAGGGAATACGGTCCATACGCGCCTTGATGGCGGCCATTTCTTGATTAGTTGCCATGGCATGCTCCTTAAGAAGGATGCGCAATCGGTTACAGCGTGCAGCCCACGACCTCGATTATGGCAAAAATCGGCACCAAAAACGGTAGCAATGGCAGGGAGCGCGATTTTGTGATGAGGCAAGTGATAGCCAGAACCAGGAGCGCGGCGGCAAATGCCACGATGCCGCCCAGGGGATCGAAGGTGCAAAGCGCGAAGAGTGCCTTGGCATCTCCCATACCTATGCCCGAGGTTTGGCGAAGACGCCGCCAGAGGGACTCAGTCAGCACGAGCGCGAGATAAACGATGACAGCAGGGCCTGCGTGGTCAAGTGCCACGTCCGAGCCACGATCCAGCAATACGCCCGCAAACGCCGCCACGGCACAAGCCCCAGCGAGCACATTCGGGAACATCCGTTCACGCGCATCGATAATGGCGCCAGCGATGGCACACAGCCAAAACGGGATATAGACCATCGAGCACCTCCTCGAGCCGCATCGCAAAAGCAAAAACCACCACAAAGGTGCCTGTCCCCTTTGTGGTGGTTTTGGTGGTGTTATTTGGCGCCTTGCATGACCTCGTCGAGGGTGACGCTGACGGCGTGCTGCGTGGGCACCCAGTCGACCTTCAGGAACAGCGCGGCAACCGTGATGGGGATATAGCTGAACATAAAGATCGGGAAGGTAAACAGGTTGGTCACCAGGCGCCACTTTTGAGCGCAATGAATGTGCTTGTACTCAAAGATGGTCGTGAGCAGCGCCAGGATAAAGAAGGTCTGGTACATCATCACGAACGTCATGATAAGCGAGGCGGCACAAGCCTGCATCTCGACCTCGGTAGCCAAGAAACCATGCGAAAGGCCACCCACGATCAGGAACGTCGCATTGGCGAGCATCGAGATCAGCGATAGCAGCATACCCGGGGCGATGGTCATAAACATGTCGTAGGCGGCAAACCGGCGATAGCGGAACGTCGACTTGACCAGATGCTTGCCATAGGTAAAGAACACCTGGTAAAAGCCCTTGGTCCAACGCATACGCTGTTTCCAGGACGCCTTAAACGTCACGGGCTGCTCGTCAAAGAACTCCGCCGGCGCATAACCGATGCGGATGCCGTGAATAGCGCAGAACGTGGTGAACTGGATGTCCTCGGTCAGTGTATGGAACTGCCAGCCGTGCATGCCCTCGATAACACTGGCGGAGATGAGGTAGCCCGAGCCCGAGACGGCACAAGACGTCTTGCAGATGTTGCGCGCGTTGTTGAGGAAGCGTGCCTCGCGCAGATACCAGGTGGCATTAGCCGCCGAGATCCAAGAGCTGCCGAAGTTCTTGGAGTTACGATAGCTCGTGACCACATGGAAACCCAGGTCAAAGGCATCGTTCATCTTGGAGACGTAATCGCGGGAAATAACGTTGTCGGCGTCAAAGATGAAATAGCCCTCAAAAGTATCGGGATACTCGTTGAGAATGCGATCAAAACCAAAGTCCATGACCCAGCTCTTGCCCTTACGGGCCAGGTCGTTACGCTCATAGACGACGGCGCCCGCCTCGCGCGCGAGCTGCGCCGTGTTGTCGGTGCAGGCATCGGCGACCACGAAGACCTCGATAAGCTCGGACGGATAATCCTGGTCCTTGATGGAGCGAACAAGGTTGGCGATCACGGCCTCCTCGTTATGCGCCGCGATAAAGAAGGCATAACGATGCAGCTTTTTGGCCTTAGGGGGCGCGACCTCACCACGGAGAGCACCAATGACAAAGAAGACCACCTGGTACAGAAAGCAGACCGTAAGCAGCGTAACCACAATCTGGTTGAAGATCACGATGGGTGTGTTGGTTTGTAAAAAGGCGAGCATGCAGGCTCCCAGCAACGCGTAACGTAAACAACCGTATATCTTACCGCAGGCTAACCGAGTTCAAGAAACCACCTAATACGGCTAGGCTTCGAGAAGACCGAGCTGCGGAACGATTTCGTCGCCGGCAGCAGTACGACCAAGCGAGCGCGGGGCCAGGTCGTCAAGAACCGCAGCGAGATCCCACGGCAGCTCGTCGCGGCACTCAATGCGCTCCCCCGTCACGGGATGGTCGAATGCGACGCGCCAGGAATGAAGGAATTGCCTGGTCAGACCCTGGTCGGCGCGTGCATCGCACTTGCCGTAGAGTGGATCGCCCACGCAGGCGTGGTTGATGTGGCGCATATGCACGCGAATCTGATGCGTGCGGCCGGTAAACAGGTGGCACTCGACGAGCGTGTAGCCGTCGTCAAAACGCGTGGAATCGAAGCGCTCGAGGACCCTAAAGGTCGTAATGGCCTGGCGCGCGAAAGGATCGTCCGAAACCGCCATCTTGACACGGTCGCGCGTAGAACGGGCGATACCGGTGTTAATGGTGCCCTCGTCCATGGCAATGTGGCCGTGAACGAGCGTAATGTAGCGGCGGTCGAGCGTACGCGTGCGGATAAGATTCTGGAGCGCGCGCTGGGTGTCGTCGTCTTTTGCCGCGAGCATAAGGCCCGAGGTGTCACGATCCAGGCGATGTACGATGCCGGGGCGGTCCTCACCCTGCACGGTGCCCAGATGGTCGATGCCACAGTGATAGACCAAGGCGTTCGCAAGGGTGCCGCTCTCGTGGCCATGAGCGGGATGGCACACCAGACCGCGCTGCTTGGAGAGCACGATGAGGTAGTCGTCCTCGTAGCGGATATCGAGGGGAATGGCCTCGGGAATCACGTCGGTGGGATCGTGCGGCTCGGGCAAATCGACCGAAATACGGTCGCCGGAGCGCACGGCATACTTTTTAGATAGGCAGGTCTCGCCGTTGACGGCAACGGCACCGCCCTCAATCAGATGCGCGCAAGCGGAGCGCGTGGGGCAGCCATCGTTGGCGCCCAGATAGGCGTCGAGACGCTGGCCAGCGGTATCGTCGGCAACGAGAATATGGATGTCGGCCATTAGCGCTCATTCCTTTCGCGAATCTTGCGGGCACGCTCCCCACGTTGTTTGGCCTTGCGCTTAGCGCGGGCCTCGTCTCGGGCGTTGAGCTCGGCAGTCGCGTCGACCTCGCGAGCGGCGGGACTTAAGAACATGTAACCAATGAGGGCGAGCACGACACCCACGGTAATACCGATGTCCGCAACGTTAAAGACGGGAAAGTCGATGAAGGTGGTGGCAATAAAATCGGTCACAAAGCCAAAAGCCAGACGGTCGATCGCGTTGCCAATGGCGCCGCCCGCGACCATAGCCATGCCCACAGCCTCAAGATGGGCGAGCTGGGGAGCGCGAACGAGGTACACGGCAATAGCGATAATGACCGCCAACGCCAGCACGGCAAACGCGAGGCCATGTCCCTCGCCCATGCTAAAGGCGGCGCCGACGTTACGCACGAAAAGGAAGTCGATCACACCAGGGATAACAGTCACATGCAGAGCATCGCCAACGGCACGAACCGCTAGCTTAGTCAACTGGTCAAGAAGCAGCACAACCAGCGCCACCCCACCAGCAACACCCAGCCGCCAACGCAAAGGCGGCGTCATATCCGCAGAACGACCCAAATCAATCCCCTACCCTCAAAAACATCGAATTACGTTTAACGCAATTATCCATCTTATATTGACACACGCAGAACGCACGACATATCCACCAACGCAAGCTAAATAACCAGCATAAAAAGAAAGCGGCATTCCGAAAAACAGAATGCCGCTTTTATTCAGCGGAGCAAAAGGGGCGAGGGCGCCCAAATACTCCCTATAACTAAAATGCCGAGTTACCGTGCCTTAAAGGGCTTCCGCACACCTCTTGCAAATATGTGCGTGACCGTTGTACTCGCCGACGGTGGTGCGGTAGTTCCAGCAACGATCGCAGCACTCGCCCTCGGCAGCCTCGATGGCAACGGAGAGCTCCTCGCCCTGGGTCAGTTCAACAGCGGAGACGATGTAGAACTCGGCCAGGTCGACGGCCTTGTCGCCGGTCAGCAGCGCATACACCTCGGCGGGAACGACCGCCTTGACGCGGACCTGTTGACTCTTAGTGAAGGTGCCGGCGGAGCGGGCATCCTCAAGGGCCTTGGTCACGGCGCTACGGAGCTCGAGCGAAGCCTCGAGCACGCCCTCAAACTCGTTGGCCTCGTCGACCGTGATGGGCGACTTGTACCAATCGAGCAGCGCGGCGTACTTCTGGTGATCGACGCAGCCGGCAGGCGCATAGGCCATGGCCTCGTCGACGGTGTAGGACAGAATCGGCTGCAGATCGCGCATGAGCATCGAGAAGAGCTCAGCGAGCACGGTCTGGGCGCTGCGGCGCTCGAGCGAACCGGGCTTGTCGCAGTACAGACGATCCTTCAGGGCGTCGAGGTACACGTTGGAAAGCTCGGTAACCACGAAGTCGTAAAGCGCACGGTAAGCGCGCGGGAACTCGTAGCAAGAGTAAGCGTCGTCGACCTCGGCCTGGACCTGGGTCAGACGGGCAACCATGAGCTTGTCGAGCGGCAGCAGGTCGGCAAAAGCGACGCCGTCGGTCTCGGGCTCAAACTGACCCTCGAGCTCGGAGAGCAGGAAGCGCAGCGTGTTGCGGAAGCGACGGTAGGCATCGGACGTACGGGCGAGAATCTCGTGGTCGATGGAGACGTCGGAACTGGTGTCGACGGAGGCAACCCACAGGCGGATGATGTCGGCGCCCATCTCGTCACAGACCTTGTTGGGGTCGATGACGTTACCGAGCGACTTGGACATCTTACGGCCCTGGCCGTCGAGCGTGAAGCCCTGCGAGACGACCGCCTTGTACGGGGCATGGCCATTGGCGCCCACCGAGGTGAGCAGCGAGCTCTGGAACCAACCACGGTGCTGGTCGGAGCCCTCGAGGTAGACGTCCGCCGGGTACTCCAGCTCGGGACGGTACTCGCAGACGGCCTTCCAGGAGACGCCGGAGTCCCACCACACGTCAAGAATGTCCTTATCGGCCTTGAGGTGATGGCCACCGCACTTGGGGCAGACGCAGGCCTCGCCCAGGTAGCTCTCGGGAGCGTCGGTGAACCAGGCGTCGGAGCCCTTCTCGTGGAAGAGCTTGATGACGGCGTCGAGCGTGGCGTCGTTCATGACCTTCTCGCCGCAGTCGGCGCAGGTGTAGCTGGGGATTGGCACGCCCCAGTTGCGCTGGCGGCTAATGCACCAGTCGGGACGCTGCTCGACCATGGCGCCAATGCGGTTGGCGGCATGGGCCGGATACCACTTGACGTTCTCGCGGACCTCTTTGCCAGCCTGCTCGCGCAAACCGGTCTTGTCCATCGAGACAAACCACTGGTCGGTAGCACGGAAGAGCACCGGGTGCTTGCAGCGCCAGCAGTGCGGATAGCTGTGCGTGATCTTCTTCTCGAGAACCAGGGTGCCGCGCTCGCGCAGGAACTCGATGATGTGCGGATTGGCCTCATCGGTGTCCATGCCGCTGAAGGGACCGCCGGTGCCAAACTCCTCACCGGTGTAGAACTTGCCGTCGTCATCGACCGGCATGCAGATGTCGGTGATGCCCTCCTTGAGGCAGGCGAAGTAGTCGTCGACGCCGTGGCCGGGCGAGTTGTGGACGATACCGGTACCGTCGTCGACGCCGACGTAATCGGCCAGCAGCGCCACGCCCTCGACGCCGTCAAAGATCGGCTGCTTGTAGTGGATGTGGTGGAAGGTCTCGGCGGGAACCACGTAGGGCTTGCCGTCGACCATGACCGGGGTGTACTCCCAGCCAAACTCCTCGCAGCACTTGGGAGCAAGGTCCTCGAGCATGACCTCGGCGCGGCCGTCGTGCTCAACGGCGACATAGGCGGCGCCGGGCTTGAGGGAAACGGCCTGGTCGGAGGGGATGGTCCACGGGGTAGTCGTCCAGATGATGAAGTCGACCGGGCCGTCGAAGTTCTCGAGGCCGGCGGGCTTGGAGGTCATCTCAAAGCGAACGAAGATGGAAGGGCTCGTCTCGTCGGAGTACTCGATCTCGGCCTCGGCGAGTGCGGTGTGACAGTGCTTGCACCAGTGAACCGGCTTGTGGCCGCGATAGATCATGCCCTTATCGAACATGGCCTTGAAGACCTCGATGTCGGCGGCGTCATGCTGGTGATAGAGCGTCAGATAGGGGTTGTCCCAGTCGCCGAGCACGCCCAGGCGACGGAAGCCGGCCTTCTGCAGCTCGATGTTCTCGACAGCGAACTTGTTGCAGAGCTCGCGGATCTTAGCCGTGGAGGTCTGGTTGAACTTCTCGGTGCCGAGCTTCTCCTCGACCTTGTGCTCAATCGGCTGACCGTGGCAGTCCCAACCGGGGACATAGGGAACCTCATAGCCCTGCATCATCCAGTAACGGTTGATCATGTCCTTGGAGATCTTGTTCATGGCGTGGCCGATGTGGATCGGGCCGTTGGCGTACGGAGGGCCGTCGTGCAGCACGAACTTCTTGTGACCCTCGTTCTTCTTCAGAACCTGCTCGTAGACCTTGTTGTCCTGCCAGTCCTTGAGTCGCTTGGGCTCGGACTTGGAAAGACCGGCACGCATGGGAAAACCGGTCTTGGGCAGATTCATCGTCTGCTTGTACTCGTTTGCCACGGTACCCCTTTCTTGTCATGGGCGCGCACGCCCGTTGGGCACCAAAAAAGCGCCCGTCCCTACAAGCTGGGACGAAGCGCCACAAAACGGGCAGCCTGCCCGCAAAAGCTCTTCGCTTAACCACCCAGCTTAGATGCCCTCGCCCGCGTATTCGCGCGCTCGCATCCGTTACTCGGCTGGCCTGTATCGACGACCATCTCGGCGATATCTACTAAGATGTGCCTGTGCGGCACGTCCGTTGGGACCGCAGCTCCGGGGTGATTTTCATCGGTCGCATGCACGGGTTCTCAGCGCTCCCCGCTCTCTGTAGCATGCGGACGGCCGACTACTCGTCCCCATCAACGCTCATGCGGTGTATGGTAGCACGGTCAGCGCCGTCGAAAAACCCTCAACACTGGTTTCATATTTTGGAAATTTATCGTGGTCGCGAGCATTCTCTAGGAGCAAAATACCTGAAAGCACTCTATCTCACGAAAGAAGGTACCTATGCGCACAATTGGAATGAGCGACTATACCGTCGGCGAAGACTGCTTTGACGAGCTGCCCGGCGCGCTGGCCGAGTACGGAGCGACTAAGGTCGCGATCATCGGTGGCAAGCGGGCACTGGCCGCAGCGCTTCCCGGTATCGAAGCTGCGCTGGCAGGTACAGACGTAGAGATTCTGGAGACGCGCGTCTACGGTACCAACAGTACGCGCGCCAATATCGCCAAGGTCGTAAACTCCCCCGCCTGCCAGGAAGCCGACGTGCTCATTGCCTGTGGCGGCGGCAAGGCGCTCGATACCGTCAAGACGGCGGCCATCGAGCTCAAGCAGATCGTCTTTACGGTACCGACGATCTGCTCCAACTGCTCGGCCGCGACCGCCATTGCCGTTGTCTACAATGACGACGGCTCGCTCGAGGGCTATTCGTACCCCAACCGCCCCGCGCACATCTTCATCAATCCCAAGATCATCGCCGAGGCTCCGGCGGAGTACTTCTGGGCCGGTGTAGGCGATGCCCTGTCC
Organism: uncultured Ruminococcus sp.; assembly: GCA_963604655.1. Classification (GTDB taxonomy): domain Bacteria; phylum Actinomycetota; class Coriobacteriia; order Coriobacteriales; family Coriobacteriaceae; genus Collinsella. The sequence continues at coordinate 36,756 of CAVCRP010000032.1, forward strand.
AAGCAGCCCGAGGTCGAGTACGCCACGAGCGCCGGCAACCTGGAGCACACCGCCGGTCTTGGTCTGGCGCTCGCACACACCTGCTCCGAGCCGCTGTTTACCTATGGCGTGCAAGGTCTTGAGGACGTTCGCCGGAACCTGTCGTCCGAGGCCGTCAAGCAGATCGCGCTCGATATCGTGGTCAACACGGGCTATGTCTCCAACCTGACCAACCAAAACGATTACTACTACAACTCGAGCGTGGCGCATGCGTTCTACAACGCCACCTGCAGCATTCCGCGCGAGGGCTCCTACCTGCACGGTGAGGTCGTGAGCCTGGGCGTGCTGGTGCTGTTCGCCTACACGGGCGACACCGAGAACCTTAAGCGCTACGCCGCCTTCAACAAGCAGATGGGCCTGCCCGTGACGCTTGAGCAGGTCGGGCTATCCGAGGCCGATATCCCTGCCCTGTGCGAGTACGCGCACGCTACCAACGAGTGGAAGCAGGGAAACCCCGAGCCCTTCACCGACGAGAAGTTCGCCGCCGCCATCAAGGCCGCCAACGCCTACGGCCACACGCTCTAGCTCTAGGCCAAAACCACCACAAAGGGGACAGGCACCTTTGTGGTGGTTTTTTATGGCTCTGTTAGACCAGTATTGACATTCAACCCAATCGTCTTTTTTGCATTTGCAA
>CAVCRP010000033.1:0-36376 GCA_963604655.1 uncultured Ruminococcus sp.
ACGAGCCGGAGAGCACTTAATGTGCTCTCCGTGCGAGCAGGACTGTCCGAGCAGGGAGTAAAGTCCTCCGGCTGCCTCCGGACAGGTCAGTCTGCTAGCAGGTCGGATACTCGCCCTCCCAGACGATGCGACGGTACTGATCCGGATCCGTATCGCCCTCGGTGGAGAAGCAGAGCACGGAGCTCGTCTTGTCCAGGCCGATGAGCTCCTTGAGCTCGGCGTACTCGGGATCGAGCATGAGGGTCTCGACCAGGCCGGTGGTCACAGCGCCGGACTCGCCGGAGATGACGCGCGGATCGCCCTTCTCGGGAGCGCCCAGGGTGCGCATGCCGCGAGCGGTGACCCAGTCGGGGCAGGACACGAAGGCGGTGGTGTGGTTGCGCAGGATATCCCAGCCCAGGATGTTGGGCTCGCCGCAGCACAGACCGGCCATGATGGAGGGCATGTCGCCGTCCACGATGCGCGGGTCGCCGTCGCCGGCGGCAGCGCCCTTGTACAGGCAGGCGGCAGGAGCGCACTCGACCACGACGAAGGTAGGCGGGTTATCGGGATACAGGTTGGTGAAGTAGCCCACCACGGCGCCGGCAAGCGAACCCACGCCAGCCTGGACAAAGACGTGCGTTGGGCGATTGATGGCCATCTCGCGCAGCTGCTCGGCAGCCTCGGAAGCCATGGTGCCGTAGCCCTCCATGATCCAGGACGGGATCTTCTCGTAGCCCTCCCAGGCGGTGTCCTGGACGATGACGCCGCGTTCGCAGGCGTCGGCCTCGGCGGCGGCCATGCGCACGCACTCGTCGTAGTTGACCTCTTCGATGGTCACCGTGGCGCCCTCGGCGGCGATGTTATCGAAGCGGGGCTTGGTGGAACCCTTGGGCATGTGCACGACGGCCTTCTGGCCCAGCTTGTTGGCAGCCCATGCCACGCCGCGGCCATGGTTGCCGTCGGTGGCGGTAAAGAAGGTAGCCTGGCCAAAGTCCTCGGCCAGCTGATCGGAGGTCAGGTAATCGAAGGTGCAGTCGGCAACGTCCTTGCCGGTCTCGTCGGCAATGTAGTTGGCCATGGCAAACGAGCCGCCCAGAACCTTAAAGGCGTTGAGGCCAAAGCGATAGCTCTCGTCCTTAACGCACAGGTTGGACAGGCCCAGACGCGCGGCCTGGCCGTCCAGGCGGGCAAGCGGAGTGACGGTGTACTGGGGGAACGACTGGTGGAAGGCGCGGGCCTTCTTCACGTGGTCGAGGCTCATGATTCCCAAGTGCTTGTCATCGCTCTTGGGCATCGTGTTGCCCGCCCACTGGATCTTATCGGCCATACGGTGAACTCCTTAAGTCCTCTCTTGCCGGCCCCCGCATACGCGTTTCAGCCGTTCCCATTCATGCGGCTGAACTTTTATGTGGATGCCAAACAAAAAGTTTGTTAGCAATGTTCTATCACACTTTTTGATTGGAAAACCTAACAATTTGTTTGTTGCCGTAATCGGTAACTTTTCGCCGCCGAACGGTCACATAATGCAGCGACACTTTCGTTATTTGCGAACAAGTGGGGTTTATGGCAAAGTGTGCCCAAACTAATTTTTAGGAAGGCACCCATGACCCCCGCACAGATTGAGTTTTATAAGCGTCTCGCACACGGATTGGCGCTGCAATTTGGCCCCAACTGCGAAGTCGTCGTTCACGATCTTGAGACCGAGGACGTAGATCACTCCATCGTGGTGATCGAAAACGGCCACGTAAGCGGGCGCAAGCTGGGCGATGGCCCCAGCCATATTGTGTTTGAGTCCATGCACGAGGGTGCCACCGACGTACGCGACCGCGAGCCGTACCTCACCAAAACCACCGACGGCAAGCTGCTCAAGTCCTCGACGATCTTTATCCGCAACGACGAGGGCAAGCCCGTCGGCATTTTGGGCATTAACTTTGACATCACGCTTATGAAGGCTTTTGAGCGCTCGCTCGACGCTTTTACCGGCACCGGCGGCACGGGCTACACCGAGCCCGAGCCCATTACCAAAAACATCGGCGACCTGCTCGAGGACCTGCTGCGCGAGTGCGAGCAGTTTGTGGGCAAGCCCGCGGCGCTCATGACCAAAGACGAGCGCATTCGCGCCATTGGCTACCTCGACCGTCGCGGCGCCTTCCTCATTTCCAAGTCGAGCGAACGCGCCTGCGAGTTCTTTGGCATCTCCAAGTACAGCTTCTATAGCTACCTCAACGAGGCCAAGGCTGCGGCCAGCGACAAGTAGGAAGTTCGCCCACACCCCTACCCTTTTGGGTGTGAGTTCTGGAATGCACGAATCCGAGACTCGGCTGCATAGCAAGTTCCATATAATCGATGGGATAAGCATTTCGAAAGGGTGGAACAGAATGGCGTTGAGCAAGGCATCGTGCACCGGTCGCGGAGTGACTCCGGCAATTGGTGGACATGTGCACCACATGTTCGATGGAGACGAAGACGATCTGTTTTCGCTGAGCCTTGATGACGTGATGAGCGACCGCCCTTGGACTGCCGACGAACTCATGGGCGGCGGCGCTCGCCCGTCGAGCCTCGATCCCTCGCTCGCGCCGAAACCCGCAGCGGCACCTGTGCAATCGCCTGTTTCGGCACCCGTGGCCGCACCGACGTCCACGCCTGCTCCGACGCCCATGCCCGCTCCCCGCCCCGCAACCGACCTGTCAGAGACGGCGGCATTTCTCGCTGCGGCGACGCGGGGCAAATCGGCCGATAGCACCGTTATGTACAGTGCCCAGCAGTTGCCTATCTCTGCGGCACGCAAGCCTCCCGTCATGAGGCTCGACGACCCCACAGGCCATCAGGTCGCCTACGATTCTTGGGCTGCAGCCGATCTGGACGAGACCTCTACCGGCATGCCGGCGCTCGACGTTCCGGTTAACCCTCTGTATGCTGCCGATACAAGTACCGCTCAATACGATAGCGGCGCGGCATATTCCGATTATTCCGATGGCTATGCCGGTACCGGTCGTATCGAGACCGAGGATTATGGCACCGCATCGAGCGATTACGTCGACGACCCGTACGCTGCCACGCCTGCACCGGAATATGATCAGGAAGCTGTGTCCGCGCCGGCGTACACAAATAGCACGGGCGAAGAGCGCTTCGCCGATTATTACGCCGAGGAAAAGTCCATGCGTTTCTCGGAGTTTCCGCAGGCAGTCAAGGTCGCCTTTATCGCCATTGTGGTGGCGCTGCTCGGTGTCATCGCATTCGAAGGATTCCAGCTGTTCTCCGGTCCCACCGCATCCGAATCGGCAACGCAGCAACAAGAGAACGACAACGAGCATCTGGATATCAACACCCTCAAGGGCGACCCCAACGACGGGGACGACGACTAGCGAGGGCTGAGGACGGCTAGAGCCTTTCGCACCTAGCACCAGCTTCTACGTGCTGTTTTGTCGTTCGATTACACTTTTCCGAAGTTTTTGACCGTCGGATTTGACACTTTTCCGTAGTTTCCAGGTGCCCATTTCGACACTTTTCCGTACTTTTATACGGCTGATTTCGACACTTTTCCGGATGAAGGCCGAATAATCGCTTGGACAATCAAGCGCCGTCTGTGCATCATTTCGCAGGCGGCGCTTGATTTCTGTCTGTGCGCGCTGATAGACTCCATCTTGCCCGCAAGGAGCGGGCGCGTTTTATCCAGAGTCGGGGTAGAGAGTTGGCTCCACGATCCCGACGCCAACCGGCCAAGAGGCACGGTGGCCCTGCCAACATCGATGAAAGGAGTCCGTATGGACAATTTCTCCGCGCGCGTTGAGCGCAACTTCCACAACCTGGTCGTCAAACCAAAGCGAATGCATCTTCTTGATGAGCCGTGCGGCTATGCCTCGGCCATGGTCAAGAGCAGCCTCTCCCACCAGATGCGCTTTACGGTGCAAAAGCTCGAGGAAGAGCTCTGCGCCGCTGGCGACCCGCATGTTCTGTAGATCAAGCTGTCCGGCGACAACTCGCGCGAACCTTTGAGCTGGAAGTTCTTCATTGACGGCACGTGCATCGCAAACGGATCCGGCGCCTTTGCTCGTGAGTGCTTCTGCGAGGGCGCCGAGGTGTTCCTGGACCTGTGCCGAGATGCTGTCGAGGCGGCCGAGCTGCGCCAGTGGAGCCAGAGAGAGTACGAGTTGCTGAGTGCTGCGCGTGAGATTGCGGGGGGGTGTAGGCAGTACTGGGCACCATGCCGCGTCGACCCTAGCGAAAGCCTACGCGGCATGGCGGCAGGCGATTAACCGGCACCCACCCCACGTAATCAACCGTTCGCGTAATCGATTTTGTTGCTCAACAAAATTGCTGGCAGCCTCCGTAGAATTGACTATTAGTTGGTCCCCTGCTTTGGCAGTGTCGAAAGGAGCCGCTCATGGGCTTCACACTCGCATCTCGTAAAGTTACGAGTATCTCAGAATGCGTTCGCAAGGAAATGATTACCTACGTGGAATACGGCGGGTTATCTCCAAAACGAGCAATTACTTATCCTCAATACCTTGTAGACGAAGACAAAATAACGCGAATCGACACCACCGTCTTTCCTGAAGTTGGCGGATTATCAGTAACGCTTGAAAGTAAAACAAAGGAAGAATACGAAGGTATTTTCGGCCGACTCATCGTTATGAAAACCAATGTTGATGTCGACCAGTTCATAGAGAACAAGTACTATCCCCATCCGGAACACCATCGCTATAACTCAATTGCCAACTACAACTGGAAGCCGGGCCGCAGCAACATCGACTTCATCGAATTCAGGAAGAGCCAGATCTCATCGCGCCTGGTTCAGATCATCACCGCAGACGACGGGCTGATCGACTTTAGCCAACCACTCATTAGCACCATTCATCCGTCTGCTTCGCAGGCAATGCCGCTCACCAAATTCATCATGCTGCGCCAAGAAATTGACGATCAGCCTTACCTCTACGGGCCATTCGAGATTGAGCAGAAGGCACCCGGCGTCTATTCCATCAAGGCCGTTCAGTCTTTTGACGAGTACATCTTTGCCGAGAAAGCGTCGAGCTTTGCTTTTAAGCTCACCGTAAACGATGGAGAGGGCAATCCTTATGCGCGTCTTCTCGACATCGACGAAATCAAAGATCGATTTTCGTCCAGCAATCGCAAGTATGACTGGATGCCCAATGAAACAGTTTTGAGCGCCATCGCCCGAGTATCCCGCACCACGGAAGTCGGCCTCTCAAAGAACGAAGCTCGCAATCTTAAGACGGCCATCGAGGCCTGCACCGACCTGGAAACGAAGGTCGTCACGACCCCAGAGCGACGCAAGCGCATGCTTGCCGCACTGAGCAAGTACGAAGAGTGGTCGACCCTTTCCGACAACCGCAAGCGCGAGATTATCGATACCGTCTCTAGCGAGCAGCTCGCGCAGTACGTTCTAGACGACGAGCACTTTGCAGAGTTCTATGACAAGGTCAAAGAGAACGAGCAGATCCGCCAGGAAGTTGCGCGCCGTCAGGCAGACCTAGAGAAGCAAATCCAAAAAGCCCAAGAAGAGACGGCCCAAGCGGAACAGCGGGCTCGCGATGCCCAGGCAGCTGCCGATGAGGCAGAAGCGGGTCGCGATGAGGTCAAGGCACGAATCAAGGCCGAAACAGAAGCCGAACTCACGGAATGCAAAGCGGAACTCAATAAAACGCTCAATGAACTTAGCAGCGCGAAAGCAGATCTCGAGAGCCTAGAAGAAGGCAAGGTCCTTGCCAAACGAGCCATTAAAAATGTCGTCGAGTCGTTTAAAGACGAGATGACCGCAAGCGAGAAGCTCCTCGAGTCGACCGTCGTGCGTGAGATTCTGGGCGCGGTCAATCCCATGCCAGCGGGAGCCGCCCCCTCAGCAAGCCCGCAACAAGCAAATGAAGAAACCCCCGCTTTGGCCGTACCCACCATACTGTCCGCCGACAAACTTTCGGCAACAGATCTCTTGGACCGCATGAGCGACACCGTCATCAACCGGGCCGGACGCGACTTCACCCGCAACGATATCGCCAACCTTATTATCTGCCTCACGCAGGGCTATATCACCACCTTCGCAGGAATGCCAGGCACAGGCAAAACGAGCCTCGCGGGGATACTCGCCGGGGCCCTTGGCCTTACACAACCACAGGCAAACCGCTTCTGCGAGGTCTCGGTCGAGCGCGGATGGACCAGCTACAAGGACTTCATTGGTTTCTACAATCCCTTTATGGAGCGCGTGGAGCCCGCAAACGCCGCGGCTTACCAGGCGTTTGAGCAGCTCGATGCCGAACAACAGCTCGAGGGTCTCACCCCCGTTCCCTACATCATGCTCCTAGACGAAGCAAACCTTAGCTCGCTTGAGCACTATTGGTCACCGTTCCTCCTGGCCTGCGACAAGTTTAGGGCCCGTCCCACGGCGCTCTCCCTTGGTGGCGGGCACGCCTTTACGACCCCTTCCTGGCTGCGCTTTATCGCAACGGTCAACTTTGACCACACAACCGAAGAACTTTCTCCCCGCTTCCTCGACCGCAGCTGGGTCATTATGCTCGACGCACAGGACACTCCCCTAGATATCGATGACATCCAAAGCGAAGAGCACGACTTTTCCAATGAACCCGCCGTTCCCCTTTCGTCGATTGAGTCTGCATTTGGAGTCCGCGATACGCAGATGCCCGCTGGCCTCGCGGCGAAATTCCAAGAAGTACTCGCGTGCTGTGCCGCGTCCAACCACCCAGTAAGTCCGCGTTCCCAGCTCATGATGCGTAACTACATCGTCACCGCGAGCGATCTTATGGACACCTCCTCGGCATCGACCACCTATGACCCGGTCGATTTCGCGGTTGCCCAAAAGGTCCTTCCCCAAATCTGCGGAACAGAGGATCGCGTGAAGAGCTTGCTCGATGGTCTGGGTGCCATAACAGGCCTTCCCAAGACAAAGCAGCGTATCGAGCACATTCTCGAGGTTGGTGGAGACAGTGGCTTCTACCAGTTCTTCGCTTAAGCCCCGCTCAATCCGGCTTAGCCTCAGGGACCCCCGTAACCCTTCCGCCCCCTTGTCTTTTGAGATGCACGAGGGTCGCAGGACACCGGGCCTGGGCGAAATAGACTACAGCGCGGCGATCGTCGACCGCGCCCATTATGAGCTGTCGCTGTTTACCGACTGCGACCTGGGCGCGGTCAAGATAATGCTGCGGATTAACGAGGACGAGCATCAGTGGCGCTGCATCATGCCGGAACAGGCTGGCAGCAGCTATGTTTATCGACTTGCCCCCACCCATGGAAATGGCAATTGGAGGCCGTTTTCGGATACCTACGGGTTTGCCACCGTCGAGGCCCGTATCTATTCGTGCCAGCGCCGCTTTGAGCCGTTCACGGTAAAGACAAAAGAAATCCCCTGCTCCAGCACCATAAGCAACCAGCGTCAGTATGTCGTAAAGCTACTGGACGAACTTGCCGGGCAGGGGCTTGCCACACCTATCGGCTGGATGCTATCGGCAGGGAACACGCAGGACAGCGACTCCTTTGGCGATGCAGATGGCTCGGAGGCGAACAGCCTTCAGTCGTTCGTTTTGCTCGCCGAGACAGTCCTTGCTGGTATTGAAGCGGAGCTCCCCAACTTTAAAACACGGCCGTACACCAAAACCGATCGGTCGGAGCAGCTTGTCGCTGCCGAAAAGTTGCGACAGATCGGTCGAAACGAGATTGAATGGCTTTACAAAAACCCCGATAGGCTGTTCCCAGTGCGACAGAACACCGCTATTCGCATGCAGGGACGCAACTGGTATAGCCGCAAAATTCAAACGAAGCAGACCGTTCGCTCGTGCGACACGCATGAAAACAGAGCCGTCGTTTCTTTTATCTCGCATGTTTCCCGAACGCTCGCGCAGGTAATCGCAGGTATCAACCAGAAACTGGACGCCCTCCACGAGGCGAAACGCAAGCTATCTGGCATACAGGGCACCGAGGGACACCTTATCCCCGTCATGATCATCGATGCACAGATCGAACGCGACCAGCCTTTGCTGTCAAAACTCCAAGCGCAGCGAACCCGCGCGCAGCGCTTTTATAGGCTTCTTTCCGAAGCCATGCCCGTCGCCGTTTCCAACACGTTCCGGATGCCTCGCAAAACCAAGATCTTCCAAGAAATCCCCCATTATGCGCGCCTTTTTCAGCTCATGCGCACGTGGGACGCTTTTGGTGAATTTGATTTTGCGCGCGAAGGCCTCATTTTGAGCATGCATCGCGTCTCGCGCCTTTACGAGCTTTACTCGCTCGCCTCGCTGCTCCGCTGGTTTGACTGTCAGGGATACACGCCGGACAGTTCGTACGAAACTCCCTTTGAGCGAGTTGAGCGAACTCAGGAATACGGGATGCCCGACAACGAACGAGAAGTCGCAAACGTCTACCGGCTGCAGCGCGGAGGCGAGCGAGTCACGCTGTGGTATCAGCCCGTGCTCTATGGCAACGACCGGGAATTCGCCGGCCTTGGTGCGCATCGCCTGCTACCAAACGATCTATTTGACCAGCAGCCAAATGACTCGTATTGGACACCCGATTTTGCGCTGAGCTTTAAAGACGCGGGTCGAGATTCCCTGTTTTTGCTCGACTCCAAGTTCACGTCGATCGAAAATGCAAAAGAGCAGCGCTTTAACCCCTGCCTTAACAAATACCGTTTTGGGACCATCCGCTCCAACGGCATGCCCATCGATAGCGTATGGCTCCTTTGCGGCCAGGCTCCCGAGCCAACGTGCGTCCCAACGGGAGCGATGTCTTGGGCTCGCCAGCAGGGCATTCCCTCTATCGGAGGACTGGCGGCACTCTCGCCCTTTGGCAACTCCATTGACCAGATGATGCAGTGCTTGGGGATTGCGAAGGACGCTACGGGCAGCGATACCATCCAGGTCGCTGAAGAAATCACTGGCATAGATCCTGAGCCGATATTGGATTCGGCTTCCTTGCCCATGGTGATGCCGGAGAGCCCGGTGGCGCCCGTCCAGGCCCCAATCGAATACGCGGTGGAACCCGACCCGGTGGCGCCCGCGCGCGAACCGGAGCCGAAGCCCGAAGAACCCGTCGAGGCTCCGGTGGTCGTTGAAGCCGAGCCTGTGGTAGAGGCAACCGATACGGTCGAGGCGCCCGCGGAGGAAGCTGATCCAGTCAATCCCGCCGAGCCCGACAAGCCCGCAAAGCCCAAAAAGGAGAAGAAGCGCAAGCCGAAGAGCAAGGCTAAGCCAAAGCGCCCAGCCGGAACGGCAATAGGTACTGCCGAGGTTCGCCAGATGCTGCTCCAGATTATCGATGGGACGCCTGATAAGCGCGCGCTTTACGACCAACGATACTCATTCGACATCTTTGCTATTAGCCATCCACTGCTCCGCGACAAAATACCAGCGGGCCGCGAAGGTAAGTTCTACGAAGCAGAACCCATCACCGTCGACGGAAAGGACGCCTTTATCTTTAAGGCCTGGACCCCGATGAATGTGAACCAAATCAAACGCGCCTGCGCCCGATTGGCTAAGGAGCAGACTGGAGACTGATGGCTTGTTTGAAGTCCCAATAGCGAAGGGAGGTCGCGCGCCGTTCACGCCTACAATCTCCAACGCTCCATTAGCAACCAGCGAGCAGCGTTGTGATTGCCGCAGCGCTACCCGACGCATTGCCTCCAGCGTAAAACTTGCAAGTACGGCCAAGCAAGCGAATAGCAAACAGATTATTCGCTTGCTTGTTTTTCCTCAAGCAGAAAGCTCGTCGTATCGATAGCCAAGATACCCGGCGTCTTTTTGTCTGGCACGGTCAGGGCCTTTCTCCGTCAACTGCCGCTCGTTACATAGGCGGCTATATTGCCGTAAGGATAGGCGTTCGTGGGGACATGAAATCGCACAGCACGGCTTTCCAGCATCCTTGCGTAGAGTTGCGATTAGAGATGGTCACGTTGCTGATATTAGCGAACATATATTCGTATTTATGGCTGCAATTTGATAGAATAATTGCTGTTGACGGCAGTTCAATGTGCCGGGCAGCGCCCTCCATGCGACGGGAGGTGATGCCCATGACCGATTTGATTGACTTCGTGAAGCTCCTGACCGCTCTGGTCTCGCTCCTCACGGCGCTCATCGGACTTTCCGAGGCGCTTAAGCAGTGCTCGAAGCAACGTAAAAGGGGTCGCCGCCGTTAAAGCGTTGACCCCTTAATCCAAGCAACGGCGCTGCCCAGCTTTCCCTACTTGGGCTGCCGTCAACTCTATTCTACCCACGGACGTTGGGTTTAACAAATGGATTTTCGGTTACGAGGCCTTGGCACCCCGCAAGCCCCGCAAAACCGCTACGCCCCAAGCGCCGCCATGGGGATCACCGCCACGCCGTCGTCGCGCGTATAGGCGATGCTCCCCTTTCCAACCACGACCGCCAAAAACGCCGGCGCGGCATTCTGGGCGGCAGGATTGGAGAGCACTTTCCTCTCCAGCGCCTTGAGGTTTCTCGCCCCTTCGTCTGCCTTCGCATCGCTCAATTTGACCTCGATGGCTCCCCAGCGCCCGTCGTGCTCGACGATCAGATCGACCTCAAGGCCCTTCTCGTCGTGGAAATAATGGACGCTGTTGTCGACGCCGCCGTAGGTGGAAAGGAACACGGGCACGTCGCGCAGAACGAGGTTCTCAAAGAGCATCCCCAGCGTCTGCATGTCGCCAAGCAGCCACTCAGGGGTAGCACCCAGCAACGCCGCCACAAGCGACGGGTCACAGAAGTAGCGCTTGGGGCGCACGCGAACGCGGGCCTTCGAGCGTACGTACTGGCTTGCCGCCTCTCGCGCAAGCTCGTCCGAAAGCCCAAGGTTTGCAGGCCAACCGCCCCTGCAGCACCAGCGGGCGACGTCATCCTGCGAAATTACGCCATTCTTGATGTAGTTTTTACGCCGTTCTCAATGTAGGTTTTACGCCATTCTCAATGTAGGTTTTGCGCTTGGCATCCTTGGCACGACGCTCGCTCAACCACCTGATCACTAAATCGCCCTTATTCCGGGACGCGCTTTCCGCCCCATGCCCCTAACGGGAAATGGGTCCCACTCTGAAACTCAATTCCGGGACACAGTTTCCGGCAGAGGTGCCACTGGGAAAGCTCATCCCGGTTTGGAGGCTAAATCTGGGATGCAGTTTCCGCTTGAGGGCCGATCCGGAAACGGCATCCCACTCTGGGGCTGAGAATTGGGATGCAGTTTCCCCAAGCGGTCCTTTCGGGGAACCGACGTCCCACTTTGGAGCCGAATTCTGGGATGCGCTTTCCCAAATGAGCTTAAAGGGAAAGCGCATCCCATTCCGAGCATTTCCGGGGCACGCTTCGTTATCTCCGCTCGCACATCTCAGCAAACGAAATCAACTTGGCGTCTCCCCTGCTCGCTGCAGTCTCCTGGCACCCTTGCGCAAAGCCGCTCTTCGAGAAGATCGCATAGCTTTTATGCTGCCGCCTAAAGAGCTCGCTTCGGTACACGAGCTTTTCCAGAACATCCTCGCCCACCGGCTCGTTACGCCATTTGCACTCTGCAAAGAGCGCCGCGCCCTCTCCGTCGTCGACAATCAAATCGATTTCTTCCTGCGTACGTGTCCGATTGTCCGTTCCCCACCAACGACCCACCGTTGCCGGAACCACGTCAAGCTCGCCCGCGCGCGCAAGCTCGTACACATATTGCCGGCAAATAAGCTCAAATACCGTACCCATATAGTCGGAAAGATGTGGCTCGATGCGCCCATACGCCATCTCGGCCATGTCGTTTTGGATCAGCCCGATATTCTGCGGCACAAACCGATACCAGAACCTGAACATCTGATCGCACAGCTGGTACACAGCCCGCTTGTTGCTCGTCTCGTTGAGCGGCAACTCGCGCTCAACAATTCCAAGCGATGTCAGCTTATCAACATAGCTCTTCACGTTACTTGCCGGAATTCCAGTGGCGCCGGCAATCTCGGATATCTTCGAACGGCCTTGGGCAATTGCCTGAACGATGGCATCGTACTGCTCGGGATTTCGACATTCCTGTAGCAACAGATTGCTCGGCTCTTCAAAGAGATAGCCCGAAGGGTTCAGGAACAAGCGCGTGATGTTGTCTTTGAGCGATGCCGATGGATCGACCTTCTCGACATAAGCGGGAATGCCGCCTGTCATGCCATAACAAACCGCCGCATCCTCGCGATCCATGCTGCGCCATGAATCGAGCGTCGTCAAAAAGTCGAGCGGCATGATTTTGAACTGCGCCGTTCGCCTGCCGTAGAGCGGGCTCTCGTAGCCCAGCACCTGCTCTTCCATAAACGAAAGCGACGACCCGCACAGGATAAGCATGAGCTTGGTCTCTTTGTACAAATGGTCGATCTTTTCTTGCAGCAACGAGCTGACCTCGGGGCACGACTGAGCCAGATAAGGGTATTCGTCAATTACAACGATCAGGCGGCTGTCGCGCGACATAGTGGCAAGCGCATCGAACGCCTCGTCAAAGCTCCTAAACGACACGCTTGCCGCACCCGTCTGACCGGCAAGCATTGCTTGGCTGAAGTACTGCAGATTCGCCTCCGCATTGGTGCGGCGCGCCTGAAAGTAAATGGCGCGTTTGCCCTGAATGAATTCCGTGATGAGGCGCGTCTTGCCCACGCGGCGGCGCCCGTAGATTACGGGCATTTCGAATGAGTCCGAGTTATAGAGCCGATTGAGCTCGGACATCTCCATTGTTCTGCCGATAAACATGGGCACACCTTCTATCCTCTACGTTATAGCTAGCTATATTATAGCTGCTTATAATATAGCTAGCTATAACGTAAGCTGGAGTGTGACCCGGACAGCATGCCCCACTGCCCATACCACATGTCCTCAAACATGCGATCAAGAAGCGCAAAACAGCAGATAGACTGCGCTTTCTGCGAAAAAGTACACGTCCCGAAACTTACCGGGTCTTCATAACTCGCTACCGCTCACGGGTACCGATTACCGCCTACCGATTCAGTTTCTAAAAATGACGTCAAAACAGGCCATCTACCTGCATGGTTAGATTTTGGTCAGCTTTTGGTCAGCTGAGCGGCAAGTTCCGGCTGATACGTTTTTGCTACCCCAAAAAAAGGAGGCGGTAGCCCATGGCACATTGCAACGACCAGCTCATCGACCAACTACTGACCCAAGCCGAGCAGGAGGGGCGATGCCTGATTCCCCCAAGCACGGCAATCCGGAAGGCGCTGCTGCGACGCATCGGCAGCACGATTGTCTCGCCCATGCCGGGGCTGTTCGCGCGCAAAACGCACTGGGAAGAGATCAACCGGGCACAACGCCATGTCGAGATTGTCCGAGCCCTTGCGATGCAGCATCCCGAGTGGACCTTTTGCTCGTATTCGGCAGCCCGCCTCCTGGGACTCGAGGTCTCGTGGCGACACTTGGGTGTCGTGCACGTTTGCAGCGCAACAAAGCCGTCGGCTCGTCCGGCCGCGCGGATTCAACGACATCAGACCGAACCCGCCGGAGCGATCAATCAAAACGGCATATCGATAACGCCGTCGATTCAAACAGTGACAGATTGCCTGCTACAGACCGGATTTGCCGACGGTATGCCCATTGCCGATTCGGCGATCTCAAAACTCGGCCTTACACGGGAGCAGCTGATGGAAGCAGTCGAAAAGCGAGTGGCCGTCCGCAACGGGCGTGCCATCCGCACGGCCCTCACCACGCTTCAGTATGCCGACGCACGCGCCGAAAGCGGCGGAGAGTCGGTCGCCCGGGCCATCATGATCGAGACGAGCTTTGCGCCCGACCGGCTCCAATACAAGCTGACGGATCCCTTCGATTCAACCGAGTCCATGCGAACGGACTTTGCCTGGGAGCGCCAGGCCAAAGAGCTCACGCTGAGCGAACTCGACGGACTCGTCAAATACACCGACCAGACCATACTTGCGGGACGCACCGCGACCGAAGCGCTCGTTGCCGAACGGCAGCGCGAAGCGCATCTATCGCTCTACGGGCATCCGCTCATCCGCTTCACCATGAACGAAGTCCGCTCGGCAGGGACCCTCGCGAAAAAGCTGCAGACCGCAGGGATCAGGCAAACCGCACTACCGACATGGCTCAACGACGTGGAACTGTAGAGACTGCTGAGCAGCGGATTGTCGAGTCGCGCCTCGCCAATTCGGGACACACTTTCCCATTGACCGCTCTGGCGGAAACCGTGTCCCGAAATTATGGCTCAGAATGGGACAGGCTTTCCGGATGGCATGCCTAGCGGAAACTGCGTCCCGGAACCAGAGCTCAAACTGGGACACACTTTCCGAAACCCATCTCATCGGGAAACCGCATCCCGTTCTGAGCGCTCATTCTGGGATACGGTTTCCCGTAGTGCGCTCAAAGGGAAAGCACATCCCACTCTGGAGCCGAATTCTGGGATGCAGTTTCCCAAAGCAGACCTAAGGGGAAAGTGTGTCCCACTCTGAGGTCGAGAAATGGGAGGCAGTTTCCCCGAGCAGCCTCTTTGGGAAAGCACATCCCATTTCGAGCGCTCATTCCAGGACGCAGTTTCCCCTTGCGGCACCTTTGGGAAAGCGCATCCCACTTCAAACTCCGATTCCATGACACATCCTCCGCACGCCCGACCGACAGCAAAAGGGGCCGCCGAGACGTTGCTCGACGACCCCCTTCTCACAAACGAAAGCGAGCTATACCTCGACCGCTTACTTGCTGATGGCACCTGTCATGTAGACAAACTGAACGCGGCCCATGTGCCCGCCCTGCTCGCCGTTGACAAAGTCCGTCGGCGTAAAGTCGGGGTTGAGCATGTCCTGGACCTTGTCCTTGATGGTGTCGATCACCTGGGTATCAAGATCGCACGTACGATCGGCAAGCTCCTGCATGCCACTACCGAGCTCCGACGCGCCGTTAGCAAGCGTGGTCGCGCCCGAGGACAGTAGGTTCATACCCGTGGCCAGGCTCACCGAGCCAGCCTTGAGCTGCGCCGCACCGCTGTTGAGCTGCGAAACGCCATTGGCCAGCGCCGGCGTGGCGCCGTTGAGTTGCTGCGTGCCCGCGGCAAGCTGCTCGGCGCCCGCGGCAAGCGCCGTGGTGCCATCGCCGAGCTGGCCCGCGCCCGTAGCGGCAGAAGCCACACCGGCAACGAGACCGGGGTTTTCGGCAGAAGGAGTCGCCGGGTTGATGGCGCTATTCATATAGGCGATAGCGCCGGCAAGGCTCAGCTGCTGGCCGTCCTGCACGGTGGTGTAGCCCTGAATGGCACCGTCAAGCGCGGTGACAGCGCCCTGAGCACCGCCCTGGGCACCAGCGGCCTGCGCAAGCGCGGTGACTTGGTCGTTAAGCGTGCCAAACATGGGTTTAGCACCGTCGAAGCCCTGAGACGCCTGCGTATTGAGGCCCTGGGCACCGGAGACAGCCCCGGCCACTTTGTCGAGAACCGCGTTGAGGCCCGTCTCGTCAGCGGTGGAGGCAGCGGCAGCAGCTGCACCGGCGCTCGTGGCCGCCGACCCCGCGCTGGCCATGGCCGCATCGAGCTGCGTCGTGGCGTTGCCCAGCTCGGCCGCTGCGGCCTTGGCGCTGTCAAGATCGGTGGCATTCGCAACCTTCGTCTGGGCATCGGCGACCGCGGCTTTGGCGGCGGCAATACTCGCAGCGGCACTCTCGGCGCTCGTCTTTGCGCTCGCAGCGCTGGCCTTGGCAGCATCGTTGCCCATAGCGCCCGCGACCTGCTTGGCGCCGGCAAGCGCTTGCTGAGCGCCGGCAAGGTACTGGCCCTCGCCATTGAGCGCCGCGGCAAGACCCTGCGCGCCGTACAGCGCGTTATAAGCGTTGGTGGAAGTTGCGGTCACGGACTTCTGAGCCGCCTCGGTAGCAGCGGCCGCCTTCGCCAGATTGCCTTCCTGTGCCTGCTTGTTCAACGTCAGCGCATCCACATAGGCGTCGGAGCCGGCCGAAATGCCGCTGATACCGCCCGAGATCTCCTGAGCACTCCCCTGCAGCTTGGCGAGGCCTGCCTTAAGATCTGCCGCGCCACCCTTGAGCTTCGTAGCACCGTCGTTAACGCCAGCAGCGCCGTTATTCAAGCTGTTCACACCCTCGACCAGCGTAGGCACCTGCGCGTTGAGCTGGCTCGTACCGGCGGCAAGCGCCGCGGCACCGTTGGAAAGCGTACCGGCGCCGGTGTTGGCGGTGGCAAGCGAAGCCGCCAGCGTCTTGGCGCCGCTGGCAACCTGGCCCGCGCCGCTGTTGGCCGTGGCAATACCGTTGGAGAGCTCCGTGAGCTGGCTCGTGTCCATGCTGCTCGAATCGACATCGAGTGCAAGGCTCAGCGGCACACCCACAATCTGCCAGCCATCGAACTCAAAATCCTCGACATCGGTCGAAATGGTGTAGTCGCCCGTCGTGTCGGGGATCACCATGTAGGTGAGCTGCGTGTTGGAGCCGTTGGCGGCAACCGTCGCGCCCTCGGCGTCGATGTTGTGCGCCTCGGTATCCTTGAGCTGGCCGGTGATCTGGACCAGATAGTTGCCGGCATACTCGCCGCCCGTATAGTCCTCGTTCTTCTCGACCTTGAGCTTCATAGTAAGCTTGCCGCTCTTGCCCGCCAGGTCCTTGGCATCGATGTCCTGGCCGTCGAGCTGATAGCTCACGGCAACGTTCCACGGCATCTGCGTGTTCTTGTCCAGGTCGCCCTGATAGACAAAGTCCTGAACGCCCTGGCCCTCAACGGCAACCGAGCCGTTGGTGTCGGCGAGCTTCTTGGTGGTCGAAAGGTTGGTCACCTTGCTGTAGGAGCCAGCGTCGTCAATCTTGACGCCCTTGTTGGCCTCGAAGCTGTTGACCACGTAGACACCCGTGCGGTTACCATCAGCGTCGGTCTTAACGTAGACAACCTGGTTTTTCTTGTAGCCCGGCGCAGCGGTATCGGAGCTTGCAGCCGTCTCGGTCGCAGCAGAGCTGGCGTTGGTGGAGCCCACGCCGTCGGCAAAGACGACGGCACCGGGAACGGTAAGGGCTACGGTTAAGCCCGCGGCAACGGCGAGTGCGGCAATGCGCTTGCGCGGACGACGGACAAGGTCGCGCTGGGCGTCGAGCTCTTGGCGAGCGGTATCAGTGGTATGCATGGCGGTATTCCTTCCAAATGCAATGGATTACGTTACTTGGCAGAGCTGTCTGCAGCAGAAGCCTCGGCGGCATCCGTGCACGGAGCCGGAGCGTCCTTGGGCAAGAAGTGCGACTTGAGCGTGGTCTTGCCGATAAGGCCGTCGAGCACGTACAAAAAGCCCGGCAGCGCAAAGAGCACACCCACCAAGGCGATGCTCACGCCGACGCCCAAGAACCAGCCAATCTGCTTAAGCACGCCGTGGCTCGAGATCGCATAGATCAAAAAGCCGCTGATGAGCAGCACCGTGCCCGAGGTCAAAACGGGGATCGTGCAGGCCTCCATGGTCTCGAGCATGGCCTCGCGCTTGTGCATGGTCACGCGGTCCTCGCGGTAACGGTCGGCGATCAGGATGCCGTAGTCGACCGCGACGCCCAGCTGAATGGAGCTTTCGATCAGATAGGCCAGGAAGAACTCGTGCATGCCGGTGTACAGTGGCACGGAGAAGTTGATCCAAATGGAGGTCTCGATCACGAGCACCAGAATCACGGGCAGACTAATGGACTTAGTTGCCAGCAGCAGGACGACGAACACGGCCACGACGGCGATCATATCGACCTTGCCCTTGTCGACGGTAATGGTGTCCTTAAGGTCGGTGGTGCTCACGCCCTCGCCGGCGAGCATCGCCTTGCCGGGATAGTGCTTGTCCGCGATACGACGGATCTTCTTGACGAGCTTAAAGGTGCTCGGGCCCTCGTAGGGCGCGGTGACCGTCAGTACCAGGCGGCTGTAGTTATCGCCCTCGACCAGCTTGAGCGTGTTCTCCTCGGCCATGCCCGTAGGGATATAGGGGCTCGCCACATCGACGTAGCTCTGGACCGACTTGACCTCGGGGAGCGCCTTGAGCTCGTTGGAGAGCGCCTGCTCCTCGCTCACCTCGCCACGGGGAACGAGCACCACGTAGGTATCGGAGTTGCCAAAGACGTCCTTGACCCTTTCCATGTCTTGGCCCAAGCGAGTATCGGTGCCAAAGATGTGCGATGTGCCGTAGTAGTAGGTGATGTCAGTCGAGGTCGAGGCGATGCGCGCCGGGACCACCGCGGCGATAACCACGATGGCGGCCGGGATGCAGACCTTGAGCACAAAGCGGGCGAACTTGCCCAGCGGCGGAACAAAGGGCTTGTGCTGCGTCTTTTGGACAAAGTTGTCAAACTGCACAAACATCGAGGGCACAAAGGTAAAGACCGAGATCAGGCTGATGGCGATACCCTTTGCCAGGGCAAGGCCAAGGTCGGGGCCAATCTTAAACTGCATGGCGGTCAGCGCGATAAAGCCGATGCAAACGGTGCAGCCGCTCGAGAACACGGCGACCGAGGACATGCAGCACGACTGCACCATGTCCTCCGCCACGCTGCCGTGACGTCCGCGCTCCTCGTTAAAGCGGTGCAGCAAAAAGACCGAGAAGTCGAGCGCGATAGCCACCTGCAGGATGGAGCCTGCCGAGTTGGTGACAAAACTGATCTCGCCAAACATGAGGTTGGTGCCCCAGTTGATAAAGACCGAGACGCCCAAGCCCAGCAGGACCAGGATGGGCTCTGCCCAGCTGGTAGTCGTGATAACCAGGATCAAGAAGATAATCGCGATGACGGCGACCGTGATGATGCTGATCTGTTGTTCAGTCGAGGTGGTTGCCAGCGCGTTGGACATGGCAGCGCCCGTGATGGCGCCCTCGTCGCCCACGATATCGCGAATGGCATCGGTGGCCTCGATCTCCTTTTCGGAGTCAATCGTCACCGTGAACAGGGCGTTGTTCTTTTTATAATAGGTTTCGACCGTGTCCTTGTCCTGCGTGGCAAGCGGCTGATCGATATCGGCCGCATCGTCGAGCCAAAGGATCTCCTCGACGCCATCGACCTTACCGATTTTTTTCTTGTACTTGAGTGCTTGGGCGATCGAGACATCGGGCACCATGACACGGCAGTTGGGAATGTCTCCGTCGAACTCGTCGCCCATGGTGTTGATGGCGACCGTCGATGAAGCCTTGTCGGGCAGATAACTCGTGATGTCGTAGTTCACGCCTACGAACTGACGCAGGAACAGGCAGATAAACGCCACGACCGCGTAGAACACGATGATGGGCTTGCGATGCTTCACAACCCACCGAAACAACTTTTCCTTCAACCTCAATCCTCCGTAACGCAGATACCGGTTAATCCCTCATAGTTATATTCCTCATTTGAGGGTTATCATACGTTTGTTAGATAAAGGTCGTATAAAGATTGTTAGACGAGGCGAATATCGAAGACGAGGAGAGCGCAGCAAACGCGATTGGGAAAGTGGAGACCACTTTGGGGCCGAAATCTGGGATGCACTTTCCGCTTGGAGCCCTACGGGAAAGCGCATCCCACTTTGAGGCCGAGAAATGGGACGCATTTTCCGCTTGGAGTCCTACGGGTCCCGTACGTCCCACTTTGGGGCTTGATTCCGGGACGTAGGTTTCCCAAACAAGCTCAGCGGGAAAGTGTGTCCCACTTTGGAGCCTGATTCTGGGACACAGTTTCCCAAACAAGCTCAACGGGAAAGTGTGTCCCACTCTGGAGTCGAATTCCGGGACGCGGTTTCCGAAGCGAGCCCAAAGGGAAACTGGGTCCCATTCTGAGCGCCAATTCTGGGATGCAGTTTCCGCTTCAAGCAAAAGGCCCCGGCTCGCAATGGAGCCGGGGCCAAAAGCGCAGCGTATGCGGTTGAGGTTGAGCAGGGAGCTCGTCCGCGCTCTACCCTAGCCGCGGTGACGCGCGCGGCTGTACGGGGTATCCACCATGGGCAGATTCGGACGTAGCTTGCCGTCAAATGCGCGGTAGGCGTTCTGCACGGCAGGTGCCGTGGGGATCGTGGCGATCTCGCCGATACCCTTGCCGCCGTATGCCACGGGCAGTAGCTCGTCCTTCTCCACGTAGATGGCGTGGATATCCGGAATCTCGGGTGCACGGAACAGTCCGAGCGTGCCGTACCTGGCCTGGGGCACGCAGTCCTTGAGCGGCCAGTCCTCGGTAAGCGCATAGCCCATACCCATGAGCACGCCGCCTTCGATCTGGCCCTGGATCGAAATGGGGTTGACCACCTTGCCGGAATCGTGCGCGGCATAGACCTCGCTTACGCGACCGTTGTCATCCAGGATGACCACATGCGTGGCAAAGCCGTAGCAGATGTGGCTCTTGGGGTTGGGCACGTCGGCGCCCAGCTTGTCGGTCGGCTCCAAGTACACGTAGCTAAACTCGCAGCCCTCGAGCGCCTTGATGGCAGCCGCGGGGTCCTGAGGATGCATTCCCTGACCGGCGACGAGTTCCTGCGAGCGCAGCTGATAGGCGCGACCGTCGTCGTACTCGATCTTGACGCCGTCGCCATGGGCGGCAACCGGGGCGGCAGGCGCGGGCTTGCCGGCCTCGATACCAAACATGGCATCGCGCAGCAGGAAGGCGGCACCGCGCACGGCCTCGCCGGTCACGACCGTCTGGCGCGAGCCTGACGTGGTGCCGGAGTCGGGGGCGTTCTCGGTCGAGCACTCGCCGTTGGCAATGCAGCTCAGCGGCAGACCGCAGGCCTCGGCAACGTCCTGCAAAAAGACGGTGTTGCAGCCCTGGCCGATGTCGGACGTGGCGGCGTAGACCACGGCACGGCCATCCTCGATGCGAATCTTGCAGCGACCGGCATCGGGCAGGCCCACGCCCACGCCGGCGTTCTTCATGGCACAGGCGATGCCAGCGTGGCCGGGATGCGCATAGTAGGCATCCTTGACCTCGAGCAGCGTCTCCTTCAGCGCCGTGGAGCAATCGGCAATCTGGCCGTTGGGCAAAACCTCGCCCGGCTCAATCGCGTTCTTGTAGCGGATCTCCCACGGATCCAGCCCGACCTTCTCGGCCAGCAGGTCGATGAGGCTCTCGAGCGCAAACTCGGACTGACACACGCCAAAGCCGCGGAAGGCGCCGGCCGGCGGGTTGTTGGTGTAGTAGCCAAAGCCGCGAATGTCGGTGTTCTGGTACTTGTAGGGGCCGACGGCATGCGTGCAGGCGCGCTCGAGCACCGGGCCGCACAGCGACGCGTAGGCGCCGGTGTCAAAGTTGATCTCGCAGTCCAGGCCGGTAAAGTTGCCCTCGGCGTCGCAGCCCAGCGTAAAGGTGCCGTCCATGGCGTGGCGCTTGGGATGGAACGCAAGCGACTCGGCGCGGGTGAGCTTGCACTTCACAGGACGCTGGAGCTTATAGGCAGCAAGCGCAGCCAGGTGCTGGACGGACACGTCCTCTTTGCCGCCAAAGCCGCCGCCCACGAGCATGGTCTCGACGACCACGCGCTCAGGCTCGTTGTCCCAGCCAAACATGTGGGCGCACTCTTTGCGCGTGTCGTAGGCACCCTGGTCGGTCGACTGCACCTTGACGCCGTTCTTATACGGGAAGGCCACGGCACACTCGGGCTCCAAGAAGGCATGCTCGGTAAAGGGCGTGGTAAAGCGCTGCGTCACGGTAAACGCGCTCTCGGCCAGCGCCTTGGCGGCGTCGCCGCGCGTCACGTGGCGGCTCTGGCACACGTTGTCCTTGAGCTCCACGGTATTGCCAAAGGCAAAGAAGCTGTCGTGCAGGCGCGGCGCGTCGGCGGCCCTTGCCTCAACAATGTTACGCACGGGCTCCAGCGGCTCGTAGTCAATCTTCACGAGCTTCTTGGCCTTCTCGAGCGTCGCCTCGTCCTCGGCAACCACCAGTACGATGGCGTCGCCCACGCAGCGGGTGATGTCGCCCTGGGCGATCATGACGTCCCAGTCCTGGATAAGGTGGCCGACCTGGTTGACCGGCACGTCCTCGGCGCGCAGGATGCCCACCACGCCGGGTAGGGCCTCGGCCTTGGAGGTGTCGATGGAGAGCACGCGGGCGCGCGGATACTTGGAGCGCACGGCGCTGGCATAGGTCAGGCCCGGCTGGTCGAGCTCGTCGATGTCGTCGGGATACTTGCCCTCACCGAGCACCTTCTTACGCACGTCGATACGGAAGGCGCGCTTGCCCACGCCGTAGTCGTCGCCGCGCTCCAGGTCCTCATCGATCTGCTTTTCGCCGCGGAGCACCGAAGCTGCCAGCGAAATGCCCTCGATGATCTTCTTGTAGCCGGTGCAGCGGCACACGTTACCGCGGATGGCGTACTTGATCTGCTCCTCGGTGGGCTCGGGGTCCTCGGCGATGAGCGCCGCGCCCGCCATGACCATGCCGGGGATGCAAAAGCCGCACTGCACGGCGCCCACGGCGCCAAAGGCGTACACAAAGGCCTCGCGCACGTCCTCGGGCAGGCCCTCGACGGTCACGATGTCGCGGCCGGCGGCAAGGGCGGTAGTCAGCACGCACGCCTTCACGGCCGCACCGTCCACATGGATGGTGCAGGTGCCGCACGCGCCCTCGGAGCAGCCGTCCTTGGCGGAGTGGATGTTCAGGTCGTCGCGCAGGTAGCGCAGCAGCGGCTTGTTTTGGGTCGTCGTGCGCTCCACGCCGTTAACGGTAAAAGTGAATTCCTGTGCCATGGTGATTCCCTTCTACACGCCAGCGGCGATGCCGGTGCGGTCGTGAATGGCGCCATGCGGGCACACGACGGCGCACATGCCGCACGACAGGCAGTCCGTGCCGTCGATATGGGCACAGTTGTCCTCGATGCGGATGGCGCCGGCAGGGCACTTTTTGGCGCACATGCCGCAGCCGATGCAGCTCGTGTCGCAGATCTTGCGGGCAATGGCGCCCTTATCGGTGTTGTTGCAGCGCACCAGGATGTTCTGGTAGCCGGGGACGAAGGCAATCACGCGCTGCGGGCACGCCATACCGCACAGGCCGCAGCCCGTGCACTTGGAGCGATCGACGCGGGCGACGCCATCGACCAGCTCGATGGCACCGTGGGGGCAGGCCGTGACGCAGGCGCCACAGCCAATGCAGCCTTCGCTGCAGCGGGCGTCGCCGCCTGCGGAAGCACAGCCGCTTCCGCAGGCAACGTAGGCCACGTTATGTTGAATAGCTTTGGCCATAAGGGGTCCCTTATTTCTTAAGAAGATACGGATAGCTGTCGCGCACGGCCCTGATGGTCAGGCGGACGGCCTCGGGAAGGCCGGTGTTGACGGCATCGACCGAGACGGTACGGACCGTGCCGGCAACACGGACCTTAAAGTGATCCTCGTCCACGGCCAGGAAACCCTCGTTCTCGGAGTTCTCCATGTCCTCCTCGCTCCAGAACAGGGTGAGCTTGTCCTTGTAGGGACGACCCTCCTGGTAGGGGCAGAACACAGCGCAGTTGCCGCACTCGTTGCACATGCCATCGACATGTACCACCTGATGCTTGGCCAGGCCCGGCACCTTAATAGCAACGTTTGCGCGGTTGGGGCACACGTCGCAGCAGACCTCGCACACCGAGCCGCAGCCCAGGCAGCGGGTCTTGGTGCAGTTGCGCTTATCGCGGCACAGGGTGCCCTTGCGCTCGTAGCAGGTGTCCTCGCGACCGGCCTGAGCGTTCTGGTCGGCGTACTTGTTAAAGTCGACACCGGCGATGGCGCGGGCGACCTCGGCGGCGTCGGCGATGGCCTCGACCACGGTGGCCGGACCGCGACGGCAGTCGCCGGCAGCCCAGACGCCCTCGACGCCCGTGGAGGTGGCGGCAAGGCGACCGCGACGGTCGTGCTCAACGCCCGCGGCGTCGTACAGGCTGGCGTCGATGCCCTCGCCCACGGCGCAGATCACCGTGGTGGCGGGCAGCTCGACGGTCTCGCCCGTGGCGACGGGGCTGCGACGGCCGCTTGCGTCCGGCTCGCCAAGCTCCATGACACCGCAGGTCAGCACGGCGCCGTTGAGCGCCTTGGGTGCCAGCAGCTCGCAGAACTCAACACCGTCGGCAACGGCAAGATCGAGCTCTTCCTCGTCGGCGGGCATCTGCTTCTTGGTGCGGCGATAGACCAGGCGCACGTTCTTCACGCCGGCCAGGCGCTTGGCCACGCGGGCGGCGTCCATGGCGGTGTTGCCGGCGCCGATGACCACAACATCCTCGCCCAGCTCGAGCTTCTCTCCCTTCTTGGCGGCCTCGAGGAACTCCAGCACGTCGAGCTCGGCACCCTCGCCCAGGCCGGCAGAGCCGGGCATCCAGGCACCGGTTGCCACGACAACGTCGGTAAAGCCCTGGGCCTTGAGCTCGTCGATGGACTCCACGCTGGCGTTGAGCTGCACCTTGGCGCCAAAGGCCAGGCAGAGCTCGGCATCGTGCGAGATATCGTCGCTGGCAATACGGAACTCGGGGATCACGTGACGGACCACGCCGCCGAGGGAGTCGCGGGCCTCGAAGATGGTGACGGGCACGCCGGCGCGCGTCAGGAAGAACGCCGTCGCCAGACCGGCCGGGCCGCCGCCGATAACGGCAACGTTGCGCTCGCCGTCGTTGGCAATGGCCTGAGCGCGCAGCTTGGGCAGCACGGCGGTCATGGCCTCGCGGGCAGCCCTGAGCTTGCTGGCGCGAATCTGGGCGCCCTCGGGCTCGTAGAATGCACGCTCGCAGGCACGGCCGCAGGGATGCGGGCAGATGGTGCCGGTGATGAACGGCAGGGCGTTGCGCTCGATGATGATGTTGAGCGCGTCCTCGTAGCGGCCCTCGTCAACAGCCGCCAGGTAGGCGGGAATGTCCTGCTGGATGGGGCAGCTCGTGCGGCACGGCGTAGTAAAGCAGTCGTTAAGCGGGCTCTTGCCGGCGACCTTGCGGTCGGGCAGCGGGCGCAGCGGCTTCTTGTAGAGCGGGTTGGTGAGCGAATCGGTCTGGATCGCGGTCACAGCGTCGAGCGAGACGCCCGCGAACGGCTTACCGTCCAGGTCGGCAAACTCGCCGTCCATCCGGCTAAAGCGCTCGTAACCACCGGGCTTGAGCACGTCGGTTGCCAGGGTAACAGGCCAAATGCCCGCGTCATACAGGGAGCGGATGTTGTAGACCGTGGCACCGCCGGAGTAGCTGATGCGCAGCTTGCCGTCGAACTGCTCGGTAATGCGGCGGGCGGCCTCGATGGTCAGCGAGAACAGCGAACGGCCGGACATGTACATCTCGGTGGAGGGCAGCTCGTTCCTCGTCACGTCGACGGGGAAGGTGTTGGTCAGCTTGACGCCAAACTCCAGGCCGCGCTCGGCGCACAGGGCAATCAGGCGCTCAAACATGGGCACGGCGTCGACCCACTGCAAGTCCTCACGGAAGTGCGTGTCGTCAAAGACGATGTAGTCAAAGCCCAGCTCGTTGAGGCGCTGACGGGCAAACTCATAGCCTAGCAGCGTGGGGTTGCACTTGATGTAGGTGTTGAGACCCTTCTCGGTGATCAGGTAGGTCGCGATGCGCTCGATCTCCGCCGGCGGGCAGCCGTGCAGGGTGGACTCGGTGATGGAGTTGGACACGCGTGCCGGGATGGACTCGACAAACGCGGCGTCGACATGCTCAAACTTGTCCAGGTTGGCAAGCGCCCACGCGCGGCACTCGTTCCAAACCTCGGAGCCGCTGGCGTCCTTCATACCCTCGATGTAGGCATCGACCTTGGGGCTCTTGATGCCCTCCAGGTCATAGCCCACGGACATGTTGAAGACAAAGCCGTCGGGGCTGCCCAGGCCATACTCGCGAGCGATCAGGTGGCAGGCGAACCATGCCTTCACGTACTCGGCATATGCCTGCGGAACCTCGAGCTCGGTCGACCACTCGCAGTTGTAGCACTCGTCCTGCGCCACGATGCAGGGCTTGTTGACGCACCTGGAAAGCTCCTCGCCGTCCATGATCTGGACGGTCTTGAGCTCAAAGAAGCGCGCGCCCGCCACATAGGAGGCAATGATGTTCTGGGCAAGCTGCGTGTTGGGGCCGGCGGCCGGGCCAAACGGGGTCTCGATGCGCTCGTCAAAAATGGGAAGCGCGCCCTCCTGGTTGGTCGTGACCACCTTGCGCACGCCAAAGACGGCGCCCTGGGTCTTGTGCTCCTCGATGATCCAGTTCATCAGCTGCGAAAACGGGATCGGCCTCATGATGTCGCTCATAATGAGCTCCTCTCTGTAACGCCCGGCGAGACCGCGCGGCGGGCGAAATACGGTGTAGCGCTAGCACAGCGCCGGCGACCCCGCGGAGGCCGCCTATACGCGCGTCGAATGTGGCGAAACATTCGACGCGCGTGGATCTACTTTTGAATTAGTAGGTGCGCGCGTTGAGCGTGCCCCAAAGCTTCTTAGACTCGGCCATGGTCCACGCGTTGATCTTGTCCTCGTCGATACCGACGAACTCGCGATCCTTGTACAGGACCTTGCCGTTGATGATGGTGGTGCGGCAGTTTTTGCCCATCATGCCAAAGAGCATGTGGCCGTCGATGTTCTCCTCGCTCAGCGGCGTAAAGGGCTTGTAGTCCATCACGATGACGTCGGCGGCGGCGCCGGCCTCGAGCACGCCGAGCTTGCGATCGAAATACTTGCTGGCCATCTTGGCGTTGTTCTCGAACAGCATGGTCATGGCCTCGCACCAGCCCACGTTGGGCATTGCGGCGTTGTGACGCTGGATAATCAGGAAGACCTTGAGGCTCTCGAGCATATCGTGGGTGTAGGCGTCGGTGCCCATGCACACGGGGATACCGCGGCGGAAGAACTCGAGCACGGGAGCGCAGCCCACAGCGTTGCCCATATTGGATTCGGGGTTGTTGACGAGCCAGGTGCCGGACTCCTTGACGATATCCATCTCGGCAGGCGTCACGTGGATGCAGTGGCCGAGCATGGTGTCGGGACCCAGCAAATTGTGCTGCAGCAGGCGCTCGACGGGGCTGATGCCACCGCGGTTGAGGCGGGAGTCCCACACGTCATTCATGCCCTCGCACACATGGATGTGGAAGCCGGTCAGGCCGTTGTTGGCCTCGGCCATCTTATCCATGGTCTCGTCCGACAGCGTAAAGGTGGCGTGACCGCCAAACATGGCGGCGATCATGTGGTTGTCGTTATCGCGACGCTCCTTGGCGGCCCACTGGGCAAACTCGGCGTTCTCGGCAATGGCCTGGTCGCATTTTTCCTGACCGCGGCGGTCGGAGACCTCGTAGCACAGGCACGAACGCATGCCCAGCTCCTGAGCTGCATCCTTAATGGTAAAGAGGCTGCCTGGGATCTCGCAGAAGCTCGCGTGGTGATCGAAGATCGTTGTGACGCCATCGCGGATGGAGTCAAGAATCGTGGCATAGGCGCTGGCCTTGGTGCCGTCGAGCGTCAGGTTGTCATCGATCTTCCACCACTGCTGCTCAAGATTCTCCAGGAAGTTGGTGGGGTTGCAGCCCTTAATGGCAAGGCCGCGGGCCAGACCCGAGTAGATGTGGGTGTGGCAGTTGATGAGTCCGGGCATGATGAGGTTGCCCTGGGCGTCGACGTACTCGGCATCCGGGTACTTGGCCTTGAGCTCGCACTCGGGGCCCACTTCGACGATCGTATCTCCGTCAATGGCGACCGCACCGTTTGGAATAAACGGGGTCTGAGCGTTGCGGGTAAAAACGGAACCGTTAGCGACCAGAAGCATGGATGCTCCCTTCAACATCAGAGGCGGGGTTTGACACCTCTGACATGGCGGAGTGCGAAGCGCCGGCCTACACCGGAAACGGGCCCTCTCCCGTCAACGCTTCACCAAAGGGACAAACCCTTTGAAGTGCGGCTTGGCGCCGCATGACGTCGGCGGACGAGGCGATGCGTCCGCCGACGAATAGCACCGAATTGGTTACTTCTTGCTCTCGGGCAAGACCAGATCCACGGCAGCGTCCTTGGCGGCATCGATGTGCTGAGCCACGACCGGCGTCTGCGGAAGGATCAGGTTAAGGACAATGGCCATGATGGCGGTGGGGGTTACGGCATTGGAGCCGATGACGGTGGACACCCAGGCGGGCATACCCTCGCCGGCAAGGCAACCGCTGGCCATCCAGATACCCAGGCCAAAGACGACGGAGGTACCGACGATGGTGGTAGTGCGCTGCGTGAGGCCCTCGCGGGTGAACATGCGCACGCCGTTCATGGTAATGGTGCCAAAGACGCCGACGGTCGCGCCGCCGATAACGGGCTGCGGGATAGCGGAAAGGACGGCAGAGAGCTGCGGGAACAGACCGGCGATGGCAAAGACGGCTGCGATGATCACAAAGACCCACTTGTTAACGACCTTGTTGGAGCAGATGATGCCCACGTTCTGGCCAAGGGCGCTGGTGGGAAGACCGCCCAGCAGGCCGCCGACCATAGAGGTGAGGCCCTGCGACACGATAGCGCCGGAGAGCTCGCGCTCGGTGGGCATACGGTCGATGGAGCCCAGGCAGGCGGCGGAGACGTCACCGATAACCTGGATGGCAACCATGGGGAACACGACGGCGAGGGTAATGCAGACCTCGGGATCAAACTCGAGCGCGTAGGGCATGAGCTTGGGAAGGGCGAAGACCTGAGCGGTGGCGACGCTGGAGAAGTCGATCATGCCGAAGGGGATGGAGACGATCATGCCAACGATCATGCCAAAGAACACGGAGCCCAGCTTGAGCGTGCCCTTGCCAAAGTTGGCGAGCGCAAAGACCACGGCGAAGGTGATAAGAGCGACGCACCAGGCCTGCGGGGTGCCCCACAGCGGCGTGCCCATGCCGCCGGCCATGTACTTGACGGCCGTGGGATAGAGAGAGACGCCAATGGAGAAGATGACCGTACCGGTCACGACGGGCGGGAACAGCCACTTGATCTTGCTGTAGGCCAGACCAAAGAGGACCGCGACGGCGCCGCCGACGATCTCGCCGCCCAGCAGCGCACCAAAGCTAAAGCCCGAGGCACCCATGGCCTGCAGGGCCGGCAGGAACGCGAACGAAACGCCCATGACGATGGGCAGGCCGCCGCCGATGCGACGGAAGGGAGCGAAGGCCTGAAGGGCCGTGTCGATCGCCGAAAGAATGAGCGCGACCTGGATGATGTCGGTGCTCTGCTGGCTATTAAAGCCGTAGACACCGGCCATGATGACAGCCGGGGTGATGATACCGGCAAACGAAGCCAGTACGTGCTGAAGGGCACACGGGATCATTTCCTTAACGGGAGGCATGCCTTCACGAGTGAACAGGGCTTCAGTGCCGTTCGTAACCGTCTCCTGGGTCATTTGACCACCAATCCTCCAAGTAGTTGTTTTCGCATCTAACGCTCTATTGTGACGCAGTGCGGGGTTGAGGTTGTGCCTTCGTTGCATATCGTATTAAAGATGATTCTCATTCTCAATAATAATTTTTTGTTATCAGACTATTCTTCGGCTGAAATAACTCGTTTCCGCAGGTCAGGAATGTGTCTGGTCTAAATAACATCTTACTTTTCTTTTGGTCGACCGTTTACCGCCAAAATCATACCGTTCGTCTGCATTACGCAATGTACCTGCGGATATACGAGATGATGAGCAGCGTGTTACCATGAGAAAAAATTGTTATGAACATTTCCGATTTCACCCAAAGGAGTTGCCCGTGAACG
Organism: uncultured Ruminococcus sp.; assembly: GCA_963604655.1. GTDB lineage: Bacteria > Actinomycetota > Coriobacteriia > Coriobacteriales > Coriobacteriaceae > Collinsella. The sequence continues at coordinate 29,562 of CAVCRP010000033.1, forward strand.
AGACCGTACGCCGCTTTTTGCCGATGGTCGATTTCCTGGAGCAGATACTCGGCAAGAACAGCGAGATCGTGCTGCACGATTTCTCGGATCCCGACCACGCCATCGTCGATATTCGCAACGGCATCGTGAGTGGCCGCAAGGTCGGCGGTCCCGCCACCGATCTGGCGCTCAAGATCATGCACGACCCCAAGTATCGCGACCTGCCGTTTATTACGGGCTACGAGGGCCGCGGCGCCGGCGGCAAAACGCTGGAGTCGGCGACGTACTTTATCCGCGAGGATAACGAGATCGTCGGTATGCTCTGCGTCAACACCGACCTCTCGACCGTGCGCTCCATCAACACCATGGCGCAGCAGCTCATGGCATGCTTCGACGCGGCGCCGACGCGCACGGAGCCCGCCCCTATCGAGGTCGAAAGCCTTTCGGAGTCCACGCAGGAGCTCATCGACCGCAGCATTACCGAGTTGCTGAGCGCGCGCGGGCTGGATGTAGCGTCGCTTGGTCAGAGCGACCGCGTGGACGTCATTCGCCACCTCAACGGCAACGGGGTGTTCATGCTCAAGGGCGCTGTGGCCTGCGCCGCCACCGCGCTGGGCATTTCGGAGCCCAGCGTATACCGCTACCTGCAAAAAGTCCGCAAGGAAGGCTAAACGTGATCCCTTGGGGACGAAGGGAAACGGATCATTTTTGTCGCATCGCTTGACAAAAGACCCTGCAGCTCGCACGCGCTGCAGGGTCTTTTTGCATGTCATGTTTAGTTGTGGCCAACGCCTTAGAGAGCGGCGACAACCTCGATCTCGACCAGACCGCCAGCCGGAAGGGCGGCAACCTGGAAAGCGCTGCGCGCGGGGAACGGAGCCTCAAACTTGGAGGCGTAAATCTCGTTCACGGCGGCAAAGTCGGCAATGTCAGCCAGGTAGACTGTGGTCTTGACGACATCGGCAAAGGTGGCGCCGGCAGCGGTCAGCAGGGCTTCGACGTTAGCAAGGGACTGCTTGGCCTGAGCCTCGACGCCCTCGGGCATCTTACCGGTTGCGGGGTCGATGCCCAGCTGGCCGGACAGGAACACCATGTTGCCGGCCTGGATACCAGGGGAATACGGGCCGATGGCTGCGGGTGCGTTATCGGAAGACACGACGGTCTTGCTCATGTTTTTCTCCTTACAAGTAAAAGGGAACGGGAGCGCGGCGTTCACACCGGGAGGCACAGTTCGGTCTGAACACCGCGCTTGATTGGGATAGTACTCAAGGTTTCCGCGCGATGCAAGATTATTATCACGTTGCGAGAATATTTTATCGCCCAACGGTTTCCCCGGACCGTTGAACGGTTCTCATGTGGAGCAGCCAGTCCAAGCTGCTGAAGACTTTATCCCGCTTAGAGCACGGGCATCGCCTGCCGCGACGGCACCACTATACTTTTGAGTATCTGAGCATTTTGAAAGGCAGGATATGACCGCAATCGCCAGTCGAACCACCAACCGCAGGCCCGAGCTCTTGGCCCCCGCCGGAGGCCCGGAGCCCTTTGCCGCCGCGCTCGCCGCCGGGGCAGACGCCATCTACTGCGGCATGGGCAGCTTCAACGCACGCCGCAAGGCCACCAACTTTACCGACGAGGCCTTTGAGCAGGCCTGCCGCGCCGCGCATCTGGCCGGCTCGCGCGTCTACGTCACGGTCAACATCGTCATCAAGCAGTCCGAGATGGCCGATGCGCTGCAGCTCATCCATCGCTGCTCCACGCTGGGCGCCGACGCCTTCATCATCCAGGACTGGGGTCTGTTCTTTGAGGTCAAGCGCACGATGCCCGGCATCGAGACGCATATCTCGACCCAGGCGAACATCCACGACGACCGCGGAACCCTTTGGTGCCGCGAGCAGGGCGCCGACCGCGTGACCCTCTCGCGCGAGCTTTCCATCGACGAGATTGCCGCCATTCACGATGCCGCGCCCGATGTGGACCTTGAGGTCTTTAGCCATGGCGCCATCTGCTTTTGCTACTCTGGCCTGTGTCTGCTTTCGAGCTTTGCCATGGCGGGACGATCGGCCAACCGTGGCATGTGCGCCCAGCCCTGTCGCTTGCCCTACGAGCTGATCGACGAGAACGGTCGCTCGCTCTCCCCTGCCGGTCGCGAGCGCGCGCTGTGCCCGCGTGACACCAACACCTCACAACTTGTTCGCCGCCTGTATGACGCCGGTGCCGCGTCGCTCAAGCTCGAGGGCCGCATGAAGGCGCCCGATTACGTGTATTCCATCGTCGACGTATATCGTCATCAGATTGATGACATGCTGGCCGGAACCACCGTTGCCAAGGACGAGAAAACCGCCCGCCAGCGCCAGCTCAAGCGCTGCTTTAACCGCGACTTTACGCACGCCTATCAGGACGGCACCTCGGGCGACGAGATGATGAGCTATGAGCGTTCCAACAACCGCGGCCAGATCGTGGGCACGGTGCTGGGCAGCCGCCCGGCCAACCGAGATGTGCGCGGCCTCAAGCCCGACGACCGCCGTCGCCGCGCCGCCATCGCCCGCATTGAGCTGTTTGAGCCCGTGGAAAAGGGCGACCTGCTGGAGCTTCGCCACGATGATGAGTTCGATCAGTTCCTAACCACTATCGCTGCCGATGATGCCGCCGTCGGTGACATCATCGAGTGCCGCGTGCCCCGCAGCATGCCCGAGGGCTGCCGCGTGCGCGTCATCCGCAGCCAGCGCGCCATCGACGCCGCCGGCGCCGCGCTCAAGCGCGACGTGCTTCGCCGCCGCGCCGTTGATGTAACCGTTGTGGCGCATCTGGGCGAACCGTTTACCGTGACGCTCACCTGCTGCGACGCCCCATCGCTTACGGCCACGGCCACGGGCTTTACCGTCGAGGCCGCCAAGACCCGCGCGGTCGAGGCGTCCGATTTGGTAGAGCATGTGGGTCGCATGGGCTCCTCTCCCTTTGAGGCAGCGAGCTTTGACGTTTCGCTCGACGCCGGCTGCGGTATGGGCTTCTCCGCCGTGCACAAGGTGCGCGCCGCCGCCTGTAAGGCATTGGAGGAGGCCATTCTGGCGCCGTACGAGGAGCGCGCGAAAACGCTCGAGTTGCCGGTGATTGTAACCAGTGATTCCCGCCCCGCGCCCGCGCACTACCGCGACGAGCCGCAGATCTGCGCCACCGTCACCACGCTCGAGGCTGCCGAGGCAGCCCGCGCGGAGGGCGCAACGCGCATCTACATGACCACCGACGTACTCGACGCGGCCGGGCTCTCCCCCACCGACGCATTTGAGCAGGGTATCGTGCCCGTACTCGACGAGGTCTGCCGCGCCGTTGACCACGTCCGCGTTGACCCGTGGGTTGTTGCCGGTGCCACGGTCGCTATTGGCAACATCTCTGAGCTTGCCCTGGCCGCCCAGGTTGGCGCCACGGCCGAGATTCGCTCTTGCCTGCCGGTTCATAACACGCCCTGCATGGAAGCGCTTGCCGAGCGCGGAGCCGGTGCGTTTTGGCTCTCGCCCGAGATCACGCTCGACGAGATTGTCTCGCTCGGCGCCGCCGCGCCCGCGGCGCTGGGCATCACCGTCTTTGGCCGCCCGCGCGTCATGACAAGCGAGCATTGCATTCTGCAGGTTGCCAACGGCTGCATCCACGATTGCGCCAACTGCCGCCTGCGTGCCCGCAAGCTCTCGCTCAAGAATATCGACGGAAAGGTCATGCCCGTGCGCACCGACATCCATGGCCGCTCTCGCCTGTACGACGCCTACCCCATCGACCTCACGCCGCAGGTACCACAGCTGCTCGACGCCGGCGTGCGCCGTCTTATGGTGGACGGCACGCTGCTCGAGACGGATGAGGTGGGCCGCGCCGTCGCACGCGTCCGCCGCGCCGTCGAGGCCGCACAGGCCGGCCGTAAGCCCGCCGCCCGCCTGCGCGGGGCGACCTCGGGCTGCATGTTTGTGGGAATTAGCTAACCGAAAGGCTTACACGTGAACGAAGAACCTCAAGTCCTCTACTGCGACGCCTGGCTCATGGCCATCGACAAGCCCGCCGGCATGATCGTCCACGGTGACGGCACCGGCGAGCGCACGCTCACCGACTACGCCAGCGACCTGCTGTTGGCGATGGGCGACGGCTTTGCCGCGACTGACATGCAGCCGCTCAACCGTCTGGACCGCAACACCACCGGCGTGGTGCTGTTTTCGCTCGACAAACAGACACAGCCCGCCTTTGACCAGATGGTCATCGACCACGCGTTCGAAAAGCACTATCTGGCGCTCGCCGAGGGCAAAATCGACTGGAATGAAAAGCTCATCGACAAGCCCATCGCCCGCGATCGCCACGATAGCCGCAAGATGCGCGTTGGCGCCAGCGGCAAGCCGTCTCAAACGCGCGTGAAGGTGCTCAAGCGTCTTAAGAGCCGCCGCGGCCTGCCCACGCGCTCGTATATCGATGTCGAGCTGCTCACCGGCCGCAAGCACCAGATCCGCGTACATCTGGCCAGCGAGCGCCATCCCCTGGTGGGCGATGACCTGTACGGAACGCCGCGTCCCTGCGGCCTGATGCTCCACGCCCACAGCGTGTCCTTCACGCATCCCGTAACCGGCGAGCACACCCACATCGAAGCCCCCTGCCCCTGGGAGCCCTAAAACCTGCCAAAAAGGGACAGATTTATTTTGGCAGGTTTTATCTGGACAAACGTCAAAACCACCACAAAGGTTCCTGCCCCTTCGCGGTGGTTTTGGCCTTAGCCCGTCCCTTGCTGTTAGACCGTGATGACGTTGTCCATTGACCGGTACTTGGCTGGGACCTCGCCTGCGGTAATAATCGTTGCGTCGCGGAAGTCCGCGAACTTGACGGGCGCCACCATGCCAAATTTGCTGGCATCCGAGATTACGAAGCGTTTGGCCGTATGGCGCATCGAGATGCGCTTGACCTGTGCCTCCTCGATATCGGGCGCCGTGAAGCCCTGCTCGGCGGCAATGCCGTTAGAGCCCCAAAAGCCGCAGTTGAAGTTGTAGCGGTCTAGAGTTGCCAAGGCATCGGGGCCAACGAGCGCCTCGGTCTCGGGTTTGAGCTCGCCGCCCAGCACCACGGTACGCATGCCGCGCAAAGCGAGATGCTGAGCATGGAGCACGGAATCAGTCACATAGGTGACCCCTTCGAGATGCGGAAGATGCTCGATGAGCCTGAGCGTCGTCGAACCCGAATCGATGTACACAAAGCTCTCGGGCTCTACCAGCGCCGCCGCACGGGCGCAGATACGTTCCTTGTCGTCGTTATGGAGATCGCTGCGCTCATTAAGCGTTAGGTCGCGCGTCACGTGCGCGCGCTCAAGGCTCGTCGCCCCACCGTGCACCTTGGCGATACGGTGTGCGCGATTGAGCGTCTGCAGGTCGCGCCGAATGGTAGACGCCGTCACGCCCAGGGCTTCGGCAAGCTCCGGCACGGTAACCGAGCCGGTCTGCTGAACCATCGACACGATCGCGTTGAGCCTATCTTCCGCTAGCATCGCTTACTCCTCCTCGGGGTACACGACTCCCCAGTCGGCGCGTAGCTTGGTCATCAGCTCCATAACATCAGAAGCATAATCCAGCAGCTCACGCTTAGAGTCGTCGCCGGCAACGGCCTTCTCAAGATCGGCCATCTCATAGCAAAGGGCGTAAGCCTCGGTGCCGGCGTGGACCTCCTCGCGGTGGCCGTCCGCAGTCCACACGATGGTCGCGTGATCGGCGCGCGGATACTCGTTGACCTCGATATAGCACTTATCGAAGCTAATAATCGAGCGCTTGGGTTGCTTGGAGTGGAGCGTGAGGCTCACAACACCCAGCTGCTGCTCGGCATTACGGCAGACGATGCCGCCCGCAACGTCAACACCGGTCTCACAGGTGTTGCCCAACGAAACGACCTCAATGGGCTGGCTTGCCATAAAGAGACGCATGACGGACAGGGCATACACGCCAATGTCGAGCATGGCACCGCCAGCAAGGTTGCGGTTGTAGAAGCGATTGGTCAGATCGCCGTACTCCTTGTAGCTACCAAAGTTGAGCTGGGCGAGGTTCATGCAACCAAACTCGCCGGCATCCATGCGACGGCGCAGCTCTTGATACAAGGGCATATGAAGCACCGTGGTGGCGTCCATGAGGACGACGTTGTGCTCGTCGGCGATGGCACGCGCCTCGTCGAGCTCAGCGGAATTGAGGGTAATGGCTTTCTCGCAGAGCACGTGCTTGCCGGCGGCCAGCGCGTCACGCAGATAGGTGATATGCGTGTTGTGCGGCGTGGTGATATAGACGGCGTCGATGCCCGGATCGGCGTAGAGGTCCTCAACCGATTCATAGACCTTCTCGATGCCATACTGCTCAGCAAAAGCCTGAGCCTTGGACAGCGTACGGTTGGCGACGCCCGCAAGCTTGCGGCCGGCAAGAGCGAGAGACTGGGCCATCTGGTTGGCGATAACGCCGCACCCGATGACGGCCCAATGGAGCTCGGGAGCCGTAAAAACATCGTCGGGGAACGGCTTGTCCTGGACCGAAGCGAACGCTGCTTTGGCGGCTGCCGCGGCGTCGAGCGGAGCCTGCTTGGAATCTGCCATTATGTGCCTCCTGTGTCATAGAACGCCTTGCTTTCTGACAGCTCTATATTCGCACAAACACGCGCTTCTGTGCGCGTTTTTGCGTATCTCACCGCTAAACGGTCATTATTATCCCGAAAACGGCGCATATATACGCAGTGGTACGCAAGAAATCGCAGTAAAATGCGCACGAACACGCACGCGGTCAATTTGAAAGGCTCTGTTAGACCAGTATTGACATTCAACCCAATCGTCTTTTTTGCATTTGCAA
>CAVCRP010000034.1:0-32337 GCA_963604655.1 uncultured Ruminococcus sp.
AACTATGAAATGTCTCGATCTGTAACACGTAGGGGAGGAAAACCGTTCTTACTGTTACAGATTGAGATGAATCAGGAAGCCGCCGAGAATTGTCTTGATCTGTAACAGATAAAGGCGGAAAAGACCTCTTACTGTTACAGATCAAGACGGAAGGTTGAGGGTCCGTCCATTTATCTCAATCTGTAACAGTTAGAAGGGAAATATCGGTCTAGATGTTACAGATTGAGACAATGACCGGGACCACTTTGAAATGTCTCGATCTATAACAGGTAGGGGAGGAAAACCGTTCTTACTGTTACAGATTGAGATGAATCAAGAAGCCGCCGAAAACCATCATCTGCAACATATATAGGTGCGAATGGGTCCGTCACGGAGACGTAGTCAATAAGAATACTCCACCACACCAAAGTATTACCTTGGGAAACGTCGCCACAACGACCAAATCCACCGTCCTTCATATCCAAACTCAGCAAAACCGCAGGTCAAAAGCATATAGATACGCCCGGCACCGTGTATCTAGAGGTTTTCGTTGACAGCTCCCAAGGTGGCATCGTATTATCTTCTTCGTTCGCGGGGGCGGCGGTCCAAAAGACCAAAGGACCTGCGGATACTTGAACGATTGGGAGTTTGCCCGAGTGGTTAATGGGGACGGGCTGTAAACCCGTTGGCTCTGCCTACATAGGTTCGAATCCTATAGCTCCCACCCGTCAAGTGCCTGTATAGCTCAGTCGGTAGAGCACTTCGTTGGTAACGAAGAGGTCACCAGTTCAAGTCTGGTTGCAGGCTCCATCCGGCGGTGTAGCTCAGTTGGTTAGAGCACACGGTTCATACCCGTGGCGTCACTGGTTCGAATCCAGTCACCGCTACCATAGGTAACACGGTGGCTTCTCAATAGTATGTTGAGAGGCCACTATGGTATAAAGGCAAAGTCCCGTCCGGGGACGACCTGTTAAGAGGAGGGCTTTATGGCCAAAGAGAAGTTTGAGCGCACTAAGCCGCATGTTAACATCGGCACCATTGGTCACGTCGACCACGGCAAGACCACGCTGACCGCTGCCATCACCAAGGTTCTCTCCGAGACCGAGGGCTGCAAGGCTGACTTCACTGCGTTCGAGAACATCGACAAGGCTCCCGAGGAGCGCGAGCGCGGCATTACGATTTCCGTCTCCCACGTTGAGTACGAGACCGCTGCCCGTCACTACGCTCACGTTGACTGCCCGGGCCACGCTGACTACGTCAAGAACATGATCTCCGGCGCTGCTCAGATGGACGGCGCTATCCTGGTCATCGCTGCTACCGACGGCCCCATGGCTCAGACCCGCGAGCACATCCTGCTCGCCCGTCAGGTCGGCGTTCCCTACATCGTCGTCTTCCTGAACAAGTGCGACATGGTCGACGATGACGAGCTCATCGACCTCGTCGAGATGGAGACCCGTGAGCTCCTCTCCGAGTACGATTTCCCCGGCGACGACATCCCCGTCATCCGTGGCTCCGCTCTGGGCGCTCTCGAGGGCGACGCCAAGTGGATGGACGCCATTCGCGAGCTCATGAAGGCCGTCGACGAGTACATCCCGACGCCTGCTCGTAACAACGACCTCCCGTTCCTGATGGCCGTTGAGGACGTTATGACCATCTCCGGCCGTGGTACCGTTGCTACTGGCCGTGTCGAGCGCGGTGAGCTCAAGCTCAACGAGCCCGTCGAGATCGTCGGCATCAAGGATACCCAGAACACCGTCGTTACCGGTATCGAGATGTTCCGTAAGTCCATGGACTTCTGCGAGGCTGGCGACAACGTCGGTCTGCTGCTCCGCGGCATCAAGCGTGAGGACATCGAGCGCGGCCAGGTTCTCTGCAAGCCCGGTTCGGTTACCCCGCACACCAAGTTCACCGGCGAGATCTACGTTCTGACCAAGGAGGAGGGCGGCCGTCACACCCCGTTCTTCGATGGTTATCGTCCTCAGTTCTACTTCCGTACCACCGACGTTACCGGTACGGTCAAGCTCCCCGAGGGCACCGAGATGGCTATGCCTGGTGACCACATCACCATCGAGGGCGACCTCATCCACCCGATCGCCATGGAGGAGGGCCTGCGCTTCGCTATCCGCGAGGGTGGCCACACCGTCGGTTCGGGCATCGTCTCCACGATCATTGAGTAAATTAGCTCTTTGATATAGCTGACTTAGAGAACCCGGCACTTATATGGGTGCCGGGTTCTTTTCTGCAATGGATATTGAGCCGTTGCTGGTGTCGAGAGGATCGATAATGGTCCTGGATGCACCGTCGATTAGCTCTCGATGGCTTCATTGATGTGTTCCAAATATGAATGGATCCACCGAGAACCAATTGACTCGAGGTTTTCATTGACAGCACTTACGTGGAGCTGATAAAGTAACAACTCGTGCCCGTACGGGGCGGAAATGAAAGGTTCAGGATACATGCGTACTCTAGTTACTCTTGCGTGCACTGAGTGCAAGCGCCGCAACTATACGACCACCAAGAACAAGTCGACCATGCCTGATCGTATGGAGATCAAGAAGTATTGCCCCTGGTGCCGTCACCACACGCTGCACAAAGAGACTCGCTAGTCTCTAGTCACATACGCCAGTAGTTCAATTGGTAGAGCATCGGTCTCCAAAACCGAGTGTTGAGGGTTCGAGTCCTTCCTGGCGTGCCAGTCATTATTCCGTAAGCTCCCACTTGGGGGCTTACGGTTTACTCATGTATAAGCGCATTGCGCGGAGGTAACCCAAATGGCCAACAAGAAGAACAAGAAGAAGGCTCAGCAGCCGGCACCTGCCAACAAAGCTGCCGCCAACTCCAAGGTTGAGGCCAAGAAGGCCGTTGCCAAGAAGAACGAGAAGGCTGCGAAGTCCAAGAAGAACGAGAAGTCTGGTTTCTTCGCCCGCACCAAGAAGTATTTCGCTTCGGTCAAGTCCGAGATGAAGCGTGTCACGTGGCCCGATAAGAAGGAGCTCGTGAACTACTCGGTTGTTGTTTGCGCTTCTCTGATCGTCGTCGGTGTCGTCATCGCTCTGCTCGATGCTGGCTTTGGCGAGGCTCTTGCTCTGTTCTCTGGATTGAGGGGCTAAACCATGTCTAAGCGTTGGTACGTCGTTCACACTTACTCTGGATACGAGAACCGCGTTAAGTCCGATCTCGAGCATCGCATCGAGACTATGGGCATGCAGGACCGTATCTTTGATATCGAGATTCCTATGGAGCGCGTCACCGAGATTAAAGAGGGTGGCAAGCGTGAGACCAAGGATTCCAAGATCTTCCCGGGTTATGTCCTGGTCCGCATGGAGATGGATGACGATGCTTGGACGTGTGTTCGTAACACGCCTGGCGTCACCGGTTTCCTAGGCGGCAACGGCAAGCCCGCTCCGCTTTCCCGCGACGAGTACAACAAGATGACTCGTCGTCCCGGTAAGGGCGATTCGCCCAAGCGCACCTCGGTTGATATTCAGGTCGGCACGTCCGTCCGCGTCACCGATGGCCCGCTTACCGACTTTGATGGCAAGGTCTCCGAGGTTAACACCGAGGCTGGCAAGCTCAAGGTCACGCTGATGATCTTTGGCCGCGAGACGCCGGTCGAGCTCGACTTTAACCAGGTCGCTGTCATCGCTTAAGTTTTTGTCCGTTCGCGCGAGCGTGCTTCTTCTGTGACTGCTCATCTCAGGAGTGCTTCTAACACGTGCGTGCTTACGATATAGCAAGTACTTCACACTCGTGATTCGAAAGGAATGACCATGGCTGAGAAGAAGGTTGCCAACGTCATTAAGCTCCAGATTCCTGCTGGTGCAGCTAACCCCGCTCCTCCCGTCGGCCCCGCCCTGGGCGCCGCTGGCGTGAACATCATGCAGTTCTGCCAGGCCTTTAACGCCGAGACGCAGGACAAGAAGGGTGACATCATCCCCGTTGAGATCTCTGTCTACGAGGACAAGTCCTTCTCCTTCATCACCAAGACGCCGCCGGCGGCTCACCTCATCAAGAAGGAGCTGAACCTCAAGTCTGGTTCCGCTAAGCCCCAGGCCGACAAGGTTGGTCAGCTCTCCCAGGAGCAGCTCACCAAGATCGCCGAGATCAAGATGCCGGACCTCAATGCCAACGACATTGACGCCGCCAAGAAGATCATCGCCGGTACCGCCCGCTCCATGGGCGTCACCATCGCTGAGTAGCGATTTCTTTAGGTAATGACGGGTGCTCCGACCGGGGCGCCCGTTATATGTGTGCAATAGGGCACACGATACGATGTGGGAGGGCTCACGCCCGTTTAACCACAGGAGGTAATGCACATGGCTAAGCATGGTAAGAGCTATAACGCCGCTGCCGAGAAGATCGACCGCGCCACGCTCTACACCCCCCTTCAGGCTGCCAAGCTCATCAAGGAGCTCGACACCGCCAAGTTCGACGAGACCGTCGAGGCCCACTTCCGTCTGGGCATCGATACTCGTAAGGCTGACCAGAACATCCGTGGTTCCATCTCCCTGCCCCACGGCACCGGCAAGACCGTTCGTGTTGCCGTCTTCGCCGAGGGCGAGAAGGCCCGCGAGGCTGAGGCTGCCGGCGCCGACATCATCGGTTCCGACGAGCTTGTCGCCCAGATTCAGAAGGGCGAGATCAACTTCGACGCCGCTATCGCTACGCCGAACATGATGGCCAAGGTTGGCCGCATCGGTAAGATCCTTGGTCCCCGTGGCCTCATGCCGAACCCCAAGCTCGGCACCGTGACCATGGACGTCGCCAAGATGGTCTCCGAGCTCAAGGCTGGCCGCGTTGAGTACCGCGCCGACCGCTACGGCATCTGCCACGTGCCCCTGGGCAAGAAGTCCTTCTCTGAGCAGCAGCTCGTCGAGAACTACGCTGCCCTGTACACCGAGATCCTGCGCGTCAAGCCCTCTTCTGCTAAGGGCAAGTACGTCAAGTCCATCTCCGTGTCTTCCACCATGGGCCCTGGCGTCAAGGTCGATCCCGCTATCCAGCGCGACTTCCTGGCTGAGTAACTAACAGTTACTGCCTGAGCAAAGCAAGCATTGCTAAAGAAACCCGGTTCTGCCCTGCGCAGGACCGGGTTTCTTGCTATCGCGTCAAAACCGCCACAAAGGGGACAGTGTCCCCTTTGTGGCGGTTACCAGGGGGTTCTGGCGGTCGAGGACTCGATGGCCTCGTGGCGTTTGAGCTCGCGGCGCATGGTTTGCGAATTGAGCCAGGCTGCCTGCCAGCCACGGATGGGGTAGCGCGTCTGGTCGAGCTCAAACTGCGTATAGCCGCAGGCGTTGATGATCGTCGTTCCACACACATGCTGCCGCTCGCGCTGAAAATCGTAACCGTAGCTTTGGTGTACATGCCCATGCACCATGTAGTCGGCCCCCCAGGACTCAAGCGCCGTGTTAAAGCACTCAAACCCTCGATGCGGCAGATCGTCCAGATCACCCATACCGGCGGCGGGTGCATGGGTAAGCAGAATGTCGCACCCGCCGACCATCCTAACCTTACGCGACAGCTTACGCATGCGCTTGGACATCTCGCGTTCGGTGTACATGTTGGCGCCGTCGCGATAACGCATGGACCCGCCAAGGCCCGCAATGCGAATCCCTCGGTACGTGTACACGCTGTCTTCCACGCAGATACATCCGCCCGGTGCATGACGTGCGTAGCGGTCATCGTGATTGCCGCGCACGTAGATGAGCGGTTTGTTGATGACCGTAACCAAAAACTCAAGATAGTCCGGGTCCAGATCGCCGGCGGACAAAATCAGGTCGACACCCTCAAAGCGTTCCTTGCGAAAGCACTCCCAAAGGCATCGTTCTTCGGTATCGGCTATGGCAAGGATTTTCATAGGGCAGGGACTTTCGGCTCATCGTCGAGCTGCGGAATGGTGCCCACCACGTTGTCCGCCAGCCAATTCATCTCGACAATCTGCGTGCTCGGCAGCGGAGGGAAGCCTTCGATCTGTACCACGCCGTTCTGGCTGTGGAGCTCGCCGCCAAAGGGGTTGATGGAGCCCTCGACAATGCCGTTGCGGAGCAACTGCACGAGTTTGCGCGTCTGGTAGGGTAGGCCCGGAGCGTAACGGATGTCGATAACGCCGGAACTCATTCCGTACCAGTAGTTGACGGCGCGCACTTGGTTGTCGTCGCTGGTCTCGTCCCACGTGCCGTGCAGAAGGCTGCGAACGATAAGCTCGTAGTATCGGCCCCAGTTCCAGACCGGCATGGCGATGCCGACGACCTTGCCATCGACCAGGCGATGGAGTCCGTAGGCCGTAGGGTCTACGAGCGACTTTGACATGTCAGCGCCGGTCATGACGCTCACGCCTTCGCGACACATGGCTTCGGCAAGACCTCCAGCGGGCACATCGCCCCAGGTCAGGATAATTTGCGCACGGGGGTCGAGCAGCGAGGCGCCAATCGCAAAGGCGTTGATCTCGCTGAGTGCGCCCGAGGCGAAGACCGACGCGTGGTAGCCGATGCGGTGGTTGTCCGCCATGCTGGCGGCAAGGGCGCCCAGGAGGAACTTGGCCTCGTACATCTTGCCAAAGTACGAACGGACGCTTTGGTGGGGAAGGCCGATAGAGCAGTTAAGGAACCGCACCTGGGGATACTCAACGGCAGCTCTGAGCGTGTATTCCATCAGGCGGTGCGAGGTCGAGAAGATGACGTTAGCTCCATGTTTGACAGCCGTTTCCACGGCGGCGTAGAACACATCCGGATTATGACAGTCCTCGAACGCCTCGGTGCGCACGATACCGCCAAAGTGCTCATCGAGATACTGACGCCCTTGGTCGTGCAGGCTGTCCCAGCTCGACGTCGCACAGGGGAACTCATGGATAAAGGCGATGCGCAGGGGGCTGGCCGCCGAGTAGACGGTCTTGCCCATAAAGAAGTTGAGCACGCCGGAGGTGGACTTGGCGGGCGCCTCTTCCTCATCGACACTCGGTGCCTCGACAAGATCGACCTTCTCCTCATCACTTTTGCCGGCAATGACCAACTCGCGCCAAATCTTGCACAGGCGGTTTACGACGATATCCGTCGGCGTATCCAGCAGGCGGTCCTGGTTGTACACATTGAGGTAGACGAGCATAGCGTCGGCGGGCGTAATGTCCAGATGGTCGCCGCCGGCGCGCAGGTAGGCGCGCTTAAAGAGCAGGAAGGTGTGGCGCAGGTAGTCGACCTTTTTCTGCGGCCATTTTTCGATAAGGTTCTGACCGAGCATCTTGGCGAGCGTTTCGTAGCTTCCCTCACGCGAGAACTCGATCTCGTATAGGGGGCAGACGCGCCAAAACGCGCAGAACTCGCCATAGAGGCGGCTTTCGACGGAATCCCATTTTCCGGGGTAGAGGCGGGTGACCTTGGCCGAAACCGTCGGGGCGTCCAGGAATTTGAGGACGCTGACGCGCTTGTTGCCCTCTTGGACGTAGAACCGATGCATGAACTCGGTGACGATGATGGGGTCGCGATAGCCCTCGGTTACCTGGATGTCGTAGAGGTTGGACCACTTGCGGGCGAACTCGGTGCTAAATGGCAACAGGGGCATAAAGTTGCACGAAAAGGCAGACTGACGGCCCTTGGTAACCGTGCCGACGACCATTTCGAGCGGAATATCCCGCAGGCCGACGCTCTCTCGCTGACCTAAGGGGAGCTGGGCAACCAAGCTGTCGAGGTCCGTAAGGTACGGGTGCTCGCTTTGGCTGATGGCGCGACGGCGTCCCTGCTCGCCGCGCTTGCGTGCTTGACGATAGGCCTCTTCCATGGTGTCTACTCCCTTAGTCGTTTAAACAACGATATGAACCATGGTACCACGATGCGAAACTACCACAAAGGTGCCTGTCCCCTTTGTGGTAGTTTAGGCGATGATGGGGGCGATGGCACGAATGCAGGCGTCGGCTGCCGTGAAGGTGGTGCTATCGTCGCTGACGATAAAGATGATTTTGCCCTTGACGCCAAAGTCGCCGATCTCGCTAAAGAGCACGTACGGCTCCTTGTCAAAGCCAGAGATGGGAAGCACCGCGGCCTTGGTGGCGTCGGTAAGCTCATCTGCCAGCGCGTCCAGCGAGGCCCACTTAGACGTGTCCTTTACGGCAACGGGCACGGCCACACGCCCAAAGGGCATCAGATGCACGAGCGTGTTCTTGGAGATGTTGGAGTTGGGCACAATGATGGTCTGCCCGCAGGCATCCTCGATGGTCGTGTGGCGCCAGGTGATGTCTTGGACCACGCCCGACACGCCGCCGACCTCGATATTGTCGCCGGGCTTGATGATGCCCATGAAGGTCACCTGCATACCGCCGATAAGGTTCGACAGCGTGTCCTGAAAGCCGAGCGAGATGGCGATGCCGCCGACGCCAAGAGCGGCGACGAGGGCGTTTGCGTTGATGCCAAAACAGTTGTCTAGGATAAAGCTGCCGCCGATCATCCAGATGACGGCGCGCGCGATGTTGATGAAGATGCTCGATGCTGGGAGCGGGTTATCATCGCGGTTAAGCAGGTGGTGCAGGGTCTTGGACGCGATTTTGGCGGCAACGGCGGTGCCGATGGCCAAGATACCGGCCCAGATGATGTTGTGGACCCATCGTTGTGCAAAGAAATGAAGAATTGGCTCAAACAATTCCATGTAGGGAAACCTCCTCATGATCATCCAACCATGATACCCACCAAGAAGCCCGTCCGATCAAATTCGGACGGGCTTCTGTGCTCGATATAAGGTTTATGCGGCGGGGCTGCAAGGCCCGGCGGTGTAGCTTAGCGTCGACGCTTCCAGATAATGCCGAGAATGATGACGATGATGCCGCTGATAAGGCACGTGTCAACTACTGCCAGCGTGCGGTCTCCCGTTGCGGCGAGCTTGCCGGTCGTCTTCTTGGTGATGACCTTCGTGGTCGTCGTGTCCGTCTTAGGCGAGGGCTTAGGCGTCGGGGCCGGTGTGGGCGTGGGGTCCACGGCTGCGGAGCCGAAGCTGATGGTGCCGGCGAGTCCGGCCATCTTGCTCTCCCAGCCGTTTTGCCCAATCAGCGCCCTCAGCGCCGCCTCACACGTGCCCCACTCGGTGCGCTTGGTGGCGTGTGCGAAGGTGGGGAAGTCGGTCGTGTTGGTAATGATGTAGTTGTTGGTGGCGACGGTATAGGTCTTGGTGGGATCGAGCGTGCTGCCGTCCTTGGCGAGTGTGGCACTCACAATGCGCTTGCCTTCGGGCTGCGTCCAATCAATCGTCACGTTGATGCCGCCAAAGGAGAGAACGCTGCCAGAGTCATCGCGCCACTTGTACTTGTCTTGCGCTTCCTGCTCGGTATGGCCGGCTGCCACGTAGGCTTGCTGAAGCTCATAACTGTGATTGCACTCGTCGCTGATCTGCAGCGAATGCTCGAGCGCTGCGAGGAAGTCCGCACCGGTCATGGTCCAGGTCTCCACGGTGTTGCCGTAGGGCGAGATAGCGATGACGTTGCCTGCGGTCACATCGCCTGCAGCGATGCCGCCGCGGATGCCACCCGCGTTCTCGATGGCAAGGTCTGCGCCCGTCAGGTCAAGATAGGAGCCGCAGATCACATGGCCGATGGTCTGGGCCTTGGTGGTGTCGCCCTCCTTGCTGGGGCGGAAATCGGTGGTGCGCACCATTTCCCAACCATGCGTGCCTGCGGCGTCCTCGCCGTAGAAATAATTGGTAGAGCTCGTGCCGAGCACCTCGCTCGATGCGGCGCTAAAGGCATCGTCGAGCGGCTTGATCTTGTTGTCGTGGACCTCATCAAGGATGCTCTGATAGGTGGAGCCCTTGTTGGGATCGGTCAAAAGAACGTTTACATCCTTGGCGGTATAGAGCTTCTCGTCGCTTTTGTCTGCGGATACCGCCACCGTGTCATCGTCGGTGCTTTCGGTGCCCTTGGTGTCGTACTCGTAGGGGACGGAAAGCAGTCCCACTTCGGCAAAGGCGCTGCCCGCCTCGACAACGTGGATTGTCTTGCCGTCGGCTCCCGTCACCTTCTCGTTAAGGTTGATGTGCTCGTGGCCTGCGATGAGGGCATCGACGCCGCGGAGCCGCGTGGCAAAGGTCTTGGCGTCGAGCGTGTGCGCGATACAGACAACAACATCGCAGCCCTCCTTGCGCAGCTGCTCTGCCTCGGCATTGATGGCGTTCGCGGCACTCGAGAACGACGTACCCGCGACCAGGTCCGCGCGCAGCGAGGATTCCAGCGACTCATCCATGGCACCCACGACGCCGACCTTGATTTTGTAGTCGAATGTGGAGTGATCTTCGCTATCCTCCCAGGTGCGATCGAGCGTCTTGGTGATACTCGAGCTCCATACGCCGCTCGTAGACTTCGCGTTCGCGCAGAGCATGGCGAAGGGCGTGCCGGTGGGGCTGTAGCCGGTCATGGTGCGGAGCTTGTCCGCGCCGTAGCTCCAGTCGTGGTTGCCCGGCGTGGTCGCGTCGTAGCCGTCTGCATAGAAGGTGTCCATGAGCTCGGCGATGCTCTTGCCCTCGCTCATGGTGGCAAAGGACTGCCCGTGGAAGGTATCACCCGCATCGAGCAAAAGATCGGGGGCGTTGCCCTGGGCGCTATAGAGAACTGCCAGTCCGTCAAAGCCCACAGTGCCGATGCCCTTGCTTGCGTTGTAGCTGTACTTGTAGCTGCCGTGGATATCGTTGGTGTGCATGACGGCCACGGAGCCGTCAATAGCGGCGGGCAGGTTCCCCGCGAAAACGAGGCTTGGGATGCCTGCGAGCGAGCCGGCAAACAACGCGGCGGCTAACGCAAGGCGGGGGAGTCTTTTCATGGCAGTTTCCTTAGTCCTTAGCCAGAAAGTCTGGTTGAATATCGGATTATCGACATAATATGCGAAAACCGCCGCAAGGGCGTCTGTCCCTTTGCGGCGGTTTTGACGTTTGTGCAGATAAAACCTGCCAAAATGAACCTGTCCCTTTTTGGTAGGTTTAGCTCAGCAGCATGCGGTCGTTGGCGAGCTCGCCGCCCGAGACCTCCTCGAACTTCTGCAGCAGGTCGGCTACGGTGAGCGACTTCTTCTCGTCGCCGGCCACGTCGTAGATCACGTGGCCTTCGTGCATCATGATCAGACGGTTGCCCAGGCGGATGGCGTCGTTCATGTTGTGCGTGACCATGAGCGTGGTCAGGTGGTTCTCGTCGACGATCTCCTCGGTCAGGTTGAGCACCTTAGAGGCCGTCTTGGGGTCGAGGGCCGCGGTGTGCTCGTCGAGCAGTAGCAGGCGCGGCCTGGTGAGCGTGGCCATCAGCAGGGTGAGTGCCTGGCGCTGGCCGCCCGAGAGCAGGCCGACCTTGGCGTTGAGACGCGTGTCCAGACCAAGGTCCAGGCGCTTGAGCAGCTCAACGTACTCATCTTTCTCGGCCTTGGTGACGCCCCACGAAAGGCCGCGACGCTGGCCGCGACGCTTGGCGAGGGCCAGGTTCTCGGCGATCTGCATGTCGGCAGCGGTACCGCGCATGGGGTCCTGGAACACACGGCCCAGGTACTTGGCGCGCTGCGACTCGCTCAGACGCGAGATGTCGGTGCCGTCGAGCTCAATAACACCCGAATCGAGCGGATACACGCCGGCGATCATATTGAGCAGCGTGGACTTGCCGGCGCCATTGCCGCCAATCACGGTTACAAAGTCGCCATCGTTGAGGGTGAGGTCGACGCCGGTGAGCGCGCGCTTCTCGGTGACGGTGCCCTTGTTAAAGGTCTTCTTGACGTGCGAGAGCTTAAGCATCTGCCTCATCTCCCTTCGCGTAGGAGCTGCGGAGCTTATAGCGCTCCCAAACCACGGGCACGCACAGGGCCACGGCGACGATCACGGCGGAGAGTAGCTTCATGTCGTTGGCGTCCATGCCCAGCTGCAGCACGATGGCGCGGATAAGGAAGTACACCACGGAGCCAAAGACGGCGGAGGCAAGACGGACGCTAAACTGCGTGAGGCCGCCGGGCAGCAGGCGACCGAGCACCTCGCCGATGACGATGGCGGCAAGACCGATAACGATGGCGCCGGTGCCCATGCCGATGTCGGCATACTTCTGGCTCTGGCAGATGAGCGCACCCGAAAGGCCAATGAGGGCGTTGGAGAGCACGAGGGCGATCATTTTGGTGGTGTTGGTGTTAACGCCCAGGGCGCGGATCATGTACTCGTTGTTGCCGGTGGCACGCAGCGCCGAGCCGATCTCGGTGCCAAAGAACCAGTACAGGATGGCGACGATGGCCACGGCCAGCACAATGCCTAGGATAATGGCAACAGTGGACTGCGGCAGGCCCGTCATGTTGCTGACGGATGAGAAGATAGTGCCCTTGGCAAGGATGGGCGTGTTGGACTTGCCCATGATGCGCAGGTTGATGGACCACAGACTGATCTGCGTAAGGATTCCGGCGAGGATTGCGGGAATCTCAAAGACGGTGGTCAAGATGCCCGTGACGGCGCCCGCGATGGCGCCGGCGCACATGCCGGCCAGCACGGCGAGCAAGGGGTCGACGTTATTGTTGACGATGAGCACGGCGCAGACACAGCCGCCGAGGGCAAAGCTGCCGTCGCAGGTCATATCGGGGATGTCGAGCAGGCGGAACGTGATAAACACGCCAAGCACCATGATGCCCCAGAGGACGCCCTGCGAAACGGCGCCCTGCAATGCAATGAGCATGCTTCATACCTCCTAGGATAGGGTGGACACGTGATTTTCCATAATAGCGGTACCAATGCATAAAAGAGCGGTGGACAGATGTTTTGTTTTACCTGAAACAAGCAGGGCGAACGCCGGTCTTTAGCGTTCGCCCCAATGACTCAGATATTGAATAACGCAGCAGTGGCGCGCGTGCGGGCCCTAGACGCGTTACCGCGCATGGCGCTACGCGTCCAGGGCGGAAAGGTCGATACCCAGAGCCTCGGCCATCTCTTCGTTTTTGACGACGACCAGGTCCTTGCTCGAGAGGTGCTTGATCGGCATATCCTCGGGCTTGGCCTCGCCCTTCAGGATTTTAACGGCCATCTCGCCTGCAGCGTAGCCCAGGTCCTCGTAGTTGATGGAGAGGGTGAACAGGCCGCCGGCCTTGCACATGCCCTCCTCGCCAGTCACGAAGGGGAGCTTGTTCTCCTTGCAGATCTGGCCGACCTGCGAAGCGCCCGCGGCGATGGTGTTGTCGGTGGGGGAGTACAGCGCGTCGACCTTGCCCACGGCAGACTCGACGACGGACTGAATCTCGTTGGAGCTCGAGACGGTGAAGTCGGTGTACTCCAGGCCCAGCTTGTCGAGCTCCTTCTTGGCGGCCTTGATCTGGACGTCGGAGTTGGACTCGGCGGTGCAGTAGAGCAGGCCGACCTTCTTGACGTCGGGCAGGACCTTCTGCATCATCTCGAGCTGCTCGGCGACCGGGGTGAGATCGGAAGCGCCCGTGACGTTGGTGCCGGGCTTGTCGTTGTCCTGGACCAGGCCGGAAGCGGCGTAGTCGGTGATGGCGCAGCCAACGATGGGGATGTCAGCGGTGGCGCCGGCGGCAGCCTGCGCGGCGGGCGTGGCGATGGCATAGATCAGGTTGACGCCGTCGCCTACGAACTTGTCGGCAATGGACTTGCACGTGGACTGGTCGTTCTGGGCGTTCTTCTGGTCGATCTTGAC
This sequence comes from uncultured Ruminococcus sp., assembly GCA_963604655.1. GTDB lineage: Bacteria > Actinomycetota > Coriobacteriia > Coriobacteriales > Coriobacteriaceae > Collinsella. The sequence continues at coordinate 13,610 of CAVCRP010000034.1, forward strand.
CTTGAGGCCGCTCTTCTTGATGGCCTTGACGAAGCCGTCGTTGGCGGCATCGAGCGCGGAGTGCTCGGTGAGCTGCAGAACGCCGATGGTGTAGTCGGAACCGGCGGCAGCGGAGCCGGAACCAGAGTTGCCGCCGCATCCGGCGAGCGGAGCGAGCGCGAGCAGGCCAGCGGAGACAAGAAGGCTCCTGCGGCTGATGGTGATGCCCTTCATATCATTACCCCCAGTGTAAAAATGGCTGGAAACACTGCACTAGGAAAAAGTGCAAGTGGGACTATAGTAACGCCGATGTCCATTTTTACAATAACCTGGCGGGTTTTTTAATACTGAACCGGATGGGCGGTGCTGAGAAACGACGGACGGTAACGGGGCTTACGCTGCGGCTTACGCTGCGGGCGCGGGGCTGTCTTCTTCGTCTAGCGCGGCAAAGAGTTTCTTGCCGTCGAGCAAACGCGTACTGACGTTTCTCATGCGGCTGACCTCAACGGTGCGCAGGGTATCGTCGGCGCCTCGGGTGTTGTAGACCGTTCCCAGCAGATACGAGACGCCATCGCGCTGCCTGATGGCAAAGGGCCGGACCGTCATCCGCACCACCTCGGTTTCGCCTCGGGTCAGGACGTTTGAGATATCAAAGCTGACAGTTGTTCCATGGTCGATGGCCTGTTCGACGAGCTCGCACGTGTCGATACGCTTGGCGTGCGGACGCGCTGTCTTGATGGGCACGTCGTTGGCGGCCGGTGTCGGTTCGGGCATATCGAGATAGCCGCGAACATCGGCGCTCGCCATGGCGACCAGGTGCTGCGCCATGCTTTTTCGAATGGCTATGGGCGTCGATCGGTTGCGCATGACCATGCCATGGAGCCGTATGATCTCCTCGTCAGCAAGCGGGCGGGTGAGGAGCCGATAGCCCACGCCGCGTTTATAGTCGATTTCGTATCCGGCGTGACGAAGTGCGGATATCGAGGTATAGATGCTGCGGCGTGCCGCTGAGATGGGCATGCGGGCGGGGTCGTCGGGATGGGCGAGGAGCTCGACCAGCTCGTCGGAAAGCAGCGCCTTGTCCTCGCCGGTGTTCTCGCTCAAAAGCTGCAGGATGCGTACGGCGCGATAGGCTGCCATCGAGGCGGAGCCCCTGGTCGTGGTCTCGTAGTTTTCAACAACGGCTTCGGTCATAGTGCCCACGTCCTTTCTTTTTGGTGATGGCAGATCAGAGCCTAGGGCGCGGAGCCTGGCCAAGGACACGTGGCGCCTTGGACGGTCGATGGTTGCCGGCAAACGGCGGGTCGAGTTTTCAACAACCCTGCCTAACTGACCAAAACCTTGCCAAAAGCTTGACGGCTGCTGTTGAAAAAAGCGCCTCTCGGCCGATGTCGAGAGGCGCTTGTGCGATGAGCGTTGCGCGTGGCGACGCGAGCTAGTGCCCGACGATTAGAAGTCGGCGTTGCCCACGGTGCGCGGGTGCGGCAGGACGTCGCGGATGTTGCCCACGCCGGTGAGGTACATCACCAAGCGCTCGAAGCCCAGACCGTAGCCGGCGTGCTTGCAGGAACCGTAGCGGCGCAGGTCAAGGTAGTACTTGTACTGCTCGGGATTCATACCCAGGTCCTTGATGCGGGCCTCGAGCAGATCCAGGCGCTCCTCGCGCTGGGATCCGCCGATAATCTCGCCGATACCGGGAACCAGACAGTCGGCGGCGGCGACGGTCTTGCCGTCCTCGTTCATGCGCATGTAGAAAGCCTTGATCTCGGCCGGGTAGTCGGTTACGAAGGTCGGGCGCTTAAAGTGCTCCTCGGTCAGGAAACGCTCGTGCTCGGTTTGCAGGTCGATGCCCCAGCTCACGGGATAGTCAAACTTGTGACCGGCGGCGACGGCCTGCTCCAGGATTTCGACGGCCTCGGTATAGGTGACGCGGGCAAAGTCGGAGTTGGCGACATGGTCTAGGCGCTCGAGCAGACCCTTGTCCACAAACTTGTTGAGCATATTGAGCTCGTCGGGGCAGGTGGCCATGACGTCCTTAAGGACGTACTTGAGCATGGCCTCAGCGTTGTCCATGTAGTCGTTGAGGTCGGCGAAGGCCATTTCGGGCTCAATCATCCAAAACTCGGCGGCATGGCGCGTGGTGTTGGAGTTTTCGGCGCGGAAGGTGGGGCCAAAGGTGTACACGTCGCCAAAGGCCATGGCAAAGTTTTCGGCATTGAGCTGGCCGGAAACGGTGAGGCTCGCATGCTTGCCAAAGAAGTCCTGACTCCAGTCGACCTCGCCGGCCTCGGTGAGGGGCGGGTTTTGGGGGTCGAGCGTGGTCACGCGGAACATCTCGCCGGCGCCCTCGCAGTCACTCGTGGTGATGATGGGGGTGTTGACGTAGACAAAGCCCTGCTCCTGGAAGAAGCGGTGGATGGCGGCAGCCGCGACAGAGCGGATGCGGAACACGGCGCGGAACAGGTTGGTGCGCGGGCGCAGGTGCTGCTGGGTGCGCAGGAACTCGACGGTTGCGCGCTTCTTCTGCAGCGGGTAATCCGGGGCGCTGACGCCCTCGACCTCGATGGAGGCGGCAGAAAGCTCGAAGGGCTGGGGCGCATCGGGGGTCAGCTTGACGGTGCCGGTGCAGATGAGGGCGGCCGAGACGTTTTGATGGGCGATCTCGTCGTAGTTGTCGAGCGCCTCGCGGTTCATGACGACCTGCAGGTCGCGGAAGCAGCTGCCGTCGTTGAGCGTAACAAAGCCAAAGTTCTTCATGTCGCGGATGGACTTGACCCAGCCGGCGACGGTGACGGTCTGGCCGCCGAGCGACTCGGCATCGGCATAGAGCTGCGCGATTTTGGTGCGGTTCACGTATCCTCCCATAACGGTTGAATGATAGTTATCCATACAGTTCGATATTCTAGCAGCTCGGCTCATTTGGGCTATACAGATAAGGCATTGGCGGGATGGTTTTTCAAACGAAAAGCGCCCGCGGCCAAATGGTCGCGGGCGCTTGACGAGGTGCCTTTTGGTTGTGTGGCGCGGGGCCTGGCTACTTGGTCTTGGCAACCAGCAGCGGGTCGCCAAGCTTGACGAGCGGGTTGCCGCCGATAAGCGTTCCAGACTCGCCGACATGGTCGATGCTCTTAAGACGATCGAGCTCGGAGACGATGACGGTCACGATGTCCTCGTGGCCGGCGGCCTTGATGGCCTCGCGATCGAAGCTGATGAGCGGCTGGCCGGCCTTGACCACATCGCCCATCTCGACAAAGCGGGCAAAACCCTTGCCGTTCATTTCCACGGTGCCCAGGCCAACATGGATGAATACGCGCAGACCGTCCTCGGTAATCATGCCGATGGAGTGGTTGGTGACAGTGGTGGCGCCGATGCGGCCGTTGGCGGGCGCATAGATGGTGCCGGTAATGGGCTCGATGCCATAGCCCTGGCCAAGCATGCCCGAGGCGATCGTCTCGTCGGGAACCTCGTCCAGGCTGACGAGCACGCCGTTGACGGGGGCATAGATGACGCCTTCGCGGGTGGCGAAGCTTGCTGCGGGCGGAACGGACGCCTCGCCGGTCGAGGTGAAGGTGGACTTAAGCGAATCGAGCAGACCCATAGTTGCCTCCAACTTAAATAGGCGCATATCGCGCGTTTGGTTTGCCGGAAACGTTTCATATCTGTTTCGCGGCTTGGTCAACACCCCCTATTCTACGCTGCTCAGCGATACCTCTGAGCTGGGATTATGTGATATATCAGTTGAAGGGAAACTTATTGCTGGCGTGTTTCTGCGTCACGGGTTCAAGTGGGGTACGCTTGAAGGCGAAAAACAAGGGCGCATAATTTGCGCGAAGGGAGCACATATGATTGTCGAGAACCATGCGCTGTGGGGCGAGGAGCCGACCGAGGAATATCCGGCGACGTTTACGTATTTGGGTGCCGAGCCGCTGCCCGATAAACCGAATGGTCGCCGCCCTGCCGTGATTATCTGCGGCGGAGGTGCGTTTACGCATATCGCTCCGCATGAGCAGGATCCCGTGGCGTTTGCGTTTTTGGATCACGGTTACCAGACCTTTGTGCTCAACTATGTCACGAGTTCTACGGGTGACGTGAGCTTTCCGCGCCCCCAGGCGGATCTTGCCAAGATGGTCGCCACGGTGCGCGCCAACGCCGACGAGTGGCATGTCGATCCTAAGCGCGTGTGCGTCGTGGGATTCTCGGCGGGCGGTATGATCTGCGCTTCGCTGGCAACGCAATGGAAGACTGGTCCCTTCGCGGGCTTGGCAGGGGCGCGCGCGGACGACATTCGTCCCGATGCCGTGGTGCTAGGTTATCCATTGCTCGACTTTGCCTATGTGCGCGACATGCAGACGCGCGATCCGCGCATTGACTTGCGTGTGCCCAAGACGGGCGGCAAGACGGGGCGCGATCTTCTCAACGACTACCTGTCGATGGTGACGGGTGGCGAGGCAACTGACGAGCATTTGGCTGATATCTGCCCCACCACGCATGTTTCGCGTCAGATGCCGCCGACCTTTGTGTGGGGCGTGTCCGACGACAAGACGGCGCCGATCGCGCAGGTCTATCCGTTTGCGCAGCGCATGGCCGAGGAGGGCGTCGCTTGCGAGATACACGTCTTTGACCAGGGCGGTCACGGCCTTTCGCTCGGCAACGCCAACACCGCGGTCGACAACGAGGACAAGCAGGTGGCAGTCCGTCCTTGGATCCGCCTGGCCTTCCGTTTCCTGGAGCGCCACGGTTTCTAGTTACGCGGTTTTACCAAACCGCGTAACCAGCCGACGCTGCAAGCCCGCCAGGGCGGCAATCTGTTAATTGAACGTCACTGTGTGTTCGCGCTATCATGCATGGTTAAAATTGGTTAGCCATGGCAAACGGTTAGCCATGGTGAACATAAATGCAACGCCCTGTGGGCGCCGGGGGAGGAACACGGACGTGAAGCTCGATACACTCGAGATTGGAAAGGACGCCGTTGTCGCATCGGTGACATCCGACGATCAGGCGCTTCGACAGCATATTTTGGACATGGGCCTAACACCGGGCACCGAAGTCACCATGATGAAGTATGCTCCTATGGGCGACCCGCTCGAGATTCGCCTGCGTGGCTACGAGTTGACGCTGCGCAAGGACGATGCTGCTCGCATCGAGCTTGTGGGTGTTCACGACACCGATACGGGTCCGCGCGCTAACGCCGCAATCGGCACGACGGAGCACCCGGCCCTGGGAGAGGGGACGTATTCGCCCCGCGCGGCAAAGACTGCCGTGCCCGAGGGCGCGCCGCTGCACTTTGCTCTCGCCGGCAACCAAAACTGCGGTAAGACCACGTTATTCAACCAGCTGACGGGCTCCAACCAGCATGTCGGTAACTTTCCCGGCGTGACGGTCGACCGCAAAGACGGCACCATCCGCAACCACCCCGAGGCAAGCGTTACCGACCTGCCCGGTATTTATTCGTTGTCGCCGTATACGGGCGAAGAGATCGTGAGCCGCCAGTTTATCCTGGATGAGCATCCCGACGCCATCATCGATATCATCGACGCTACCAACATCGAGCGCAATCTGTACCTGACGCTGCAGCTTATGGAGCTCGATCGCCCCATGGTCATCGCGCTCAACATGATGGACGAGGTGACGGCCAACGGCGGCGCCGTGGACGTCAACCTGCTCGAGAGCCTGTTGGGCGTGCCCGTTGTCCCCATTAGCGCTGCCCGCAGCGAGGGCATCGGCGAGCTGGTGGATCATGCCTTGCACGTGGCGCGGTTCCGTGAGCGCCCCGGTCGCCTGGACTTCTGTGCGCCCGATGGCTCGGACGGCGGTGCGCTGCATCGTTGCATCCACGGCATTGCCAACCTTATCGAGGACCATGCCGCGACGGCGCACATTCCCGTGCGTTTTGCGGCGACCAAGCTGGTTGAGGGCGACGAGCTGGTAACCGAGGCACTTCACCTGGACCGTAACGAGCTTGACGCCATCGAGCACATCATTACCCAGATGGAGGGCGAGGCCGGCACCGACCGTCTATCTGCGCTGGCCGACATGCGCTTCGGCTTTATCGGCGACGTGTGCGGGCGCTGCGTCGTCAAGCCGCACGAGAGCCGCGAGCACGTGCGCTCCGTCAAGATTGACCGCATCCTGACAGGTCGTTACACAGCCATTCCGGCGTTCCTGGTGATCATGGGCCTCGTCTTTTGGCTGACGTTTGGCGTGATCGGCGCGGCGTTGCAGGGACTCATGGAGGACGGTATCGCTGCTATCATCGCCTCGGCCGATGCGGGCCTCAAGGCGTTCGGCACCAACGACGTGGTGCGCTCGCTGGCTGTCGACGGCGTGCTTACGGGCGTGGGCAGTGTGCTGACCTTCCTGCCGATTATCGTCGTGCTCTTCTTGTTCCTCTCCATTCTGGAAGACTCGGGCTACATGGCGCGCGTCGCCTTTGTCATGGATAAGGTGCTGCGTCGTTTTGGCCTGTCGGGCCGCAGCTTTGTACCCATGCTCGTCGGGTTTGGCTGCACCGTGCCGGCTATCATGTCGACCCGTACGCTCCCATCCGAGCACGACCGCAAGATGACGGTCATGCTCACGCCGTTCATGAGCTGCTCGGCCAAGTTGCCGGTCTATGGTCTGCTGTGCGGGGCGTTTTTCCCACAGGCGACGGTTCCCGCCATGGTCTCGCTCTATCTGATCGGCATTGCGGTTGGCTGTATCGCGGCTTTGGTACTCAACCGCACGGCATTTAAGGGCGACCCGGTGCCGTTTATCATGGAGCTGCCCAATTACCGCCTGCCGAGCGTCAAGACGACGGTGATGCTGGCATGGGATAAGGCCAAAGACTTTATTACCAAGGCCTTTACCATTATCTTTGCCGCTACCGTGGTCATCTGGTTCCTTCAGACGTTCGACATCCGCTTTAATGTGGTCGCCGATCAGTCGCAGAGTCTGCTTGCGGGTCTCGGCAGCATCATTGCGCCGGCGCTGACGCCGCTTGGGTTTGGCGACTGGCGTGCATCCACGGCGCTCGTCACCGGACTTATCGCCAAGGAGAGTGTCATCTCGACCCTCACGGTGCTTTTGGGCGCGACCTCGCCCGCGGCACTGTCGACCATGTTTTCGCCGTTCACTGCCTATGTGTTCCTGGTCTTTACGCTGCTGTACCCGCCCTGTGTGGCAGCCATCGGCGCCGTCAAGAGCGAGCTGGGCGCGCGCTACGCCGTTGCCGTGTTCGCGTTTCAAGTGACGGTCGCCTGGATCGTGGCGTTTGTCGTGCATTCGGCGGGCATATTGCTGGGGCTGGCTTAGTTATTTATTGACGGCGCAACCTCTATGTACCGAATTGTTTTCGGCCCCGCATCTGTTGCTGACGGATGCGGGGCCGTTGCTATATAATCGCCTCCGCTCAAAATGATTGGAGACGTTATATATGAGTCAGGCAAGGCAAGACGGCATCACGATTAAGCAGTGGCTCCCGCTTATCGGGCTCGCCTGCTGCGCATTCGTGTTCAACACGTCGGAGTTCATGCCCATCGGCCTTCTGACCGATATCGCCGCGTCGTTCTCGCTCACCGAGGCCCAGGCAGGCATCATGATCTCGGTCTACGCCTGGGGCGTCATGTTGCTGTCGTTGCCGCTTATGGTGTTTGCCTCGCGCTTCGAGTTCAAGCGTATGCTGCTCGGCGTGCTTGCCGTGTTCTCGCTGGGTCAGTTCCTGTCCGCCGTGGCGCCTACCTATCCTATTTTGGTTTGCGCGCGTCTGGTGGTCGCCTGCGCGCATGCCGTGTTCTGGTCGGTCGCCTCAATCATGGCCTCGCGCCTGGTTGACAGTCGCCACGGGGCGCTCGCCATTAGCATGATCGCCACGGGCTCGTCCATCGCGCAGATCTTTGGCCTGCCGATCGGCCGCGCCATCGGGCTGGCCGTGGGCTGGCGTATGACGTTTGCCGTGGTCGGAGCTTTTTCTGCCGTCGCGGTCGTCTACCAGGCCGCGGTGTTCCCGGCCATGCCGGTGGGCGAGCGCTTTACCGTTAAGCAGCTGCCCGAGCTGTTCAAGAATCCGTTCCTCATCGCGCTTTATGCGGTCACGGTCTTTATGGCGACCGGCTACTACGCGGGTTACAGCTATATCGAGCCCTTCCTGGCGCAGGTCGCCCATGTCGACGCAAGCGCCATCACCATGACGCTGACGGCGTTTGGCTGCTCCGGTCTGCTCGGAAGCTGGCTGTTCGGCCGACTGTTCGATGGCCATCGCTTTCCGTTCTTGGCTATCACACTCTCCGGCGTGCCTGTGGCTCTGCTGCTCATGGGTCCGGTAGCACCGTCGCTCGTCGCCGTTCTCGCTGTTTGCGCGCTATGGGGCTGCTGCTCCACGGCTTTTAACGTGGCGTTTCAGGCCGAGCTCATCAAGTACACGCCGGCGGATTCGTCGGCCGTCGCCATGTCGATCTTCTCGGGCCTGTTTAACCTCGGCATCGGCACGGGCACCGCGATCGGCGGCGCCGTGGTTTCGGGTCCCGGTATCTCCTGGATTGGCTTCGCGGGCGGGGCGATTACCGTCGTGGGCGTCATCCTCGCCATTACGGTGCTGTTCCCGGCCATACGCCGCGCAAAGCCCGTCGCCTAATCACGTTCCCTCATCAGTTGCGGTGGAATAGAGACTGTTTGCCCGGTTTATTGGTCTCAACAGTCCCTATTTCACCGCAACTTATTTTGGGGGAGGGGATGCACGGCAGGCATACAATGGATGGCGTTGTGTTGAGCTTACCGGGAGGCTGCTATGTGGGCATACGAGACGACGTTCTATCAGGTCTATCCGCTGGGCTTTTGCGGAGCTCCGCGCGAAAACGCCGCGCCCGTTGCCGAGGATGAACTCGCCCAGGCTGCCAACGCCGCGCCTAACCCCGATGCTCCCATTATGAAAATCGCCCAATGGGCCGGCTACCTGCAGGAACTCGGCATCGGTGCTGTGCTCATTAACCCGCCGCTCGAATCCGACAGTCACGGTTACGACACGCGCAGCCTGCGCCATATCGACCGTCGCCTGGGTGGGGATGCCGACTTTGCCGCCGTGTGCGAGACACTGCATGCCCATGGCATCCGTGTGGTGCTTGATGCCGTCTTCAACCATGTCGGTCGCGGTTTTTGGGCCTTCCGCGATGTTCAGGAGCGCAAGTGGGACTCGCCCTACAAGGACTGGTTTCACATTAGCTTTGACGGCGACTCCTGCTATGGCGACGGCTTTTGGTACGAGGGCTGGGAAGGCCATTTTGAGCTTGTGAAGCTCAACTTGCAAAACCCCGCCGTGGTCGATTACCTGCTTGAGTCCGTGCGTCGCTGGGCCGAGGGCTTTGGCATCGACGGCCTGCGCTTGGACGTCGCCTATATGCTCGATCGCGATTTTATGCGCCGCCTGCATACTTTTACCCGTGAGCTCAAGCCCGACTTTGTGCTGATTGGTGAGACGCTCCACGGCGACTACAACCAGATCGTCAATGACGAGATGCTTGACTCCTGCACCAACTACGAGTGCTACAAGGGCCTGTACTCCAGCTTTAACTCGGTCAACATGTTCGAGATCGCCCACTCGCTGCATCGCCAGTTTGGCGGTGACCCGTGGTGCATTTATCGCGGCAAGCATCTGCTGTCGTTTGTCGACAACCACGATGTGCCGCGCCTGGCGAGCATCCTTACCGACAAGTCCTGTCTGCGCCCCGCTTATGGCATGCTCTTTGGCATGCCGGGCATTCCGTGCGTCTACTATGGCAGCGAGTGGGGGATTCCTGGCGAAAAGGGCGGCCCCGATGGTGACTGGGCGCTGCGACCTGCGCTCGATGAGCCTGCGCCCAACGAGCTGACGGCCTTCATCAAGCAGCTCGCGCACCTGCGCTCGGCAGACGACGCGGCGGCCCGTGCCCTCAACTATGGTGCCTATCGCAACGTGGTGATCCAGAACAAGCAGCTGCTGTTCGAGCGCGCCTACGACGATGCGACGGTGCTCGTGGCGGTCAATGCCGTGAACGAGCCCTATACCTTTGGAGCCGGCGAACTCAACGGCTCCTTCGTCGACCTGCTTGCCGACGATGCACCCACGGTCGAGCTGCCGGGCTCCCTTGAACTTGCGCCCTATGAGGTGCGTTATCTGCTGAGAGCCTAGCCCATGCCTGTGTCTGACGAGGGCTATCAACATATTGAGCATGGGTTTGAGCCCGTGTTCGACCGGCGCTCGCGCGTTTTGGTGCTGGGGTCGTTTCCCTCGGTGCTCTCGCGCGCCAACACCTTCTATTACGGTAATCCCCAGAACCGCTTTTGGCGCGTGATGGCCGCGTGCCTTGGTGTGCCCGTGCCGTCCAACGAGGGGGACCCTTTGGCGAACGGTGAGCCCGCGACGCTCGACGCTTCGATTGCCGTCAAGCGGGCCATGCTGCTGAACGGCGGCGTGGCCCTGTGGGACGTGATCGAGAGTTGCGACATCAAGGGCTCGAGCGACGCCAGCATCAAAAATGTCGTGCCGGCACATATCGAGCGCATTACCGATGTGGCCCCTATAGAGATTGTTGTTTGCAACGGTGGTACAGCCGGGCGGCTCTATAAGCGCTACCTGCAAGAGCGGACGGGGTTGCCGGCTATCGTCTTGCCGTCGACGAGTCCCGCCAACGCGGCTTGGCGCCTGGAGCGGCTTGTCGATCGTTGGCGCGATGCCATTGACTGGGCAGCTTCTTAACTTAGATGTAGGAGCGGCTGCCGAGATATTTCATAGCGATACGCCAAATCGGTGCGGGCAGCGCGGGTTCGGCATAAACCATGCCGTCGGTGTCGACGTCCTCGGCATTGCCGCCGCCAAGTCGCTGCGCATGCTCCACCGAGCACCCCATGCGTACGGCGCCTACGAGCTTGTCCATGGCTTCGGAAAACGGTCGGCGCAAGCGGCCCATGCGCGGGGATCGGCGAAGCGCTGCGACGCCGGCGCCGGTGCAGACGGTGACGCCGCCACACCACGACAGCCCTCGATGCTCGCATGCTTCGCGCAGGCGGCCAACTGCAACGTGCGCCTGTTCAGCGCTTCCGCAGGCAGCTTGAACGATGACATAGATGCGAGTTTCCACGCCCTCAAGGCAATCAAGCACCTGTTCAACAGCGGTCATCGTCTCGCTGTGGAGCGCATCATCAACGGCGAACACGATGCCGTCTGCAGCGTTGCCGCCATCATTCACCCCCAAATCGACCGAGCAGGGGAACGAAGTACCGGAAAGCCGCGCATACGCCGCGATGGCATCCTGCAGGTCCCAAAGCAAAAACTCAAGATCAGCGCTGTCGGGAATGCTGATATACGCAATGGTCTGCAGCGTTTTGGGCTCATTGCCGCGCGCAGTCGCCTCCATGCCGCCTCCTTTCCGGTTCATTTCCGTTTAGGTTACACCGTCTGCCGGTCCTCCACCGCGCTATCCTAGTGCAACCCTTACGAAAGGAATGCCATGCGCCTGCCCATGAATACCTCGCTTGCCACGCTCAAGCCCTCCGGCATCCGCCGAATCAACGCACTCGCCGCGCAGCACCCGGGATGCATTGCGCTCGCGCTTGGCGAGCCCGATTTTCCCACGCCCGACGTGATTAGCGCCGAGGTGACGGCATCGCTCAACCGCGGTGACACGCACTATCCGCCCAACAACGGTCGCCCCGCCCTGCGCGAGGCGCTGTCCGGATATATGGGCGAAGCGGGCCTTTCGTTTTCGGCCGATGAGGTCATCCTCACGGACGGCGCGACCGAGGCGCTGTCGGCAACGTTTATGGCCATGCTCAATCCCGGCGACGAGGTCATCATCCCCACGCCGGCTTTTGGCCTGTACGAGAGCATCGTCGTGGCCAACCACGCCAAGGCGGTCTTTTTGGATACGGAGCCCGCGCAATTCCAGATCGACGAGGAAGCGCTTCGCGCCTGTGTGACCCCGGCGACCAAGGCCGTCGTCATCTGCTCGCCCAACAACCCCACGGGCTGCATCCTCAACGCGGCATCGCTCGACGCCGTGGCACGCGTGGCGGAGCAAGCAGGTATTTACGTGATCTGCGACGATGTCTACAACCGCTTGGTCTACGTCGACGGTTACGAGCGTTTTGCCCAGCGCCATCCAGAGCTTCGCGAGCAGACGGTCGTCATCGAGAGCTTCTCCAAGCCCTGGGCCATGACGGGCTGGCGCCTGGGCTGGCTCGCAGCAGCCACCCCCGTCATCGCCGAGATCGCAAAGGCCCACCAATACTTGGTATCGAGCGCCGTCTCCTTTGAGATGGACGCCGCAGCCCGAGCCCTCACCGTCGATCCCACCCCCATGCTCAACGTCTACCGAGCCCGCCGCGAACGCGTGCTCGCAGCCCTAGACGCCATGGATCTCGACGTCGTAGAGCCAGCAGGAGCCTTCTACGCCTTCCCGAACATCAAACAATTCGGCCTAACAAGCGAGGATTTCTGCATCAAAGCCATCAAAGAAACCAACGTAGCCCTAGTCCCAGGCAACTGCTTCGGCACCGAAGGCCACATCCGCCTAAGCTACTGCGTTTCCGACCAAGATCTGGACGAAGGCCTAAATCGCCTGTCCACCTTCGTCTCAACCCTATAGCCCAACGGGACCCAACCCATCAGCCCGCCGACATAAGGCTTATGAGTGGGGGCGTCGGCCAACGGGAAACTGGGCTGCCCCATAGTTGACGCAGGCCGCGCCGCCGAAGGCCAGGCGCAAGGTTTTCGTAGATTCCGCACGAGCCGAAGAGCACTTAATGTGCTCTTCGTGCGAGCCCAGGACCTGACCGAGCGAAAACCTTGCGCCTGGCCTTCGGCGGCGCGGCCGGATGGTGGAATTGTGTGGAGCCCAGTTTCCCGTTGACCGACGCCGGGGTCCCCGCCATAATACTTTCGGTTCACGCATGAATCCGCTGCCAGAGACAGCCGGCGCAAACGGGTCTTACCCGCGAGCTTAATGGGACATCCCGCCAGCCGAGGTGGTCGAGTAGATATGTCTTCTCGCCCCCGTCGCTCATGCAGCGCGGGGGCTTTCTTTTTGGACATGCCCCCGTCACGTCCTTGTGGCGGACCGTGCCCGGAAAGAATTCGAGGAGGTGTAATTCATGCCCCAGCAGTACAAAATCGACAAGGTTGCAGAGATCGAGTCCCGTATCGCCGAGAACGCCGGTCTGTTCGTCGTCAACTACAACGGTCTGACGGTTAAGCAGGCTCAGGAGCTGCGTCATACGCTGCGTGAGTGCGGCGCCGAGATGAAGGTCTACAAGAACAACCTGGTCAAGATCGCTCTCAAGAACCAGGAGCAGCCCGAGCTCGACGAGATCCTCGCCGGCCCCGTCGCTTATGTGTTCTACGAGTCCGAGCCGGTCGAGGCCGCTAAGGCCCTTAAGGACTTCTCTGCTAAGTCCAAGGGCGTCCTTGAGATCAAGGGCGGTATCTCCGACGGCAAGGCCGTTTCCGCTGATGATGTTAAGGCTATCGCCGAGCTGCCCACCAAGGATCAGCTTCTCGGCCAGATCGCCGGTCTCATCTCCGGTTTCGCTCGCGACATCGCTGTCTGCGTCAACGGCGTTTCCTCTGGTCTCGCTCGTTCGATCCAGCAGGTCTCCGAGCAGAAGGCAGCCTAGTCGCTGTTTTCACCCGCGGCGGCAACGCCGCACCCCTGGCGCATTCGCGCCGTGTTTTAACTGATCTCCGTGCATCCGCACGGAAACCGAAAGGACTTAGAAATGGCTAAGCTTACCACCGATGAGATCATCGATGCTCTTAAGGAAATGACCCTTCTCGAGGCTTCCGAGCTCGTTAAGGCTATCGAGGACACCTTCGGCGTTTCCGCCGCTGCTCCTGCCGCTGTTGTCGCCGCTCCCGCTGCTGGCGCTGCTGAGGCCGAGGAGAAGACCGAGTTTGACGTCGTGCTCGAGGGCTTCGGCGACAACAAGATCCAGGTCATCAAGGCCGTCCGTGAGCTCACCAACCTTGGCCTGAAGGAGGCCAAGGAGGTCGTCGAGGGCGCTCCCAAGGCTGTTCTCGAGGGTGCCAAGAAGGAGGACGCCGAGGCTGCCAAGGAGAAGCTCGAGGCTGCTGGCGCTGCTGTCACCCTCAAGTAATCAGGCTTTCTCGCCAGATTTCTTTGCAGACGGGGTTCGCATTGCGAGCCCCGTCTTTTTTGTTTTTCGGTCCCTCGGCATCGGTTGCTCAAACTGCCATGTTCTGTGATTTGCGTCGTATCGGGTGCCCTGCCGTTGGGCAATAAAATTGCACCATTCGAGCAATAATTTGCGTTGACCTGCTGAAGAATTGTCTCTGCCTTGTAGCGACATATAGTTCCAGCGGTAAGATGCTTGGGTATCGCAATTTGGTCTGCGGCTGTGTGCCGCACGCATGGGGCGCTTTTGCGCCTGCGAAAGGATCTTTGAATAACATGAAGGCAATCATCCCCGCCGCCGGTCTTGGCACGCGTTTTCTGCCTGGCACCAAGTGCACGCCCAAAGAGATGCTGCCGGTGCTCGACAAGCCCGTCATTCAGTACGTCGTCGAGGAGGCGCTCGAGCCCGAGGAGGTCGACGATGCCATCATCGTTACTTCTCCCGGTAAGCCCGAGCTACTGAACTACTTCCAGCCCGACCGTTCGCTCGAGAACCTGCTGCGCGAGCGCGGCAAGAACGCCTATGCCGATGCTGTCGCCCACGCTGGCGGTATGCCGGTCGACTTCCGTTATCAGTACGAGCCCAAGGGCCTCGGCCATGCTATTCGCTCTGCTGCCGACGCCGTGGCAGGGGAGAACTTCCTGGTTCTTCTGGGCGACTACGTTGTGCCTAACCGCGATATCTGCGACAAGATGCTCGCCGTTTCCAAGGAGCACGGTGGCGCTTCGGTTATCGCCGTCGCTGCTTGCTCGCCCGAGGAAGTCAGCCGCTACGGCGTTATCGCCGGCGAGCGCGTCGGTTCGCTCGAGGGCGCCGAGGACGTTGCCGATGCCGAGCCGGGCGCTGTCTGGCGTATCGGCGGTCTGGTTGAGAAGCCCGCTCCCGAGGCTGCTCCGTCCAACCTGTACATCGTCGGTCGCTACCTGCTGAGCCCGCTGGTCATGGACCTGCTGGCAGATCAGCAGGCCGGCAAGGGCGGCGAGATCCAGCTCACCGACGCCATGGCCCGTTCGCTCGACCGCGAGGCCATGTATGCGGTCGTCATCGACCCGCTGTCGGGCTACGACACCGGCACTCCCTCTGGCTGGATGGCCACCAACGCCCTCATGGCTGCAAGCGACCCCCGCTTTGCCGATGCCTTCTGGGACGCTATCGACGAGCGCGGCGGATTGATGCGCAAGTAAGCCTTCGGGCATCGACATTTACGGGCGCGGACTTCGGTTCGCGCCCGTTTTTTATAAGAGCTGCGATTGCCGGCTCTCTGTTCACAGAAAATATATGAACAGATGTTCGATACACATATATCTACCTGCGTGTTTTCTGTCGAAAAACTTTGCTACTCCAAAAACTCAATCGCGTCAAGGCTTTTCTTGCCCAACGGTCGGTACCTGATAAACTATTAGGTTGCGATAACTGGCGAAGCTATGCCTCGCCAACCCACCGAGCATTTCCGTGAAGGAGGAAAAACCTGGTGACCTACGCATACACTGCCACTGAGCGCAAGCGCGTCAGCTTCGGGAAAATCCCGGAGGCCATGGAGCTCCCCAACCTTATCTCTGTTCAAAGGGAATCCTTTGAGCGTTTTAAGGACGAGGGCCTTCGTGAGGCGTTCAAGGAATCCAGCCCCATCCAGAGCCAGAACCATGTTCTCGAGGTTACCTTCGGCGAGCATCAGTTCGGCGACCCCGCGCACACCGTCGAGGAGTGCCGCGAGAAGGATATGACCTATCAGGCTCCGCTTCTGACCGACGTCCGTCTCACCAACAAGGAGACCGGCGAGATCAAGGAGCAGCTCGTCTTTATGGGCGACTTCCCCATGATGACCGATCAGGGCACCTTCATCATCAACGGTACCGAGCGTATCGTCGTCTCGCAGCTCGTCCGTTCCCCGGGCGTGTACTACAGCTCCGAGATGGATTCGGGCAAGCAGATCTACAAGGCCCAGATCATCCCGTCCCGCGGTGCCTGGCTTGAGTTCGAGGTCGACAAGCGCGACCAGCTCATGGTCTCCATCGACCGTAAGCGCAAGCAGAGCGCTACGATGTTCCTGCGCGCCTTGGGCATTGCCGTCACCAACGACGACATCATCGAGCTGCTCGGCAACTCCGATGTGATCAAGCGCACCCTGGAGCGCGACACCGCCCTCACCCGCGAGGATGCCCTCATCGAGATCTACCGTCGCCTGCGCCCGGGCGAGCCTCCCACCGTGGACGCTTCCCGCAGCCTGCTCGAGGGCCTGCTCTTTAACCCGCAGCGCTACGATCTGGCCCGCGTCGGTCGTTACAAGGTCAACAAGAAGCTCAACCTCACCACCGAGGAAGAGGTCACGGTGCTCACCGACGAGGATATCGTCGCCACCCTCCGTTACCTGCTATCCCTCGCTGCCGGCGAGCAGGGTTTCAAGGTCGACGACATCGACCACTTCGGCAACCGCCGCATCCGTACCGTCGGCGAGCTCGTCGCCAACCAGTTCCGTATCGGCATGAGCCGTATGGAGCGCGTCGTCCGTGAGCGCATGAGCTCCCAGGACATCGACGAGATCACCCCGCAGTCGCTCATCAACATCCGCCCGATCGTGGCCTCCATCAAGGAGTTCTTCGGTTCCTCGCAGCTCTCGCAGTTCATGGACCAGGCGAACCCCCTGACCGGTCTGACCCATAAGCGCCGTCTGTCCGCACTCGGCCCTGGTGGTCTTGCCGGCCACAAGTCCGGCTCCAGCCGCCGCACCAACGTGCCGACGGCCGTCCGCGACGTTCACAATTCGCACTACAGCCGCATGTGCCCGATCGAGACCCCCGAAGGCCCCAACATCGGCCTGATCGGCTCGCTCGCCCTCTACGCCCGCGTCAACGAGTACGGCTTCATCGAGGCCCCGTTCCGTCGTGTCGAGAACGGCGTTGCCACCGATCAGATCGACTGGATGACCGCTGACGAGGAAGAGAAGCACGTCATCGCGCCGGCCAACACGCCGCTCGATCCCAAGACCAACGAGTTCATCACGACCGATGCCGAGGGCAAGCTTGTCCGCCCGCACACCGTGATCGCCCGTACCCGCGACTTCGACGGTTCCTTCGGCGCTCCCGCCGACGTGCCCGTCGAGGACGTCGACTACATGGACGTCTCGCCGCGTCAGATGCTCTCCGTCGCAGCCACGCTGATCCCGTTTCTCGAGCACGACGACGCCAAGCGTACGCTGATGGGCGCTAACATGCAGCGTCAGGCCGTGCCGCTGGTTCACCCCGCCGCTCCCTATGTCGGTACCGGCATGGAGCGTCGCGCCGCTCTGGACTCCGGCGAGGTCACCCTGGCCAAGAATGCCGGCGAGGTCATCTTTGCCGACGCCGCCAAGATCATCGTCAAGCATGCCGGCGGCATGGACGAGTATCACCTGGCCAAGTACCAGCGCTCCAACCAGTCCACCTGCATCAACCACCGTCCGCTCGTGCGCGTCGGTGACACCGTTGAGCAGGGCGAGCCCCTGGCCGACGGTCCTTCGACCGATCACGGCGAGCTCGCGCTGGGCCAGAACCTCACCGTGGCCTACATGCCGTGGGAAGGCTTTAACTACGAGGACGGTATCGTCGTGTCCGAGCGCCTGGTGGCCGAGGACCTGCTGACGACCATCAACATCACCCGTCACGAGATCGACGCCCGCGACACCAAGCTCGGCCCCGAGGAGATCACCCGCGAGATCCCGAACCTCTCCGAGGACATGCTTGCCAACCTCGACGAGGACGGCATCATCCGCATCGGCGCCGAGGTCGGCCCTGGCGACATCCTGGTCGGTAAGGTCACGCCTAAGGGCGAGAGCGCTCTGACCGCCGAGGAGCGCCTGCTGCGTGCCATCTTCGGTGCCAAGGCCCACGATGTCCGTGACACCTCCCTTAAGATGCCTCACGGCGCTTACGGCCGCGTCATCGACGTCGTCCGCTTTAGCCGCGAGAACGGCGACGACCTGGCCCCCGGCGTCAACGAGCAGGTGCGCGTCTACGTCGCCCAGCGTCGTAAGATCCAGCAGGGCGATAAGATCGCCGGCCGCCACGGCAACAAGGGTGTTATCTGTAACGTTCTGCCTGTCGAGGACATGCCCTACATGGCTGACGGTACCCCGATCGACGTTATCCTCAACCCGCTGGGCGTTCCTTCGCGTATGAACGTCGGCCAGCTGCTCGAGTGCCACCTTGGCTGGGCTGCTGCCTGCGGTTGGGATACCGAGCAGGCCGACTCCGACAAGTATGTCCCCGGTCCGTTCTTCACCGCCACGCCCGTCTTCGACGGCGCCAAGGAGGACGAGATCGCCGAGGTCATCCGTCGTGCCAACAAGAACATGCTCAACAAGGCCACCGCTGCCTTTGGCGATCACATGCGTCCCGAGTTCGTCACCCAGCTTGACGAGCGCGGCAAGACCCGTCTGTTCGACGGCCGCACCGGCGAGGAGTTCCGCGAGCCCATTACCGTGGGTACGTCCTACATCCTCAAGCTCGGCCACATGGTCGACGACAAGATCCACGCCCGTTCGACTGGCCCTTACAGCCTGGTTACCCAGCAGCCTCTGGGCGGCAAGGCCCAGTTCGGCGGCCAGCGCTTCGGCGAGATGGAAGTTTGGG
>CAVCRP010000035.1:0-31638 GCA_963604655.1 uncultured Ruminococcus sp.
CCAGGCAGCCCAGCAACAGCTCGGTCAGCTTTTCGATATGCGTGACGTGCAGGCCGCTCTCGCCGTTGCGGAGTTCCATGACGCCGGCCATGATATCGATCAGCATGCGGCTGTTCTTAACGCGCGCGTTGTACTGCTGAGACAGCAGGTTTGTCAGGCGACGCTGCTTGGCATACAGGCGGATGGTGTTACTCACGCGGCGGCGCACGACGCGCGCGTTGAACGGACGGTTGATGTAATCCGATGCACCCAGCTCGTAGGCGCGCAGCACCACGTCGTCGGAATCTTCGCTCGAAATCATAATGACGGGCAGGTTATCGGCGGCAGATCGACGTGACAGATCGCCCAGCACCTCAAAGCCGTTCATGCCCGGCATGATAATGTCGAGCAGCACAAGCGATAGCTCATCGCCGTAGCGGTCGACCATGTCGAGCGCCGCGCGGCCATTGTCCGCCTCCAGGATGCGGTATTCGTCCTTGAGCATCTCGTTGAGGATGACACGGTTCATCTCGGAGTCATCAACGATAAGAATCGAGGGCTTATCGCTTTGGAAGGTCTCGATTGCATCGGCGTCAGTCACGACCGTACCGGGCTTTGCCTTGGCATGGCTCAACAATTGGACCGCGCGGCTTACGCCCTCGTCGACCGTCTCGCCATTGATGTGAACACCGCCCACGCATGCCGTAAGGCTTACATGCTCGTGGCCGGGGACAATCGTGGCGTGGACGGCATCGGATACATGACGCAGACGACGGGCGAAGTCATCGGAGGGGATATCGGGCATGACGGCCACAAACTTGTCGCAGCCAAGGCGCACAAGCTCGTCAGTCGAACGAATGCCGCTGCGAATGGCTGCCGCCACAGCGCCGAGCGCGAGATCGCCAGCATGACGGCCACAGGTATCGTTGAAGACCCTAAAATCATCAAGGTCGATCATCGCAACGCCGGCGTTCATGCGGGCGCTGCGAAGCTTTTCCTCGTAATATCGGCGATTATGCACGCCCGTCAGCACATCGGTGTAGACAAGGTCCTCTTCTGCGGCCTCTTGTTCATCGATCGGGCGCACCATCAACAGAACGTGAGGCTCGCCCTCGACCGTCAAAGAGCGCACACGGGCACGGTACTCAACGCCGTCACTGAGCAGCCGCTCCGATATCTCATCGGAGCTTGCCATGGCCTCAAGACTTGACTGGCGCAGGCAAGGGCACCGATCGCCGGCGAGCAGGCAGTTGCGGTCGCTCTTGACCTGATCGGCCGACAGCAGACGCACCACGGGGTAGATCTTCGCGGCGCGGGCCACCTCGGCGGCAGCCTCCTCGTCGCTTAGATTGGCCTCGTGATTATTGAGCATCTGGGCTCCTTCTATCGTTGACTTGGCAACGGTGTACATCAAGTTGTAGAAGGATAGCATCTTATAGGTGCAGGCAAGCGTGTGATTGCCGTTACATTTTTATGAGTTCGCAGGCGGTATCGATGG
The DNA here is from genome assembly GCA_963604655.1 of uncultured Ruminococcus sp. Classification (GTDB taxonomy): domain Bacteria; phylum Actinomycetota; class Coriobacteriia; order Coriobacteriales; family Coriobacteriaceae; genus Collinsella. Next base: position 1,478 of record CAVCRP010000035.1, read on the forward strand.
AGCGGCGGACGCGCGATTAGGGCGTGATTATTAACAAGCCGGAAACGTTTGCGAAGCCCGCCCCTGCGATGCGATGGCAGTGCTATTGCCCCAGGATTGTACGGATGACCTCTGCGGCCGCAACAGGGCGATCGCGTAGGCCGTTATGGGCGCCAGGAAGCGTTACGACGGGACTGCCCAAGAGTTCGGCGGCGGCACGCGTACCCGCCTCGCGGGGCGTCCCAATCGAAAGCTCACCTAGGCACACGGCGGCGACAGCGCCCGACGCGCGGACCTTCTCCCAATCGGGGACATACGTCATGTTGGTCGCGTATTCGTTTGCCATAAAGCAGCGCCCGTTGCGCAGGGCATGCTCTGCCTCTGCCGGCGTCGACTTGGGAGCCTCGGGGTCCGAATCGCCAATGGCATTCAAGAAGAGCATGAGGGCTCGCGAGATCTTTCCCGCCTCAATCATCTTAAGCACAACCGGACTCGTGCCCAAGCCGACGCCCTCGCCCGACACGGCAGGCTCGTGCAGGATGGCGCGTCGGACCAGTTCGGGGCGCGCGCCCAGCAGTTCGAGCGCCATCAACGCACCGGCGCTGTGGGCGAGGATATCGCAGGGCGTACCGACGCGCTCGATCACCGCAGCGAGATCTTCGGCCTGCGCGGCGACGTCATAGGAGCTATCGGCCGCCACGGAGCTCTCGCCGGAGCCGCGCCGGTCGTATGTGATAACGCGGCGGATGCGACCGAGCTCGCAAGCGAACCCGTCAAAGAACGTCTTGTCCACGCATGCCCCGTGCACGCACACGATCGGCACGGCATCTGCGCAGACGTCCTGCCCGCAAACCTCTCGGCATACGAGCGTCGCTCCCTCGTTCTCAACGGCAAAATCCATGAACCCCTGCTTTCCTCAATCGAATTAACGGAACTATCGTACTCATCCCGCAAGAAAGATCTCGGCACACTGAGAACGCCAAGCAACGCACCCAGAACCGTGAATCACTGCGCCAGCACGATCGCTATAGCCAAATTGCGTTCGTTGGTGATGGAGACAAGCAACTCGGAGACACCGGCCTCTTCCAGCACCGGGGCCATTCGGCCCGCGAACGTGATGTGCGGCGCGCCGTTATCGTCTTCCAGCGTCTCGACGATCCGAAAATCAAAGCCATCGGTCGTAAGCTGCGCCAGCGCTTTGAATGTGGCCTCCTTGACGGCAAACTTGCCGGCGAGGGTCTGTGCAGGGTCATGGCACTCAGCTGCCTGCGCGCGCTCCGCAGCGGTAAAGGTGCGCCGAACGAACGAGCCGTCCATATCGGCACAAAGCCGGCGCATCTCCTCGATATCGACCGCATCGATCCCGATGCCCTTGATCACGGTATCCCCCATTTCACAAACCAGGACAATGCCTCGGACAACGAAGCCTGGCTGCATTGTCCCACAAAACAAAAATGCCCCGGATCACGTCAGATTCCGGCACTCAACGGCCGAAATCTGACGTGTACCGGGACGAATGAAAAACCTGCGTTGCGGTCGCTTATGCCACCACGAGCATAGCGACAAACGGAATCGTGATGATTGAGGCAACGATAGATATGAACGTACCTTGCGTCATGGGCTTGGCATCGACGCCATACATCAGGCAGTAGAGGATGCCATTGGTGGCGACGGGCATCGCCTGACCGAGCACGATAATTGAAAGCACGTAGGGGTTGGTGATGAGCAAGCGCATGATCACGAAGAGCACGAGCGGTACACCGACCAGACGGAACGCCACGGCAACGTAGGCACGCCAGTTGTTCACCATCTCGCGCGCCGGGTAGTTGGCAAGCGACGAACCAGAGATGAGCAGCGCCGCCGGTGTGGTGAAGTTGCCGCATGTCGACAGGCCGTTACCCAGGATGCCCAGGTTGTTCACGCCAAGCAGCACAAGCACGAGCACGATGACACTCGCTATCAGCACCGGAGAGAGCAGTTTCTTGGCACACGAGCTCACGACCTCGCCCAAGCCGCCTTCGGGCACGCCGCTGATGAGGATCATGCCGACGCTGAACACGAAGAGATTCCAGGCGATATTCGCAATGGCGGCGTACAGCACCGCCTGGCTACCCAACACGGCAGAGAGAACGGGAAAACCGATAAGGCCAACGTTGCCGTACGCGACGATAAAGCTATATGCGCCGCGAAGTGCCTTCTCGCACCCCAGGAGCCGTGGCACGACAAGCGCCAGCGCCGTCGCGATCACGTATCCCAAAATCGAAAAGATGAGCAGCTGGGCGATATCACTCGCAGCCGGTAGATCACGCCCGCACACCGAGGCGATAATCATCGCGGGCAGGGTGACGTTGACCACGAGGCCCGAAAGCTTTTTATCGAAGTCACCGCCCATGAAGCCGAGCCTGTGCGCCACATACCCGATTAGAATTGGAATGGCGAGTACGACCATCTGTAACGCCGTGTCGGCAAAACTCATGAAGTTCCTCCTATGCCATCACGTCATCGAAGGCACCGGGCATCTGGAAGCCCTTCCAAGAGGGCTCACCGGTGTAAGTCATGACCTCTTCGGTGCCCTCGAGGGCGCGGATGGCACCGGACGCGAGGGCGTCCATCTCGAAGTCGCCGCCGTAGATCTTGACCGGGGCGATCCACTCGACGCGCTCGCGCACATAACCGGTGAAGTACGGGTCATTGGAGACACCGCCGGTCAGAACGATGCCGTCGACCTTACCCTTGAGTGCGGCAGCGAAAGCACCAATGTACTTGGCGACCTGGTATGCCATGGCGTCATAGACAATCTTGGCCCACTCGTCACCTTCCTCGATACGCTTACCGATAATGCGAGCGTCATCGGTGCCGCACAGGCCCAGGAGGCCACCGGTCTTGCCGATCACGCCGTTCATCTGCTTTTGGCTCGCGCCCTCGGAGAACGCGAGCTTGACGACGGGCTTAAGTGGCGCATCGCCCGAGCGGTTGGGCGCGAAGGGGCCGGAGCCCTCGAGCACGTCGTTGGTATCAATCATGCTGCCGTGGTTGTGGCAGGCCACAGAAAGACCGCCGCCCACATGCGCAACAATGAAATTGCCTTCGCCATAAGTGGTGCCGAGCTCGGTGGCGCAACGGATAGCGCATTCCTTCTGATTGAGGCAATGCACGTGGCTCTTACGGTAGACACCGGGGTAACCGGTGATGCGGGCGACATCCTCGAGCTCGTCGGTATCGGGCTGGTTGACAGCGTACGCGGGCTTGTTCACCTGCTGGGCGAAGGCATGCAGCAGCGGAGCACCCAGGATGGCGGGATGGTTGACGCCGGCATGCAACACACTCTCGCACACGGTGTCGTCGATTTTGAAGATGCCGCCGACCGTAGGGCCCATCGCGCCGCAGTAGCCGGAGAACGCATCGATGTCCTCGAGGTCGACGCCGTGCTCGGCAAGAGCGGCGAGAATCGTCTCCTTGCGGTACTCGAACTGGTCGGCCGCGTGATCGAACTTGGCAAGCTCCTCGGCAGGATGCGTGACGTTCAGGCGGAAGAGAGCCTCGGTGTCGTCGAACACGGCGACCTTGGTGGAGGTGGAACCCGGCGAGAGGGTCAAGATCTTGTAGCTCATAAGAGCTCCCTTCATTTGATGTTCAAGGGCGTCCCGTTTGGACGGAAACACCCGGCTAATGGTTTTGAACGGCAAAAAGGACAAGCGACGTGACGTAACCGACAAATACGAGCCGCACATAGGTCGCAAGCCACGAGGCAATGACATCGCCCCCTGGCGACGTCTGGATCACGGCCATGGTGAATGAGATACACGTCACGAAGACGAGATTCTCCATGAACACTTGGACAAGGGGACGCCAGCGGCGCCCGTCCGCCCAGTTGGTCACCGCAGCGGCAAATCCGGGCACGGGAAGCACCAACTGCAGCAGCACGTTGGTGAAAAACGCCGACGCCACGCCCGGATACCAGGCCTGAAAGGTGAACGTCGCGCCAGCGAACAACATCGCCGAGGTGTTGATGACGATTGCGAGCACCAAATCGCACAGGACGGTATTGATCTTCCATTCGCACATATGCGTCTACTCCGAATCTTCGGGTATGGGTAACGGGATATCGTGGAGCACGGGGCCGAGCAGAGGCTCAAGTGACCGTGCGATAGCTTTCGTGACAAAACTCCGCTCGTTCGCCGTGTTGAGATCCCTCTCGACATAGCCGTGCTCCACGCCATCGACGGGTTGCCAGACTACGCGGTCGCGCCCGAAAGGACTAGCGGTAAGCAAGCGCTCGCGGAAACGCTCCGACTGTCCGAGGAGCACATCGCCGACTACGGGCGCTAACACCGTTCGCGGAAAATCCGCGAGCTCGGAATCGGATGCATGCAGCGGCGACATCAACGGGTCGCACTGATCGCATTCGCCCGCATAGAGGTCCGAATAGGCCGCCATGGCATCGGCCTCCAAGCTGGCGCCGTCGCTGGAGCACCCATCGAAGCGCTCGGACACATCGAGGCATGGGTAGTGAAGCACCAAGCCCGACGCGCATGGGAGTTCATCCGAGCGCTGGGAGAACAGGGCATATGCCGCAGCAAGATTGGCACCGGCGCTAAAACCCATCAAGATCACGCGGCCCGGCTCAACATCGAGTTCATCGCCCACGACGATCCGCCGAACCGTACCTGCCACATCATCCAGCGCGGCGGGAAACGGGTGTTCCGGCGCCAAGCGGTACTCGACACCCACCACGTTCGCCTCGAACGAATCTCGAATCCACGAACACAGGGAATCGCTTGTCCGTGCATCACCGAGCGCGAAACCGCCACCATGGAGCTCGAATACCACAGGACGGGCATCGGCACCAAAAGCCCTGTGAAGCCAGCAGCCGCTCATGCATCCCCGTGCGGGATCGGGCGCGAACCACTCCCCCGAACAACGTCGCCGGTCGAGCTTCCGAGTGGCCTCGCGCCGCAGATACGGTAACGTGGCAGCGAGCTCGCCTACGTCCACGGCAGATCCCTAGCGCGCCGCAAGAACGAGCATTGCGATGTCGCCCACGATCTCCTCGACCGTGGCACCACGGCTGGAGTCGGCGACCGGCTTGGCAAAGCCGTTAAGCGTATGACCGTACGCCGCGCCCTTGGCAAAACGCTGGATGAGCTTGACGGCGATGTTCGCAGCATTCAAATCGGGGAATACAAGCACGTTGGCGCGACCGGCGACATCGCTGTCACGCTTGACCTTCTTGGCGGCGACAGCCGGATCGATGGCGGCATCGAGCTGGAACTCGCCGTCGGCGGCGATATCGGCGCGACGCTCGTGGACGAGCTTCACGGCCTCCTCGACACGGTCGACAGACTCGCCGGCACCAGAACCATCGGTCGAGAAAGACAGGAAAGCCACACGCGGCTCCCAACCCATAATGGAGCGCACGCCGTCAGCAGCGCTGATGGCGATAGAGGCAAGTTCAGAGGCGTTGGGCTCAGGATTCAGGCCACAGTCGGTAAAGCAAATCACGCCGCCCTCGGGTCCTTCAAAACCAGGGGTCTCGACGAGCGCCAGGATGGACGGCACGTCCACGCCCTCCTTGAGGCCAATGGTCATCTGGGCGCACATGAGAACGTCACCCGTGGTGTTGATATGGCCGCAGAAGGTGCAGTCGACATCGCCGAGCTCTTCCATGACCATGGCGTAGTACATAGGATTCTTGAGTTTACGGCGAATACCCTTCTCGCTCAGTAGACGAGGTTTGCCAGCACCCATGAAGCGCACGGCGAGCGCCTCGAGGGCATCCGCATCGGCAGAATCGACAATTTCCATGCCGTCGAGAGACACGCCGGCACGGGCGGCGGTCTCCTCGATCACGGCACGCGGGCTTACAAGAACCGGCGTGCCAATGCCGCCGTCGAGCACGCAACGGGCTGCCTGAAGGGTCTTCTCCGCCTCGCATTCGGGCAGAGCCACGCGCTTGGGTGCGCCCTTGGCGTCTTGGACGAGGGTATCGATCAGGGTTGCCATGACGGCATCATCCTTTCTCTCAAATAAGAAAGGGCGGACGCGAATCGCTCGCGGCCGCCCAGAGGCTTATTACATGGACAGGGCATCGTCTACGAACTGGCAGGCATCGGCAAACGTTTTGCACTTGTTGAGCTGCATGTAGGGAACCTCGACCTCGTATTCATCCTCGAGCGCGGAGGCAAACTGGACGATGTTCACGCTCTTGCAACCCAAGTCATCTACGAAGGTGGTCTCGGCCGAAAGGGAGCCGCGATCGACGCCAAAGATGTCAACGGCCTTGTCCTTGAGGATGTCGAGGACTTCTTCCTGGAATTCGTTCATGATGTGATCCTTTCCGATCGACAGTTATTGCCAAGCGAATGCTCGGCTTGGTTACTTACAGCTGGTCTGGCCGCTATGATGCTCCGGCTCAATGGGTGCACAGCTGCCAGACGGCTACTCTCAGCGGATAATGGACGCGATCTGCTTATATGGCAGCGCGATCACCGGGATGAATGCAACGATGCAGATGATAAATACGGCGAGCATGACGTTCTGCGGACCGAACAGGGCCGAAACCGTGGACATGACGGACACGCCGGCAAAGTTCAATACATTGAAAATGACCTGGATAGGCGTGTAGGCGACCTCGAAGTCGGCGCGACCGTAGATCGATGCGGTCAGCGACATGCAGACATTCGCAGCACCCGAAAGACCAAACATAAACATGGCCGTCGCCAGGACGCAAACGATGGAGTGCGATCCGCCGAGCCTCACGAGTAGGCCACCCAGGCCCAACACGCAGATTACGACGAGCGTGGTCTTCTTGGTGCCGATCTTTTGATCGATGACACCGATGAGATAGTGGCCCAGCAGGCCGATCGGCCACATGGACGACAGCAGCACAACACCGAACATGGGATCTTGGCCATACGACGCCAACGTGGGAACGAGCAAGGCAATCGTGCCGGCTCCGACCATCATCGGAAGGCCGGTGCCCAGGCCGATGAGCCAAGTCTGCGGAGTCTTGAGCACGCGGGCGGTGGTCCAGGGACTCGTCTTCTTGTACTCCTGTGCGGCCTTGAACTCGGCCTCGAGCTCCTCACGGCTTACGGACTGGTCATTATCCGGATATGCACCGGCCTCCTCGGGGTTGTTCTTGACGAAGAGGAAGACGACGACGGCCGTGATGGCGACGACGACGGCCATGGTCCAGAAGAATCCCGAGATACCAAACGCACTGCCGGCAAAGCCCAGGATGATAGGGTTCAGGGTTGCCGAGGAAATAGTCATGCCCATGGTGGCAATACCCATGAAGACACCCTTGGTGCGCGGGAACCAGGAAGATCCGAGCAGGCCGACACCGATGGTGGCGTAGGCGACCATGGAGAAGTTGAAGATCACGACGCCGGCGACGAAGAGCTCAAACGTGTTTGCACAGGCAAGCACGCCAAAACCGACAGCTGTTCCCGCCAAGCCGATAACCGAAACCATCTTGGCGCCGATCTTGCGACCGAGCGTGCCAAACAGAACAACGGCGATCAGACTAATCCAGCCGGCGACAGTGATGGCATAGGACATATCAGTCTGCTGCCAACCGTACATTTGGGTGTAGAGCCCGAACAACGTGTTGGTCGCGGCGTTCCAGAACGAATAGAAGTAGAAGAAAACGAAGCAGGCAATGGTGATGCCCCAGCCTTTGGCGCCGAAGTTCGGCAGCCAGGCATTAAATTTCTTTTGGTCAGACATGGTGACTTCCTTAAAGAGGCGGGAGGTAGAGAGAGGTCAAAACCTCCCGCCAGACGTCGCTCCAAAGCGGAGCGCCGAAGGGGCGCGCCAGAGAAAACGCACCTCGTATGCAGGCGAAAATACTGCGGAGGCTAGCAGTTATCGCCGTGCCAGATATAGTCGCCGACCTTGTATTTAGGCGGAACGACCGGAATCTGCAGGTAGGACTGATGCTCACCGCCGGTATGGATGACGTGCATGCCGTCACCGTTATCGGTCTTGTGGTTCATATCGTTGTCGTGGAACCACTCGGTCTTGATGAAGCGACCGGCAATGACGACCTGGAGCTTCTCGCCCTTGTGCCAGAGGCGGGAGTGCGGATACATCTCGACGTCGACCGGGACGATCTCGCCGGGCTGCATACGCTCTTCCTTCTCGTGGCTGTGCACGGGCTGGAAGTCACTTGCGTACTTGGGGTCGAGATCGCGGTGCGAGCAGCGCAGGAAGCCCCAGGCTCCGCGGAACGGAGCGCCCATGACACGGATGGGCACGTAATTGCCCTCATGATCGAGCTTGATGACCCAGGGGAAGAGGTCCATGTTGTCGTACCCGCGGCACTCGACGTAAAGATGGAGCTTCATGTAGCCCGTGATCTCGGTGTCCTCGGTGAACTCGTAGGTGAACGTAGTGGTCTCGGTCTTGGGATCGTAGACAACCTCGGCCTCATTGCCGTACTCGTCGAAGCCGGCGGTACCGTCTGCAGCATTGAGGTAGAGCTTCTTGTACTCGGTGCGCTTCAGCGGGAAGGTATCCTCGGCACGCTTGCTGGCGTAGTCGTAGTCGTAACCGTCCATGACGTCGATGCGGACACGCGGCGTCATCTCCCAGCCGTTGTGAATCTCCTTGCAGTAACGATCGAAGAACTTGCGCAGGTCCTCGAGGTTGGCCGGCGTGTAGGTATCGGGCCACTCGAAGTCGCGGTGAGCGCGCATCCACTTCTTGGGGGTACGGATGCGACGGAAGCCCTCGAATGCGCCACGCAGATGATGGTGGACCCAGCCGGCGGTGACATACGTCGGAATGCGAATCTTGTTCCAGTCGACGATCTTGTCCTTGTAGTAGGCGTTCATCAGCGGGTACTTGGCAACCATCTTGGGGGTGTCCTCGATGTAGTTGTTAACCGCGAGTGCCTGGATGATATGGGTCTCGTAATCGGGGTTGGGAATGCCACCGCAGAAGTAAGACTCACGATACAGGTCGCCCTGGCCCTCCCAAGCAGCGAGGCATGCCAGATGGGGCGGACGCTGGGCAGCGATGCGCCAGTGGGACATGCAGACGCCGGAGTTGCCGATCATCGTAGCGCGACCATTGCACCACTCCTGAGCGGTGACCCACTCGATGAAATCGTAGCCGTCCTGGGCATCCTGGGAACCCCACAGATACACGTCGCCCTCGGAGTTACCGACACCGCGCGGATCGACGTTGGCGACAGCGTAGCCATAGTGGCACCAGTAGCCAGGGTCGGGTGCCTCGAACTTAGCGTACTGCGAGACGGTTTTGGGAGGCACGCCCATGAGCTGCCAAGAGTCCATGCCCTCGGAGGGGTTCTTGCCGAACGGGGCAAAAACGCAGATGACCGGGACCTTCTCGGTGGTGTTGGAGGGGCGGTAGATGTCGGCGTAGATGACAGTACCGTCGCGCAGGACACACGCCACGTCGCGCTCGCACATAATACCCGGGATATCGGTCTCGTAGGTGTGCGGATTGTACTTGGCACAGAAGCCCATGGTAGCGACCATCTCACCGTCGCCGGCAGCCTCGGGATCCTCGCGCATCTTCCGCTTGATCTCGTCGAGCTCCTCGCGGCTCTTGCCGGGGTTGCCCTTGGCGAAGGGAACCTCGAACTCCTCGCCGTCCTTGCCGAAGGTCATCTTTTTGTAGATGCCCTTATATTCCTCATCGGCCATAAAAACGCTCCTCTCGTCGCGTACCCGGAAGCGTTTTTCCGGGCTGTTTCCATGAACTGCAGTATGCGATGGAGCTGCTTCCACTTCACTGTTCTTGCGCACAGTGTTCTGAGTTTGAATTGGCGTTAAACGGTCGAAAACATTCCGTGAACGGTTTTACCTTGCTGCGATAATAAAATTATTGAGCACGGTATTGCTATCGTTATAGATGTTTAACTGCACCGATGGGAGGGGTCTTATGGAACTTAACGAGTTATTGAATGAATTGGACTCTAGCACAATCACTGTGGTCAAAAACGGACTTCAGAGCAAATCGTTTAGCGGGACGACACTGCTTTCGGGTTCCGTGGCAGCAGCACTCGATGACTTCGACGTGATATTTTTCGCGGATGCCTCCTACTTCAACACACTCCCAGAAGAGCTTCGACGAGGACGCGCGTTCTTCCTACACCTCGATGAGCCGCTCAAACCGCTCTCGGGCGATTCGTTCGTCGCGACACTCTATGAATTCCGCCGCTGGATTGAGGCATTCGAGACGGTCTCCCACGAATTCCGCGAGCTTCAAAAAAAGAAGGACCTGGTAATCTCGATGACTGGGCTCGTCAATCGCGGGGCGAATCTCAAGACCCTGCTCAACGTCGCCGCCGAGGCCATAGGAGCCCCTGCCTCAGTTCTGGACAATTCGCTCAATTTCGTCGCCGTATCCGACAACTTTCCCTCTTTCGTCACGAATGGTGAGGACGCCAACGACAATACGGTTCCCATCGAGGCGTTTCCACTGCTAAAGGCAAAGGGTCTGACCAACATTCGCAAGCCGTTCGATCTACGCGTATTCGATTGGACCGACCATGCCGGCAACGTCTACACCAACCATTACGCGCTCATCCACGCAGGCGATGCCATCATCGGTTCGATGAGCTTCTTCACCCATGGGCGGCATCTGCGCCCCAGCCGCATGGCGATGCTTCCCACGATTGCACAGATTATCAGCATCCAAATGGAACGAAGCGATGCCCACACGCTCAACAAGACCCTCTACTATGCGCGCCTGTTCAAACTGCTGGAATCGGGTCTGGAGCTCAACGACATGGACCGACTGCAGAAGCAGTTCTCGACCTTTGGCTACAAGCTCAAGCCGCGCATGCACATGCTCTGCGTGGACTTCTCGCAGCAGCTGTTGGCCTTCGACAGCGTGCGCCCGCTGGCCGAGCGCCTGCTCGGCCACATCGAGAATGCGGTGTTCACGATCAATCAGACGGAAATCCTGTTTCTCTCGAGCGTCGACGGACCAGGTGAGCACTTCTGCGATATCGACGCGCTCGAGCAACAACTCACCAGCACCGCGATTTTCATCGGGGCAAGCTCGGGCTTTACCGATATCCACCAGGCCAAGCACCGTATCGACGAGGCACGTCGCGCCATCGCCGCCGCTCGACGACTTAATACCCGCCGGCACGTCTTCCTGTATTCCACGCTTCGACTCGATGACTTGATTCTGCATGTCGACGATCCATACGTGATCCATGGGTGTCAGTTCTCGCCCCTTATACGATTACTCGAGGAGGACGAACGCGAGGGGACAGAGCTCACATCTACGTTGTGGCGGTACCTGCAAAACCCAGCGCACCCGGCAGACGTCGCAGCCGAGCTCTTCATCCACAAGAACACGCTGTATTACCGGCTCGACAAGATCCGTCAGATCATGGGATGCGACTTCAAGGACGCCGAAACCATCGCCAACATACAGTTGACGTTCCATATTTTGAGAATTCAGAGTCGGTTTGACCCCAATCAACCGCTGATTGAGCGAATGGAGACTGAGGCGACAGGAGGCGCCATGTCCTAAGGACGCCATGCCGTAGCCGTTTAGCTGGAAATAGACAATTACCAAAGCGGATGTCTGGTCCGCAGACTTCCGCTTTGGCCGCGCTTCCGAGGTACAGCCGACAAATGTACGTGTAATTCCCCATCCAACCGTATGATTTTGACTTAATCAATAGCACTCAGGAACGCGGGCTGCACGTCGGCGACGATGCCATGCTTAAGCTCAACTGTCTTGAGGAGCATGTGCCTATGTCTACGTTTTTAAATGAGGGTCCGATCTTTGGCCTGTCCGCAGCCGTCGCCTGGGGCATTCGCTCGGCGTCAATATTATGACGCACTGTGTGCGCGCACAAACCTACACGTTGTGCAGGGCGGATGTTGTACGCATCGCCATATAAAGCGACCGGACCGCGCCCGCGATCCGGTCGCTTGGCACGTTATGGCAGTTCTCGCACAAAGATTGGAGCGTCACCGCGGTGGCGCAGCTCGCTGCCTAACGCCTCTTACAGGGGATGGGGCGAGGCGGCGTGCGGGGCTTGTCGGCACCCGCCCGGATGATCGCGCCCTCCTCGCAGGCGGCGACGCACGCACCGCACTTGGTGCAGGCCTTCTGGTCGATAACGTGCACGAAGCGGTTCTTGCCGAGAATCGCCTCCTCCTCGCAGACGTCCGCGCATTCGCCGCAACCCACGCACTTGTCGGGCAGGATGTGGAAGGTCATGAAAGCGTCGCACTCGCCGGCGTCGCAGGCTTTGCGGCTGTAGTGACGCTCGATCTCGGTACCGAACAGCTCGATCGCGCTCTTGGCCGCGCGGGCCAAAGCCGGCCCTTGCTCGCACAGGCTCTGGGCCTCCATCACGGGGGCCAGGTCGCGCACGAGCTCGACGTCGCCGCTGCGGCCACGGCCGTTGCAGACATCGGTGAGGATGGCGGTGATTTGATGGCCTCCCTCGTAACCGTACACGCAGCGCCCGCAGCACTCGCGACGGTTGGCCTCGCACACCTCGCGCAGAGCGCGGGCCATGCAGTTCTTGGCCCCGTAGACGCGCACGTAGTCGCTCGTCATCTCCACGGTGGCGTCCGGAGCGTAAAACGTCGACGCGGGGAACCCTACGTAGACGGCCTTGGGCGATGCGACACCCGCAGCCTCGGCCAGATTGGCGCACGTCACGGTGGCCGCAAGCTCGACGGGCTCTGCAGCGCCGTCAACCCACACCCAGCGCTTGCCGTCTGCGGCCATCAGCTCGGCCGCAGAGACCACGCGGGCCTCGGAAGACGTGCCCGCGGGTGCAGACGGCATCATGCGGCGGTCCTCAAGGTACGCGCACACGGCGGACTCGTTGCCCCAGATATAACCCAGGGACGGGTCGCAGCCCACCACGCGGGCGGCACCGTCGAGCTCTCGGGCGAGCTTCTCGGCGACGGTACAGGCGGAGCTCACGAGCACGACGACGTCACCGGTAAGCGAGCGGACGGCCGCGGCGGCGGCGTCGACGTCGCGCTCGAGCAGGGTCTGGGCAACAGGGGCCTGCGCGTAGACGGGCATGAAATTTACGATGGTTGTCATGTCCATACCTCCTAAAACTCGTTCCACAGGCGCGGGGCGTGCAGGGTCAGGCGCAGGTCGCACTGCAGGCAGCGGCTTGCCTCGCAGATGGCCTCGGCCTCGGAGTACGGGCACTCGAACGCATCGAAGCTCTTTGCACGCTCGGCGCCGTCCGCTATCTCGGGCTCGACGCGCCCGGCCTCGAAGGCCTCGGGACGCGGGCCGATCCACGGGTTGGGAGCCTCGTGCGTGGTCAGGCACGCCGAGATGTCGCCGTCGCCACCCAGAGCGCGGTCGATGGAGGCGGCGCACGTGCGACCGGCCTCGATCGCGGCGATGACGGACTTGGTGCCCGTCACGCAGTCGCCGGCGCTCCACACGCCCTCGACGCTCGTGCGGCCCTCGTCGTCGGCCACGATGTAGGGACCGTGCGTGAGCTCGAGACCCATGTCGAGGGTGCCCTCGGGCTTCTGTCCCACGGCAAAGACCACGTGATCGGCGGGCAAGGTCAGCTCGCCGCCGTCGACCAGCTCGGTCACGGGCCTGCGGTCCTCGTCGAAGTAGAACTTGGCAATCTTGTGCACGGTTACCGAACCGACACGGCCGCTACCGGGCTCGGACTCGTTGATAGACGTGAACGCGTAGGCGTCGTGCAAAACGATGCCCTCTTCGGCGCCCTCGGCACGCTCCTCGGGAGTCGACGTCATGGCGTCGACGGCCTCGAGACAGGCCATGTGCACGCTCGCGGCGCCCAGGCGCACGGCGGTGCGGGCGCAGTCGTAGGCCACGTTGCCGCCACCCAGCACGACCACGTCGCCCGAGGCGTCCATGGACTCGCCGTTGCGGGCGGCTTTGAGGAAATCGGTGTTGACGTAGACGCCGTCGAGGTCGCACCCGGGCATACCCAGGCGAACGCCCGCATGGGTGCCGACCGCCACGAGGACCGCGTCGTACCCCTGTCCGAGCAACCCAACGGGATCGCCCACGCGCTCGGAGCACCTGATCTGGATACGCGGCTCGGCGTCAGTCGCCTGCGTGGTCTCGAGGATCGCAGCGACCTCGCCGTCGACCACGGCATCGGGCAGGCGGTAGGCCGGGATACCGTAGCGCATCTGGCCGCCAGTCTTCTCGTTGGCCTCGAACACCGTGACGGCATGACCCTTCTGAGCCAGGAACTGCGCAGCGGTCAGGCCGGCGGGACCGGCTCCCACCACGGCTACCTTCTTGCCGGTGAGAGGCTCGTGACGTACGAGTTCTTTCCACGCACCGTCGTCGCGCACGGCTGCCGCGCGCTTGAGGCGGCACACCGACACGGGCGCTTGGTCGAGCTCGTTGTGCTTGCAGGCCGACTCGCAGTTGTGGGTGCAGATGGAGCCCAGAGTCTCGGGGAAGGGCACCTTCTCGCGCACGACGGCGGCTGCCTCGCCCCACTTGCCCTCGCGGATGCGGCGTAGGTAATCGGGGATGTCGATATGTGCCGGGCAGGTACTGCGACAGGGCACGACTGCATCGGCACGGCTCGAGCCAGCTGATGCCTCGCGCAGCACGTCGACGATGGAACCGGTGGGGCACACCTCGACGCAGGCGCCGCAGAAGCGGCAGCCCGCCTCTTCGAGCGACACGAGCCCGTCGGTGCCGATGCGGATGCCCTTCTCGGTGTGCTGGTAGCCAAGCACGCCGCCGCCGCGCAGGTCGTTGCAGGCGCGCACGCAGCGGCCGCAACGGATGCAACGGGTGAACATATGGGTGATGAGGGGGTTGGACTCGTCGGTCGACACGACGCGGCTCTTAACGCGCCACTTCGTGGGCGAGACGCCCATGTACTGGTACATGGACTGCAGCTCGCAGGTGCCGTACTTGGGACAGCCGGTGCAATCGGTGGGGTGCGTGGCCAAGATGAGTTCCATGGCCGTCTTGCGCACGCGCTCGGCGCCCGGCGCGGCGGAGTCGACCACCATGCCGTCAGCCACCTCGGTCTTGCAGGCGCACACGGGCTCATCGGATCCGTCGACGCACACCATGCACAGACGGCAACCGCCGACCGCCTCCAGATCGGGATGCTTGCACAAATGCGGGATGAAGATGCCCGCGTCGAGCGCGGCGTCGAGGACGGTCGTCCCCTCGTCCGCCTCGACCTGCTGGCCATTAATCGTCAGCTTCACGTTGTTCCTCCCTTGTCGCAGGGGTTTCTTTGCAAAAAGCGCGCCCGCCAGGCCGCAGGACCCGACGGGCGCACCGAGTTCGCACAGGATGCCCCGTGCGCACGCTTTTAGTATTCGAAGAGCTTGGCTGCGGCGTTCTCACCGGCAATGCGGCCGGAGTTGAGGCAGAAGCCCATGGTGTTGCCGGGAATGCAGAAGTTGTAGGAGTCGCCGTAAATGGTACAGGCGTCGGTGCCCACGCAGTACAGGCCGTCGATGACGTGGGACTCCTCGTCCATGACCTCCATCTTGTGGTTGATGAGCACGCCGCCCAGGGTACCGTACGCGCCCATGTACTGCTTGCAGCAGTAGAAGGGGCCCTTCTCCAGGGGCTGCATGAACTCGCGCTCCTTCTCGAACAGGCTGTCCCAGCCCTCGGCGCACATGTCGTTGTACTCCTCGACGTTTGCAATCAGGCCATCGACGTCGATACCGGCCTTCTCGGCGAGCTCCTCGAGGGTATCGGCCTGGCAGATGGGCTCGTAGCCGTCGGCCAAATCGCGCTCCCACTGCTCCTCGAAGCCCTCGTACAGGTCGTGCGGGTGGATGTGGGAGATGATGTCGGGACCGTTCTTCTTCCAGCGCTTGAGCATCTTGGCGTCGAAGATGGCATAGCCGACCTTGCCGGGCAGGTGATTGATGGCGTTGCCGGTGAAGGTGGTGTTGTAGATCTCGTCCTCGGGCATGAAGCGCTCGCCGTTGCGGTCGCACCAGTAGCAGGGCTGACGGAACGCACCCTCGATGTAGAAGTGGTTCATGTTGTCGGGGATCTGGTACATGAGCTCCATGGTGACGGGCGTGTGGCCGGCGCCGACCTCGTGGCACATGTTGATACCGTCGCCGTCCATGCCGGGGATGGCGAAGGAGAAGAGGTTCTTACCCCAGTCGAGGCCGATCTTCTCCTTGATGAGCTGGGTGTTGTGGCCGAAACCGCCGGTTGCGACGATGACGCTCTTGCAGGAGATCTCGATCTCTTCACCGTTCTTCTCGGTGGCGCGGACGCCGCAGACGGCACCCTCGTCGTTGGTGATGAGGGAGGAAGCGGGGGTCTCGAGCATGAACTCGACGCCCAGCTCCTGGGCGCGCTCGGTCATACGCTTGGTCATGGTCGTTGCGGCGCGGGGACCGGGCTCGGAGCCGTCCTCGGGCCGTACGACATGCCAGGTGTACTCGCCGTCGGCGTAAGCACGGTTGCGCTCGCGGGCGCGGAAGGCGGGGCGGACGGAGTCAAACTCGACGCCCATGTCCATGAGCCACTGGATGGTGTCGCCGGACTTGAAGTAGTAGGCACGAACGAGACGGGCGTCGACCTGGTAATGGGTAAAGAACATGTGGCGACGGAACAGCTCGCCGGGGGTGACCTCGATCATGGCTGCCTTCTGGATGGGGGAACCCGCAGCGGCGGGGCCCATGCCCATATTGGCGGCACCGCCGGTGTTGGCGGCCTTCTCGAGGGTGATGACGCGGGCGCCAGACTCGGCGGCTGCGACGGACGCGGCCAGACCGGACAGGCCGGCTGCGACGACGACTACGTCGGTTTCGAGCTGCTTCATATCTTCTCCTTTACGTTGGGGCCGAATGCCCCGCCGATAGAACTTCGTTATCTATAAGCCTGGACCTGGGCAGACACAGGCTCAATGTGCGCACGCACAAACATCCAAGCGAACCGTCTAGTGCATCTGTGGCTCGGGATCGCTCATGAGGTTGCGGGCGATGGACTCGGCCTGACGTGCCCACACGAACGAGACGACGTAGCCGACGATCCAGCACTGGGGAAGCGACCCCATGAGCGCAAAGGGGAACGCGGCCAGGGGCATGCCCTGCATGACGATAGCGTTCACATAGGTGAGGATGATCGCGTTGATGGCGACGTAGATGGTGTTGACGACCAGGTTGAGCAGTAGACCGAACTTAAGGCCGTCGGACGGCTTGGCACCGCAGGTGCCGGCAAAGGCGAAGCCCCACTTCTCGGACGGGACGAACCAACCAATGAAGAACGAGATGACGTAGGACATGGCGGTGTTCATAAGCGTCGACTGGATGAACGCGGGCATGAACGCCTCGGCGGGCAGCCCCGCAGACGAGATTCCGATGTAGCTGGCGACCAGCGAGATGGAGATGGCGATGGGGATATTGGTAAGAAGGACCTTGACGAGCTTGGTCGAATTCTTCATAGGCATGGCGGTCAACCTTCCGATATAAGCGGACAAAATACGGACCCTACCAAATAGGGTTTCTTGGCAGGGCCCGCTGGGGAGCAAACTATGTGCTAGTCACGCTCGGGCATGACGGGCTGGATGGCATCGCGGTAGAAGGCGACACGCTCCTTGTACTCGGGCGTCTTCTTCATCTCGGCCAGGATGCCCTCGTTGCGGCCGATGTCCTCGCCATGGATCTTCTTACCGGAGATGGTGTCGTGGGCCTTGTGCAGGTCCTCGTCCTTATAGGAGACGGTTACGACGCCGTCGACGACATCCACGGTGCCCTCGAGACCACACACGCAGCAGATGGCACGGTTCTCGCCGGGGACCAGGTAGAAGTCGTTGCAGTTGCAGTGGGGGCAGACGCCCTTCTTGCCCTTGAACTCGGCGTGCTCGATGTCCTTGGCGGCCTCGGCGATGTTGGTGCCGATCTCACGGGCGCGCTCGATGAGCTCGTCCTGCATAAGGGCGGTCTTGGCCCAGGGCACCCACTCGTTGTCGATGACCTTCCAAGCGGGGGTCATGGACTGGATCTGGTGCTCGGACTCGACGTGGGTGCCCCAGTCAGAACCGCCGATGCCGATGTAGGACACGACCTTGGGGCTCATGATCGCGGGGTTAGGCGCGTTCTCGGGCTTGCCCATCTTGTTGGCGATCTCGGTGCAGATGTAGTTGTTGCCGGTGTCCATGCGGGGCCCGAAGCGGTCCATGATGGTGTGGAAGAGGCCCGAAGCGCCGGTCTCGAAGATGGGGTCGCACATGATGACGCCGTCAGCGTTGAACATCTTGAATGCCAGCCAGTCGAAGTCGTCCTTGTGCATGCACATGTTGCCGCGGCCGCTCATAAGGGCCTTGACGCAGGCGATGCAGCCGGTGCAGTGCTTGATATTGAGGTCCATCGCACGGATGAACTCGATCTCGCAGCCAGCCTCCTGGGCGGCGAGCAGAGCGACCTTGCAGATGGTATCGTTGTTGCCGTTTTTGGTACCGAACGATACGCCGACGATCTTAGTCATACGACCAATCCCTTCCCTTGCGAATGGGCCCTGTGCCCTTTCTGTCTGGGTTTCTCCTGTACCATGAGTATCCGACGCAAGGGCGAGCACCCGCTATGTGTGCCCGATTAAGCATTGGCTTGGCGTGGACGCGGCGCTTGTGCGCGCGTACAATTTCAAACGAACCGAGCCGCTAGCAAACTGCGAGCGGTATATAACCGACCGCGAACGTTGAGCTGGAGGCTCCATGAAAATTCGCTCGATCCTCGCCGAACTCGAAGTCGTCGATTGTCGAGCGGCGACCGAGTTCGCTCTCAACCAAGAGGTCGTATGCATTACCGCCGTCGACTTGGCCGCCCGGGCGAGTGAAGCTCGTGTCACCCCTTTGGGCATGCGAGAGCTCGTCTTGTGCCGCCCGGGCGACTTCGGCGGACCGTGGACACCGCCGGGGACCGTATCGCTCGTCCTCTACCACGCGGCAATTCCCGACGACGCCGTGCATGCCAGCACGTCGTGCATCGTTGCAGCCACGTCGCTCCCCATAAGCAAGGCGTTCGAGCGCTTTGACCGCATACCCCAGCAGGTCGTAGCCATCGACGCCATGAAGGGCCGTCTGTTCGACACCTTCCAGCACACGCACAACATCCGCCAGTTCGTCCAACGCGCCTACAACGTCTTAGGGCTGCCCACCATTGTGGTCAACACCGATGGTCGCATCCTCGCCCACGTGGGCGAGTTCTCCGATGCGCGCGAGGATATCGCCGCCCAGCTCAAGACAGGCTACATCGCACCTGAAGTCCAGGCCGTCATCGACCGTGACTGCATCGTCGAAAACGCCCGTGCCAAGCACTACCCCGACGCGAGCCACGACATCTCGAACGACGAGAACTGGGTCACGAGCGTCGTCTACTACAAGCGCTTGGAACTCGGTCGGTTTGACGTCTACAAGCCCCAGGGAGCCTTTACCGGCTACGACCTGGAGCTTATCGACTATGCGGGTTCCTTGGCGGGCATCATCATCGACCGCATGACCGATGTGGCCACCAGCTCCAACCAAGGGGCGTCGGTCCTGTCGGATATTCTCGACGGGCGGTTCACCCAAACCAAAGACGCGACGGGCAGGCTCGCCGACGCCGGCGTCGACACCTCCGGTGCCTATGCCATGCTCACCGTCGAAGGGGAGCGGCTATTCGCCTCCCCCACGTACAGCTCGCATGTCGGGCGCCTTATGAAAGACGTTTTTCCCCACGGCATCTGGGTCACCCACCGCAACACGTTCTGTATGTTGCTCCCCATGCCGCACATCGACGGCCCGGCGTTTCCCTATTACGAGAAGCTCGAGGAGCTTACGCTCGACAACCCCCCGCTTGCGGCGCTGCTGGTCAACAACTCGCTGCGCGCCTATGTGAGCGAGCCGTTCGAAAACATCCTACTGTGCCCGGTTGGCTTTGAAGAGTGTATCCAGCTTTCGTCGGCCGTCGACGACGACTCCATCGTCTCGCTGCACTGGCACCATCGCCTGCGCGCCATGGCCGTCTCCGTCGCCAACGCAAGCCATCGCGGAACGCGCCTGCTATGCGATCAGCGTATCCTCGCCGCGCTCGACTACGACCGTGCCAAGGGTACCGAGTACATCGCAACCATCAAGGCGTTTCTGGAGCATCCCGGCGACGCGACCGCGGCGTCGAACGAGCTGTACGTCCACCGCAACACGTTCTTCTACCGTTTGCGCAAGGCCCGCGAAATGTTCTCCATACCGCTCGATACCGGCGAGGACATGCTCAGCGCACGTTTCACCATTGAGGTCGCGCTCTCCATGCCCGATCTTCTCGATCGAGGGCTGGAGTAACGGATAAGAGCTAGCGATTGTACCTATCGCACTTCTTCCGCCACCTCGGAAGCTCGCTTTTGATCTCGGCGATCCATGTGTAATCCATGGATGTCAGTTCTCGCCCCTTATGCGATTGCTAGAGGAGGTCGAACGCGAGGGGACAGAGCTCATTTCGGCTTAATCAATAGCACCCAGGCACGCGGGCTGCACGTCGGCGACGCTGCTATGCTTAGGCTCAACTGTCTTGAGGAGCATGTGCCTATGTCTACGTTTTTAAATGCGAGTCCGATCTTTGGGCCTGTCCGCAGCCGTCGCCTGGGGCTTTCACTCGGCGTCAATATGATGCCGGCGAGCGGCAAAATCTGCACGTTCGACTGCATCTACTGCGAAAACGGTCTCAACGCCGAGCGTCCCTGCCACGAGCCGTATAACACCGCTGCCGTGGTGCTCGACGCTCTGGAGGCCAAGCTGCATGAGATGGCAGCCGAGGGCGAGCTCCCCGACGTGATTACGTTTGCCGGCAACGGCGAGCCCACCGGCGCGCCAGAGTTTCCGCAGGCCATCGCCGGCGCCGTTGCACTGCGCGATAAGCTGGCCCCGAGCACCAAGATCGCCGTGCTCTCCAACGGCACGCGCGCCGACCGCCCCGAGGTGCACGATGCGCTCATGATGGTCGACGACAACATCCTTAAGCTCGACACGGTCGATCCGGCGTTTATCCAGCTGCTCGACCAGCCCGTCGGCCCCTACGACGTTGAGCATCAAGTCGAGACGTTCGCGAGCTTTAACGGTCACGTCATTATCCAGACGATCTTTTTGACCGGCGAGTACCAGGGCAAGTCCATCGACAATACCGGCGAGGAATACGTTGGTCCCTGGCTCGCGGCGCTCGAGCGCATTCGCCCACAGGAGGCGACCATCTACACCGTGGCGCGCGAGACGCCGGTCGCTGGCCTTGCCAAAGCAGCACCCGAGGTCCTCGATGCCATTGCCGCGCGTGTCCAAGCCCTCGGCATCCCCTGCCAGGTGAGCTACTAGTACGTATCCACGATCTAGACAGCCAGCCCCCCTCTCACCCCATCAGTTGCGGTGATATAGTTCCTGTTTACGCCGTTAAACCGCTTAAATCGGAACTATATCACCGCAACTCATATAGGCATGTTAGTGGGCTATACTAGCTGCGGATGAAAGGAAGTTAACCATGTATGACAATGGACCTGTGCCCGGCCGCAACGACGCTTGCTGGTGCGGTAGCGGCAAAAAATATAAGAAATGTCACAGCGCCTTCGATGAGCGTCTCGAGCGCCTGTGGGAGGAGGGCTGGAACGTCCTGCCCCGCACGCTCTACAAGACGCCTGCCGATATCGAGGGCATCAAGTGCTCGGCGGCCATCAACGTGGGCGTGCTCGACTACGTGGGCGAGCACATCGCCGCGGGCATGACCACCAACCAGATCGACCAGATGATCTACGACTACACCGTCGAGCACGGTGGCACGCCGGCAGACCTCAACTACGAGGGCTACCCCAAGAGTGTGTGCACCTCGATCAACGACGTTGTCTGCCACGGTATTCCCTGCGACTCGGACGTGCTGCACGAGGGCGACATCATCAACGTCGATTGCTCCACGATCCTGGGTGGCTACTTTAGCGATTCGAGCCGCATGTTCTGCATCGGCGAGGTCTCGGCCGATCGCCAGCGCCTGGTCGACGTCACCCGCGCCAGCGTGGAAGCCGGCCTTGCCGCCGTTAAGCCGTGGCTGCCGCTGTCCGTGATGGCCGAAGCCGTGCAGAAGACGGTCGAGGACGCCGGTTTTAGCGTCGTGCGCGAGTACGGCGGACACGGCATTGGCAAGGAGTTCCACGAGGACCCGTTCGTCGGCTTTACCACCGAGGCGCCCGACGTGGACACCATCATGGTGCCGGGCATGGTCTTTACCATCGAGCCCATGGTCAACGCCGGTAAGCCCGACATTAAGATCAGCAAGGGCGACGGCTGGTGCGTGCGCACCAAGGACGGTAGCGACTCGGCTCAGTGCGAGGTGCAGCTGGTCGTGACCGAGGATGGTTACGAGCTGCTGAGCTGGTAGCCGTGCTGACGCCGGATGCTGGTGGGTATATCCCGCTGTGCATCCGGCGTTTTGTTTGAACGTTTTGCCTGATAAAACCTGCCGAAATAAACCTGTCCCTTTTTGGCAGGTCGACCGGAGAGGACTGCCTGTGAACATCTTGGTTTTGCTGCCCGTCAATGATCGTCATCGCGCGATCCTTGAATCGAGCGCCCCGGGCGAGGACTTTATCTATACGAGCGCCGATGCAGCCACGCGCAAGCAGGTCGCCGATGCCGATGTAATCCTGGGCAACATCGATCCCGCCATGCTCACGGCATGCGAGCACCTTCAGCTGCTACAGTTGCAGAGCGCCGGCTATGACGATTATCTCGCCGCCGGTACTGTGCCGGCCGACGCCAAGCTCTCCTGCTCGGTGGGCGCCTACGGCCAGGCCGTGAGCGAGCACATGTTTGCCATGGTCCTTTCTATGATGAAGCGCCTGCCCGGCTACCAAGATCTGCAGCGCGAGCATCGCTGGGAGGACCTGGGGCCGGTCACCTCGCTCAAAAATGCCAATGTGTTGGTGCTGGGCGCGGGCGACATCGGCGGGCACTTCGCTACGCTCTGCCGCAGCATGGGCGCACATGTTCGCGGCATCAAGCGCCATCCGCTCGTCTACCCCATCGTGTTTGAGGACATGGACGGCATGGACGCCCTGCCCGAGCGCCTGGCCGAGGCCGACGTCATCGCGTCCTTTATGCCCAGCACGCCCGAGACCCGTGGTCTGGCGAATGCCGAGTTCTTTGCCGCGATGAAGCCGGGCGCCTTCTTTGCCAACGGCGGCCGCGGCGACCTTGTGGTTGCCGACGACCTGGTTGCCGCCCTGGAGTCGGGACATCTCGCCGGCGCCGCGGTCGACGTCACCGACCCCGAGCCGCTGCCTGAGACAAGCCCGCTGTGGGATGCGCCCAACATGCTCATCACGCCGCACGTCTCCGGTTGGCTCCACCTGGCAGCTACGCTCAACAACGTCGTCAACATCGCCGCGGAGAATCTGCGTCATTTGCAAGCCGGCGAAACTTTACGTTGTTGGATCGAGCACTAAGAATTACGCCGTTTTACAAACGGAGTAATGAGCCGACGCTGCGAGCCCGCCGTTTGGCCAATCTGCCGTTCAATTTCAAAGGCGCGACCAGAAGGTCAGCGCCTTTTTATTTCACGGCACCTTGGCGCAAACGGCGGGCTCTCGCTGACTTTTGTTCAACCTGCGGGGTCTTCAAATTGCTAGAGCGTTGCTAAGTAATTCTTTGCGTCTTCTACACTCATTGCTGCGACGGGCGCATGCGAACAGAGCTTGACATCGTTGGTGACCAGGAGATCTGCTTGAGCACGTATTGCTGCCGCAATGATTAAATCGTCTTCGTAATCGCTATGGAGTTCACGCTGCCTGCTCGCCATCCATATATCGCTCAGGTCACAGGGCACTGGCGTGGCAAGCTGCGACAGCACGCTAAGACAATCCCATGCAAGCGAAGTCGCCGCCGCAGCGGCATACGGGGAAAGCGAACCGTGCTCTCGCCGATACCATGCCTTATGTTCGCTTGAAATCAAATAGAACAGGTCTTTGGACGATGTCGCCGCATACAGCAAATCTACCTGCGCCGTGCACGCATCGCGTAAAAACTCAATCGCCACCGAACGACCACGTCGTGAGGGAATGAAGTAATCGAGCCATACGTTGGTGTCGACCAAGATGCGCTTTGGAGTCTCACTCATAGAGCCAGCTCATCTCCTCGCCATAGCGATCCGCATAGGCATTCCGTTTGAGCCCTTCGTCGTCCGATGGCTGAGCCTTGGCCATATCGATTCCCGACTCACGGCAAGCAGCAGCGAACAGCTCCGATCCTTGGTCGATGAGTTCGAGTTTGCGCTTGGCGGCCTTTTCGCGCTCGCGCTGTTCCGTCCGGGCACGACTGGGCAGCAGGATATCCTCGAGCACACCGGGGCGATCGGCCAGCGACGCTGCAAGCTGCCAGAGCGCTCGCACCGCTTGGCTCGGCGTCATACCGGCCCTAGAGAGAGCGGCGTCCCCACTTCTTTTAAGATCGGCATCGAGTCGTACGTTGATCTGAGCGGCTGTTGTGGTCATGACCCCTCCTTAATACTTCAAAACTATCATAAAACTCTATGGTAGATACGTAAAGCATGTATAGCATGTATAGCATTTATAAGCATTAGCCGTACTCTGTACACAAAAATCCGCCGAGGCACACTGCGCCTCGGCGGCCACGTATCACCGATCTAGTTCGGTTTCACCCCTTGCATTCGCCCAGATAAAACCTACCAAAATTAACATCCCCTTTTGGTAGGTTTTAGAGCTCCACGCTTTCGGCGCCGTTGATGGTTAGGTTGCGCTCGTAGAAAGCCGTGAGGGCGCGGATGGCGTACATCACGTCGCGCACGCCGCCGGTCTCGTAGCTCGAGTGCATGGCAAGCTGCGGCAGGCCCACGTCCACGGCATGCATGCTCGCCTGCATATTGGACAGATTGCCGAGCGTGGAGCCGCCCGCCATATCGCTCTTGTTGGCGAAGGCCTGCGTGGGCACGTCGGCGTCGTCGCAAATAGCCTGGAACACCGCGCGGCTAAAGGCATCGGTGCAGTAGTGCTGGTTGGCGGCTTCCTTGATGATGATGCCGCCGTTAAGCACCACCTGGTTGCGGGCATCGCACTTCTCGGCGTGGTTGGGGTGCACGGCATGCGCGTTGTCGCAGCTCACGAGCATCGATGCGGCAAGGGCGCGATGATACGACTCGTCATCAAAGCCCAGCGATCCGTTGATGCGGCGCAGCGCGTCGGCCAAGAACGTCGACATGGCGCCCTGCTTGGTCTCGGAGCCAACCTCCTCGTTATCGAAGCAGCAGAAGACCGAGACGTCGTGCGCGTTCTCGGCGCCCAAAAAAGCCTGTAGCGAGGTATAGGCGCAGGCCAGGTCGTCAAGCTTGGGCGTCGAGATAAACTCGTCGGCCCAGCCCCAAATGCGCGCATCCTGACGATTGACCAGGAACAGATCGCGGCCCAGGATCTGCTCGGGCTCAACGTCCAGTTCATCAGCGATCAGGGCATCAAAATCTCCCTGCTTAAGGTCACCGGCGCTGATGAGCGGGCACAGATCGACGGCTCGGTTGGGAGCAAAGCCCTCGTTGACGCCACGGTTCATATGGATGGCAAGGCTCGGGATAATAGCGACCTCGCGCTCGGTGGCGAGCAGGCGGCTCTCAATGCGGTCACCCTCGCGCACCAGCACGCGGCCCGCGAGCGCCAGCGGGCGATCGAACCAGGTGTAGTCGATCATGCCGCCGTAGGCCTCGGTGTTCAGGCGCAATGTCTCGCCTGCGCCATCGAGCTCGGGCACAGCCTTGACCTTAAACGTCGGCGAATCGCTGTGCGACGCCGTCAGCTGAAAATGGTAGTCGCCGGCAACGCCGTCCTCGCCCCACGTCGCGGCCAGGTCCTCGCCCACCTTAAAGGCGATAACGCTCGAGGTGTTGCGCTGCGTGTAATAACGCCCGCCCGGCTCGATATCCCACGCCGCGTTCTCGGGCAGGTAGGTAAAGCCCGCCTCGTCGAACTCGGCCATAATGGTCGCCGCCGTATGGAACATGCTGGGGCATGTCTCGATAAAGTCGATAAGGTCGTTGGCGGCCTCGATATCGTCGGCCGTCACATGCGCGCGCTCGGGCGTTTCCTGATCCGTCATGCTCTCCCCTTTCGCTGGGTTGATGGTCCCCTCCAGCATACCCCGCCGCGCCAGCGCCGCACTCTTCATTCCGTGCTTAATTCCGCGCCGCTCACCAAGTTGAGTCATCATGCCCGCGCTCCTTTTGCGACAATTGCACTAACAGGACGAGAGGAGTCGTCATGAAGCCACGTAACATTGCCATCGCCTGCGGTGTCGCGGGAGCCGCCGTCGGCCTTGCCGCTGCCACCGGTATCGTTTATCACAAGCAAATCAAGTCCGTCGCGTCGCTCAAACGCTTGACCGACTATGCGGATGGCTATGACCTGTACGCAATCGACATCGCTTACGACTACGATCTTGATCGCATCATCGCCGCTGGTGTGCGCGACGACCAGGCCTACATCAATGCCGTGGTGGCGCAGGTGCTGCCCGGTGTGCCGGCACATGTCCAGGCGCCCCAGTTTGCCTGCAGCGCTTTTGTCGCCGTAGATGCCGAAGGCCGTGTTCGCACCGGTCGCAATTACGACTTTAAGGACGACACCTCGGCGCTGCTGGTGCGCAATCACCCGCGCGACGGCTATGCCTCCATCGGCTTTGCCGCCCTTAACAACCTGGGCGCCAACACTCCACTTGACTCCGTCGCCGGACGCGCCGCCGCACTCATGGGCCCGTTTGCCCAGCTCGATGGTGTTAACGAATGCGGTGTGTCCATTGCCGTACTCACCCTGGATTCCAAGCCCTGTGACCAGGACACACAGCGCCCCGTCATCAATACCTCGCTCGCCATCCGTCTGGTGCTCGACCGTGCCGCCACCACGCAGGAGGCCGTCGACCTGCTTTCTGCCTACGACATGCACGCCATGGCCGGACGCGACTACCACTTCTTTATCAACGACGCCGCCGGTGACGCGCGGGTGGTGGAGTGGGATCCGCGCGACCCCGACCGCGCATGCAAGGCGACGCCCGTGCGCCAGGTTACGAACTTCTACGCCTGCTATGGCGACGAAGTGCTGCCCAACCAAAAGAATGGCGAGCTAGGCCATGGTAAAGAGCGCGCCGCCGCAATCGCCGATGTCCTCGACGCCCATACCGGCGCCCAAGACGAGGCAGTCGCTTGGAAGGCCCTACGCGCTGCAGCGCAAGAGCCCAATCCGGAAGACATCACCAGCAACACGCAGTGGTCGGTCGTCTTTGACAACACCGAGCCTGCTGCCGCCATCACGCTGCGCCGCCACTGGGGCGACATCGACGCATTCGCACTGTAAGGAGCCAGGCCCGTCGACTTTACGCTCGCCTGGCGTTGTTTACATTTCTATACGCTTGAGCTAACACGTTTTACCCCCGTATCAACAGTGTGCGGGGGTAAACTTATGCGCATGTTATAACTTGCCCGGAAGGATTCATCATGCTCAGGATCGGTCTTCTTACCAGTGGCGGCGACTGCCAGGCGCTCAACGCCACCATGCGCGGCATTGTCAAAACGCTTATGACCAATAGCGAAGAGCCTATCGAGATCTATGGTTTTGAGGACGGCTACCAGGGCCTTATCTACAGCAGGTTCCGCGTCATGACGCCCGCCGATTTTAGCGGCATCCTCACCCGCGGCGGCACAATCCTGGGCACGAGCCGCACGCCGTTCAAACGTCTGGACATTCCCGAGGCCGACGGCGTCGAGAAGGTGCCCGCGATGGTCCACACCTATCACAAGCTGCAGCTCGACTGCCTATTTATGCTGGGCGGCAACGGTTCCACCAAGACCGCTAACCGCCTGCGCGAAGAGGGCCTCAACGTTATCGCCCTGCCCAAGACCATCGATAACGACACCTGGGGCACCGAGTTGACGTTTGGCTTTACGAGCGCCATCGACGTCGCCACCAAGTGCATCGACGACATCCACACCACTGCCTCGAGTCACGGCCGCGTGTTTGTCATCGAGATTATGGGCCACAAGGTCGGCTGGATTCCGCTGTATGCCGGCGTCGCGGGCGGCGCGGACGTCATCCTGATTCCCGAGATCCCCTACGACATGGACAACGTCATCAAGACCATCGAGCATCGCATGGAGACCGGCAGCCGCTTTACCATCGTAGCCGTCGCCGAGGGTGCTATCTCCAAGGAGGACGCGGCACTGTCCAAGAAGGAGTACAAGAAGAAGCTCGCCGAGCGCACGAGCCCGTCGATTGTCTACGACATCGCCAAGGAGATCGAGGCCAAGACCGGCCGCGAGACCCGCGTCGCCATCCCCGGTCACACGCAGCGCGGCGGTCAGCCCGATGCCCAGGACCGCATCTTTGCGACCCAGTGCGGCGTCGAGGCAGCACTCGGCTGCCTACGCGGCGAGTTTGGCTACATGATTGCCCTGCGTGACGGCAAGATGTGCCACATGCCGCTCGAGGAGGTCGCCGGCAAGCTCAAGTTTGTCGACCCCCAGAGCGACCTGGTGCGCGAGGCCAAGGCGTTGGGCATCAGCTTCGGCGACGAATAGCCTCGGCTGGAACTGCTCTCATCGGAGGCCCCAGGGCTTTCCTCCCAAATCGTCCTCGGACATGTCAGGACCCCGCTGCGCGCTTCGCGCGGCGGGGTCCTTCCGTCCTGCGGAAAGATTTGGGAGGAAAGTCCTGGGGCCTCCTGCGGTAACTAGGGAGGCCGAGGCTATTCGTCTTCTTGCTGCAAGTGCGTGGGCTGAGATTTTGGGATGTTGCAGGCTCTTAGCTGAGAGTAGCACTGACATTTGTCCTAAAATGGCTGGTCGTTAGGGGTTGCTACCGGTAGTTGCGGTAGGGTTGGGGCAGATTCTAACTAGAAATGGTGGTCGCTACCGGTTGTTCTCGGCATACTCGGCTCATTCGATTACGGTCACCACATGAAAGGAACTGTCATGGATCTTGCGATGGCACAGCGCCTCGTTGATCGCCGCAAGGCTGCCGGGCTTTCTCAGGAGGCGCTTGCCGCCCAGCTGGGTGTGAGTCGTCAGGCTGTCAGTAAATGGGAGCGCAGCGAATCCTCGCCCGATACCGATAACCTTATTGCGCTCGCCGCGCTGTATGGCGTGTCGCTGGATGAGCTGCTGTATGGGGAGGCGGTGGCTAGCGCTGATGACTCACAGGCTGATGATGAGGCACAGAACAGCAACGCCGGCACCAAAGCTTCAGATAAGGCTGAAGAGGCTGAGGCTTCTACTGAGCACGCTGATTGCAGCGATAAGCCACTTGTCGATATTTCCCTCGCGCGCGGTATCCACGTCATTGATCCCAATAAAGGCGAGGAAGTCCATGTTGGTTGGAGCGGCATCCATGTGACCAACGAGCGCAAGGGCGAAGAGGTGCATGTGGGGCCGGACGGCGTGCATATCGATACGCTTGAGGACGATGGACATAGCGTACGCACCAATGACGACGGCACCGTCACCATCGACGGCGAAACGTTTTCCAGCTGGAAGGAAGCACACGACAAGCTCGACCATCATGGCAAGCATTTCCACACCAAGGTCGGACGTGCATGGAACAAATTCCCCTTCCCCGCACTTGTCACTCTCGCCTATCTGGTGCTCGGCATTGTCTACGGCACATGGGGCATGGGGCTTTTCCTCGTCTTTCTGGTTCCCGTCTACTACGCGATTGGTGACTTCATCGATCGGCGCCACCTGTCTAAGCTGATCGAGGCCATCTACCCGGCAGCCGCCATCGCTTGGTTCCTCTACATGTGGCTCTGTTTGGGACAGCCCCATCCTGCATGGATCATCCTCATCACGATTCCCGTCATAAAGGCGCTCATGCGCTGGTGCCGCAAACAATGGAAGCACCGCAAACAGGCCTAACACGCTCCGACCCACCAGCACCCAACCGCCCCCGCCCTTCTCCTAAGTTGCGGTGAGATAGGGACTGTTTTGAAGCTCCAAAGCGCCAAACAGTCCGTATATCACCGCAACTTACAAACAACTGGGTCAGTTCCGGCACGGAGATTAGCATTGAGCTGACCGCGCGCCAAGAAAAGGGCCTATTTACTACGTTTAACTCGAGAGGGCCGACCATACCCGCCTTTTCCGAAAACTGGCAAGCCCTCTACCTGCACTGATAATTGTTCTCGGGGGAAGCGGGCACTGCGGGGCGCGGCAACG
>CAVCRP010000036.1:0-30409 GCA_963604655.1 uncultured Ruminococcus sp.
CTGGGCGGCAAGGCCCAGTTCGGCGGCCAGCGCTTCGGCGAGATGGAAGTTTGGGCACTGTACGCTTACGGCGCTTCCAACGTCCTGCAGGAGATCCTGACCGTCAAGTCCGACGATACCGTGGGCCGCGTCAAGACCTACGAGTCCATCGTCAAGGGCGAGAACGTTCCTGTCCCGGGTATCCCCGAGTCCTTCAAGGTTCTCGTCAAGGAGATCCGCTCCCTCGCGCTGGACATCGAGCCCATGCACGATGCCGACGAGGACGCCTCCGCCCCTGTGACCGCCGAGGAGACCTCTGCTCTCGACGACCTGGCTGCGCTCGCCGGCGTTGACACCGACGTCGAGGCCGAGGATGCCGAGACCGCCGAGGCACCCGAGGCTGTCGCCGCCACGACCACTGATAAGGAGTAGTTGACTGTGGCAGATTTCGAAGCTACTGATTTTGACTCGGTAAAGATCTCCCTTGCCTCCGCCGACCAGATCCGTTCCTGGTCGCACGGTGAGGTCAAGAAGCCGGAGACCATCAATTACCGTACCCTCAAGCCCGAGAAGGACGGCCTGTTCTGCGAGAAGATCTTCGGTCCCGCCAAGGACTGGGAGTGCTCCTGCGGCAAGTACAAGGGCATCCGCTTTAAGGGCATCGTCTGCGAGCGCTGCGGCGTCGAGGTCACCTCGGCCAAGGTGCGTCGCGACCGCATGGGCCACATCGAGCTCGCCGCTCCCGTGTCCCACATCTGGTACTTCAAGAGCCCCACGAGCTTCCCGATGAGCCGTATGCTCGACATCAAGTCCAAGGACCTCGAGAAGGTTCTGTACTTCGCCAGCTACATCATCACCGAGGTTGACTACGAGGCTCGCGAGGCCGACGCCGATGACCTGCGCGAGGAGCTCGCCGCCGATCTGGAAGAGATCGACGCCGAGTGCGCCCGCCAGATCGAGTCCCTCAAGGAGCAGGGCGACCCCGAGAACTTTGACGAGTTCTCCGACGAGGAGCCGCTGACCCCCGAGGAGATCGCCTCTGGCATCGTCGACATCGAGGAAGAGTGCAAGGACGAGAAGCAGCTCCGCACGGACGCCTTCAACGCCTTCATGAAGCTCACCGAGCGCGACCTCATCTCCGATGAGCCGCTGTTCCGCGAGATGACCCGTTACTACTCCATGTACTTCAAGGGTGGCATGGGTGCCGAGGCCGTCCGCGACCTGCTCGCTGCCATCGACCTCCCCTCCGAGGCCGAGAAGCTCAAGGCCATCATCGCCGACGAGGACTCCCAGAAGCAGAAGCGCGAGAAGGCCGTCAAGCGCCTCGAGGTCGTTGACGCCTTCCTGAAGGGCGGCAACAGCCCCGCGAACATGATCCTGGACGTCATCCCGGTCATTCCGCCCGATCTGCGCCCGATGGTCCAGCTCGACGGCGGCCGCTTCGCCGCGTCCGACCTCAACGACCTGTATCGTCGCGTGATCAACCGTAACAACCGACTCAAGCGCCTGCTCGACCTGGACGCCCCTGCGATCATCGTGAACAACGAGAAGCGCATGCTCCAGGAGTCCGTGGACGCCCTGTTCGACAACGGCCGTCGTGGTCGCCCGGTCTCTGGCCGTGGCGGTCGCCCGCTCAAGTCGCTCGCCGAGGCCCTCAAGGGCAAGCAGGGTCGTTTCCGTCAGAACCTGCTGGGTAAGCGTGTCGACTACTCCGGCCGTTCGGTTATCGTTACCGACCCCAAGCTGCTGCTGCACCAGTGCGGTCTGCCCAAGACCATGGCGCTGGAGCTCTTCAAGCCCTTCGTCATGAAGCGCCTGGTCGAGCTTGGCAAGGTCGAGAACATCAAGGGCGCCAAGCGCGCTATCGACCGCGGTGCCACCTTTGTGTGGGATATCCTCGAAGAGGTCATCGACGGCCGCGTCGTGCTGCTCAACCGTGCACCGACCCTGCACCGTCTGTCCATCCAGGCCTTTGAGCCGGTGCTGGTCGAGGGCAAGGCTATCCACCTGCACCCGCTGGTCTGCTCGCCCTTCAACGCCGACTTCGACGGCGACCAGATGTCTGTCCACGTGCCGCTGTCCAGCCAGGCTCAGGCCGAGGCTCGCGTGCTCATGCTCTCTGCGAACAACCTGCGCTCGCCGGCATCCGGCAAGCCGGTTAACATCCCTTCGCAGGACATGATCATTGGTGTGTACTACCTCACCCAGGTCCGCGAGGGTCTGCCGGGCGAGAACCACGTGTTCTCGAGCTTCGACGACGCGCTGCACGCCTATGACTGCCGCTCCGAGGTCGACATGCAGGCCAAGATCCAGGTCCGCGTGTCCGCTGCCGATGCCAACGTCATCAACGAGGACGGCACCCGTATCTTCCGTGTCAAGAACGGCAAGAACGAGTTCGCCGACTACGACGTCACCGGCAACAAGACCGCTCGCTTCGAGACCTCTATCGGCCGCATCATCTTCAACCGCCAGTGCCTGCCCGAAGACTACGAGTTCATGAACTACAAGATGGTCAAGGGCGACGTGGCCAAGCTGGTTGCGGACTGCTGCGATCGCTATCCCGAGGCCAAGGTCGGCCCGATCCTCGACGCCATCAAGTACTCCGGCTTCCACTACGCTACCCGCGCCGGCCTCACCATCTCGGTGTGGGACGCTCTCATCCCTGCCGAGAAGCAGGAGCTGCTCGATCGCGCCCAGGCCAACGTCGACCAGATCAACGAGTACTTCGAGGAGGGCTTCATCAACGAGACGGAGCGCCACATCGAAGTCGTTAACGAGTGGACCGCTTGTACCGATAAGGTTGCAGCGCTCATGCTCGACTTGTTCGACGAGGAGAACCCGCTCTACATGATGGCCGACTCCGGCGCCCGTGGTTCTAAGACCCAGCTGCGTCAGCTCGGCGGCATGCGTGGCCTGATGGCAGACATGTCCGGCGAGACGATCGACCTTCCCATTAAGGCGAACTTCCGCGAGGGCCTGCTGCCGCTCGAGTACTTCATTTCGACCTACGGCGCCCGTAAGGGCCTGGTCGATACCGCATCCCACACCTCGGACTCTGGTTACCTGACCCGTCGTCTGGTCGACGTGGCCCAGGACGTCATCGTCCGCGAGGAGGACTGCGGTACGCACGAGGGCGTTACCTACAACCTCATCATCCCCGGTACCACCGACCTCAACACCGACCTCGTCGGCCGTTGCTTCATCGAGGACGTCGTGGCTTCCGATGGCACCGTGCTCTTTGAGCAGGACGGCTACATCGAGAAGGTCGCCGACATCCAGAAGATGGTCGATGCGGGCCTCAAGAAGGTCAAGCTTCGCGCGCTGCTCACCTGCCGCTCCAAGTACGGCGTGTGCCAGAAGTGCTACGGCTGGGATCTTTCCACCCGTCGTCCGGTCGCCATCGGTACCGCGGTCGGCATTATTGCCGCCCAGTCCATCGGCGAGCCCGGTACGCAGCTTACGATGCGTACCATTCACTCCGGCGGCGTCGCTGGCGTCGACGATATTACGCAGGGTCTGCCTACGGTCAGTCGTATGTTCGATATCGTCGGCAACGTCAACGAGAAGATTCTGGGTCGCGAGGCCGAGCTGGCTCCGTACTCCGGTCACCTCTCGATTAAGCCCGAGAAGTCCGAGTACGTGCTGACGCTCACCGACTCCGAGGATCACACCCGTGTCCTCGACGAGCGTCGCGTCCCCGCTTCGGTGCGCTTTATGCCCGAGATCGAGGACGGCTGCGAGGTTCGCGCCGGCGACCAGATCACCAAGGGCTTCGTCAACTTCCGCAACCTGCGCAAGCTGACCGACATCGAGTCGACGATGCACACCTTCGTCGAGAGCGTCAAGGACGTCTACACCAGCCAGGGCGTCGACCTGAACGACAAGCACATCGAGGTGCTCGCACGTCAGATGCTGCGTCGCGTTCAGATCACCAACCCCGGCGACTCCAAGTACCTGCTTGGTCAGTACGTCGACCGCTACGAGTTCGCCGACGAGGTCGAGCGCGTTGCCCGTCTGGGCGGTCAGGCTCCCGTGGCCGAGCCCGTCATCCTGGGTACGCTCAAGGTCGCGTCCAACATCGACTCCTGGCTGTCGAGCGCTTCGTTCATCCGTACCGCCGGCGTCCTTACCGAGGCTGCTATCGAGGGCAAGGTCGACCACCTGCTCGACCTTAAGTCCAACGTCATCGTCGGTAAGAAGATCCCTGCTGGTACCGGCCTCAAGCCGTACGCCAACGCCAAGCTGACGTATCGCACGGCCGACGGCTACGTGGACATCGACGGCCCGGCTTCGCCCAACGCCAAGTCGCTGCCCGAGTGGGCTCCTGTGGAGCTCAAGGACCTGGACGAGCAACTCCCGCAGCAGCTCGACTGGGCCGGCTACGACGAGTTCGGCGGTGCTGACGGTTCGTTCACCCGCAATGGTCACACCATCTCCGCCGAGAAGGCTCGTCTGTACCTGTTCGACGACCTGGGCGTGTCGCAGCGCTGGACCAACAAGTTCAGCGAGGTCGGCATCGAGACGGTCGGCGACCTGGTCGGCAAGTCCGAGGAGGATCTGCTGCGCATCGACGGCATCGGTGCCAAGGCGATCGAGGAGCTCCGTGACGGCCTGGAGGCCCACGACTTGCTCTACATCCTCGAGAACAACGACGACGTTGCCGACGAGGAAGACCTCTCGCAGCTGCTGCAGATGGTCTTTAGCCCCGACGGTCCGGACGATATCCTGCTGGGTACCTCCGCTCCGACGCATCACGCCGACGCCGACGAGGAACTCCTGGGCGCCCCGATCGACGACAAGAAGGCTCCCGCCAACGGTGCCATCAACGAGGACATGGCTTCTCTCGATGAGCTGCTCAACCAGCTCGTGGACACCGACGACGCCGAAGAGGCCAAGGACAACGACGAGGAGTAACTAGTTCCGCCGTTCTAACGAACGGCGGCGATCTCCGTCGCTGCGCGGCCCCCAGAGCTACAATCTGTCATTCAAAAGGCAGGGCATGACCAAAAGGTCAATGCCCTGCCTTTTTCATGCCACCTTGTACGCTCTGGGGGCCGCTCGCTTGCGTATGCTCAACCTGTTGCGTTCCGTCGATCCCTTGCCAATAAGGGGCAGGGTTTTTTTGGTAGGTTATTCCTGCTTGAATTTGAAACATTCTGTTCGGTCAAAGCGTATCTATGGTGAGGGCCTCATCGAGAACCAATAACGTCACCGGGAGGTGATTATGGAAGAACAAGCATTTAGACAGGCGGTCGAGGATCACCGTGATGTCGTGTTTCGAATCGCATTGACGTATCTGCGCGATCGTGCCGATGCCGACGATGTCGCTCAAGACGTCTTTCTGAAGTTACTCAAAAGCGATGCCCAATTTGAAAGCTGGGAACATCTTCGTCGATGGCTTATCCGGGTCACGATCAATGAATGCAAATCTCTCTTTCGAAAGCCATGGAGGCGTGTGGAGGATATTGAGAACCTGGCCGATTCGCTTTCGACGGCGCAGGAGGAGACCAAGGCGGTCCTGTCAGACGTTATGCGACTTCCGGAACGATTCCGTGTTCCCATCATGCTCTATTACTATCTGGGCTTTTCGACCTCAGAGATTGCCGAGTTATTGCATGTGCCAGCCGCGACTGTTCGAACGCGTTTGGCTCGCGGCAGATCGAAGCTCAAGTTCATCCTAGAGGAGGGCGACCGTGAAATCCAATCAAATCAAGCAGGCCTTCGAGTCCGTCCAAGCCGATAGCGATCTTGCTGACCGTGTTCTTTATGCCGCTGCTGGTGAGCCGCTTCGCCGAAAGGGTCACGCGAAGCCTCTGTATGTTGCCGTGATCGGATGCCTTGCCGGAGTGCTGGCGACCGGAGGGGTCGCCTACGCCGTCGTCAATTCCAGCTATTTTGCCTCTGCCTGGGGAAACCACGGCAACGGGGATTCCATTACCTGGACCAACGGCGGCTCATCGGGAACTAAATATACCTACACCAGAGAGTTTGGCGATGGCATCGCGCCCCAAAGCCTGGAAGGCGCAGTCCAGGAGGTTAATCTGTCCGTCGAGGGCAACGGCTATACGCTTGATATCCATGAGATGGCAATCGACCAAAACGGCTGCGGAGCCGTGACGTTTACGTTGTCCAATCCAAATGGAGTTAACTACTACGAGCCAGCAGCAGAGATTGGCGAACTTGTTCTCTATGGTGAAGAAGAGCAGGGCATCGGCACGCCCGATATGAAGTTCGGCGAGGAATGGCCTGACACACGCAGCACAATTGATAAGGACACATCAAGCGATACTGTCATTAATGGCACGATGTACTTTGCCGCTATGGATCGCGAGCGAGATTTGCAACATGCTGTCACCTGGAATATCCATTGGACCGAGGGTGAAGGTGAGAGTGCGAGGCGGTTTGAGGCGTCGACACCCGAGTTCAATATTGGAGCGTACGTCGATACAAAGGAACTCCGCTCCGGTGACTCGCCTCTTGAGATTAGCCCGTTTTCCATCCAGACGCACATCGATGATTTGGGCTATGAAGCAGTTGATAATAAGCTGACCGTCAGCTACAAGGATGGATCGGAGCAGATTATCGAAGATGACGACGCAGGGGTGTTCAACTTATATTTTTCTTATGGGCGCAATAGCGGAGAGAACATCTGGGTGCCAACGAAGTTGATTGATGTCGATCAAGTTGTCTCGGTAACCCTTGAAATTGTGAGGTATACATCAACAGGGGAGACCGAAACGAAAGAGCCCTTTACCATCGTCTATTCGTAAGGTCTAGGCCGCTTCCCAAGAGGGGAAGCGGCCTATTTTGCGTTACATGGACGGCTGGAATGGGCACTTGCGCACAGGCGGGGATTCCTTTTATGGAGGCTTTGCGGAAATATAGCTATTTTGGGATACGCCCGGCGGCGTGGTCTGTTGACGGCACAGCTAACGCCACGTATCCTATCGAACTGCGTGTTTCGTAGGGGGATGCTGACCCCTCGATTCAAGCCGTTGCACTTTACAGAAAGCTGGAATCATTCGAGAAGGAGTACGCTTTGCCTACTATTAACCAGCTGGTTCGCCAGGGCCGTCGTTCCGTGCCCAAGAAGTCCAAGAACGCTGCTCTGCAGCACAACTCCCAGAAGCGCGGCGTGTGCACCCGCGTCTTCACCACGAGCCCCAAGAAGCCGAACTCGGCTCTTCGTAAGGTTGCCCGTGTTCGCCTTGTCAACGGCATCGAAGTTACTGCTTACATCCCGGGTGAGGGCCACAACCTGCAGGAGCACTCCATCGTGCTCGTCCGCGGCGGTCGTGTCCGTGACCTCCCTGGTGTCCGTTATCACGTCATCCGTGGCGCCTACGACGCTGCTCCGGTCCAGAACCGTATGCAGGCCCGTTCCAAGTACGGTGCTAAGCGCCCCAAGGCTAAATAAGCCAGATAACGTTTTGATACTTTCGCCGTGTGCCGCCTAAGCGCCGCACGGTAGACACTTAAGGAGATTTCACATGCCGCGTCGTGCAGCAGCTAATCGTCGTGAGGTTCAGCCTGACGCCGTTTACAACAACCGCCTGGTGACTCAGCTCATCAACAAGGTCCTTCTTGACGGCAAGAAGGCCACCGCTGAGCGCATCGTTTACACCGCTTTCGAGATCGTTGCCGAGAAGTCCGAGGGTGGCGACGCTCTCGCTACCTTCAAGAAGGCTATGGACAACGTCAAGCCCACGCTCGAGGTTAAGCCCAAGCGTGTCGGTGGCGCTACCTATCAGGTCCCGATGGAGGTCAACTCCCGTCGTTCCACCGCTCTGGGCATTCGCTGGATCGTCAACTTCTCCCGCGCTCGCAAGGAGAAGACCATGGCCGAGCGTCTCGCCAACGAGATCCTCGACGCTTCCAACGGCCTGGGCGCTTCCGTCAAGAAGCGTGAGGACGTCTTCAAGATGGCCGAGGCCAACCGCGCGTTCTCTCACTATCGTTGGTAAGTTAAGGTAAGGAACTAACATGGCTAAGCCTAAGTACAAGCTTTCCGATACCCGTAACATCGGCATCATGGCCCACATCGATGCTGGTAAGACCACCACGACCGAGCGTATTCTTTACTACACCGGTAAGACCCACAAGATCGGTGAGGTCCATGAGGGCGCTGCCACCATGGACTGGATGGTTCAGGAGCAGGAGCGCGGCGTAACCATTACCTCCGCTGCTACCACCTGCTTCTGGAACAAGGACGGTAAGGACTACCGCATCCAGATCATCGACACCCCGGGCCACGTTGACTTCACCGCCGAGGTCGAGCGCTGCCTGCGCGTCCTCGATGGCGCTGTCGCCGTCTTCGACGCCGTTGCCGGCGTTCAGCCCCAGTCTGAGACCGTTTGGCGTCAGGCTTCTACCTTCAACGTCCCCCGCATCGCCTTCATCAACAAGTATGACCGCGTGGGCGCTGACTTCTTCAACGCTATCGAGACCATGAAGGATCGTCTCGACGCTAACGCTGTGGCCGCTCAGGTCCCGATGGGCGCCGAGGATAACTTCTGGGGCGTCATCGACCTCGTTACCATGACCGCATGGGACTTCAAGGCCGATGAGAAGGGCATGACCTACCCCGAGCCGATGGACGAGATCCCGGCTGAGTTCGCCGACATCGTTGCCACCAAGCGCGAGGAGCTCCTTGACGCTGCTGCCAGCTTTGACGACGAGCTCATGGAGAAGATCCTCATGGAGGAGGACTTCACCGTCGAGGAGCTCAAGGCCGCCCTGCGCAAGGGCGTTCTGGCCAACGAGCTCAACCTCGTCTTCGTGGGCTCCGCCTACAAGAACAAGGGCGTCCAGGAGCTGCTCGACGCTGTCGTCGACTACCTGCCCAGCCCGATCGACGTTGAGGCCGTCACCGGTACCGATCCGGACACCGGCGAGGAGATCGAGCGTCATCCTTCCTTCGACGAGCCCTTCTCCGGCCTGGTCTTCAAGATCATGACCGACCCGTTCGTCGGTAAGCTCACCTACGTCCGCGTTTACTCCGGCCGTGCCGAGTCCGGCTCCTACGTTGTCAACGCTTCCAACGGTCAGCGCGAGCGCCTCGGCCGCATCCTCGAGATGAACGCCGCCGAGCGTATCGACCGTGACGATGCTTGCGCCGGCGACATCGTCGCTTGCGTCGGCTTCAAGAACTCCACCACCGGTGATACCCTGTGCACCGAGGGCAAGGAGATCGTCCTCGAGAAGATCGAGTTCGCTAAGCCCGTTATCGACGTTGCCATCGAGCCCAAGACCAAGGCCGAGCAGGACAAGATGTCCCTGGCTCTGACCAAGCTCGCCGAGGAGGACCCGACCTTCACGGTGTCCACCAACCACGAGACCGGTCAGACCATCATCGCCGGCATGGGTGAGCTGCACCTCGAGATCATCGTCGACCGTCTGCTCCGTGAGTTCAAGGTTGACGCTAACGTCGGTAAGCCCCAGGTTGCCTACCGCGAGACCGCTGGTCACGACGTCGAGAAGGCTGAGGGCAAGTTCGTCCGTCAGTCCGGTGGTCGCGGTCAGTACGGCCACGCCGTCATCAAGCTCGAGAAGATGGAGGAGGGCTTCGGCTACGAGTTCGTCAACGCTATCGTCGGCGGCGTCGTGCCCAAGGAGTACATCCCGTCCATCGACAAGGGCATTCAGGAGGCCCTGAACACCGGTGTTATCGCCGGCTTCCCGGTCCTCGACGTTAAGGTCACCCTGTTCGACGGTTCTTACCACGAGGTCGACTCCTCCGAGGCCGCCTTCAAGATCGCCGGTTCCATGGCTATCAAGGACGCCCTCAAGAAGTCCGACCCGCAGCTGCTCGAGCCGATCATGGCTGTCGAGGTCGAGACCCCCGAGCAGTACATGGGCGACGTTATGGGCAACCTCTCCGGTCGCCGCGGCAAGATCGAGGGCATGGAGGATCGCAAGAACAGCAAGCTCATCCGTGCCAAGGTGCCGCTGGGCGAGATGTTCGGTTACGCTACCGACCTTCGCTCCCAGACCCAGGGCCGTGCATCCTACACGATGCAGTTCGACTCTTATGAGCCCGCGCCCAAGTCCATCGTGGACGAGGTCATGAGCAAGAACGCCTAAGTTCGAGCTCCCTGTTACGTAATCCGCGAGAACATCTCTCGCACTCTTTGGAGGTTTAAGTTGGCTACCCAGAAGATCCGCATTCGCCTCAAGGGCTATGATCACGAGGTCGTCGATCAGTCCGCGAAGCTCATCGTCGAGACCGCTCAGAAGACCGGCGCTCGCGTTTCCGGTCCTGTCCCCCTGCCCACCGAGCGCAACCTGTACACGGTTATCCGCTCGCCGCACGTGAACAAGGACTCCCGTGAGCAGTTCGAGATGCGCACTCACAAGCGTCTCATCGACATCCTCGACCCCACCTCGGGCACCGTTGATTCGCTTATGCGTCTCGACCTCCCCGCTGGCGTCGACATCGACATCAAGCTCTAAGCGATATTCCTCATAGCTTAAAGGGCCCCGCTGCCATTACGGTAGCGGGGCTCTTTTGTTTTGCATGATGGGTTTGGATCGCCGGGTAAGGCTGCCGAGCGGCTGGCTGTGGCGACCTACTCACTCAAGGGGCGCAATGACGCCTCCTCAAAATGGAAGGATCGCAAGCCGTCTTCTGTTTCGATGCACGCACGACCAAAGCCATCGACCGTTATAAAGATGCCTCGCGCCAGCTCGTCACCGGCAGGGGAGCGGGCGATAACGTGCTTTCCAATCCAATTGAGGTGAGCGACATATTCGCCGTGGACGGGCGCGAGCGGTCCGGTGTTTTCTTCCATGGCGTTGAGGCGTTCTGCCCAGGCATCTACAGCGTCTATAACTGCGTGATAGACCTCATCGAGGAGCATGTCGACAGCAGGAACGTTCTCGTTAAGGTCCGAGAGACCGATTGCCGGCAGGCCGCCATCGGGCACCTCTTGGGGCGCATAGTTCACATTGACACCAATGCCGCAGACGGCGAAAGGTTTGCCTTCGTTATCGCGTGCGGCCTCGACCAGAATGCCGCCGAGTTTGCGTCCACGCGCGACCAGGTCGTTGGGCCATTTGAGGCCAATCTCGTTTGCAAGACCCTGTTTTTCGAGCGCCTCGAGCACCGCTAGGCCGCTGACGGCAGCAAGACCAGAGTATTTTGCAGGACTAACGCATGGACGCAGGACAATCGAAAGCAATAGGTTGCCGGCGGTTGAATCCCACTTGTGGCCGCGCCGGCCGCGTCCTGCTGTCTGAGCCCGGGCGGCAAGTCCTGTGCCGTGCGGCGCTCCCTGTTTTCCTGCTTCGAGCAGGTCATCGTTGGTCGATCCGGTTACGTCGACTATCGTTAATTTGGCATCCATAACGGCTGCTACCTCCTTAATGAATAAGTGAATAACGCAATGGTGTCGAGAGATAGACACAATGTGAAGCCTGTGTCGCATTTGGGCAATTTAATGTTAACACGTCAACAACGACTGAAATGCGCTATCCTCTCTTGGTCGATGTAAACACGTCAACAACTCAAAGGAGGTTAGTGATGGGTTTCACGATTCTTGGAACGGGCTCGGCGCTTCCTAAGCGCAGTGTTTCCAATGACGAGCTGTCCGAGTTCCTCGATACCTCGGATGAGTGGATTTTTACCCGCACAGGTATCAAGAGCCGCCACGTCTGCACCACCGAGTCACTTGATGACCTTGCCGTAGCGGCGAGCGAGCGGGCACTCCAGGTGTCCGGAATCGACGCGAGCCAGTTGGATTTGATCGTCTGCTCGACGACGACGGGTGACCATCTTGTTCCCGCTGAGGCGTGTGCCGTTGCTGAGCGACTAGGCGCGACGTGCCCTGCCTTCGATGTCTCGGCGGCCTGCGCCGGCTTCGTATTTGCGCTCGATGTTGCCGAGGGCTATATCGCCCGAGGACGAGCCAAGCATGTGCTTGTCGTTGCTGCCGAGCAGATGACGCGCGCGCTCGACTGGACCGACCGCGCCACCTGCGTGCTCTTTGGCGATGGGGCAGGCGCCGCGGTGATTGAGGCCGGGGGAGACAGCCCCCTTGCCGTTGAGCTTTCGACGGCGCCCGACGTCGAGACGTTGTGCGTTCCCGGTCTGGTCGGCACCTCGCCGTTTAAGGCCTCCGCAGATAGCGAGAGCGTGCTGTCCATGAATGGCCGCCGCGTGTTCAAGTTCGGCGTCAACGCGATTTGCGACACGGTTCATAAGCTTGCGAGCGATGCGGGCATTTCGGTCGAGGACATCGACCATTTTGTATTCCATCAGGCTAACGAACGAATCCTGAGTCAGGCGGTCAAGCGCCTCGGTGTGCCAGACAAGCGCGTGGTTCGAACGCTGCGCGAGACCGGCAACATTTCGAGCGCATGCATTCC
Organism: uncultured Ruminococcus sp.; assembly: GCA_963604655.1. Lineage (GTDB taxonomy): Bacteria > Actinomycetota > Coriobacteriia > Coriobacteriales > Coriobacteriaceae > Collinsella. The sequence goes on from CAVCRP010000036.1 coordinate 12,346, forward strand.
GCTTGCCCTCGACCGGCTGGCAAACGCCGGTGCACTTCACACGGGCGACACCATCGCCCTCGTTGGATTTGGCGCCGGTCTGGATATAGGTGGCTATCTACTTCGTTGGAAGTAGTCGCACATAGGAAATAAAAACGCCCCTAGGGCACAAACAAAGGAGAACTACCATGGCAGATCAGAAGACCTTCGAGCGCGTTTGCGATGTTATCCGCGAGACCGCCGGTCTTGACGACGTCGAGATGAAGCCCGAGTCCACGCTCGAGGAGATTGGTCTCGACAGTCTGGGCACCGTCGAGATCCTCGTCGCCGTTGAGGACGAGTTTGGCATCCAGCTCGATACCGAGGAGAACCCCAAGACGGTCGGCGAGTTCGCCGATACGGTCGAGGCGGCATTGGAGAAGTAGAGATGCTCAAGACTCCTCTCTGCGATCTGCTCGGCATCGAAAAGCCCGTGTTCCAGGGCGGTATGGCCTGGATCGCCGACGCCTCGCTGGCGTCCGCAGTGTCCGAGGCGGGCGGCTTAGGGATTATCGCGGCCATGAACGCCGACGCCAACTGGCTGCGCGACCAGATTCATGAGCTGCGTGCCAGGACGGATAAGCCCTTTGGCGTCAACGTCATGCTCATGAGCCCGTTTGCCGACGAGGTCGCGCGGGTCGTGATTGACGAGCGGGTGCCGGTCGTCGTGACGGGTGCCGGCAATCCCACCAAGTACATGAAGGCGTGGAACGAGGCGGGCATCAAGGTCATCCCGGTCGTTGCCTCGGTGGCGCTGGCGCGCCTCGTGGCGCGTCGTGGAGCCACTGCCGTGGTTGCCGAGGGTACCGAATCAGGCGGCCATATTGGCGAGACCTCGACGATGGCACTGGTGCCGCAGGTTGTCGATGTGGTCGATATTCCCGTGGTTGCGGCTGGCGGTATCGCCGATGGCCGCGGCGTGGCGGCCGCCTTTATGCTGGGCGCCGCCGGCGTGCAGGTGGGTACGCGCTTTCTGATCGCAGATGAGTGCACCGTATCGGAGCAGTACAAGGAGATGGTCCTGAAGGCCAACGACACCTCGACGCGTGCGACCGGCCGCTCGACGGGACACCCGGTGCGTGCCCTCAAGAGCCCCTTCACCAACGCCTACGCCAAGAGCGAGGCGGCGGGCGTAAGCGTCGAGGAGCTCGGGGCCATGGGCACGGGCGCCCTTCGCAAGGCCGCCAAGGACGGCAATTACGAAGAGGGCTCGTTTTTGTGTGGACAGATTGCCGGCATGGTCAACGAGCGCCAAAGTGCACGTGAAATCGTTGACGACCTGGTCGATGGCGCCGAGCACGTCCTGAAGGGTGCGTGCGCATGGGTGGCGTAGCGTTTCTGTTTGCCGGCCAGGGCGCCCAGCACCCCGCGATGGGCGTCGACCTGATCGAGGCATCGCCGGCGGCCGCCGAGGTGTTCGCCATTGCCGACGAGGTGCGCCCGGGGACCAGTGAGCAGTGCCGAAGCGCCTCCAAGGAGGAACTCTCGCAGACCGAGAACACGCAGCCGTGCGTGTTCGTCCACGATCTGGCAGCGGCTGCCGCCCTGCGTGAGCGCGGCGTGGTACCTACCGCCTGTGCGGGTTTTTCGCTTGGCGAGGTCGCCGCGCTCACCTTTGCGGGGGCGTTCGATACGCGAGCGGGTTTTGAGCTCGTATGTGAGCGTGCGGCATTGATGGCCACGGCGGCCGAGCGTCACCCCGGCGGCATGCGCGCCGTCATCAAACTCGATGCGGCGCAGGTCGAGGGCTTGGCAAAACAGGCCGGCGAGGACTGCTGGCCGGTCAACTACAACAGCCCCCAGCAGACGGTTGTGGCCGGAGCGCCCGAGGCGCTGCAGGAGCTCGACGTTCTAGTGAAAGAGGCTGGCGGTCGCGCCATGAAGGTCGCGGTGTCGGGTGCATTCCATAGCCCCTATATGGCCGAGGCGACCTGTGGCCTTGCTGCATATATCGAGGCCGGTCACGCGCCGTCCCCGCTGCTGATTCCGGTCGTGGCGAATATGACGGCCGCGCCGTATCCGACCGACCCACAGGCGGCCTCCGGTGTGCTTGCCCAGCAGGTGAGCCATGCCGTGCGTTGGGTCGACACGCTGCATGCGCTGCAGGATCAAGGCGTCGACACATTTATCGAGGTGGGTCCTGGCAAAACGCTGGCGGGCCTGGTCAAGCGCACGCTGAACGACGTTTGCGTGTATTCGTGCGAGACGGCCGAGCAGGTCGCGGCCATCGCCGATGAACTTGCGTAGCGAGCTCGATTTCTACCCGAAAGGAATGACATGGGCAATGTATGCGATCGCGCGCTTGAGCGCGACGGTTCGCGCCGCGTGGCGCTGATCACGGGCGGATCGCGCGGCATCGGTCGCGCTTGCGCCGTGGGTCTGGCGGAGGATGGTTACGATATCGCCGTCGTCTACGCCGGCAGCGTCGATGCGGCGCACGAGACATGCGAGGCCTGCAAGAAAGCTGGTGCCACGGCGCGCGCATATCAATGCGACGTGGCCGACCCCGATGCCGTCAATGCGTGCGTGGAAGCAGTCCTCAACGACTTCGGCTCCATTTGGACGCTCGTCAACAATGCCGGCATCACCCGCGATGGCTTGCTTATGCGCATGGGCGACGATGCGTTCGATCGCGTGCTCGATGTCAATCTGAAGGGCACATTCAACACGACGCGTGCGCTCACCAAGACCTTTATGCGCCAGCGCGGCGGTTGCGTCATCAACATGAGCTCGGTCGTGGGCCTGATGGGCAATGCCGGACAGGCCAGCTACGCTGCCTCCAAGGCGGGCGTGATCGGTCTGACCAAGGCGGTGGCGCGCGAGCTTGCGCCTCGCGGCGTGAGGGTAAACGCGGTCGCCCCCGGGTTTGTCGAGACCGATATGACGGCAACACTCTCGGATAAGGTGCGCGCGGCGTGTGAGGAGCAGATTCCCCTCAAGCGTATGGCGCGTCCCGAGGAAGTTGCCGGTGTGGTGTGCTTTTTGGCAAGCGATGCGGCAGCTTACGTTACGGGCGAGGTCGTGCGCGTCGACGGCGGAATGGCGATGTAGAAATCAGAGCCGGCATATTCATCGGCTTGGATGAGGAGACCATGATGGAACAGAGAGTTGCAATCACCGGCATCGGCGCCGTATCGCCGCTCGGCAACACCGCGCTTGCCACCTGGGCGGCCATGTGCGCCGGTACGTGTGGTATCGGCCCGATCACGCACTTCGATACGGACGCGTTTGCCGTTAAGGTGGCGGCCGAGGTCAAGGGCTTTGACGGTACCGAGTACTTTGGCAAACGTGACGCCAAACATCTCGACCCCTGTGTTCAGTTTGCGATGGCGGCTTCGGACGAGGCTATGCATGATGCAGGACTCGATACCGAAGACGCGATCGACCACGAGCGCCTGGGCGTATACGTGGGATCTGGCGTGGGCGGCATGACGACGCTCGTCGACAACGTTCACACGATTGCCGATCGCGGACCCCGCCGCGCATCGCCTTACATGATCGCGATGATGATTCCCAACATGGCATCGGGCAATATCGCAATCCGTCACAAGGCAAAGGGACCGACCCTGCCCGTCGTGACCGCCTGCGCGACCTCGGCCCATGCGGTGGGCGAGGCGTTCCGCGCCATCAAGCACGGCTACGCCGACGCAATCCTTGCGGGCGGCACCGAGGCGGCCATCATCCCCGACGCCGTTGCGGGCTTTACATCCTGCCGCGCGCTCACCACCAACCCCGATCCGCAGACGGCGTGTCGTCCGTTCGATGCGAACCGCGACGGCTTTGTGATGGGCGAGGGCGCTTGCGTGCTGGTACTCGAGAGCATGGAACATGCGCAGGCGCGCGGTGCGCACATTTATGCCGAGGTCGTGGGCTACGGCAACACCGATGATGCTTATCACATCACGAGTCCCGATCCCGAGGCTGCCGGCATTGCCCGCGCGATATCGCTGGCGGTGGCCGAGGGCGACGTCAAGCCTTCCGAGGGCCTCTACATCAATGCCCACGGCACCTCGACCAAGCTCAACGATTCGTCCGAGACGGCGGGTATCAAGCGAGCGCTTGGCGAGGATGCGGCGCGCGCCGCGCACGTCTCATCGACCAAGTCGATGACCGGGCACATGATCGGTGCCACGGGTGCTATCGAGGTCATGGCCTGTGCCATGGCGCTCGAACAGGGCGTGGTGCCGCCGACCATTAACTACAGCACGCCCGATCCCGCCTGCGATCTCGATTACACGCCCAATCGCGCGGTTCGCGCCGACCTTACCTGGGCGCTTTCGACCAACCTGGGCTTTGGCGGCCACAACGCCGCCATCGCGCTGCGCAAATATGCAAGGAGCTAGAGCATGGATTCCAAAAGACTTGCCGAGATAGCCGATGTTATGGAGGACCGCGGCCTCACGCGCGTGCGCGTGGAGGAGCCCGATGGCACCGCGGTCGAACTTGAGCGCGCGAGTGCCGCGCAGCCGGTTGCCGTGCCCATGCCTATGCCGAGCGCCATGGCCGCTCAAGTTGCAGCTCCCACAGTCGCGCCTGCCGCACCGGAACCCGCCACGCAGACACCTGCCGCCGCGCCGGAGCCCAAGGGCACCGAGGTGACTGCTCCCATGGTGGGCGTCTTCTATGCTGCCCCTGCGCCAGGCGATGAGCCGTTTGTGCGCGTGGGCTCCAAGGTCAAGGCCGGCGAAACCCTCTGCATCATCGAGGCCATGAAAGTCCTTAACGAGGTGACGGCAGAGGCGGACGGCGAGGTGCTCGAGATTTGCGTGGCCGACGGCGACCTCGTTGAGTTCGGTAGTTGCCTCATGAGGATCGGATAGGTGATATCCATGAACAAAGAAGAGCTTAAGGAACTGTTGCCGCATCGCGAGCCCATGCTCTTGCTCGACGAGGCAGAGCTGGTGGGCACCGAGGCCCACGGCAAGATCACGATTACGGGCGATGAGTACTTTTTGCAGGGGCATTTTCCGGGAAACCCGGTCGTCCCTGGCGTGATTCAGTGCGAGATACTCGCCCAAAACTGCTGCGTGTTGTTGATGGGCGATGAGGAAGCACGCGGTGCGACGCCGTTCTACACGAGCCTGGACAAGGTGCGTTTTAAGCGTCCGGTGCGCCCGGGCGACACGGTGGACCTGGTGTGCTCGATCACGCGTGCGCGCGGGCCGTTCCGCTTTGCGACGGGCACCGCGAGCGTCAACGGCGAGGTGTGCTGCCGCGCCGATATGTCCTTTGCGCTCGTGCACGAAAGGTAAGGAAGGCCTCATGTTCGACAAAGTGCTCATCGCCAACCGCGGCGAGGTTGCGGTCCGTGTTATCCGCGCGTGCCGCGATATGGGCATCAGGACCGTCGCCGTCTACTCCACGGCCGACGCGGATGCACTGCACGTGCAGCTCGCCGACGAGGCCTACTGCATCGGCGGTCCGCGTCTTGCCGAGAGCTACCTCAACGACGATGCCGTACTCACCTGTGCCGTCAAGTCGGGAGCAAAGGCGATTCACCCCGGCTACGGCTTTTTCTCCGAAAAGGCGAGCTTTGTGCGCGATTGCGACAAATACGGCCTGGCGTTTGTCGGTCCCTCGGCCGAGGTCATCGACAACATGGGCGACAAAGATGCCGCACGCCGAACGGCTGCCGCCGCAGGCGTGCCCATCGTGCCGGGCTGCGATTTGCTCAAAAGCCCCGAGGAGGCGACGGCCGAGGCCGAGCGCATCGGCTGCCCCGTGCTCATCAAGGCGCGCGCGGGCGGCGGCGGTCGCGGCATTCGCAAGGTCGAGCGCGTGGAAGATGCGGCCAAGGCCTTTATCGAGGCACGTGCCGAGGGCGAGGCCGTTTTTGGCGACGGCGAGTGCTATATGGAAAAGTTCGTCGCCCCGGCGCACCATGTCGAGGTGCAGATTATGGCCGATAAACAGGGGCATGTCTTTTCGCTCGGTGAACGCGAGTGCTCGGTGCAGCGCCGCAACCAAAAGCTGATCGAGGAGAGCCCCGCGCCGTGTCTCGACGGGCACGACGACATTCGTGCGCGCATGCATAAGGCCGCGCGCGACTTGGCACGAGCCGTTGGCTACGAGGGCGCCGGCGCCATCGAGTTCCTGTACTCGGACGACGGCAATTTCTACTTTATGGAGATGAACACGCGCCTGCAGGTGGAGCATCCGGTCACGGAATTTGTGACCGATACCGACCTGGTCAAGTGGCAGCTGCGCGTGGCGGCCGGCCAGCCCCTGCCCTTTGAGCAGGAGGACGTGCCGGTCCACAACCATGCCATGGAGTGCCGCATCAATGCCGAGACGCCGGACTTTCTTCCGTCGTGCGGAACGATCACCACGCTGCGTGTGCCGGGCGGTCCGCGTGTGCGCTGGGACTCGGCAATGTTTACCGGTGCCGCTGTTCCGCCGTACTACGACTCCATGCTCGGCAAGCTCATCGTGTGTGCGCCCACGCGCGATGGTGCCATTCGCAAGATGCGCTCGGCCCTGGGCGAGCTCGTGATCGAGGGCGTGAGCGAGAACAGCGAGCTTCAACTCGACGTGCTGGCGAACGACGAGTTCTTATCGGGCATGTATCACACCGATCTGATGGGGCATCTCTATGCTGATGAATAGAAAAGCGAAGACGGTTAATGTCCTTGAGGGACCGATAACCGAGTCGAGCGCCGAGTTCCCCGCGCGCCACGTGTTTATCAAGTGTCCGGAGTGCCGCCGCGTGATTGACGAGGCACGTCTGCACGACAACCTCGAGGTGTGTCCCCGTTGCGGCAAGCACTTTCGTGTGAGCGGTCGCGCGCGCCTGCGCATGACGGTCGACGCTGGCACCTTTGAGGAATGGGATGCCAATCTGGCATCGGAGGATTTCCTCTCGTTTCCCGGCTATGCCGATAAACTCGAGGGCGCGGGCGAGCGCTCGGGCGAGCGCGACGCCGTCGTGTGCGGCAGAGGCAAGATCTGTGGCTGCGACACGGCGCTCTTCTTTATGGACGCCAATTTTATGATGGGCTCGATGGGTTCTGTGGTGGGTGAGAAGATCTGTCGCGTCTTTGAGCGCGCGACCGAGCTGGGATTGCCGGTCGTCGGCTTTACCGTGTCGGGCGGCGCCCGCATGCAGGAGGGCGTGACCTCGCTCATGCAGATGGCCAAGATCTCCGCGGCGGTTAGACGACATAGCGAGGTGGGCGGCCTGTACATCACGGTGCTCACCGATCCCACGACCGGTGGCGTGACCGCGAGCTTTGCCATGGAGGGCGACATCATCTTGGCGGAACCCGATGCCCTGACGGCGTTTGCCGGCCCGCGCGTGATCGAGCAGAACATGCATAAGCGCCTGCCCAAGGGATTCCAGCGCTCCGAGTTTTTGCTGGAGCACGGCTTTTGTGATGCCGTTGTACCGCGTGGCGAGATTGCACTCACGGTGGGCGAGCTGTTGGCGCTGCACCAAGGACACGCGCCTCGTCTGGGCGCGCCGCACGAGATCGTGCATACGGGGCGTCGCGGCAAAAGGCTGGGGCATCTGTTTAAGCGCACACCCGCACCAAAAACGGCGCTCGAGATTGTCAAGCAGACCCGTTCGGCAGACCGTGCCACGGCGGGCGAGATGATCTCGCTGGGCCTGGATGGATTTGTGGAGCTGCATGGCGACCGTTACTTTGGCGACGATGCCGCCGTGGTGGGTGGCATTGGCTGGAAAGACGGGCGCCCCGTGACGGTTATCGCCATCGAGCGCGGCACCACGACCAAAGAGCGCATGCGCCGCAACTTTGGTATGGCGCATCCCGAGGGCTATCGCAAGGCGCGACGCCTGATGCGTCAGGCCGAGAAGTTTGGACGACCGGTCCTGTGCCTGGTCGATACCTCGGGCGCGTTCTGCGGTATCGGTGCCGAGGAGCGCGGCCAGGGCGAGGCGATTGCCCAGAACCTTATGGAGATGAGCGGCCTTAAGACGCCGATCGTTTCGGTGGTGACGGGCGAAGGCGGTTCCGGCGGTGCACTGGCGCTGTCCGTGGCCGACCGTATTCTGATGCTCTCGAGCTCGGCCTATTCGGTCGTGAGCCCCGAGGCATGCGCGTCAATCCTGTGGAAGGACACCGAGCGTGCGGATGAGGCCGCCGAGGCGCTTAAGCTCACGGCCCCCGATCTGCTGACACTCGGCATTATCGACGGCATTGTCGATGATAGGGGTCTGTCGCATGAGGAGATTGCCGCCGCCGTCATGTCCTCGGCATTTGCGGCCTTCGATACACTCGGTCGACTCGACGATGCGACGCTCACCAACCTCCGCTACGAAAAGTACCGTTCAATCGGTCATTACCGCACTGTGTGACAAAGAGACTGTCCCTTTGTCACATAGGGAAAGGGTTCCTGTGTCACAAGTTTCTCAATCGGTCTTGGCGACGGTAAAAGCAAACGCTATGGCTGTAGTCGACTATCTGTCCAAAAGCATGATGTCGGCGTTGCCGTTTATTGTCTGCGCGGCGCTGTTTCGTACCGTGGCCGTCATTATGGGCGAAGGCATGCTGGGCCTATGGCCTGCCGATTCCGAAATCTATCGGCTGTTCTACAGCTGGCTCTATAACGCCGGGTATTACTTTCTTCCCATCTATCTTGGTTGGGCCGCCGCCCGCCAGCTCGGCTGCTCGGAACAGCTGGGCATGATGCTGGGCGGTGTCCTCATTGCCCCCGATCTGTTGAAGCTTGTCGATGCCGCGTCGACGACGGGTGCATCGATGACTTCTGTGTACGGTCTGCTCCCCGCACCGGTCAACGATTACACGACGACTGTTATCCCGGTTCTCATTTCGATTCCTGTGCTATGGCAGGTGGAGCGTTTCTTTAAGCGCGTCATCCCTCAGGCCGTGGCGTTCTCGTTCGTTCCGTTTGCGACGATGCTCGTCATGGTTCCGATTTCGCTGTGTATCACGGCCCCGGCGGGCAGCTATCTGGGCATGCTGTTGGGGCAGCTCATGTTTATGCTCGGCAACTCGGGCGGTATCGTGTCGCTGCTCACGCTCATGGGGCTTGCCGCGGGTTGGGAGTTTCTTAAGATTGCGGGCGTCAGCAATGTTGTCCTATCGCTCGCGTATGCCCAGTTTATGAGTGTGGGAACGGACTCGTGCATCCTCATCGCCGCGACGATGGCGACGTTTGCTGTCTGGGGCATGCCCTTTGGCGCATCGCTTCGCGTTGCGGATAAGGACGAGAAGGCGCTCATGCTGGGTTACTCGATCTCGGGCGTGCTTGGTGGCGTAAGCGAGCCGGCGCTGTACGGCTGCGGCTTCAAATATGGAAGGTGTCTGACGTGCATGGCTATTGGTGGTGCCGTTGGAGGTCTTGTCGCAGCCGTGGGCCACGTTACGGCCTATACCATCGGCATGACGAATGTGCTTATGGTTATTGGTTTCGCCACGGGCGGCATTTCGAATCTGCTGTGGTGCTGCGCTGCTGGCGGCACGGCATTTGCGGTGTCTGCAGCGTTGAGCTACTGCTTTGGTGTGGTGCCGCCGCAGGAGCCGGCTACTGTGCAAGATGAGACCGATGGCCTCGAAGCGATAAACGGAGAGGCGAAGGCGGGCGCGTAGCCTGCACGATGTGACAAAGGGACAGTCCCTGTGGGTGCGGCCTTTTTTGTATCTAGGGGGCAAAGTGGCTACACTACAATCCGTTTGAGCAATAGATATATAAGTAGGACGCGGGGCGGATAAAGATGGTCGAATGGATTGTTAAGCGTGCGCAGGGCGATCGTGCTCGCGTGGGCACGCTGACGGGCATGGTGTGCATTTTCGCCAATGTGACGCTTTGCGCTGCAAAGGGCGCCATCGGCGTGGTATCGGGGTCGGTCTCAATCGTGGCGGACGCTATGAACAACCTGTCCGATGCCAGCTCGAACATCGTGAGCGTGCTTGGTTTCAAGCTGGCGAGTAAGCCCGCCGATCCCGAGCATCCTTACGGCCATGGCCGCTACGAGTATCTCTCGGGCCTGGTTGTGGCAGCACTCGTGCTGCTCATTGGTCTTGAGCTGGTGAAGTCCTCGTTTGAGCGCATCGTCCACCCCGAGCCCGTCGAGTTCTCGCTTGCCCTGGTGGCGGTTCTGGTGCTGTCGATGGCCGTTAAGCTGTGGATGGCGGCGCTCAACCAAAAACTCGGCGACCGTATTGAGTCCGAGACGCTGCATGCGACCGCCCAGGATTCCAAGAACGATGTCCTTGCCACGGGTGCCGTACTGGCATGTGCAATTGTTTCGCAGGTGACGGGCATCAACCTCGATGCCTGGGTCGGACTCGCCGTTGGCGCCTATATTGGCTGGAGCGGTTTTGAGCTTATCCAAGATACGGTGAGCCCGCTTTTGGGTCAGGCGCCCGACCCCAAGCTTGTCGAGCATATCCGCAGCAAGATCATGAGCTACCCCGGCGTTTTGGGCGTTCACGATTTGATGGTTCACGACTACGGCCCGGGCAGGAAGTTCGCAAGCGCTCACGCCGAGATGGCAGCCGAGGCCAGCCCGCTGGAAAGTCACGACACGCTCGATAACATCGAGCAGTCGTTTAGGGTCGAAGACGGCATGATCGTCACGCTCCATTACGATCCCATCGTGACCGACGATCCAAAGGTGGCGAGCATGCGTCTGCGCATCAACGCTATGGCTCAAGAGATTGATAGCCGCCTCTCGATCCACGACCTACGCTGTGTTCCGGGCCCCACGCATACCAACGTGATCTTTGACTGCGTACGTCCCTCGGATTTGACGATGAACGCCGAGGACCTAAAGCGCGCGTTGGCGAAACGTGTCGAATCCGAATATCCCAAGTCGATTGCCAAGATCACGATCGACGAAGACTATGTCGGCCATACCCACGAGTAGGGCCGAGCCGATAAAGCAACTGATGCAGAAGGGGAGAGCATGAAGAAGCTATATCTACTCCGCCACGGCCAGACGGAATTCAACGTCAAAAAGCTCGTCCAGGGTCGCTGCGATTCTCCGTTGACCGACCTGGGCCGCAAGCAAGCGGGAATGGCAGCCGCATGGCTCAAAGCCCACGGCGTCGTCCCCGACAAAGTGGTCTCTTCGCCCTTAGGCCGAGCCATGGACACGGCTCAGCTCGTCGCATGCGAGCTCCTCGGCCCGGACACAGCAGTCGAGCCCTGCGAAGGCATCATCGAGCGCAGCTACGGCACCTTCGAAGAAGGCCCCCACGACGCCCTACCCACCGACGTCTGGGACCCCGGCGAGGACCTGATCCCATTTGGCGGAGAAGGAAGCCATGCCCTGCAGGAGCGCATGGTGGGCACCCTCACCAATCTCATGGGCGCCGAGGGCATCGAAACCCTCCTAGCAGTAAGCCACGGCAGCGCCAGCCGCCAATTCATCAAAGCTGCAGCCCCAGAGGGCTTCGAGCTCCCAACAAAACTCCCCAACTGCGCCATTATGATTTTCGATTTTGATGAGGCGGAGCCACAAGTAGAGGGCGAGCCAATGCAATGCAAGTTCACCCTCCAGCAAATAGTGGACCCCCAACAAAGTCATTAGCCTGAGCGAGCAGAGTTAAGCAGACATCAACGTGTCGTCTCCCGAGCACGGCGGAGGGCCGGAGAAATATATTAAGGTCATCGCGAGTTCCGCACGCAAAGGAGAGCACTTAATGTGCTCTCCGTCTTGCGCAGGACTGTAGAGCAGAGACCTTAATATATTTCTCCGGCCCTCCGCCGTGCTCGGGAGCCATCCACGCACTTTACCTGCGTAAACAATGTGAGTGAAATATGAATCTCGATGGATACGCCCGCAGCCGTGTATACTAAACAGCTGTGTGAAACCAGGGGAGTATTCTGGCTGGACAAAATGCCTGCTTAATAGGGTTGTCAGGTAGTCCGGGCGAAATACAAGGCTGGGGAGCACGTCGTGTAAGTAGTGGTCCTCTAGGGGCGTACGCTCGGTGGTGTACGCATTGTCCCAAGACCACGCGAGAGTTGGGATCATATCTTGATCAGCATGATTCTCGGCCGCAAGATTGGCATGACCCAGGTTTGGGACGAGGACGATAACGTCGTTCCCGTCACGGTCATCCAGGCTGGCCCCTGCGCTGTCTCGCAGGTTAAAACTCAGGCAACCGACGGCTATGACGCCGTCCAGATCGGTTTCGGCGACATCAAGGCCAAGAACGTGAACAAGCCCATGGCTGGTCACTTCGCCAAGGCTGGCGTCGAGCCTGTCCGCTTCCTTCGTGAGGTCCGCGTCGAGAACGGCGAGGAGCACAAGGTCGGCGAGGTCGTCACCGTCGCTGATTTCGCTGATGTCGAGAAGGTCGACGTCATCGGTACCTCCAAGGGTAAGGGCTTCCAGGGTCGCATCAAGCGCTGGGGTCAGCGCCGCGGTCCTATGACGCATGGTTCTCACTTCCAGCGTCACCCCGGTTCTATCGGTCAGTGCGCCTATCCTGCGCGCGTCCTCAAGGGCGTCAAGATGGCCGGTCACATGGGTAACGAGCGCGTTACCGTCAAGAACCTTTCCGTTGTCCGCATCGATGCCGAGCAGAACCTCATCTTGGTCAAGGGCGCTGTCCCGGGTGCCAAGAATGGTCTCGTCGCCATCCGTATGGCCTAAGGGCCCAGCCCATTTAGCCCAGCGTCATACCAAGGAGAACACTTAAATGGCAAAGTTTGAAGTAAAGAACAGCGAGGGCAAGAAGGTCGCCGAGGCCGAGCTCGCCGCTGAGGTGTACGGCATCGAGCCGAACATCCACGTTATGCACCACATCGTCAAGTGCCAGATGGCCTCTTGGCGTCAGGGCACCCAGTCTGCTAAGGGTCGCTCTGAGGTTTCCGGTGGCGGCAAGAAGCCTTGGCGTCAGAAGGGCACCGGCCGTGCCCGCCAGGGTTCCATCCGTGCTGCCCAGTGGCGTCACGGTGGCGTTGTCTTCGCCCCCAAGCCCCGTTCCTACGCTAAGCGTATGAACAACAAGGAGGTCAAGCTGGCTATGCGCTCCGCGCTGTCCGCCAAGCTGGCCGATGGCGAGCTCGTGCTCGTCGACGACTACGGCTTCGAGAAGCCTTCCACCAAGGCTGCCGTCGCCATGCTCAAGGCTCTCGGCCTTGAGGGCAAGCGTCTGACCATCATCGTTCGCGATGAGGACGTCAACGCCTACCTGTCGTTCCGCAACATTCCCAAGACGTTCATCATCACTGCCGACGAGGCCAACACCTACGATCTCGTCAACAACAACGCTGTGCTGATGCCCGCCGACATCGCCGCTCACTTCGGGGAGGTGCTTGCATAAATGACCGCCCACGAGATCATCATCCGTCCGATCGTGTCCGAGCGTTCCTTCTCCGGCATGGAGCTGAACAAGTACACGTTCGAGGTCGCCAAGGATGCTAACAAGTATCAGATCAAGGACGCTGTCGAGGAGATCTTCGGCGTCAAGGTCGTTCGCGTGAACACCCTGACGGTCAAGCCCAAGACCAAGCGCGTGCGCTATGTCGCCGGCAAGACCCGTTCTTGGAAGAAGGCCATCGTCACGCTGGCCGAGGGCGACACCATCGAGGTCTTTGGCAACCAGGCCTAAGACTCGCTGCTGTTGAGTGAGCTCATGCCTCCCAAATAGGGGAGGCGAGAGCTCAAGGTTTCGGGCGTATAAAATGGACACGCCCGGAACCGTGTATACGTCCGGTGTCATCGCACCCGAGGCAGAACCTCGAATCCCTGTCTGCGATGGCTAACGGATTCCTATTGAAAGGGATTGTAATGGCTGTAAAGCACCTTAAGCCGACCTCCGCTGGTAGGCGTTGGCAGACGATCTCCGATTTCTCCGAGATCACCTGCACCAAGCCCGAGAAGTCTCTTCTCGAGCCCCTGCCCAAGAAGGCCGGTCGTAACAACAACGGCCGCATCACCACCCGCCACCAGGGCGGCGGCGTGAAGCGTCGTTACCGCGTGATCGACTTCAAGCGCAACAAGGACGGCGTGCCCGCCAAGGTTGCCACGATCGAGTACGATCCGAACCGTTCCGCTCGCATCGCTCTGCTGCACTACGCTGACGGTGAGAAGCGCTACATCCTGGCCCCCAAGGGCCTCGAGGTCGGTCAGACCATCATGTCCGGTTCTGACGCCGACATCAAGCCGGGCAACGCTCTGCCCCTCGCCGACATCCCCGTCGGTACGCTCATCCACGCCGTCGAGTTCCAGCCGGGCAAGGGCGCTGCTATCGCCCGTTCCGCCGGTAACTCCTGCCAGCTGATGGGTAAGGAGGGCAAGTACGCTATCGTCCGTATGCCTTCCTCCGAGATGCGCCGCATCCTCGTTACCTGCCGCGCCACCGTCGGTGAGGTCGGCAATGCCGATCACGCCAACATCGTCATCGGCAAGGCCGGCCGTAAGCGTCACATGAACGTGCGCCCGACCGTCCGCGGTACCGTCATGAACCCTGTCGACCACCCGCACGGCGGTGGCGAGGGCAAGAACCACACCTCTGGTCGTCCCTCTGTTACCCCTTGGGGTAAGCCGACGAAGGGCCTTCGTACGCGCAAGAAGAAGAAGGTCTCGAACCAGCACATCATTCGTCGCCGTAAGAAGTAATTTCGGATACCGAGTTTTAGGAGAAAGCACTTATGAGCAGAAGTCTCAAAAAGGGCCCGTTCGTGGAGACTCGCCTTCTCTCGCGTATCACCGCGATGAACGAGGCTGGCAAGAAGGACGTCGTGAAGACCTGGTCCCGCGCGTCCACCATCTTCCCCGAGATGGTTGGTCACACCATCGCCGTCCACGACGGCCGCAAGCATGTGCCCGTGTATGTTACCGAGTCCATGGTTGGTCACAAGCTCGGCGAGTTCGCGCCGACTCGTACGTTCCGTGGCCACAAGGCCAAATAGGGGGTTAACCGTAAATGGCAACTAAGTCTATTGAAACTGAGGCCACCGAGGTTCGCGCCGTCGCTAAGTACGTGCGTGTTTCCCCCAGCAAGGCCCGCCTGGTGGTCGATCTGATCCGCCGCAAGCCTGTCGCTCAGGCCTTCGACATCCTCCACTTCTGCGACCGCGCCGTCGCCGTGGATGTCGAGAAGGTTCTCCGTTCCGCCGTTGCGAACGCCGAGAACAACAACGGTCTGCGTGCCGACAACCTGGTTGTCGCCGCTGCCTATGTTGACGAGGGTCCGACGCTTAAGCGCATCCGTCCCCGCGCCAAGGGTTCCGCTTCTCGCATTCTGAAGCGTACTTCCCACATCACCGTCGTCGTTGCTCCTCGAAAGGAGGCGTAAAGCTGTATGGGTCAGAAAGTCTACCCCACCGGCTTCCGTCTTGGCATCACCGAGAACTGGCGCTCCCGCTGGTTCGCAGAGAAGGATTACGCTAAGACCCTCGGTAACGATCTCGAGATCCGCAAGTACCTCGAGAAGCGTCTTTCCCGCGCAGCTGTCTCCCGCGTCGAGATCGAGCGCGCTGGCGACAAGGTGAAGGTCATCATCCTCACCGCTCGCCCCGGCGTTGTCATCGGTAAGAAGGGTGCCGAGATCGATACCCTCCGCACCGAGCTCGAGAAGGTCGCTGGCGTCTCCAAGGGCCAGCTCTCCGTCGACGTTGTCGAGATCAAGCGCCCCGAGCTCGACGCCAACCTCGTTGCTCAGTCTATCGCCGAGCAGCTCGAGGGCCGCGTTGCCTTCCGTCGCGCTATGCGCAAGGCTGTCCAGTCTGCCCGCAAGGCCGGCGCTAAGGGCATCCGTATCCAGTGCTCCGGTCGTCTCGGCGGTGCCGAGATGGGCCGTCGTGAGTGGTACCGCGAGGGTCGCGTGCCTCTGCACACCCTCCGTGCCAAGATCGACTACGGCACGGCTGTCGCCAGCACCACCATGGGCGCTTGCGGCGTGAAGGTCTGGATCTACCTGGGCGAGAAGCTCCCGGGCCAGCCTGTTCCCAACCCTGCACTCGAGGGCTCTTCCCGTCCTCGTCGTCGTAACTCCGAGAGGAGGGGTCAGTAGTGCTTGCCCCTAAGCGTATTCTTCACCGCAAGGTGCAGCGTGGCTCCATGAAGGGCCAGGCCAAGGGTAATACCGAGCTGCATTTCGGCGAGTTTGGTATCCAGGCTCTCGAGGCCCATTGGATCACCAACCGTCAGATCGAGGCCGCTCGTATTGCCATGACCCGCTACATGAAGCGTGGCGGTCGTGTCTACATCACGATCTTCCCCGATAAGCCCATCACCAAGAAGCCTGCCGAGACTCGCATGGGTTCTGGTAAGGGTAACCCCGAGGAGTGGGTGGCCGTCGTCAAGCCCGGCCGCATCATGTTCGAGGTCAAGGGCGTGCCCGAGGAGGTCGCTCGCGAGGCTCTGCGTCTTGCACAGCACAAGCTTCCCATCAAGACCAAGATTGTTGCTGCCAAGAACGCTGAGCAGCGCATCGAGAAGGAGATGGCTGAGGAGGCCGCTCTCGAGGCCAAGTGGGCTGCTGAGGACGCCGCCGCCGCCAAGGAGGAGAACTAATGAAGCCCGCAGAGATTCGTGAGCTCTCGGACGCTCAGCTCGTTGAGAAGCTGAAGGAAATGCGCGCCGAGCTCTTTAACCTTCGTTTCCAGATGGCCACCAGCCAGCTGGACAACACCGCTCGCGTCAACACCGTGAAGAAGGACATCGCTCGCGTCCTCACGGAGCAGCGCGCCCGCGAGATCGCAGCGGAGAAGTCCGCTGTCGCCGAGTAGGACCTAAGGAGAGAACATGACTGATTCGCGTAACTCGCGTAAGGTCCGTACGGGTGTCGTTACCTCCGTCTCCGGTGCCAAGACCATTGTTGTCACCATCACCGAGCGCAAGCGTCACCCCAAGTACGGCAAGATGATGACCAGCTCCAAGAAGCTGCACGCTCACGACGAGGAGTGCACGGCTGGCGTGGGCGACACCGTCCGCGTTATGGAGACCCGTCCTATGTCCAAGATGAAGCGTTGGCGCCTCATCGAGGTCGTCGAGCGCGCTAAATAAGCAGTCGCTCTTACGACTTGTACGTTTCCGAAGATGTGCGTATGCCTGGCTTGCATACCACGGGCCGTATAAAGGCTGCGCACCTCTCTTCGGTTCTTAGTTCGGAGGAACATCTACCATGATTCAGATGCAAACCATGCTGAACGTCGCCGACAACTCCGGCGCTCGCAAGATTCGCTGCATCAAGGTGCTTGGCGGTTCCAAGCGTCGTTATGCAGGCATCGGCGATGTGTTCATCGGTGCTGTCCAGGAGGCTACCCCTGGCGCCAACGTCAAGAAGAAGGACGTTGTCCGTTGCGTCGTCGTTCGCACCGTTAAGGAGATCCGCCGCAAGGATGGCTCCTACATTCGCTTTGATGAGAACGCCTGCGTTGTCATCAACAACGATGGTTCGCCCGTCGGCACCCGTATCTTCGGGCCCGTCGCTCGCGAGCTTCGTGACAAGAAGTACATGAAGATCGTCTCGCTCGCTCCCGAGACCCTGTAGTTAGGGGAGATATATGTATATCAAGAAGGGCGATAAGGTCCAGGTTCTCTCTGGTAAGGATCGCGGCAAGCAGGGCGTTGTCCTGCGTGCTCTCCCCGCCGAGAACAAGGTCGTTGTCGAGGGCGTTTCGGTCGTCAAGAAGGCCGTCAAGCCCAACGCTGCCAACCAGCAGGGCGGCATCGTTTCGCAGGAGGCTCCCATCGACGCCTCCAACGTCAATCTCGTCTGCCCCGAGTGCGGTAAGGTTACCCGCGTCGGTCACGAGAAGGACGGCAAGAACAAGCTGCGCGTCTGCAAGAAGTGCGGCCACAAGTTCTAAGCTGCCCGCAACAGTTAAGTTGCTAGCAAAGGCCCGGATGCCACGGCACCCGGGCCTTTTTCTATCCCTACTCATTGCACTCATTGGGGACAGACTTAAATGAGTGCCCTTAATGGGCAAGCATAGATGAGCGGGTGCGCTGTACAAATTACTTGTGTGCGCGTTTATGCGCGTTAGATTGAACACTCATTGGGGACAGACATAAATGAGTGGGCATACATGGTGTTTTCAAATGGCTCTGTTAGACCAAGATTGACATACATGTGTCCCCACGGTGCCATATCGTTAG
>CAVCRP010000037.1:0-27908 GCA_963604655.1 uncultured Ruminococcus sp.
CTGCTAGGCGCATGTTTTTACCGGGCTGCCAGCCCACACAAACCCCCGAAGAGCCTTTTATCTGGGGAAGCAGTAAAGGCCTCGGCTCGTTTGGTGCGAGCCGAGGCCTTTTGCGTTTGTCGGTTACCGCTGGCAGTTGCTAGAACAGGAAGCCCAGGACGATGAGGGCGATGCTGACGACGAGCACGGTGACATCTAAGCCCTTGATGGGGTAGCGCTTGTACGAGCTGGCGCGCGTGCGCAGGTAGAAGCCGCGCTGCTCGGCGGCAAGCGCGGTGGCGTCGGTCTTGCCCACGCTCGAGATAAGCAGCGGTATGCACAACGGCAGCATGAGCTTGAGCTTCTTGATGGGGTTCTTGGTGTCGTACTCGACGCCGCGCGCGGTCTGCGCTTCCATGATGGCGTTCATCTCCTGGCCAAACACCGGCACAAAGCGCAGTGCCGTGGTAAAGGTGAAGGCGTAGCGATAGGGCACGTGCAGCACCTCGACGCAGGCGTTGGCAAGGTCGTTGAGCTTGGTCACCATGAGCATGAGGATGAGTGGCAACGCCACGCCCAGCAGGCGCAGACAGGCCTTTGATCCGGTGATGAGCCCCGTGTCGGTGATAAAGCCCCATATCACGTTGCCATCGCGCATAAAGGCCAGCTGGAGCAACAACATGATGAGTGCGAGCGGAATCAGCAGCTTGAGCAGCGAGAACAGGCGATTGACGACGCCGGCGTAGGCGCCCAGCGCAAGGGTGAGTGCCAAAAAGCCCAACAGCGCAACATAGGTGTCGGACAAAAAGATGCCGATGATGATGGCGGCGGCAAGGCCCAGTTTGACGACCGGGTTCAGGCGATGCAGCAGCGTGTCGCCTGGCATATAGTCGATGACGTTAACCACGGCGGACCATCTCCTTGGTAATGCGAACGATATCGGTGACCTCGCTCACCTGCGCAAAAGCGGGGGAGACGGAGGATGCCAAGCGGCGCGAGAGCTCAATGACCTGGGGCGGCTCCACGTAGGCGCGCTGCATGAGTTCAATATTCGAGAACAGCTCGTGTGTGCGTCCGCGGTCGAGGATACGGCCGTCGGCCATCACAACGATGCGCTCGGCAAAGTCGGAAACGACTTCCATATCGTGACAGACCATGATCACGGCGCAGCCGCGCTCGGCCATGGTGCGTACCGTTTCCATGACGGTCATGCACTCGCGGTAGTCAAGTCCACTCGTGGGCTCGTCGAGCACTACGATCTTGGGCTCTACGACTACGACGGAGGCGAGCGCCACCATTTGTCGCTGACCGCGCGAAAGCGAGAAAGGCGCCTCGTCGGCGGGCAGACCAAAGCGGTCGATGACGAGCTGGGCACGACGCAGGGCCTCGGCGCGGTCGATGCCGGCAAGCTCCAGGCCAAAAGCGACCTCGTCGAGCACGGTATCCTTGCAGATCTGGCGGTCGGGGTTTTGGAAGAGCGTTGCGACCTCGCGGGCGATGCGGCTCGTGGGAACCGCGGCTGTGTCCAGACCCGTAACGCGCACGCTGCCCGAGGCGGGCTTAAGCAGGCCCGTGAGCAGCTTGGTGAGCGTGGTCTTGCCGGCGCCGTTTTGGCCGACAATGCCCACGAGCTCGCCGGGGTAGAGGGTCAGGTTGAGGTCGTGGACGGCGGCACCGCCGTTGGGATAGGCAAACTCAACGTGATCGAAGGTGAGCACGGGCTCGGCGTCCTTGGCATGAGGGCGCAACGACGGGGCATGCGGGGAGCCCGCGGGAGCCTGGACTTCGCTGGCCGCGTGCGCGGGGTCGACGATGCCCGAAATCAGGCGCTTGGCCTCATTGACATCCAAGCAAGGGGTGCCGCTTGCAAGGCCATCGGCCTCGAGGCTATTGAAGATGCGTGTGACGCGGGGGCAGTCAACGCCAATGGTGCGAAGCTCATCGGTGTGTGCGAAGACCTCGTGCGGCTCGCCCTGCAGCGCGATTTCGCCATGGTTGAGCACGAGCACGCGGTTGCAGTACTCCGAGAGCAGAGCGACCTTTTGCTCAACGACGACGATGGTGATGCCGAGTGCACGGTTTGCCTCGCGCAGGGTCTCGAAGACCAGCGTGGAGCTGGCGGGGTCGAGTGCTGCGGTGGGTTCGTCGAGCACCAGTACGCGGGGGCGCATAGCGAGGATGGCGGCGATGGCCACCTTTTGCTTCTGCCCGCCCGAGAGGGTGGCGATCTCGCGGTCGCGCAGGTCGCTGATGCCGACTGTCTCGAGTGTCTCGCTTACGCGCTGTTCAATCTGGTCGTGGGGGACGCCAAA
Organism: uncultured Ruminococcus sp.; assembly: GCA_963604655.1. Taxonomy (GTDB): domain Bacteria; phylum Actinomycetota; class Coriobacteriia; order Coriobacteriales; family Coriobacteriaceae; genus Collinsella. The sequence continues at coordinate 2,292 of CAVCRP010000037.1, forward strand.
GTTCTCCAGGCCAAAGAGCATCTCGTCCTCGACCACCGAGGCGACCATCTGAGTGTCGATATCCTGTAGCACGCTGCCGACGATCTGCGAGACGTCGGTCAGCGAGACCTCGCAGGTGTCACTGCCGTCGACCATGACGGAGCCAAAGAACGAGCCGGTATAGTGATGGGGCACGGCGCCCGACAGGCAGGCGGCAAGCGTGGACTTGCCTGCGCCCGAGGGTCCGATAATGCCGATGAAATCTCCCTTGTTCACGCCGAGCGAGATGTGGCTGAGTGCGTGCTCGGTTTGCGTGCCATAGGAGAACGAGACATCGTCGACGTTGATGATCGTTTCCATGGATACCTTTCATAGTCATTGGGGACGTTCTTTAACGACTAGTCGTTTAGGAACGTCCCCAAAAGCTAGCTGTTTGGGACAGTCTTTAGTGATGGGGCCGCTGAAGCGCAGCCCGTACATCATATCAGGCTATTTGCCGAGCACCTTGCGCAGGGGGAAGAAGAGCGCCTGGACCACGACGGCGTTAAAGACGGCGGTGCCAAGTACGATAGGCACCTTGGCAAGCGCCGTGGGCAGCGCGGCACCCATGATGACGGTGCCCAGGACGGCGAAGAGGGCACCCGAGACCAAGGTGGTGAGCAGGCCGGCGATGAAGGGGTTGAGCTTGCTGCCGCCGATGTTGGACTTGATGAGCGCCGCCATCGTCAGCGCGCCGGCAAGCTCGGTGACAAAGTTGAGGCCGGGGATTGACGTGGTGATCTGGATGACGGCGGCCGACAGGATGCCAAAGATGGCTGCCTGGGCAAAGCTTGCCTGCGTGAGTGCGATGGCCAGAGCATAGGCGGCAATGATGAACTGCGGCTTAATGCCCGTTGCGGCAAGAGCGTTGCCGACGGTCATGTTGAGGATAAAGCCGGCGGCAAGGAGGATGGCGAGCAGGACGAGCGAGGTGATGTCGAGGATGCCTTTGTCGGAAGCGGCGTTGGCAGAAATAGTACGAGCCTGAGTGTTGGTGGCCATGATGTTCTCCTTAAGGTGGGATTTGAGATAAGAGTGTCCTAGACCCCCACGAAAGGGGTTAAATCGAAAAGGGGATCAATTTTGAATAATGGAGCACGGAGACGGCTTTATGAGGGGCCCAGGTTGGCGCGAAAGAGGAGCGAAGCGTACTTGGGTACGCGAGCGACGAGTGAACGCCAAGATGGGGTGGCTCGTAAAGCCGAGCGGGTTAGTTGAGCTTGAGGGCCTTCTGGATGGGCAGGTAGAGGGCGCCGACCAGGATGGCATTAAAGACGGCGGTCATGGCGACGACGGGCAGCATGGCGGCGGCGAGCTCGCCCACCACGCCGAGCATGGCCATCTTGATGACCATGAAGATGACGCCCGAGACAAAGGTGGTCACGAAGGTGGCGACAATGGCGATGACGGGCTTAACTTGGCCGTTCTTGCCGGCAGCGTTGACGATGGCGGCCATAAGCATGGCGGCGATGCCCTCAGCGGCAAAATCGATGAACGGCGAGGTGGTGGTGATCTGGATCACGGCTGCCGAGATAAGGCCGATGACGAGCGCCTGGCCAATGTTGGGGCGCACGACCAAGATGGTGAGGCAGAAGGCCGAAATGATGAACTCGGGGCTGATCATGCCTCCCGAGATGCCCGAGATGGCCTTGCCGACGGTGAAGTTGAGGATGAAGCCGGCGGCAAGCAGGATGGCAAGCAGGACGAGGGCGCGGACGTCGAGTTTGCCGCGGTCGGCGGTCTGAACGGTACGGGGCTGGGTGGCGGTGGTGTTCTGAGACATGGTGAAAAACCTTTCGGAAGAGAAGTGCAAGAGAAAAGCGGAGGCGCGTGATGCGAATGCGATCGGGCTCGAGATAGAAAAAGGCCCCCGGTCGAAACCGGAGGCCTTCCAATCACCTAGAGCACAAAAACAGGCGTGAGGGACTCACTGTCGACCGATCGTATTCGCATCACGCCACCACCAGTTGTTGAGAGACTTCATCGTGTTCTTCATGCTGGTAGCTCCTTTCGTGATGCCGTGGCGCGGTCGCACCTAGTTGCTGTTGCGCTGCACTATAGCACAGCAAAGTGTGTGCGGGGAAATCTTTTTTGAAAAGATTTCAGCGGTGTTTCCCACTGGTCAAAAAGGCGGGCGGGAAACACCGTGCCATCCCGCCCGCACCAGTGAGGGATTACTCCTTGTTGCGGCGATAGAGGATATAACCGCCTGCGGAGATGATGGCGACGCCAGCGATGGCGAACGCGGCCACCATACGGCCATCAAAACGATCGCCAGTGGTGGGCAGGCCGCCCTTGGTGTTCGTCTTATTGGTGGTTACCGTGGTCGTGGTGTTGTCCGACTTACCAGGCTTCTCGGGCTTGGTGGCGGGCTGCTCGGGCTTAGCGGGCTGCTCGGGGGTGCCGGGCTGCTCGGGCTTGCCGGGCTGCTCGGGGGTGCCGGGCTGATCCGGGGTGACCGGATCGGTGGCAAGAGCGTCCTTGGCGTAGGTGATGGACTCCTTGAGGCCGTTGGTCTCGGTATTCAGATCGCTCGGGGTGAAGGGCTGGTCAAAGTTTCCGGCCTTCTGATATTCGCGCATCTCCTGGAGCAGGGCCTTGCACTTCTTGTAGGTGTTCTCGGTAGCAGCCTTGCCAGCCTTATTGGCCAGGGCAGTGCGGCCCTCAGTGGTCGTCTCGGCCAGCATGGCGGCGTCGACTTCCTTGTTCTGCTCGATGAGCTCGTTCTGGAGCGCATCGAGGTAGGCGCGGACGCCGATACCAAGGGTGTCAGGGTTTTCAAAGCAGAGTGAGCTGATGTCCATCAGGACGTAGTTAATGGAGTTCTCGGGCTCCTCGTTGTACACGACGTCTTTCGCATTGCAGTGGTCGAAGGAGACGGTTTGATCGCTGAAGTAGGGGCTAACTTCAGTTATCAGAGCGGAGTACAGCGGGATGGCGACAGAGTACGCGGCACGGGAGAGCATTTCCCACTGGATGGTAGCGACTTCGGGATCATACCCGCGACGAATCTGGAAGAGATTAATCTCGGTGTTGCGCTCGCTGCCGATGGCGTAGGCGCCATCTTTGTTCGCGTTGAGCCCGGGTACCTTTTCACCGCGGTTGCCAAAGGCGCGAATCAGCTCAAAGGTGCTCCAGCCAGACTTGCCCGGCTTGAAGAACAGGGGCTGGATCTCGCTGACGGCTGCACCGACGCTACCGTTGTCGTTAACGATGGTGTAATCGGTGTCCTTGGTAAGCGGCTTCATAAAGTAGTCTCGACCCTGAACATAGCGAGTCCACTGATGCTTGCCGGTATCATTGAGTCTCTCGCCATAGGTCTTGGCAACGTCGAACTTGCCGTCGGTGTACTCGGCAAAGCCCTTCTCCACGGGCATGGACTCGATGTCCTTGGAGTGCAGACAATTCTCGGGATCGCTAAGGTCGACATCGTAGTTGAGGCTGCCGATGTTGGGGTTGAGTGAGGCGACGTCGTCGGTCAGCTTCATGGCAATCCATTGATGGGCAGAAAGCGTGGCGAACAGCCAGGTTTCGTTGTTGTCGGCGATAATGATCTGGTCGTTAGTGCAAGTGCCCTGCTCGTCGATCAGGCTGCCGAGGAGCTCGACGCCCTCGCGTGCCGTGGCGCTCTCGCCCAGGATGACGCTGGCGTAGCTATACTCGCCGATACCGGTCTCCTCGGTGATGGGGTCGGCCTCCTCGGCCTTCTCGTTGTAGGAGGTACTCAGCGTGGCAGAGCAGGAAACGCCCTTCTCGTTGATGCCGGCCTCGGAATAAGCGTCATAGCGATCTTCCCACTGCGAGGGGTTGTCGCGAACGAAGGTGTAGCGGTAGGTTGCGCCCTTGGACTTGTAGTCGAAGCCGGACTCGAGCGAAGTGTACTCGGTGCCGTCCTTGTGCGCAGGCTCGATGCCAAAGTGCTTGAGGTAGCGCGTGCCAAAGTCCTCTGCGCGGCCGTAGTACGTGTTGCCGTCTGCCGTGAGCTTGCTGCCCATGTAAATCTGGGTGCAGGCAAGCGCTGAAGTCGGCATGGCCATAATGGCCGCAGCTCCAAATGCAAGGCCGCAGCCAAGCTTTTTGAGCGTGTTGACAGGATGAGTAAACCTCATAATCCCTCCCAACGGTTGAAACCCCGCACAATCGTGCGAGATTCCAGCTAATAAATACACCTATTAGCCTATCGGAAGTTGAAATTGTATTCATCAACTTTGATTAAATACTCGATGAGTGTCCAAAAATATGCGATGAACGGATAAGAATACTCATTTTGTAGCTTTAGTTAAATAAAGGCACCCTGCAATTACTCTATCTTGATAAAGCACTTGGGCCGGGTCGCAAAGAAAAATCCCCCGCTGTTTAACAAATGCATAAACAACGGGGGATTCAAATATTGGATGAATACTATACCAATGCGGATTTACTTCTTTCGGCGGTGAATCACGTTAATCGCGTAGCCGACGAGCATGGCCAAAACGATGACGATAAAGCCGAGCAGGGGATTGTCGTTCATGGGGTCCTCCTATTTTCCGAGCGGTGAGAATTCGTCGACGATGAGGTCGAGACATTGCGGAAGTGCGCGGGCACCAAAGACGCCGGAGTTACTGGAGATAATCTCGCCATCGAATTGCATGCCCAGCGACGGCGTGCAGGTGATCTTGGCTTCCTTGGTCTGGATGATCTTGAACTGCGGGCGACCGAGCACCTTGCCGGCGGGGTCGAGCGCGGCGGTGATCACGGTGGGCAGCAACTGCACGGTTTTTACGGGCTCGATGACCGCGATGTCGACCATGCCGTCGTTCATGCGACAGTTGGGGAACAGGTTGATGTCGTTTTGGATGACCGAGGTGTTGCCTGCCATGCAGCAGATGCCATCGAGTTCCTCGACAATGCCGTCATGCTCAATCGTAAAGTGCGCCACTGTGGGATTGGGCGTGGCAAGCGCCGACAGGAAGTAGGCGATCTCGCCGATGTCGTTTTTGGTGGGGGCGGCCTTCATCATGATCTCGGCGTCGAAGCCCGAGCCGGCGATGATGATAAAACCATGGCGCTTTTCGTTGCCGTCCTCGTCGAGCCAAAAGAGCTCACCCATGTCGACCTTGACCGTGCGGCCGGCGCGGCAGGCCTTGGCGAGTGCCGCCGCCTCGGGGGCATTGCCTATGTTGTTAAAGAACAGACAGGCCGTGCCAGAGGGAAAGACGAGCGTGGGAACGCCGCATCCGCGCATCTGGTCGAGCACGTTGGAGACGGTGCCGTCGCCGCCCGAGATAACCACGCGATCGAACTCGCGCACGTCCGCCACGGCGTCCTCGGGCTCCATGCCGTCGCCGATAAAGCGCATCACGACCTCGTCGCCGCCCTGGGAGAGGGCGTGCGTGAATGCGAAGATTTCATCTGAGCTGGGGCCCGATGCCGGGTTGTGGATGATAAGGCAGCGCATACTTACGTTCCCGTTCTGTGACTAACCGAGTATAGTTGTAAGGCAATGCCGATATCCTACCCGTGTTTTTCGGGCCTAACCTTATTCGATGGGTTGATATGTACATTTCCACACATCAGGCTCTACTCGACTTTTGCCAGCGCGCCCGCGAGTTCGACGCGATTGCCGTCGATACCGAGTTTTTGCGCGAGCGCACGTTCCATCCGCGTCTGTGCCTGGTTCAGATTGCCACCCCTGCCGAGAGCGTCGCGGTCGATCCCCTGGTGATCGACGACCTGTCGCCGCTCGCCGAGCTTATGGCCGACGAGAGCGTGACCAAGGTGTTCCACGCATGCTCGCAGGATATGGAGGTCATGCTTCATACCGTGGGCGTGCTGCCGCGTCCAATTTTTGACACGCAGGTGGCCGCCGCCTTTTTGGGTGAGCGCCAGCAGATTTCCTACGGCGCGCTCGTGCAGACGTTTTGCGGCGTCTCGCTGCCCAAGACTGAGTCGCTGACCGATTGGTCGCGCCGCCCGCTGACCGATAAACAGATTGAATATGCGATCGATGACGTCAAGTACCTGATCGTCGCCTATACCGAGATGATGAGCCGCCTGCGTGAGCTGGGCCGCGTGGACTGGGTGCTCGACGAGCTACGCCCACTGGCCGACGAGTCGCACTATCGCGCCGACCGTCACGAGGCATTCCGTAAGGTCAAGCGCATCAACTCGTGCAGCCGCCATCAGCTGGGTATCGCGCGCGAGCTTGCCGCTTGGCGCGAGGACCGTGCCGAGCGCCGCAACATCCCGCGCAAGTGGGTCATGTCCGACGATACGCTGCTGGCGCTCGTCAAGCGCAATCCCGTGCGCGTCGAGGAATTCCGCAGTATCCGCGGTACCGATCAGCTGGGGGAGCGCGACGTGGACGGCGCGCTCATGGCCATCAAGCGCGGCGCGAGCTGCCCGCACGATCGCCTGCCGCTCATGGTGCGCGGACACCGCCAGATCTCGCCGGAGCTGGAGAGCGTGACCGACCTGATGTATGCGCTCATCCGCTTGGTTGCCGAGCGTTCGGGCGTGGCGACCTCGGTCATTGCCTCCCGCGATGACTTGGCCGACTACATTGAGCATCCCGAGCAGAGCCCCTTGCGCGAAGGCTGGCGCTTTGAGCTCGTGGGCTCGCGCCTGGACGATTTGCTTTCGGGCAATATGGGGTTGACGGTCAAAGACGGCAAAATTGAATTGCTGTAGTGAAGCCTAGCTGCCTGAGTGGGTAGAATGCCTCCAACGTGTAACTCGATTCGGAGGAATTCGCATGCCCTATTACTATGGATACGGCTTTGGCATCGACCCGCTGTACCTGCTGGTTGTTCTTGTCTGTACGGTGCTTGGTCTTGCCGCGCAGAGCTATATCAACTCGACGTACAAGACGTGGTCCAAGGTACGCTCGGACGGCGACACGGGCGCTGCGGTTGCTCGCCGCATGCTCGACGCCAACGGTTGCAACGCCGTGGGTATCAAGGGCGTTGCCGGCGAGCTCACCGACCATTACAACCCTCAGGATAACAATCTGTATCTCTCGGATGCCAACCGTTCGGGCGGATCGGTCGCAAGCGTCGCCGTCGCCTGCCACGAGGCGGGCCATGCCGCTCAGCGCCAAAGTGGCTATGCCATGATGAAGGTGCGCACCGCCCTCGTGCCGGTTGTCAACTTTACCCAGAACACCTGGACGATCGTGCTGCTTATGGGCCTGTTCATGAACATTGCCGGGCTCACGACCCTCGCACTGATCTTCTTTTCGTTTAGCGTGCTGTTCCAGCTGGTTACGCTTCCGGTCGAGATAGATGCCAGCCGCCGCGCTGTGGCCTACATTGAGCGGTCGGGCATGAGCTCCAAGCAGGTTAACGGTGCCAAGAAGGTGCTGACGGCAGCTGCGCTCACCTATGTGGCAGCGGCGCTCACCTCGATCATTCAGCTGCTCTACCTTATGGCTCGTTACAACAGAAACTCCAACCGATAAGAGCTTGGACTGACAGGCGCCGCGGGGATTTGTGTCCCCGCGGCGCTGTACTATGTGTGGGACTTGAATTTGCACAGGGCCGGAGCCCTTGTGCACGATGACGAAAGGAGGCTGCGTGGCAGGCTGGAATCTAACCGGCAATAGCGTTTCTGCCGAGTTCGACGGCTCGGACGAGCAGGAGCGTAAAGAGCTCAGCGTGAGCCAGGCGGTCGAGATCGCCGCTGGTGCGCTCGATGCCATTCCGCAGCTGAGCGTCCTGGGCGAGGTCACCGGCTTTCGTGGCCCCAATGCTCGAAGCGGCCACTGCTACTTCCAGATCAAGGACGACTCGGCTGCCGTCGATTGCATCATCTGGAAGGGTGCCTATCTTAAGCGCACCTTCGACTTGCGCGACGGTATGCAGGTGAGCTTTAAGGGCAGCTTCAATCTCTATAAGCCCACGGGCCGTATGAGCTTTGTCGCTCGCTCGTTCTCGCTGGCGGGGGAGGGGCTGCTGCGTCAACAGGTGGCACAGTTAGCCGAAAAGCTGCGCCGCGAGGGGCTGATGGACGAGTCCCGCAAGCGTCGCATTCCGGTGTTTTGCTCGCGCGTGGCGGTCGTCACCTCGCTTTCGGGTGCCGTGATCGACGACGTCAAGCGTACGCTGCGCCGTCGAAACCCACTTGTCGAGCTCGTTTGCGTGGGTGCCAAGGTCCAGGGCGAGGGTGCGCCAGCAGAGCTTATTGAAGGCTTGCGCCGCGCCGCCACCATTACGCCGGCGCCCGATTGCATTTTGCTCGTGCGTGGCGGCGGTTCCTTCGAGGATCTTATGACCTTTAACGACGAAGAGCTTGCTCGCGCGGTGGCGGCCTGTCCCGTGCCTGTGGTGACCGGTATTGGCCATGAGCCCGATACCTCGATCTGCGATATGGTGAGCGACCGTCGTGCCTCCACGCCAACGGCGGCTGCAGAATCCGTGGCGCCAGCCATGACAGAGCTGGCCGACGTGCTCGAGACGCGCCACCAGCGTCTAGGTGCCGCGATGGCATCGATGATCGGATCGGATCAAGTCGATCTGGAGATGCTCGATCAGCGCGGTCGGCGTGCCTGGGATACCTATACGGCACGCTTGGGCGATGCGCTCGATGCGGCCGCGTGCCGCCCGTGCCTGAACGATCCAACGTTTATGGTTGAGCGTCGCGAGTCGGAGCTTGCCTTAACGGCCGATCGTCTGTCCGGTGCCATTACGCGCTCGGTCGGGAGCTTCCGCTCCAGCTTTGAGCGTCTGCCCGAGCGCTTGGTCGCAAGCACCTCGGGGCTCGATGGCAAGCGCCATGCGCTCACGCTCGCGAGTTCCCGTCTGGAGCATCAGGGACGCACGATGTTGAGCAAACCCGCGTCCGACTTGGGTCGCGCAGCGGCCTCGCTCGATGCCCTGTCACCGCTCAAGGTGCTTGCCCGCGGCTACTCCATCGCATACAGCGATGGCGGCGTGGCTACGAGCGCTAAGACTTTTAAGCCCGGTGACGCCATCCGCGTGCGTATGGCGGATGGTAACGTGGCAGCAACCGTCGATACGGTTGAGTAGACCGCGTTTTATGGTGATAGACCTTTAGGAAAGGAAACAGATATGGCAGAGAAGACCCCGGTCGAGCAGCTTACGTACAAGCAGGCCTCGCAGGAGCTGGAGCTCATCATCCGCAGCTTGGAGTCGGGCGACATGGAGCTCGAGGAATCGCTCGAGAGCTACACCCGCGGCGTTGAGCTTCTCAAGAGCCTGCGTACCCGCCTGGCCGATGCCGAGCAGAAGGTCTCGGTGCTCCTTAAGGACGTCGACGGCAACGATGTGCTCGCCGACGGCGAAGCCGCCAGCACCGACGACAACCTCTCGTTCTAACCATTCCGACCAAATATAATTACTCTGGTCTGTTAGAAAGGAACCAGCTATGTGTGATTGCATCTTCTGCAAAATCGCAAACCACGAGATCCCCTCGACCGTTGTCTATGAGGACGACCAGGTTATCGCGTTCGACGACCTGAACCCCCAGGCTCCGGTCCACACGCTCGTGATCCCCAAGAAGCACTACAGCGACATCGCCGACAACGTGCCTGCCGAGACCATGGGCGCCATGGCTCACGCCATCCAGGAGGTCGCCAAGGCCAAGGGCCTGGAGGACGGTTTCCGCGTCATCTCCAACAAGGGCGTCAACGCCGGCCAGACCGTTATGCACTTCCACATGCACGTCCTCGGCGGCAAGAACCTAGGCGAGAACCTCATCTGAGGACGCGCAGCCCGTCGTCTTGGCTGCCTTTGGAGTAATCTATGCAGCTTTCTCAACTCGAATACCTTCAAGCGGTAGCGAACTATGGCGGCGTGCGCAAGGCTGCTCGCGCCGTCCATGTGAGTCCACAGGCCGTTTCGTCGGCAATCAAAAAGTTGGAATCTGAGTATCAGATTGTTTTGCTCGACCGATCGGCGGGGGAGGCTGTTTTGTCTCCGGCGGGCAGAGAATTTGCGCGTCGTGCACGCGTGATCCTGGCGCAAGTCGACGATCTCAAAAAGTACGCTCAATCGAGGGACGATGGCGTTTCGCCCGACGGCCACTTTCGTCTTTACGCCCCCTGCCTTCATGGACGGGGGCGCCTTTTTGCCGAAAACTGGTATGAGTCGTTTGAACGCTTGCATCCTCAGATCCACCTCGATGTGTGGCATCAGCCAACGGCTACATGTTTTGAGTCGCTCATGCTTGGTATTTCGGATGCAGCCATCTCATTTGAAGAGCCCCGGGACAGCGCCCTTTCTTCGAAATGCTTAGGTGAAAAGGAGCTCAAGGTTCTTTCGTGCCCGGCGGGCCATCAATCTGTGGACGCTATGACCATTCGTGAGCTACTGGGCGGCAGGCTCGCTGTTCCAATTAATTTGTCGCCCTGTCTTAATGCAATCAACCAATGCCCCGAAGCCCAGCTCGTTAATTTCCGCTTCCGTGATGTCGAATACGGAAGCAGGGCTCAGGTTGAATTTCTTCAAGCCGGGGGATTGATACTGAGCTTGTCAGGCTCTTCTCTCGCATCGGATGGATCAGAAGTGAGCGAGTGTTCCATTGAAGGATCGTGTGACGTAAGTCTGCCTATCTACTTTTGCTATCGGCAAAATGCGTGGACTGATCGACACCAGACGGTTTTCCTTCACCTATTGCGCCATCTCGCTTCGTGAGACTATTTGACATCGCGTCGTCAAGTGAATATTGACGCTTCGTAACGCATGGTTGACGGCTTCGCCCTCATACTTTTCAAAGATTTCGCTTTGGATTATTGACTCTTGGAGGGCGAAGCATGAAAAACCGTATGGTTTTGCTTTATATGGCGTTCGTTTTCCTATCGAACTTCAGCACCATCTTGTATTTTCTGACGGTTTACCTTGAGTTTGTCGGATTCTCGATGGTGGCGATTTCCAGCATGATGATTGCATACCAAGTGAGCAAGTTCATTCTTGAGGTTCCTACTGGCTATATTGCAGACAGGTTTGGACGAAAGGCGAGCGGCCTCGTTGGCATCATGGGAATGCTTGTGTACTACGCCGTTCTGCTTCTCGCCCGATCTCCCCTGCTTTTAATCGGCGCATTTGCTCTCAAAGGTTTTGCCGTCGCATGCGTGAGCGGATCCATCGAAGCGATTTATATTGACAGCGTCTCCCAGGAACAGCTCGTGAGACTTAATGTGGTTGAGCGATTCGTCTTCTATGCGTCTTATGCCCTTTCTGCTTGTGTGGGCGGTTTCATCTCGTCTGCCAGCGCGTATCTCATCGGTCTTTCGATCGATATCATTGCAATGCTGTTGACGTTGGTTGTCGTTGCCTATATTCCTGAGGGACGAAGAGGGGACACCGCTGTGACGCCCGGGCGTGGAATTGGCCCGAAGATGATCGGGGACGCAATTGCGGGTAACGGCATTCTTCGCTCAGCGTTCATCATGGACTGTTCCCAGGCATTTGCTTTCGTCGCTCTGGAAGACTTTTTCTCACTGCTGCTTGCGGGTCGCGGAATGAATGCCGTCGCTTCGGGTGTGACCATTGCGGTCCAGCTCTTTGTCTCCGCCTCCATAGGGTTCATTGTGCCCAGCGTGATTGCTCGTGTCGATAAGGGCCGTTTTGCGCGAATTTGCGGCATAGCGCGTCTTTGCCTAACCGCCTTGTTTTTGCTCCCCTTTACTCCAGCCTATTTATTGCCTGTGTTTTATGTGCTGCAGACGGTCGCTTACGCGTTGTTTGCCCCAATCAAATACTCAGTTTTTCAAAATGCTGCCGATTCATCGATGCGCTGTTCGTTGATTTCGGTTCAAAGCCAGATGGTGGCGGTGGGCGCCGTTCTTTTCTATCTGCTCAATGCTGTGTTGAGTAGCGTTGTGGGTATTCGGGTTGTGCTGCTTGTTGCGCTTGGGATATCTTCTCTGGCGTATATTCCCGCGCTATTCCGTCTTACAAGCCAAAGGCCATGAGCGTGCATGCATCGATAACTTATATATCAACGCAATAAACCCGAGCGCAAGGGCGTTTGGGTTTATTATTAAAGCGTATGTAACCTGGCGGCGCCACACCGCCTGTTAGTAGGGAGACACATGAACGTTCTGGTCGTCAACGCAGGATCTTCGACCCTTAAGTATCAGGTCATCGATACCAAGTCCCACAAGGTGTCCGCAAAGGGCTCCTGCGAGCGCGTCTGCTTTACCGGCGGTACCTTCACCCACGCTGCCAACGGCTCCAAGAAGGTGACCGAGAACATCGAGTTCCCCGACCACAAGGTCGCCATCGAGGTGGTCCTGAAGGACCTCGAGGCCAACGGCGTCAAGATCGAGGGCATCGGCCACCGTATCGTTCAGGGCGGTTGGTACTTTGGCGATTCCTCCCTCGTTGACGAGGACGTTCTTGCCAAGATCCGCGAGGTCGCCCCGCTCGCCCCGCTGCACAACAACCCCGAGGCCAACGTTATCGAGTACTGCCTGGAGCAGTATCCCGACCTGCCCAACGTCACGGTCTACGACACCGCCTTCCACTTCAACATGCCCGAGGTCGCCAAGACCTACGCCCTGCCCAAGGACGTTTGCGACAAGCTGCACATCCGTAAGTACGGCGCCCACGGCACCAGCTACCGCTACATCTCCAAGAAGGTCGCCGAGATGACCAACGGCGAGGCTCGCAAGGTCGTTGTGTGCCACATTGGCTCCGGCGCTTCCCTGTGCGCTATCGAGGACGGCAAGTGCATGGACACCACCATGGGCCTCACGCCGCTCGACGGCGTCATGATGGGCACCCGCTGCGGCTCCATCGACCCGGCCACCGTGTGCTACCTGCAGCGCGAGGGCGGCTACACCTTCGACGAGGTCGACGAGATGATGAACAAGAAGTCCGGCCTTTTGGCTGTGACCGGCGGCAAGACCAATGACTGCCGCAACGTCGAGGAGCTTGCCGCCGCCGGCGATCCCGAGGCCCAGCTCGCCTTCGATATGTTTGTCTACAAGATTGCCGCCAAGGCCGCCGAGATGGCAACCTCCATGTGCGGCATGGACACGCTCGTCTTCACCGCCGGCATCGGTGAACACGCTCCGGCTGTCCGCGCCGGTGTGGCCGACCGTCTGGCCTTTATGGGCGTCAAGATGGACCATGCCCGCAACGCCCTGCGTGGCGACGGCGCTTGGTGCCTGTCCGCCAAGGATTCCAAGGTCAAGATCTTCGTCATCCCCACGGATGAGGAGTTCATGATCGCTTCCGACGTCGAGCGCATCGTCAACGGCAAGTAATTGATGCAAGGGGAGGGGACTGGATGGCCTTGTGCCGTTCAGCCCCCTTTTATGCGCTTTGGGCGAAGAGTTTAATAGATATTTATTGAATTCTGATAACTTCTTATTAAGGATACGGCCGCCTTATGGGTTTGCCGACCGTTCTGTAATCACGAAGGAGTCTCATGAACGTACTTGTTGTCAACGCCGGCAGCTCGAGCCTTAAATATCAGCTTTTGGACACCGATACTCGCGAGGTTTTCGCCAAGGGTAACTGCGAGCGTATCGGCTCGGAGATGGGCATCTTTGGCCACTCCGAGAACGGTGGCGCCAAGCAGACCGAGGAGATTCCCTTCCCCGATCATCGCTCTGCCATTGCGCGCGTGCTCGAGGAGCTCGAGAAGACCGACTTTACGATCGATGGCATCGGCCACCGTATCGTTCAGGGCGGCTGGTACTTCGATGATTCCGCGGTCGTCGACGATGAGGTCATGGCCAAGATCCTTGAGGTGGCGCCGCTTGCCCCGCTGCACAACTACGGTGAGGCCGCAGCAATTGAGTATTGCCGTGAGAAGTATCCGGAGCTGCCCAACGTGGCCGTCTTCGATACGTCGTTCCATATGACGATGCCCGAGGTCGCCTACACCTACGCCCTGCCCAAGGACGTGTGCGACAAGTACCACGTGCGCAAGTACGGCGCCCACGGCACGAGTCACCGTTACGAGTGGATGATGGCCAAGGAGATTCTGGGTACGCGCTGCCACCGTCTGCTATCGTGCCACCTGGGCAACGGCGCCTCGCTCGCCGCTATCGAGGACGGCGTGTGCCGCGATACCACGATGGGTCTCACGCCGCTCGACGGTCTGATGATGGGTACCCGTTGCGGTTCCATCGACCCGGCCACCGTGTGCTATCTGCAGCGCGAGGGCGGCTACAGCTACCAGGAAGTCGACGACATGATGAACAAGCAGTCTGGTCTGCTTGCCATCTCGGGCATCTCCAACGACGCCCGCGACATCCGCACGCGCGCCTCCGAGGGCGACGAGCGCTGCCTGCTCGCCTTCGACATGTTCGCCTACAAGGCCATGCAGCAGGCCGGTTCCATGATTGCCTCCATGGCTGGCGTGGACACCATCACCTTTACCGCCGGCATTGGCGAGAACGACTGGTCGATCCGCAAGGCTTTCTGCGACTGCTTTGAGTGGCTGGGCGTGCGCATCGACAACAACAAGAACCGCGAGGCCGTGGGCAACGGCCCGCAGGTCATCAGCGCCGCCGGCTCCACCGTCACAGTCATGGTCATCCCCACCGACGAGGAATACATGATCGCCCACGACGTCGAGCGCCTGACCGGTAACAACTAGCGCATTCGTCTGCAATTGAGAGAAAGGCCTCCAGAGCAACGGCTCCGGAGGCCTTTTTGCTAGCAGGCGGAAATACCAGTCCCAAAGTGACCATCACCAGTAACGCCTGCGCTCTCAACAACGGCACCCAGCCATTCAGATTCTCAGCCCCAGCTCGTAGCCAAGCCGCCGTCCACCCCAGATTCCCCGATTGCTACGTGGCGGCAGGGTCCCTACAGGGTAAAGCTCTGAAAACATCCCGCAGGACGGAGGAAGCCCCCGCCGCACGTAGTGCGCAGCGGGGGCTTCCGACATGTCCGAGGACGTTTTCAGAGGTTTATCCTGTAGGGTCCCGAGGGGATATGTAAGCTACTCAGCCATCTGAGCCTGGACGGCGGTGATGGCCACGACACCCACGATGTCGTCGGCAGAGCAGCCGCGCGAAAGGTCGTTGACCGGTTTGGCGATGCCCTGCAGGATGGGACCGTAGGCGTCGGCACCGGCGAAGCGCTGGACCAGCTTGTAGCCGATGTTGCCGGCCTCGAGGTCGGGGAACACGAGCACGTTGGCCTTACCGGCGACAGAGGAGCCGGGAGCCTTGAGCTGGGCGACGGTGGGGACGATAGCGGCGTCGAGCTGCAGGTCACCGTCGATGGCGAGCTCGGGAGCCTTCTCCTTGCAGAACTTCACGGCCTCCTGGACCTTCTTGGCGACCTCGCCGCCGGCGGAGCCCATGGTGGAGTAGGAGAGCATGGCCACGTGCGGCTCGACATTGCCCATGAAAGTGGACCAGGAGTGGGCAGAGGCGATGGCGATCTCGGAGAGCTCGTCAGAGGACGGGTTGATGTTGAGGCCGCAGTCGGCGAAGATCAGCGTGCCATCGGTGCCAAACTGCGGGGTGTCGGTGCACATCACGAAGAAGGCCGAGACCAGCTTGGTTCCCGGGGCGGTCTTGAGGATCTGCAGCGCGGGGCGCAGGGTGTCTGCGGTGGAGTGGCAAGCGCCGGAGACCAGGCCGTCGGCATCGCCCATCTTGACCATCATGGTGCCAAAGTAGGTGGCATCCATCACCTGGGCGCGAGCCTGCTCGATGGTGACGCCCTTCTTAGCGCGGAGCTCGGCAAACTTCTGCGCGTACTCCTCGTGCTTCTCGGCGTTGCGCGGGTCGATGACGGTGGCGCCGGGAACGTCGATCTCGTCGGGGTTGCCCAGGATGACGATCTTGGCCAGACCCTCCTCGATGATCTTAGTAGCCGCGACGATGGTGCGCGGATCCTCGCCCTCGGGCAGGACGATGGTCTTAAGGTCGGCCTTGGCGGCAGACTTCATACGGTTTAGGAAATCGCTCATGTTACTCCTTACAAGCGTTTCGCTAAGCTCCAGGCACCCGGCTGTTCACGAATAAACCCGCTGCTAGCGGGTTTACCTTTCAATTATGTTCGCCGCGGTGCTTGAGCTTTCCTTGTGTGGCAAGCTCATTATAGGACGCATTAGCGCTATAATCGCTCTGATAAATATGTCTCGACGTATGTTCGAGAAAAAGCCCAGTTAAAAAGCGTGTGGCTTTTGACAAGGAGTATCGATGCAGATTACCTCAGGCCTGCCTGAAGGCTTTAATGCCGGTGCGTACGACATGATCGTTGTCGGTGCCGGGTACGCTGGTGCCGTTTGTGCCCGCCGTCTTGCCGAGACTATCGGCTATCGCGTTGCCGTTCTGGAGCGTCGTAGCCACATTGCGGGCAATGCCTACGACTGCGCTGACGAGGCTGGAATCCTGATCCACGAGTACGGTCCGCACATTTACCACACCTTTAACGAGCGCGTGCACAATTTCCTGTCGCGCTTTACCAAGTGGACGGACTATCAGCACAAGGTGCTTGCCAACATCAACGGCACCCTTATGCCCGTGCCCTTCAACCACGCGAGCCTCAAGCTTGCTTTTGGCGATGAGCGCGGCGAGGAGCTGTATCAGAAGCTTGTGGAGACCTTTGGCAAGGACGTCAAGGTGCCCATCATGGAGCTGCGCAAGAAGAACGACCCGGATCTTGCCGAGGTCGCCGATTACGTCTACGAGAACGTCTTTTTGCATTACACCATGAAGCAGTGGGGTCAGACGCCCGACCAGATCGATCCCTCGATCACTGGTCGCGTCCCCGTCTTTGTGGGCGATGACGATCGCTACTTCCCGCAGGCCCCCTTCCAGGGTATGCCGCAGGACGGCTACACCGCGCTGTTCGAGCATATGCTCGATCATGACTTGATCGACGTGTTCTGCGACGTGGACGCTCGCGATTTGTTCGAGATTGACGAGACCACCGTCAAGGTCGACGGTAAGGTCTATGGCGGCGAGATCGTCTACACTGGCCCGCTCGATGAGCTGTTTAATCTAGACTTGGGCGCTCTGCCGTACCGTACGCTCGACATGAAGTTCGAGACGCTCGATATGGATCAGTTCCAACCCGTGGGCACCGTCAACTACACCACGAGCGAGGACTACACGCGCATTACCGAGTTCAAGAACATGACCGGTCAGGTCCTGCCCGGCAAGACCACCATCATGAAGGAATACTCCAAGGCCTATACGCCCGGCTCGGGCGAGACGCCGTACTACGCCATTCTTGAGCCCGAGAACCGCGAGCTCTACGAGCGCTATCTTGAGCGCGTCCAGAACCTGACGAACTTCCACCCGGTGGGTCGCCTGGCCGAGTATCGTTACTACGATATGGACGCCGTGACCAATTCCGCCCTCGATCTTTCGGATGAGATTATCGCCTGCCATGCATAAAGTCATAACATTCGGTATTCCCTCGTATAACGCCGCCAAGGACATGGACCATTGCATCACCTCCATCCTGGAGGGGAGCAATTACGCCACCGATATCGAGATTATCGTGGTCGACGACGGCTCCAAGGACGAGACGGCCGCCAAGGCCGACGAGTGGGAGGCCCGTTATCCCGGTATCATCCACGCGGTACACCAGGAGAACGGCGGCCACGGTATCGCCGTCCTTTCGGGTCTGCGCGAGGCGCAGGGTACGTACTACAAGGTCGTAGACTCCGACGACTGGCTCGACGGCGCGGCCCTTTCGACCATGCTGTCGATCCTGCGCGGCTTCGAGGAGCGCGACCAGCGCGTCGACCTGTTTATCTCCAACTACGTGTACGAGAAGGTCTACGAGGGCACGCATACCGCTATTGGCTACAAGTTTGCCCTGCCGCGTAAAAAGATTTTCACCTGGGATCAGATCGGGCACTTCCGTCTGGACCAGAATCTGCTTATGCACAGTCTGTGCTATCGCACGGACGTGCTGCGCGAGTCCAACCTGCCTATGCCGCCGCACACCTTCTACGTGGATAACATCTACGCATACGTGCCGCTGCCGCGCTGCAAGACCATGTACTACGCCGACATCGACCTCTACCGCTACTTCATTGGCCGTGAGGGCCAGAGCGTCAACGAGGCTACGATGGTCAAGCGCCTGGACCAGCAGTTCCGCGTTACGCGCATCATGATGGAGTCGTTCCATCTGTACAGCGATGTTGAGTCTTCGCGCCTGCGCTCGTACATGATGGGCTACTTCACCATGATGATGGCGATCTGCTCGGTGCTCACCAAGCTTTCCGAGGAAGAATGCGCCGATGAGCGCCTGAAGACGCTGTGGAATGATCTGAAGGCCTACGACGAGCGCATGTATCGTCGCGCTCGCTACGGCGTGGTGGGCTTCTTTACCAATCTGCACGGACGGGCCGGAGACAAAACCACACTCGGCCTATACCGTCTTGCCTCAAAGATCTTCAAATTCAACTAGCTGTTGAGTAATCGCTGCTGATAGGTTGACTGGGCCCCTTGGCCTTTAGTTTGCTACTGCGAACAGTCCTGCTCGCACGGAAAGCACATTAAGTGCTTTCCGGCTCGTGCGGAACTTGTATCAAACTAAAGGCCAAGGGGCCTTTGCTATAAGAATCGATTGTCAGACAGTTTGAATTTGAAGATCTTCGACGCGCGGTACACAGGGGCCTGGGCTGAAAAGAAGCTGGTTGGTAGGTTGCCCGGTGGGGCTTGGTTATGTTTGTCGCGAGTTCCGCACGAGCCGAAGAGCACTTAATGTGCTCTTCGTGCGAGCTAGGACTGTAGAGCAGCAAACATAACCAAGCCCCACCGGGCAACCGGACGAGCCAGTTTACATCGCGGCGCCGGGGATGCCGTGGGAGGTTTTGGCGGTTTTGGCTCCGTTTACGATGGCGGTCTGTAGGGCCCTTACGGCGAGCATGCCCAGCAGATCGAGGGGTACGGCGGCGCTTGCCTGGGTGCCCAGTTTGCCGCTGGCGAGGGTGTAGATGGTGTCGCCGTCGTTCGTGGTGTGCGTGGGACGGATGGCGTGTGCGTAGGCGTCCGCTGCCATCTGGGAGACCTTGGTGGCCTGGGCCTTGGTGAGCTTCACGTTAGTGACGATGCAGCTGATGGTGGTGTTGGTGCGGTCGAGCGGCATTTGCATGGAGCCGGCGGCGGCAAAGGCCGCGAGCTCCATGTCGACGATCTGGTCGCTATCGGCTGCGGCTCGCATGCCGGCGACCCACTCGCCGGTGAGGGGGTCAACGACGTTGCCGCAGGCGTTGACCGAGACCACGGCACCCACCTTGACGGGACCGAGTGCCACGGCGGCGGCGCCAAGGCCGGCCTTCATGCAGGTGGCAGGACCCATGAGCTTGCCTACCGTGGCGCCGGTGCCGGCGCCTACGTTGCCCTGCTCAAGGGTGGTGGGGGTGTTATCGAGCGCCTCGCGTACGGCGGCGATGCCGGCATCGATGTCGGGACGAACCGTGGGGTCGCCGTAGGCAAGGTCGAAGATGCAGCTGGAGCATACGATGGGCACCTGCGTGGGGCCGACGGGCAGGCCGATGCCGCGGCTCTCGAGCTCGCGGGCAACACCGCTTGCGGCCTCGAGGCCAAAGGCCGATCCGCCCGAGAGGCAGACGGCGTGAACCTTGTCGACGGTGTTCTCGGGGCGCAGCAGGTCGGTTTCGCGCGATGCCGGGGCACCGCCGCGAACGTCGACACCGCCGGTGGCGCCTTCGGCTGCCACGATTACGGTGCAACCGGTGCCGGCCTCCTCGTCCGTATAGTTGCCAAAGCAAAAGCCATCGACATCGCAAACGTCAATGGCTTCAAGCAGTGTGTCCATGTTTTCTCCTATCGGTTTTCCGCCGCGCCTTATGCCCGGTCGGGATCCGTATGGTACGCCAAAATTGTAGGCGCTGGGGGATACCCAGCGCCAGATGCAATTACGAGAGTTTTTGAATCGCGCGTGCGACGCGTGCGATGGGTAGACCCACCACGTTGTAGAAGTCGCCCGAAATATCGTGCACGAGCATGCGTCCGCCGACACCCTGAATACCGTAGGCACCGGCCTTATCCATGGGTTCGCCCGAGGCGACGTAGCGCTCGATCTGCTCGTCAGTGAGCTCATAGAACGTCACGTCGGTCACATCGACAAAGGATAGGCTCTCGGCGGCATGCGGGGCGGCTGTGTCGCCTGCCTTAACGATGCAGACGCCGGTCGCGACCTGGTGCGTGCGGCCCGAAAGCTCACGGAGCATAGTGTGTGCTTCGTCCTCGTTTGCCGGCTTACCCAAGATCTTGCCGTCGAAGGTGACGATCGTGTCGGCGGCGACGGTCAGCTCGTTGGGCTCGGCGTGCTCGGCGGCAACGGCAGCGGCCTTAGCGCGTGCCAGGCGCTCGGCAAGCGTAAGCGGCGCCTCGTCGTCAAACGGCGTTTCATCGATATCGGCAGGGATGATGCGGATGTCATAGCCCGCCTCGCGCATAAGCTCGATGCGGCGCGGCGATTGCGAAGCCAAAATCATAGCTGGATGCCCTCGGCAACCTTCTCGACAGCCTTGTCGCCGGCGAGCGTGCGAAGCAGCTCAAGCGCAAAGGGGAGTGACTGCGCCATGCCGCTGGCGGTGATGATGTTGCCGTCCTGCGTGACCTTCTCGCCGGTATAGGTGCCCTCGGGGAAGCTCTTCTCAAAGCCGGGGAAGCACGTGGCGTGGCGCCCCTCGAGCAGGTCGAGCTCGCCCAAGATAAACGGGGCGGCGCAGATGGCGGCAACGTGCTTGGTCGCGGCGAACTCGCAGACCACGTCGCAGACGCGCTGATCGGCGCGCAGATTGGTAGCGCCGGGCAGACCGCCAGGCAGCACAACGCAGTCGTACTCGTCAAAGTTGATCTCATCAAAGAGCGCATCGCAGGTCACGGGGATCTGCAGCGAGCTCACGACCTCACGCGTGGGCATGATAGAGACGAGCGTGGCACGCACGCCGCCGCGACGCATGACATCGACCATGGTCAAGCATTCAATAGTTTCAAAGCCATCGGCGGCGAGAACGGCAACGCTGGGCATGAGGATTCCTTTCGTAAGGCGGCATACAATTAGACGTCTTATACCCCGAACGCGCCCGCTTGCCACGCTCAATCGCCGAATGATTTTTCCGGGCAATGGTTAAGTGGCTAGTTGCGCTTGAGGTGGACGACGGTTTCGCAGTGGAAGGTCTGCGGGAACAGGTCGACCGGCGTGATCTTGATGGGGGAGAAGGTGCCTTCCTCGACAAAGCGCTTGAGGTCGCGCGCCAGGGTGGCAGGGTCGCAGCTCACGTAGGCGACATCGCGGGCGCTCGTGCTGGCGATAAGGTCGATGGCTTCGGGGGCGAGGCCCGCGCGCGGTGGGTCGACCACCAAAACGTCGGCATCCTGGTCGGGGAACTCGCGCACCGCGTCGCCGCCAATGACATCGACATTATCGAGCTTGTTGATTTCCAGGTTACGGCGCAGGTCGCGCACGGCGGGGCCATAGGCCTCGACGGCGGAGATAAAATCGCAGCGGCGGGCGAGCGGCAGGGTAAAGGTGCCGGCACCGCAGTACAGGTCCACGGCCAGTTCGTCTTCCTGCGGGTCGAGCGCTTCCATGACAAGTTCGATCAGAATTTCGGCGCCCTTGGTGTTGACCTGGAAGAACGACGGGGCCGAAAGGCGCATTTGGCCGTCAGCGATATTCTCGGTCCACGAGCCCTCGCCGGCGAGCATCTCGACCTTGGAAACGCGGCGGGCTTTCTTCTCGCCCTTGCTCATCACGCGCACGATGCTCGTGGGATGAGCGGCGTCTGCCAGCACGCGGGAGACCTGCGAGCGCGGGAAAGAGCCCGTGGGCGTCCAGAGAGCGACCTCGAGCGCCTTGGTGCGGCGCGAGGCGCGAATGCCCACGCGCTCAAGGCCCAAGTCGTGGCTACCGCTCAGATAATTGAGCGCGCCGACGACCGATTTGAGTGCCTTGGGGAAGCGTTTGTCGAACAACGGGCACGAATCGACGGTCACGATCTTGCTGGGATCGACGCCGTGCATGCCAAGACGCACGCGACCGTTGACAACGGTCGGCTCGAGCTCGATTTTATTGCGGTAGCCCCAGTCGTCCTTGGTGTGACGGATAGGTTGCACCAGCTCATCGACCTGATCGGGGCTGAACTTGCCGATGCGCTCGAGCGTGGAGCGCAGGTTTTGCTCCTTGGCGGCAAGCTGCGCGGTGCGCGAGAGATTGCCCCACGAGCAGCCACCGCAAATACCCACGAAGGGGCAGGGAGGCTGGATGCGATCGGGGCTCGGCTCCAGAATCTCGGTGGTGCGGGCGCGCATAAACGATTTGCCGTTCTGCACGATCTCGGCCTCGACGGTGTCGCCTGCCACGGCGCCCTGGACAAAGACGGCCTTGCCGTTGTCGGCGTGCGCCAGCCCGTCGGCGCCGTACATCATCGATTCTATGGTGAGCTTCATATTCCTGCCTGTCATTCGCGTTGCTGTCCGCACCATGGTAGCAGGGAAAAGCGCCCCGCATCCGAGGCTTTCCTCAAATGCGGGGCGCTTCTACAAACGTCTATTTGGTCTTGCCGGTAATGAGCGTCTTAAGGCCTAGACCGATCAGGCCCAGACCCATGCGCACGCGACCGGGGCGATGGCGCTCAATGGCCTTGGTCTTGCCAGCGGGCTTCTCGCGACGGGCACTCGTCTCGGGCGCTGGCTTAGCGGCCTGCGGCTCGGGCTGAGGTGCGGGCTCGGACGCGGGCTCAATAACCGTCGCCTGGACCTTCTGGACCTCGGGCGCTGCTGGCTGCGGCTCGGGGGCAGGAGCGGGTTCGGGCTCCGGCACAGCTTCCACCGTAGTCTGCGGCTCAGCAACGGGCTCGGGCTCTGCCGCGGGGGAGGCGACGGCCGCTTCCGGCTCGGAAGCAGGCTCGATAACTGCTTCGTGCCCAGCCTGAATAGCCTCCTCGGCCACACGTTCCTTTTCCTGTGCACGCTGCTGCGCGGCGGTCTCGGCATTACGATACGCGCGCTCCAGCAGGGCTTCCTGCGAGTTGAAGGGCTTCTCGCCTTCCTTGCGCTCCACAGGAACCCAGGTGCCGTCGCTCGTCAGGCTGCGGGCCTTCACGTTGTCGCGCAGCTGCATGCCCATGTACTCGTGCACCAGGGCGCGACAGGTGGGGTCGAGCACGGGGAAAGCGATTTCCACGCGGTGCTCGGTGTTGCGCGTCATCATGTCTGCCGAGCTCAGGTAGATCATGTCCGAGTCCACGCCAAAGGCGTACACGCGGGCGTGCTCCAAAAAGCGTCCGACGATGGAGCGGACGTGCACGTTCTCGGTCTTGCCCGGAACGCTGGGCTTGAGGCACGAGATGCCGCGGATGATCATGTCCACGCGGACTCCTGCGCACGATGCCTCGGCGATCTTGTCGATAACCTCGCGGTCGGTGAGCGAGTTGAGCTTAAAGAACACACGGGCGGGCTCGCCAGCAAGGGCGCGCTGGATCTCGCGGTCCAGGCCGCGCATGATGAGCGGCTTGAGGCCTACGGGCGCCACGCCCAGGAAGCGGTAATCGCCGCGCAGATTGCCCAGCGACAGGTTGCGGAAGAACAGGTTGGCGTCCTCACCGATGCCGGGATGGGCGGTCATGAGCATAAAGTCGCTGTAGAGCTTGGCCGTCTTTTCGTTAAAGTTGCCGGTGCCCAAAAGCGTCAGGCGTGTAAGCGCCATGCCCTCGCGATAGGTGAGCTGGCAGATCTTGGAGTGGCACTTAAAGCCCTCGGAGCCGTAGATGACAGTGCAGCCGGCCTCTTCCAGGCGCTCGGCCCACTCGATGTTGTTCTGCTCGTCGAAGCGGGCGCGGAGCTCCATAAGCACCGTGACCTCTTTGCCGTTCTCGGCGGCGTCGATCAGCGACTCGCACAGGCGGCTCTGCTTAGCCACGCGGTAGAGCGTGATGCGCAGCGAGATGCACTCGGGGTCGTAGGCCGCCTCGTGCACCAGGTCCAAAAACGGGTTCATGGCCTCATAGGGATAAAAGAGCAGCTTGTCGTGCTGCAACACCTGCTCGCGGATGGAGCGGTTCATGTCGATGGTGGGGTTGGGCTGTGGTTTAAACGGCGTAAAGAGCAGCTCGTTGCGCAGGTGCTCGGGAATCTTGCCCTCAATGCCAAAGACATAGCCCAGGTTGAGCGGAATATCGCAGGTAAAGACCGAGCGGCGCGAAAGCTCGAGTGCCTTGCGGATGGTCTTGAGCGTTTGCTTCTCGAGCGAGCCCGAGACGGCGAGCACTACCGGCTGCAGGCGCAGGCGCTTCTTGAGGATGCGCTTCATGTGCTGGCGGTAGTCCTCTTCCTCCTCGACGCCCTCGCCGTCCGGATCGATGTCGGCGTTGCGGGTGACGCGGATGAGCGCGCGGTCGAGCGGCTTATAGGAGCCAAAGCAGCTGTCCAGGCAGGCGAGGATGACGTCTTCGAGCAAGATGTAGGAGTAGGTGCCGGTGGGCGAGGGGATCTCGACCACGCGGTTCATCGAGGCGGGAATCTCGATGAGGCCCAGCAGGCTTTCCTCGTCGGTGACGCCGTCCAGGCCGCAAGCCAGGTAGAGAGCGCCGTTACGCAGGTTGGGGAAGGGGTGACGCGGGTCAATCACCAGCGGCGAGATGACCGGCGACACGTAGGCCTGGAAGTAGCGGGTGACAAAGGTGCGCTCCTCGGGCGTAAGCGAATCGACGCGCGCGCGGTGGACGCCCAGGGTGTCGAGCTTGCCCTCGATGCTCTTGAAAATGGACTCCCAGCGGTCGAGGAGCTCGGGCAGCTCCGCCACGACGGCTTCGACCTGCTCAGAGGCAGTCATATTACTCTTGTTGTCGACGGGTTGCTTTTTGAGCTCCGCCAGGTCGGACAGGCCGCCCACGCGGACCATAAGGAACTCGTCGAGGTTGGACTCGAAGATCGAGACGAACTTTAGGCGCTCGAACAGCGGCACGGACTCATCGAAAGCCTCATCGAGCACGCGGTTGTCAAAGCGTAGCCAGCTGAGCTCTCGATTCTGCGTGTACGAGAAGTCGCGCGGCGGCTTGCGCAGCTTTGCGGCGGCTTGCTTCTTTTCGATTTTGCTCGGCATATGCATCTGTCCGTTCAGTCCCCACAGGGGACGGTAGCCTAACACTAATCACTATTGTCTCAATTTAGTCGACTTGTGGCACGGACGTATCGCGTGAACGGTATCTTTACCTACTTCTTACGCTGTCAAGGCATGTAACTAACTGCCCGCCTTGTTTTGAAAGCAATTTATATCCACACTCAACTGGTGAGAATATATGAATAAGAATGATTGCAAGCTGAATATAATCGAATCCAAATCGAATCGTAGACAAGCGTTATATATATGCAGAAAACCGTTTTCGCTATGCAGTTCGTAAACGCGAAGTTATTTATGCAATCCGGCTTGATTCTTCTGAAAAAAGAACGTTTACCTTTGAAAACCTACTTTAGAGAACCGAAGTACATCATGGGGGAATCATATGCGATATACCGTTCATCGCACTTTGTTGACCGTTCGGGGGCGAGGTGGAATTGCGGGTGGTTTTTGGATATAACTAGAGCTGTCAGCAAGCAGCGTCCCATACGGAGGGGCGCTGATACATTCGGCCAGTAAGGCCCGAAAGAAAGGTAGGAGGCCATGACGAAAGGTCTGCACGTGCCTTCCGAGA
>CAVCRP010000038.1:0-27649 GCA_963604655.1 uncultured Ruminococcus sp.
TTTCGTTAAACGGGCGCTAGGGTGTCACCCTTACACCAACATTTTCG
Source organism: uncultured Ruminococcus sp. (assembly GCA_963604655.1). GTDB lineage: Bacteria > Actinomycetota > Coriobacteriia > Coriobacteriales > Coriobacteriaceae > Collinsella. The sequence goes on from CAVCRP010000038.1 coordinate 48, forward strand.
ACGCGATCTGCTCCCATGTGGCGTTGCCGCTCCACTCTAGATGCCACTGCACGTCGGCGGTGTGCGTCTGCTGCTTGATGCGCTCGCGCACGTCCTGCTCGGTGTAGCCGATCTTGGTCCAACCGTTGTGGCGGGCGATCTCGGGCGTGGTGTAGGCGTAGATCTGCGGCACCGCGGGCGCGGTGGTCTCGATGATCCGGGAGATGTCGATGCTTGCCATGGTTAGTCCATCTCCTTCACATGGGATTCGATGAAGGAGATTTCATCGTCGTCGAGGCCGTACTTCGCATAGAGCTGACGGTCGATATCGGCCACGGGCTGCGACCAGTCAATGTCGGAGTTAGCCGTGAAGTCCTGAAGAGGGACAAATTTCCATTTCTCGGGAGGATTATCCTGAGTGATTTTCAGAATTCCGAGTAGCGCACGGGCAAACTTTGATTTGACATATTTCATGCAATTCTGAGCCTCTTCCTCGGTATTAAAGGCTCCTATACCAAGGAATGATTGTGTATACCCGATTAGGGGTTCCCCGATTAGGGGTTCCCCGATTAGGGGTGTCGACAGCACCTCGCCAATGGCACCAGAACCATTGGATTTAGGAATTACTACTTTCCATTTGTCATAATTCCCGCCAAGATCGATATAACACGATTTGATGTATTTGAAGCGGCGCTCGTTGTTTTGCCTGCCAAGCAGACACACATAAGCCCCATTGTCAGGTTTTTCATCAAAGAAAAGATCCTCTCCCCAATAGCGCTCGGAAAGCAGATCGAAGATGTTTGTAGTAATGATTCGCAGATTGCTCAGCTTGCCCTGCTTCTGCTCTTTCGTTAGGTCATTACGATGTCTAGCAATATACTCAACTTCACTCTTTTTTTCGGGAAAGTCATCCCAGAGCTTTTCGGACAATGTGTACGTTGAGTATGGGTACATTATCTGCCCAAAATCACTGAAGCAATACCCACGTATCTTTTGTGCAATGGAGTTCAGCTCTGGATATGAGGTGAACGTGCCAATCGGCTCGTGTATTTCATTTTCATCGCGATAATGAACAGCAACCCCCCCCCTTGATACTTGTGCCGCTGAACACCGCCGAACTATCCGGTTGATAGCTTAGAACCTTGAAGTGTCTATCTTCGAGCATTTTCCTATTCCACGGTTTAGGCGTAGCACCAGCGTTAAATAAGAAGCGGGCAGGAGTAATTAACTCAACTCGTTCGCCAACACCATACGCCGCGTCCATAAAAGCGTTATAGACAGGCATGTCCTTCGTCGTATCTCTACTTTCCTGATACGGGGGGGTTACCAATCACCGCATAGAACTTCTTTCCCATAGCTACTGCCTTGCCTTTCAATGTGGCGAACTCGAAGGGTTCGCCGTTCTGCCAGTCGTATATCACGCAGAGGGGAACCGTTTCCTTCGGCTCCTCTTCCTTGGTCTTTTGGGTTGTCTCGTCGGGGAACACGTCATCGAACAAATCAAACAAGGACGGCTGCACTGGCTCCGGCTCTTCAAGCGTTCCGAGCGTCGAAACCACTTCCACGTCCATCTTGTTGGTGGGCACGGTATCGGTGAAGCCATCCATCTGCCAAAAGTTCCAGGATACGATCCACGCAGCCTGCTCCAGCTCGTCGGGTTCGGGATCCGACTCCCAGCGGTCGCGGAGATGTTCGGCAAACGTCTCGAGCACGTTGATGCGCGCAATGAGCAGATTGTCGCCCTGATACTCAAAGCCGTATGTCGCACGCAGCGCATCGAGGGCCCGGCGCACCCATTCCCCGCGGGTCTTGGTCTTCTCGGTCACGATGCGCAGCTTGCGGTCTAAAAATCCCACGCGCTCGAACACGGGCAGCCCATCGCCCGTAACGGCATCGTAGCGCGAGCACACAAACGGCGCCTCGCCGCACGTAATCTCGAGCCGCGGAGCCTCCACGTAGGCATGCCAACCGCGCCCCTTCGACTTGGGGAACGCAATCGGCTCATCAGTGGTCGCCCATGTCTTGGCGCCGTCTTCCGCAACGGTCTCGGTATTAAAGACATCGCGTCGGCCGAACCACACCTCATCCAGGTCATTGTTCATCTGATTGCACAGCCATGCCGGCGAGAATACTTCGGCGCGACTCTTAGTACGCAACGATTGCTGTTCAACGGCCTTCGCAATGCGGGGCCTAATGACAGTAACGTTTGGACCCGTGATTTTCTCGACGGTAATCTCGTCTTCGCCCATGTAGCCGTCGCCCAGAGCTTCGTATTCGTTGTCCGCCCAGATGATATTACGACCCGTTGTGCGGTCGCACAGAAGCGTCTCCAGGATATGTCTGGAGTAACGCTGCTCAAAGCCTTCCAGGAAGCTTTCGCCCAGTTTTTTATGCTCGGCAGTTTCCACGTGCCATTGACTCCTCTTCGCAGATTATTAATCACGCCCACGCTTGCGATGTGTTAGAGAGGGCTGCGCTAAAAATGCGCCAATAATCTTTGCCCCCACTCATCGCCGTGCGCATAATTCGATATGCAATATAGACGAATTATACGGTACAGCCTGACAGCTCTTACTCCGGATACAGCATATCGTGCTCCCGATCCAACCGAATGTTCACCTGCTTAACCTGCGTACGTATGACCGGTTTTTTAATTGAGACGCCATAGAGCTCGTACAGCAGCTCCGCCATCTGAGTGACCGACATGGCCCCGCGCTCATGAACAAGCGTGTCAACCAATCCTGCCGTACTAAACGATCCCGCCATCTTACAGAACAGCATGGCTTCACCGATGGACGTACGTTTAATACGACCCCCCACATAACCTTGCATCATGATCGACTGACACACGTAATCATCTAGGCCTAAATCGAGCAACGTATCATTCAGCGCATCAAAGAATTGCATCGAGCGTGCAGATGCCATCGATACTCGAAAGCACATTTATAACCGTGGCTTTAAGCTCTTCCATTTTCATGTTCGTCCTGGCACCTTTCCTAGACATAGAGAATGCTTATGAGCTCGTGGGGGCTTCCCTACCGCCCCAACTCCTTGAGCGCCTGCAGCGACGCTGCGCGGGTCTCGGCGTAGGCTAGACGCGCGTCGCTGAGCTGCTTGTCGAGCTGATCCACCTGTCCGCTGAGGTCTTTGACCTGTCGGGCAATTTCTTCCATATCTACTATCGTCCTCCAACCACGCTGACTGGAAAGCTTCTCATGCTTATGGCGCAGGATAAGCAGCTGATTGAGCAAAGCATTGCGTGCCTTGTCGAGCTCTTCCATTTTGTCGCGCGCGGCCTTTACCTCCCTTGCGATGCGCATCTTTTCCTGCTCCGTCGTCAGGTGCGCGGGGGCAGGTTCGGGCTCGGGTTCGGGCTCGGGTGCCGCCTCAGGCTCCGGCTCAACCGTCGCCGAATCTTCCATCTCCAAAAACGCGCAGATGCCCGGCTCTGTTGCCGGCGTTGCCTCGAGCACGGTGGCGATCACGCTGTTGCCCAGCATCGCGCTCTGCGAGCAAAGCACCGCGCGAAAGCGCCGCATAAGAAAGCCAAACCCGGAGATCTGCTGTGCCAGGCGCTCGTCATAGGTAACGCGAATCTCGCCCTCGTCGCCCTGCCGCATCGTAAGCCAGTCGCCCACGCACATGAGCTGCACCAGCGTAATGGGCGTCAGGTCGCCCTCGAACAGCAGCTGCAGACGGGGCGACACATCGTCGCGGGGAACGACAAGCTCGGTATGCTTCTCGAGCTCCGCGAGCGTGGTGCCGACATACTGGCACAAATCGATGTTGCTCGGAACGTCCGTAAAATGCTCGCGCGCATGGCTTAGGAGCCACTCGCTTTTGTCGGCGTTGATGCGAACGCGCTTAACGGCATGCGCCGACCCATCCCACGTCACATCGGAATGTGTCAAAAACAGCCAGCCGTCGCAAAACAGCTCCATGACAAAGATGGGAAAGGCTTTCTGCATCGTTTACATCTCCTCGGGTTCTTGCGTATCGTTCGCGTTGGCCCCATCGGTCGGAATATCCCGCCCGGGCTCTTTGTCAAACAGGCCTTTAAACACCAGTTCCAGATCGCGTTCGTCGGTATAGCCGGGCTCCAGCGTGCCGCGGTCGATCGAGTCGAGCATGACCTTCTCCTTGTACCGCAGCCGCTCGTAGATATTGCGGTCGAGCGACCACGGCCCGTCGCGGCGCTCGTACACGGCGCGCAGGTAGTGGTACTGCGTGTACTGCTCCTGCGGCAGGCCCAGGCGGTGGATGCGGTCCTTGGACTGCAGCAGATGTACCAGGTTGTAGCTGCACTCAAAGTAGACGGCGTCATGGCACACGCCGTGGAGCGAGACCGACTCGGCCAGCGTGTGCGGGTTGGTGACCAGCACGCTCGTCTCCCCCGCCTTAAACGAATCAATCACGCGAGCGCGCGTGGGCATGTCGGTCGACCCGCTAATGGAGCGGGCCGTAATGCCGCGCCCGTGCAGCTCGTGCACCACGTTGCGAATGCTGTGCTTAAAGATGCACCATACGATGACCGACTTGCCCTGGGCCACCAGCGATTCGACCAGATCCAGGCAGGCGACCATCTTGGCTGTGGGCCGGTCATCCACCTGCAGGCCTTCCAGCGCCTTGCCCGCCCCTGCCAGCACCTCGCCGTCAAATAGGTCGGCGTAGTCGCCGGCGCTCAGGTCCTCGGCCAGCATGCGCGGGTCGGACGAAAGCTGCAGCAGGCGAATGATCATCTCGAACGGCTCGCCCGAGAGCGCGTGCAGCACCTTTTGGAATAGTTGCTGCTCCCAGCGGTCCACCGGTACATCCACCAGATGGTCCTCGTTGGCTTGGGGCACGCCCAGCTGGTGCTTGTTCGTGCGGCAGAAGAACGGTGCGATGGACTCGTTGATACGCTCGACATCGTCCGTGCCCGTCGACTTAAGCGCGTTGGCGCTCATGCCAAAGTACCAGTTGTAGTCGCGCGGCCACAGGCAGTGGAGCAGGTTGTACAGATCCTCGAACGAGTTGGGAATCGGCGTACCGGTGAGCGCGATAAAATACGGCGCCGCCGCGGCGATCTGCACCGCGCTCGCCGCACGCTTGCCGCCCACGCGCTTCACCTTGTGTACCTCGTCAAACACCACCAGGGCGCGGTCCGCCGCAATGCGCGCAGCTGCCTCTCCCAGCGCGACCGACTCGTAGTTGAGCAAGATCATGTCGTAGCGCTTGTAGTCAAACAGCAGGGTGCTGCATTTGTCGCGCGTGGAACGGCCGCGAAACTCCGGGTCGTGAAAGCACAGCGAGCGCAGCGGGCGGTCGGTCCCAAAGCAAGCTGCCCACTCGTCGCGCCACGAGCCAAAGGCATTTTTGGGCGAAAGCACGATGATGCGATCGACCAGGTCGCGCTCGTGCAGGTACGCAAAGGTGCCCAGGACCGACGCCGTCTTGCCCGAACCGGGAACGGAAAAGTTGGCGCAGCGGCCCATGGCGCTCATAAAGAACGCGTCCCACAGCTGACGGTCCTTGAGCGGGCGATGCATCAGGGTATCCTCGGCGCGGCAGAATTCATCAAAGCGATCGGCCACCGACGCGTCGTGTGCCTTGATCAGCAGGCCCACGCGTGCCTTCTCGCGCAGATAGTCCTCACGCGCCGTAAGGCCCCGCAGCAAGTCTGGGTCGATTTCGCACTCGACGCCAAAGTTTGCCGCCTGTTGCAGCAGCTCGACAACGCGTTTGGCGCCCGGGTCGTCAATCGCCAGCGAAAAGAGCACGTCCACCTCTCGATAGCTCGGCGCATAGCGGCGCAGCGCCGAAAGCCGAATCTTCCAGACCGGCTCGCGGCGCAGCTGCTCAACCGTCAAGTCGAGCGGCACGACCGAAATACCGTCGCTATACGAGAGGCGCAGCTTCATTTAGGCTTCCTCGCCGCCCATCCGGTACGAAATCTTGTCCTTGATCATATGCACCCTGGACTCGAGCTTGGCAATCTCGGCAGCGATATTGGCGATCTCGTCCGCGGGCAGTAGGCCAAAGGTGGACTCCTCAACCTGGTCGAGGTCCTTGATGGCGCGGGTGATCGAGAGCGAGGGTGACTTGAGGGCCTTCGTCATCTTGGTCGCGTTGTCGGCCGACTCCATAACCTCGCGAAAGGCCGTCGCCAGATGAACATCGTCGCGAATCTCGGCGATGTCGGTCGAGGTCACGACCTCCTTGTTCTTCAGGCGCTCGGCAACCTCAAACGCGAGCTCGTTTTCGCGCTCGATAAAGCGGTCGGCATCGGGGCCCTCCAGAATCGGCTTGATCTTGCGGACAAAGCGCACGATGTCGCCCTGCGGCTCGGTAATCATGTTGGCGAAGACGATGTTCTTAACATCCTCTTCCTGATCGTCGCTCTTGCACTTTTTAAGGACACCCTGCAGCTCGTTGATAACGCCGGCGACCTTGAGCTCGCGCGCCAGATGGAACTGGTCCTTGGCGTTGGCAAACTCCAAAAACTCGTTCATATACCTGGCTTTGATAATCTCTTTCTCGAGCTCCTTGGGCTCAACGCCAATGCACTGGGCGTACTCCTCCTTCGAGAGCAGGTTGGAGCTGATGATGTCGTTGTAGATGCCCACCAGACGGTCGACGGGATCGTAGCCGACCTTCTCCTCCTCGCCATGCTGGATCGAAAGCTCCAGCATCTTGATCTTCTTGGAGTCGTTGCCCAGGCTCTCGGGAAGGATGACAGCCTCGAACCATCCAAAGCTAGGGTTGTTGGCGGCAAGACGGCGCAGGCAGGTAAAACGGCGGTTGCCGTCGACGATCAAGCCGTCGGCCAGCACCACGCCGGGACGCTCCTGCGAGCGCAAGGCAATGCTGCGCTGCGTCTTGTCGATGGCGTCCTTGTTGCTATCGACGATAAAGCCCTCGATGATATCGTTGCAGGCCGCAACGTCCAGCTCGTTAAACGCGCTCTCGCCGTGCTCGGCCTTGTAGCGGCTGATCCACGAGGCGATACGGTCGTTTTGCACGTTATAGCGCAGATAGTCGAGCTTAATGCTGTAGACGGGATACATCTCGGGCTTGCCGTCGATCACGATCTTGTGGTTGGCGCCGGTCGGCTTAATGTTGACGCCGTCGTCGATCATCTCGAGCAGGTTCATGTTGGTTTCCTCCTAATGGTTGTTGTTACTGAGCAGCCTTTGCAGATAGACCGCATTCATTCGCTTGTTGAGCATGACCATGTCCAGGTCCTCGTTGTAGAACAGGCCCTTGTCCTGGACCGCCCTGCTAATATCGGGCGCGGTAATCGCGACGCCGTATTCGTCTTGGAAGACATCGATCAGGTCGCCCACCTCGATGGAACCTTTTTGCCTCACGACGTACTCGACCGCATCGCCCGACGAAAACGGCCCCTCCTTGCGGCAGAACATGTAGACGCCGCTAAAGCGCGTGCGCCTTATTTGCTCTTGGGCCAGGCCGTACAGAACGATCGAGTCGTAAAACGAGTTGTCAAAACCGCATTCGTCGACCACGGCGTCGAGCTTGTGCATAAAGCCCTGCTTGCGCAGACTCGTCACAGTAAACGGCACGCCGGGCTCGGTTCGGGCAAACAGGGAGCATGCGTAACTGCCCAGGTCGATGCGGCGAACGCCCGTCGACTCGCTCAGGCGCTTGAGCGAGATAAACGAATCGCGGTTGCACTCGATAAAGGTAAAGTTGCGCAGCAGCGGCGTAATGGCGTTCCTAAATTCGGGATGGTTGATTACCTCGTCACCAAAACCCGGAGAGCCGTAGGCAAAGCTGTCGCGCGACATGAGCAGGTTCGTAAACGAGCGACGCAGGTCCACGTCCTCCCTAACGATGAGGTCCCTCGAGATTTCCAGACCAAGGGGCGCCAGCGTCTGGTCGTTGACAAGTCGATCAGTCGTAGCGCCAAACTTGGCGGCAAAACTCGCCTCGACGTACGGCAACGAGACGTAGTCGTCGGTCACCATATCTTTGATGAACTGCTGCTGCTCGGCCGTAAGGTCGCTGTCGACATACGAGTAGCGGCCGTTGCGCAGATACGCGTTCATGTCGCGCAGGTAGTTGCCGCGAACCGTCTTGGTGTCCACGCAGTATGCATCCGCGTACCGCTGGGCAAAGTCCTCGCGCGACAGCTCGGCGCCCGCATCGCGCAGCACGCCGAGCATTTGGTTTTTGCGGTCCGTTTTGCCCAGGCGGATCAGCGGCATCGCGCCCATCTCCAGACCGGGGACGGAACCCGGACGCACAAACGATCGGATGATCTCGTAGAGTTCCTCGTCGTCGTGGACGTCGTACAGGTCGCATAGCTCCTGGTTTTCGCGCATGATAAGACCTGTGCCGCACTCGATATTGCGTCCCGCGGCAAGCGTCAGAATCTGACGCAGCTCGGACGTAAAGCGGCTGTCGACCTTGTAGGAGCGGATCTTGTTGGCGCGCGCCACCAAGAACATGTGCGTACCGCGCAGCTCGTTAAGGCACCGGACATCGTCGGCGGGCAGCGCGAGCGTCAGTTTGTAGCCGCACTTGTTGTCTTCCAAAAACAGCTGGTACCTGCTGCGGAGGTCTTTGAGGTTGTGGTATTCCTTGACGGCTCCGGACTCGGCAAAGGCACGCAGCGCAACGCTGCGCGTGGAGAGGTTGCCCATCTTGTTGCGTGCGATCTGCTCGAGCTGGGACGCGTTGCCTGCCTCGGTGCCAACGGGCGTTCGCAGCGTATCGGTGGCAGGTCTGCGGCTGAGCTGCGCTATCCTCTCGCGCCATTCCTGCGGCAGCGTGCGGTCGTTTGCGGCAAGGCGCAGGCTAAACTTGCTCGAGATCTTAACGGTTTTTAGGTAGCCAAAGACCACCGGAGGCGCCTGCGTGATCTTGCAAAACGCGTCCTCGGTCAGGTCGTAGCGCTGGTACAGCGGGGCGAATCGGTCCTCGTCGAGGTGCGGGCGGTTGACCAGCAGGTCGGCACGGCGCTGACGAAGCTGCCCCAGGCCAGCGGGCTTGTGGGGGTAATCCATAAGGGGCTTGTCGCTAAAGATCCAGCGCAGCAGGTCGGCATCGTCGCTGGGCAGCAACGCAAGCCACGCCTCGATGGACATGGGGCCTTTGCTGGTGAGGTTTTCGATCTTGCCGGCGAAGGGCTTTGCCGGCTGTTGCGGGGCCGGGGTGGGAGTTGGGGCGGGTGCCGGTGCGGGCTCGCGCTTGGGCGCTGCCGCCGTCTTGGGTGCCGAGGCCTGCTCGGGCGCCGGCGCGGTAGGCTGCTCCGAAGGGGCGGTCTTCCCCTCTACCCCATCATCGGCATGTTTGATTCCCTTGCCCGCCAAATACGCACGGACCACCCGGCAGACGGACAGCTCAAGGTCCCTATCGACCGCCGCGTATTTAAGCGGGATAGTTCCCTGCCCGTAGACACGCTTCATGTAGAGGTAAGCCGGTTGCACGGTGTGTGTCAGGCCGTAAAACTCATCAGCGGAAAGCTTATACGTACGGAAGAGCGGGCCGAAGGCATCGATGTCGAACTTTGGGTGCCCCGCCATGAGCACGTTGTAGAGCTCGCGGATTTTCCACGCAGACTTACCGAGGTTGTCCATCCATCGGGCCGGCTTGTCATCGATGAGCATATAGCCCATCAGGGTACGGTCCTGATACGCAAGGTCCGCAAACCACCTATTGAACTGCGCGACGTCCGGGTCGATGACCAGCTTGAGCGCCTGTTCCAGCGTAAGGTCTTGCACCGGCGGCTGCTTGGGCTCGCCCGAGGACGCCGCTGTGCCGGCCTGGGACTGGGCATCGCCAGCCGGTGCAATAACGTTATCCGCAGAGTTAGCGTCTGTGCAGGTAGAGCCTGCATCTGCCGCGTCAATATCTTCCCGATCATGGGGCGGCTCAAAGTTCAGACGCTTAAACGTTTTTGCCGCCGCGTTAAAGGCGGGATATTCGTTTTTGAACTCGGTGAGCGTCACTTTGACGGAATGCTTTTCGCTGTAACCCGCCGCAAGCTTGCCTGCCAACCTGGTGCAGAAAAGCAGGCGGAACGAGGGCTCGCTTACGGACAGACACTCTTTTCGCAGCTGCAGTACGACTTCGTCGGCAAGACGGTTTACCGCAATAGCGCGCTCAACGGGCGTATTGACCGACGGATACCAGCCTCCTATTGCCGCTTGACGGGCAAGCTCCATCTCATACTTGATTCGCGCCAGCTGCAAACTCCCCGCAGGCCAGTTTTTCAGAGCGTCGACAATCGAGTGCACTTCACCGGGAGCGAGACCTCCCGAGCGCAGCTTGGAAGCGCTATAGGTGAGCAGCTCGGGCAGGTCGTAGATTTTTAGGTTCCACTTCAATTTACGCTGAATTGCCGGAGAAATCGCGAGGTTCCACAGCGAGAGGGGCGCGCCGTCACTCGTATATACCGTGCTGAGCGTTTCGGTAATCGGGCCTTTGATATTCGAATACGCATGGTAGTCGAGCCCGATGCTGCGCAAGTTTCCAAAGACATCAAACGTTAATTTCGCGTTGCCCGAGAGCTTGCCAAGTTCTGCCGCCTGCGCGCGATACTGCGGAGAAAGCGGCAAGGCGTGGGCGCTGAGCTGCTTTTCAAAGGCAGCGCGCACGCTGGCGTCATCGGCCTTGCCCAGCTCGCGCACGAGGCCAAACACGTCATGAATATTCTGCTTATCGAGAAAGGCAGCTTGGGTCTCGCTGTCGAACACGCAGCGCGGGTCATCCCAGCCGCTCAAGTACTCAGGGCATTCGAGTTTATCGACGGTGTCCTCGGGGGACTCGAGCTCAAGCGCAGGCTGCTCGGGCTCGGACTTGGACTCGGGAGCAACGTCGGGCTCGGCAACGGCCTTCGTAGCCTCGATGCTGTCCGAGAAGGAAATGGCCAGCTGCTGTGGCTCAGAGGTCAACGTGAGCTCGGGGCGCTCGAGTTGCACCGGCTCCTGCTCCGCCTGCACCGGCTCCCGCTGCTCGGCAGCAGCCGCGACCGGCTCCGCTGGCAGTTCGTACCCCATGAGCGACAGGCCGTCATCGGGCTTCTTGTCATACGAAACGCCCACGGCGCCGGGGGTAGGCCAGCTGTGTTCATTAACCTTCAGCTGCACAAGGGTCGAATCCGCACGCAGCGAAATGGGGCCGCAAGCCGTAGACGCAGGGGTCTCGGGGGTAACAGGCTCAACGGCCTCAGGCTCCATCGTGGCGGCCGCAGCGGACTCGAGCGCATCCGGCTCGGCTGCCACGGGCTCAACCACTTCGGGCTCTTCAGCTGCGACCTCGACTGCCTCAGGGCCCGCGGCTGCGACTTCGGCGGCCTCGGGCCCTGCAATATCAGCCTCGTCAGCTTCGGGCTCTACGGCCGCGCCCTCCGCGGCTTCAAGCTCTGCGGCTTCAAACTCTTCGGTATCGCATTCAGTAGCCTCGGGTTCTGCGGGCTCTACAGGCTCCTCGACCTTTACGGGCGCCATGCTGTACTCGCCGTTGGCATACAAAAGTTTCCCAGATATAACTAATTGCGCAAGCACACGCTCGTATGAATCATTGATGGTGCGGTACACGTTGGAGCGCACCAGCGCCTCGTGCAACGGGACATCAGCCTGCCCGACCGCATCAATAATAAGCGACTCGAAATACGCGTCTATGTTCATCGAATCGTTTGTTGCACTCGTGTCATTGTTATTCATACAGAAACGACCCCCAAGAATCCTCGCCGCAGCCCACCGGCTACGTCGGGAAATAAGGAAGATGATGCTTTATGAATACTTCATACGCCACTTGTGCGCGTTTTTGTTTAGCAACATTTTGTTGCGCAACAAATCAACTGTGCATATGCAGATGAGCGGTAGATTTAATCGGTGAACGGCAATCACAGGCGATCCGAAACCCTTTTAATTTCCCTGGCGCTGTGACAATTAAAATGAGCCTACTGCGCGCGACCATGCCTCGCGCCCCTCACGTATCAACATGTCCGCACGTTTCCAGGAGTCCGTAATGGCCAGACCGTATAGTCCCAGCGAAGCAAAAGCAGTCGTCGCGAAAGCTCAAGAGCTGTTGGGCGACATCGAGGTTATTTCGAAGGCCACGACATTCGGACCCGACAACTTTAGGAACGCAATCCAGCAAGCCAAACGCGAAACTTTATATAAAGAACTACGCGCGATTAAGGTTGCGGACTTTAACCCGTCAACAAGCACGCAAGGACTACTTCAAGCAAGCGGCATTACTACTGCATTTGATTTGTACTACAGCGGCAAGATGGCCCCAGACGACATTCAAGTCAAAGAGCTCATCAATCGGGTAAACGAATGCGCCGATACAATCGCCAAGCTCTATCATCCGAGCCCAAGCAGTAGCCATATGTGCGACGCGCTCTTTTTAGCCGCCTGTCACTATAAGTCCGCCTTGCTTGCCGAACTCTACGAATCCGCAATACATGATGCCCGCGACATTCCGAATGCTTGCAGCCTGGTGAGCCAAAACAGCGGCAGGCTTCGCTGGCTTCTGCTAAATGCCGCCGATAAACAGGCGACGGAGGCAGCGTATCGGTGCCTCGTGCAATTTACGGACAACTCCAATAGCGAGTTTATAAGAGACGGCCGTCGACAGGCGATTGCCATCCTCGGCATGGATCCAAGAATCCCGCTTGGACCGGAAGCCGAGCAAAGAGCCATAAAGGTCATTGCCGATGACACCGGCGAAGACCTTTTCGCAACTAACACCGAGCCCAACAGAGACGAAATTGAAGCGGCGGTCTATACGGCCGAAAGCAACATGCCCAAGCACGCGATTGCCAAGCTTCAAGAAAAGCGCAGGAGCAACGAGTATCAGATCCGCAAAAGGGTCAACGACGTTCGCCGCGCCGACGCGCTGTGCCATGTTTCGGAGCAATCGGTCGACATCCTCAAGGACCTGGTTCCGGGCGTGCGCGTCAAGTGCATCAAAGACGCCAAGTACAAGACGCTCGGCCAGATTATGTTTGAAAGAGGATTTGGAGCCGAAAAGCGGCTCATGGAAGGCTATCGGCAAAGCTCCCGTCTGAGCCGCATTAACGGCATTAGCGAGGGCGCTGCCGACAGGATCGTTGAGGCCATTGAGCAGCAGGTCGCCATGCTTGCCAAAAGCGGCAAGATCAAGCTGAACCCCGACAACAAAAGGCCCGAGGATACCGCACTGCTCCAAGCGGTCTACAAGCACTTTGAACTCGAGAAGGTAATCAACGAGGCTACGGCCGCTTCCGAGCGCATCACCAAAGAGTTTTCGAAGCTGCAGGACCAGATCATGCCGGCGCTCGATGCGTACATCTGGCTCTTTTACAATGATCGCGACACGGTTTATGCCGCGTACGACAAGCTCGTTAAGCTTACGAATGGCGCAAAGCTCAAAAAGATCAACGACCTTGCAGAGCGCCGCTTTAACGAGCGGGACGAGCGAGAGGTTTGGCCGCTCTTTGAGAACGACCCCATCCGCGTATACGGTCTGCTCGAAAAGCTGATGCCCGAGGCGTTCTCTTCGACCTCCAACGGGTATGGCCTGCCCGAGAAGCTCGCCGACCAGATTAAAACGACGTCGTTCGATACCACGGGCCTTAAGTGCGAGCTGCGTACGTACCAAACGTGGGGCGTTCGCTATATCCTGCACCAGGGCAATGCGCTGCTGGGCGACGAGATGGGTCTGGGCAAAACCGTCCAGGCCATCGCCGTGATGACCGCGCTCAAAAACAAAGGCGCCAAGAAGTTTTTGGTCGTCTGCCCCGCCAGCGTTATCGAAAACTGGGTGCGCGAGGTGCGAAAGCATAGCGACCTCACATGCATCAAAATCCACGGAAGCGAGAAGCAGCTGCAGGCAAATGCATGGCTTGCGGGGCTCGACGTGGGCGTCACCAACTACGAGAGCACCGGCAGCATCGAGCTGGATTCCTCGAGAAAGCTCGACTTGGTCGTTGTCGACGAGGCCCATTACATTAAAAACCCCAGCGCCAAGCGAAGCATCAACACGCTCAACTTGTGCAAGCGGGCAAAGCACGTGCTATTTATGTCGGGTACGCCGCTCGAAAACAAGGTCGACGAGATGGTCAGGCTCGTGTCGCACCTCAACAAAAAGGCGGCGAGCGAAGCGGATAAATACGCCACCAGATTTAGGTCGACGGAGTTTAGGGACGCGCTGGCTCCGGTTTACTATCGCCGCAAGCGCGAGGACGTGCTCTCGGAGCTGCCCGATCTCATCGAAAACAGCGAGTGGTGCCCGATGGGCCCCGAGGAGCTCCAGAAGTACTATCTGACGCTGCGGATGCGCAACGCGATGCAGATCCGCAGACTATCGTGGAATGTCCCGAACCCCGACAATACGTCCAAGCTCAAACGCCTGCGCGAGATTGTTGCCGATGCCAAGGACGAAAACCGCAAGGTTCTGGTGTTCTCGTTTTTCCTCGATACCATCGACGTGGTGCGGAATGCCTTTGGCAGCGCGTGCTATGGCCCCATTTGCGGCTCCACCCCGCTCAATAAACGCCAGCAGATTATCGACTCGTTTGACGCCGCGCCCGCGGGTTCTGTGCTGGTGGCGCAGATTCAGTCGGGCGGCACGGGACTGAATATCCAGTCGGCAAGCGTCGTCGTGCTGTGCGAGCCGCAGTACAAGCCCTCGATCGAAAACCAAGCTATTTCGCGCGCGTACCGCATGGGCCAGTCGCACAACGTGCTGGTCTATCGCCTGCTGTGCAAGGACACGATCGACGAGCGCATCATGTCGATCCTCGATCGCAAGCAGGGTGACTTCAATGCCTTCGCAGACAAGTCCACCGCCGCCGAAATCGATATGCAAAACGAGCTCGAGGTCAAACAAGAGCAGCTCAACGCCATGTTCGACGAAGAGATCAAACGCCTAGAAAGCCTCATGCCCTCCCTCGCAGATTTGGATTTACCGGAGGAATAAGGGTGTTCGCCGAACGCACGGGCAAACAGGACTGCTCATCCGTGTTCTCGTTCCGCTCTACGCTATAATGATCATAGAGATATACATATGATTCTATGTAAGGAGTTTCGTATGCCTGTCGTAAAGCCCATTTCCGACCTACAGCGCAACTTTGGTTCCATAGCGGACAGCTGCCACCAAACCAAAGAACCCGTCTATCTAACCAAAAACGGATCGGCGTCGCTTGTCGTCATGGATGCCGAGGCTTATGACGAACAAACGCGTGCGCTATCCGCCATTCAAGAACGCGAAGACCGCATCCAGCGAGCTATCACGCGAGGCTACGACGATTTAGTGAATGGTCGCGTGCGACCCTGGAAACAAGCCAAGGCAGACGCGGATCGAATCAGGGCAGCCCGTCATGAAATTGGATAACGCAGACGTCGAGTTCTACTCAGAGCTCGACGAGCTTGATGAGCCATTTGACGTTGTCATGACTGACGAAGCAGTCTATGCCTATGCAGAGATTCCCTCAGAGCGGGTCTATACCAGAATCGGCAACCTCATCGACTTTCTAGCCGAGCATCCGTATTTTGGCGAAGAGTATAACCCCTACTACCGGGCAGCCTTTCCGCCCATTGCCTGCAGGGTATTCTTTTGCGCGCATTATGGCGTGTACTATCACGTAGACGTTGAGCATCGACGCATCAACGTGCTTGCAATCGAGGACCACCGCAAAAATCCCTTGAACAGATTTAAGGTGCTCGAATAGCCCCCTCCCCCATGTAACAACCCTGTAAATCATAGCGGCGCACTCGAGTTTTGCTGTGATGCGGTCGCGCCTGGCGCTCCACTGTGCTAAAGTATCCCGAACGTTCAAACGACTACGAGGGGGACCTAGAAGATGGCACGTGTGCACAACTTCTCAGCAGGCCCGGCCGCACTGCCCACCAGCGTGCTCGCCGAGATCGCCGACGAGATGATGGACTACCGCGGTTGCGGCATGTCCGTGCTCGAGATGAGTCATCGATCTAGTATGTACCAGCAGATCATCGACGACGCCGAGGCAACCCTGCGCCGCCTGCTGAGCATCCCCGACAACTACCGCGTCCTGTTTTTGCAGGGCGGCGCCACGCTGCAGTTCGCGGGCATCCCGATGAACCTCATGCGCCGCGGCCGCGCCGGCTACGTCGTGACCGGCAACTTTGCCAACAAGGCATACAAGGAGGCCGCCAAGTACGGCGAGTCGGTACTGCTCGCGAGCTCCGAGGACACCAACTTCGACCGCATTCCCAACATGGCCGACATCAACGCGCGCATTGCCGCCGAGGCCGCGGGCGACGGGCTCGACTACGTCTACATCTGCCAGAACAACACCATCTTTGGCACCATGTACCACGAGCTGCCCAATTGCGGCGACGTGCCCCTGGTCGCCGATGTCTCGAGCTGCTTCCTGTCGCAGCCGCTCGACGTCGAGCGCTACGGGCTCATCTACGCCGGCGCGCAGAAAAACGCCGGCGCCGCGGGCGTGACCGTAGTCATCGTGCGCGACGACCTCATCGCGGACGGCCCGGCCTTTGCGCAGACGCCGCAGTACATGGACCTTAAGACCGAGGCCGCAAAGGGCTCCATGCTCAACACGCCCAATACCTTCGGCATCTACGTGTGCGGCAAGGTGTTCCGCTGGGTTGAGCAGACCGGTGGACTTGCCGCTATGGCCGAACGCAACTGGGCCAAGGCCAACCTGCTCTACGACCTGCTCGAGAGCAGCGAACTGTTCCACGGCACCACGCAGGCAGACAGCCGCTCCATCGCCAACGTCACGTTCCGCACCGGCGACGCCGAGCTCGACGCCGCCTTTGTCGCGGGCGCGGCCGAGCACCAAATCCAAAACGTCAAGGGCCATCGCCTCGTCGGCGGCATGCGCGCCAGCGTGTACAACGCCGTGACCATGGAAGACGCGCAGGCGCTGGCAACGTACATGAAGGACTTCGAAGTGCAGCATAGTTTGAGTCCGCGATCTAACTAGCCCGCAGCGCGCGGGCCGACCAGCCACCTCAGACTACCTGTTTACATCTAAAACCTGCTAAGGAGTTTTTTCATGCGTAAGATCAAGACCATCGACGACATCACCAAAGACGGCAAAGTCGAGTTTGGCGAGGGTTACGAGTTTGTGGATACCGCCGAGGAGGCCGACGCGATCCTGATGCGCTCGACCGACCTGCACGGCTACGAACTGCCCGAGGGCATCCGCGCCATCGCCCGCTGCGGCGCCGGCGTCAACAACATCCCCGTCGAGGAGTACGCCAAGAAGGGCGTCGTCGTCTTTAACTCCCCCGGCGCCAACAGCAACGCCGTCAAGGAGCTCGTCCTAGGCATGCTGGTGCTTTCGAGCCGCGGCGTGGTGCAGTCGATGAACTGGGTCCGTGACAACGCCGACGACCCCGAGATTCAGGTCGATGCCGAGAAGGCCAAGAAGGCCTTTGTGGGCCGCGAGCTCAAGGGCAAGCGCATCGGCGTCATCGGCCTGGGCAACGTGGGCTCCAAGGTCGCCAACGCCTGCGTCGATCTGGGCATGGACGTCTACGGCTACGACCCGTTCATTTCCGTCGAGCACGCGTGGGTGCTGAGCCGCGAGGTGCAGCGCGTGGGCACACTCGAGGACCTGTGCCGCGGCTGCGACTACCTCACCGTGCACGTGCCCAGCAAGGCCGACACCATCGGCATGATCAGCACCGAGCAGATCGACCTGTTGGCGCCTAACGCCGTGCTGATCAACTACGCGCGCGAGACCATCATCGACGAGGACGCCGTCGACGCCGCCCTGCGTGAGGGCAAGCTGAGCTGGTTTAGCTGCGACTTTGCCACGCCCAAGACCGTCAAGATGCCCAACACGTTTATCACCACGCACTCGGGCGCCGGCACCGGCGAGGCCGAGGCCAACTGCGCCGATATGGCCATTAGCGAGCTCAAGGATTACCTGGAGAACGGCAACATCGCACACAGCGTCAACTACCCCGCTTGCAGCATGGGCAAGGCGCGCGCCGCAAGCCGTATCGCCTGCCTGCACGCCAACGTGCCCAACATGATCGGTCAGATCACGGCCATCCTGGCCAAGGACAACGCCAACGTGCAGCGCATGACCAACGAGTCCGCCGGCGAGAACGCCTACACCATGTTCGACACCGACGAGCACCTGGACGGCAGCACCATCGAGGCGCTCAAGCAGATTCCCTCGATGTATCGCGTGCGCGTGATTAAGTAGCGCCGGCACCAAGCCTGCCAAACGGACCACGAAGCCCATTCGGCCCCCGTTTTCACGAAACGGGGGCCGATTTCGTTACTTACGGGCGGCTTTAAAATGCTACTCATAACAAGTTTTTTCGGATAATCGACAGTGGAATCCAAGTCGCTAAGCACACTCGCATTGATAAACAGTTTCATCAGGGGTTTTAGTAGGTAAAAATCGATTTCTATATGCCACATTCGAATCGACTGTCGATTTACCGAAACAACTTGTTCTGGGTAGCACTTTTCTAAGCCCTTCCGGGGCGAAATTGAATCCTATTCGCGACCAAAACTCCAGTTCCCGCCACCGTTTTCGCCCGCGGGACTACATTCTCGCCCAATCGATGAAAATCTCCTCACGAAGCCTCCGTTCGAGCCCCTGCTGCCGCGGCGTCTTGTCTTTCAACGGCACATCGAGATAGGACATGATAAGCTCCATCACCACGCGGAAGGCATCGGAGTCGGCCAGCTGACCATAGGTCAACAGAACGACGGGATATCCCATAGCTTGCAGGGCCGTCGTTCGATCTGAGTCCGAGATCTTGGATTCTATGGATCCGTGAATGGCCTTACCTTGACATTCAACCAGGCACTCTCGGCTGCCGTCCTTATTTGACAGCAGGATATCGGCATAGCGCCTATCAAGCCCCGAAATCAGGCGGGCACTGCGCGTCATACGAATCTCAACGTTATTGGTAAGGTGCAGCCCTTCGCCGCCGCGCAACCTCGAAAGACCAAACAGCATCGAAGCCTGGACCTCGAGCGGCGATGCCGCCACTCCCGTAATGCATTTCGCGGCACGCGTGAACGATTTAGCACCGCGGAGCCCTCGGATCTTATCTATGTACTCTGCAAGCTCAGAAAGCTCGATCAAGGGAGGTCGTTTCCACAAGTCCGTTGGATTCCCCGAGACATCCTTTACGTTTTCCCAGCCCAGCCGTGCGTCACCCCACTGATCCCCATATGCCTGCACAAGTGCCGACTTTACCTGAGGCGCAATCTTGCACACGGCAAAGGAGCCGCACATCTCATACATGCACATGATCAGACGCTCGTTTGAGACCGAGGAAGCGAGAGTCAGCAGGGTAAAGAGCGGGGTCGCAACATCGAGGCCAAACTCTGTCTGCTGCACGGAGCCAAACGGCCTCTCCCCGTTCCAAACATGCCTGACAATGCGACTGCCTTTGCGACCGCAGCCACCCTGCGCCAAAACGTGTAATGGGGTGCCCAGGAAATGCGTGACGAGTGGATGCTCGCAAAGGCGCTCTCTGCGCGGATCGTCCACAGAATCGGGCAGGTCCGGCATTATCGCCAAGACCTGTGGAGGTATCCGGTGATACCGAAAGGCGGATATGTCGCAAAGTATGTCGTCCATGAAGGGTACGTACCCACCGCGTCGTTTGTGAACCCGCCTGGACGGCAAACGCGCTGGCTCGGCCTGCGAACGGTAAATGCTGCTGTGCGCGCGTCGCAGATCTCTTGGGAGGCTTACAATCGGTTTGGAAAGCAGACTGATTGTGAGGTTGCATATGGTTGATGAGGACTTTGCCTGGCGGCTTGCGCAGGGCCTTGTGAAGATTGACAGCTCGGACCCCGGCGCATATGAGGGCGAGATCGAGCACTTCATTAAGAGGCTCATTGAGCAGCAGCTGGCACAACTTGATAGTCCTGCGCTCGGTGCCGTGCAGATTGAAGAGTTCGAAGTACTCCCCGGGCGCCGCAACCTTATGGTCACCGTGCCGGGACTGAGCGACGAGCCGCGGCTGGTCTATATCTGCCATATGGATACCGTTACCTTGGGCGATGGCTGGGACGCGGACATCGCACCGCTTGGGGCGGTTGTGCGCAACGACAAACTCTATGGCCGCGGCTCCTGCGACATGAAGGGCGGCCTGGCTTGCGCCATTACCGCGCTTGTCCACACGTTCGAGCGCGTGGCAGCGGAGGGCACACTTCCCCGACGCGGCTTCTCGCTCATCTGCTCGGTCGACGAGGAGGACTTTATGCGCGGCTCCGAGGCGGCCATCAATGCTGGTTGGGTCGGCTCGCGCGAATGGGTGCTGGACACCGAGCCCACCGACGGACAGATTCAGGTGGCGCACAAGGGTCGCACGTGGTTCGAGATCGAGATGACCGGCGTCACGGCGCATGCGAGCCAGCCTTGGAAGGGCGCAGACGCCGTCGCCGCCATGGCCGAGGCCGTCTGCGCGCTGCGCCGTGCGTTCGCGGCACTGCCCGTGCATGATGAGCTGGGGCCATCGACCATCACGTTTGGACAGATCGAGGGTGGCTACCGTCCCTATGTCGTGCCCGACCACGCTAAGGTCTGGGTCGATATGCGCCTGACCCCGCCGACTGATACGGCCGCCGCGACGCGCATGGTAGAGCAGGCCATTGTCGCTGCCGAAGCCGCGGTCCCCGGCTGCCATGGAAGCTATACCGTGACAGGCGACCGCCCCGCCATCGAGCGCGATCCAGCCTCTCCCCTTCTAGCTGCACTCAAGCGCGCAGCAGACGATGTGACAGGCGCGGACACGACCGTCGGCTTCTTTACCGGCTACACCGATACCGCCGTCATTGCCGGCAAGACGGGCAACCGCAACTGTATGAGCTACGGCCCCGGATCGCTCGCGCTCGCGCACAAGCCCAACGAGTATGTGCCCCACGCCGATATCAATCGTTGTCAGCAGGTGCTAATCGCGCTCGCCGATAACGTGCTCTGGGACGCGAACGGCCAAGTTGGGGCATAATAAGCCGCGAACAAACCGACTCGCGCGTTAGGACCGCCCATGAAAGCACTTCCGTTTCCCTGCATCCGCCCAGCTCAGGACCGCGTGCTCGAGGCGCTGCCTGCGATGGACAGCATCCTGAGTGACAGCGGAGCCCTGCGCGGCGCGATTACCGATGGGCTTATGCTCAAAGATCCGGGCGCGGCGTATTACGTGTACGAATGCTCCGGAGAGCCGGGACGCGTGACGGGTGTCGTGGCGATTTGCCCGGTTAACGTGCTGACGGGCGGCGACGAGGCTGCCGCCGAGAGCATCGACGCACTCGCCACCGCGCGCGCGATCGCCGAGCTCAAGGTGCAGCCGCGCCCCGTGTCGCTCGCCTACGAGGCGTCGCCCGTCATGGATATCATTTTGAGCGCTGCCAAAGAGGGCGCATCGCTCTACGCCGTCACCGATCCCGCGGGCGTCACACATCGCGTGTGGGAGGTCAAGCGCGAGGACGCCGTTGCCGCCATCCGTGCCATGCTCGATCAGGCGCCCGACCCGGTGTTCGCCGGTGACTCCGCCTATGTCGCCGCACTGGCTGGGGCATCGCAGATTCTGGCCGACGAGGCCCGCGCTGCCGACGCCTACTCTGGCAAAGAGCCGTTCAACTTTGCTGTAGCCGTGCTGTTCCCCGCCGCGCAGGTCAGCGGCGGCGCGCCGCAGGTTCCGACGGGTCTGCTCACGCACCAGGTCGCGCGGTTCTAGCAAGACCAGACCGCCCAGCACAAAAATCGGCAGCTCAACAAACAGGGGGCGGAGATGCAGCAGGTACATGCATCTCCGCCCCTTTTACGTCGAGAAGTTATGCCGGCGACCCGTGCCGCCACGCTCACGTTATCCACGCTGCAGACCTGCCGCCGCCACGAGCGGCTCTAGCCCCAGCTCGCGCGCGTAGTCTTCCTGCGTAAAGACTTCGACCAGTTCAAACGTATCGGCCGCATCGTCAAACGCAAAATGCAGCACTGAGCAGTTGCCCGGCACGCGTTCGCGCTCGTCGGCCGCCGCGCCCCGCACGTGGTCCAAAAACTCCTTGATAGCTGAGCCATGACTTACCGCGAGCACGCACGTATGGTCCGGACGCTGCATAAGATCGGTCAGCGTCGCCACCATGCGCGTGCGCACCTGGATCTGGCCCTCGCCGCCAAACTGCCGATAGAAGTCGCGCCACGGGCGCTCGGGCATAAGCATCACGCGCTCGGCCTCAAAGTCGCCAAAGAACCACTCACGCAGGCCGTCCAGGCGCTCGTACGCCAAGCCCGGCCACAAGTTGGCGATAGTCTGCTCGGTGCGATGAAGCGTAGAGGTGTAGGCATGATCGGGCTCAATGCCGCGCGCACGTAAAAACATGCCGGCGCGCGCCGCCTGGTCGCAACCCAACTGCGTAAGCGGCGAGTCACTCCACCCCTGAATGATACGCTTAAGGTTGAATATCGTCTGTCCATGACGGACCAGATACAGATCTTTATTCATAGGGGTCCTTTCGTTCGTTACCAACCCAAGAGCGAAAACGCCCCGTCGCAATAGCCAAAATGAAGCACGGCACCGTTGTCGGGTAGCTCTCCCCCGCCAGTCACATACTCAAGAAACTCCTGGCAGGCTGAGCCGTGGGAAACCGCCAGCACGCAGTCGTGCTGCGGCCGGGCCATAATACGGGACAGCGCCGCGACCATGCGCGACTGAAGCTGCACTTCCGACTCGCCGCCAAAGGCCACCGGATAATCGCCCCAGGGCTGCGGCGGCATCTCGCGATTTGATGTGCCCTCCAGCGAGCCAAAATGCCACTCACGCAGGTCATCGACCAGCTCAATGGAACGGCCCTCGCCAACGATAAGCTCGGCCGTATGCCGCGCCCGGCCCAACGGCGAGGAATACACATGATCAAAGGCCACGCCACGCGCCGCAAACGCCGTACGCGCCGTCAGCGCCTGCTCGCGCCCGCGCGCCGTAAGCGGCGAATCGTGCCAGCCCTGCAAAATGCTCTGCACATTGAGCTCAGTCTGCCCATGCCGCACCAAATACAGATCTGCCACACACCCTCCCCTCGTACCACCACAAAGGGGACAGGAGCCTTTGTGGTGATTTTGCCGCCGGATTGCACCGCAACGACGCACAACTACAGCAGCACGTCGGCAAGCGGACGCTTGGGCACGTGGTGCACCCGCGCCTCGTCGCGCCAATAATTGATGGAGCCGTCGGGGTTGGAATCGATCGCATCGATCACCTGTGTCTCGGCCGGAACGCCAAACGCCATGATCAGCTTGAGCTCGTATCTGTCGTTATCGAGCCCCATGGCGTCGATCGCGCGGGGCGTAAAGGCCTTGAACATGCAGGCCGCCACCTCGGGCGTGGCGCTGCGAGCGGCGAGCATCATCGTCTGGGCGGCAATGCCGGTGTCGACCTCGGTGATGGGCGCGGCGGGCTTACCCGCAACAGCGCGCTCAGCTAGAATCGCGATGTAGCCGGTCGGGCGCTCGCCCTCGGCAGGACCCGGCCAATCCTTAAGTGCGCCGGCCCATGCGAGCTCGTCAAATACACGCGCGCAATCCTCGGCACCGCTCACCACGTGAAAACGCAGACGCTGAGCATTGGCGCCGCAGGGAGCCAGGTGCGCCAGTTCCGCCAGCTCGAGCAAAAACTCGCGCGGCACGCGCATGGACTCGTCAAAACGGCGGCACGTACGGGCGCGGCGGACCAGCGCGTCAAACGTGTCCAGGCCAAGCTTTTCGCAACCCTGCTTTGCCATCGACTCGGCGCTTACCGGCGCCGCGGGAACAGCTTCGTTCATAGGGACCCCCAATTCAAGCCAATTGTCTTTAGGAAAATCTAACCTAAAACGTAGGCAATAACGAACAGGGCTGCAATGTTCTACACCTGTTGAATAGAAAATCGCGACGTGGGGAACAACGGAAACAATTCGGGACCTTTGGGTTACGTTTCGCCCTCCCCGACCCATACGCCAGCGCCTTTAAGCGATACTGGTTGTAACGATCAAGGCTTACGCCGCACGGAAAGGAGACATTATGGGCATCTTTAAGAACGATGACCAAAAATCGAGCCAGTTTGGATTTGACGAGAAAAGCATGGCGGGCAAAGCCGTCAAGGCCGTACGCTGGATCTACGCCATCACGGGCGTCTTAGCACTCATTGCTGGTATCGCGCTGCTTTTTGCACCCGCCAAGTCCCTCGTCTTTTTGACGACCGTCCTGGGTTTTTACTTTGTAATCACTGCTGCCATCAGACTGTTCACTGCCATTTTTGAGCCGCTGCTGCCCACCGGCTGGCGCGTGACGAGCATCATCTCCAACCTACTCATTATCTTGGGCGGCGTCATAATCCTGCGCAACCAGGCCTTCTCGACCGCGACGCTCACCACGATGGTGGTTATCGTGGCCGGCTTTGGCTGGATTGTCGAAGGTGTCATGTCCATTCTGGAGTCCGAGCTTTCGTCCAACCGCGCCCTCGCCATCCTGAGCGGCGCACTTTCCATCATCGCCGGCATGTTCGTGTTTATCTATCCGCTGTGGTCGGCCAAGATGCTCGTCATCTTTAGCGGCGCCGCGCTGCTGGTGTTTGGCGTAACGCTGATTGTTCGCGCTATTCAATTTGGCAAACTGGTGCGCTAGATGCCGCGAACGCTCTTTATTGATGCAGACGCCTGCCCGGTCACGCGCGAGTCGATTGACTGCGCGCGGCGGGCGGGCGTCGCCGTTGTTATCGCCGGCAACAGCACGCAAAACCTGGAACGGCACATTCGCCGCGACGACCCGCGCGATGCCGAGCACGCGCGACGCGGCTTTTGGGTCACGACGCTCGACGTGAGCGTGGGCGCCGACAGCGCCGACTTTGCCATTGTCGAACGCCTGCAGGCGGGCGACGTGGTCGTGACGCAGGACATTGGCTTGGCGAGCATGGTGCTCGGGCGCGATGCCGCCGCTATCGGTGTGCGCGGGCGCGTCTACGACAAAGCAACCATCGACATGCAGCTGTTTATTCGCCACGAGGAAAAGAAGGTGCGCCGCGCCGGCGGACGCACTCGCGGGCCGGCGGCATTTACCAGCGAAGACCGCGCCCGCTTTAAACGCAACCTCACCGAGCTGCTGCGCTAACCAAGGTAGATTTTTGGGACATGTCCGGAAATCTACCTTTTTGTTTTGGCGATTGACGCGCATCCAACGCCCAAGTCATGGCGGTAGATTTTACGGTATACCCCAGTTTTTACGGCCTATCCCAAACATCTACTTAGAGGCCAAAGGCGGAAAGGATGAGACCCCAGCCCGCGCCGATGACGTACATCATAATCAGGAACACGGCATTTTCGCGGGCGCTGCGGTTGGTGCGGAACAGCACCAGATAACCCACGCCGGCGGAAATGAGCGTGCCGGCGAGCATCGGGGCCAGCGGCAGCGCGCCTTCCAGGTACAGTTGCGTGATGACGACGCTGGCCGAGCAGTTGGGGATCAGGCCGACGAGTGCCGAGCCCAGGACCGCAAGCGTCTCGTTGCCGCGCAGGAACTGCTCGATTGCGGACTCGCCGAACGTCTCGAGCACGGCAACCAGAATCAGCGTCACCAGGAAAATGAATACCGATACCTGCACGGTGTGGGAGATGGCGCTGCGGATAATCGACAGGACAGGCGTCCCTTCGTGGGAATGGGAGTGACCGTGACCATCATGGTGTTCATATTCGCCCTCATGACCGTGATCGTGGCCATGTCCGTGTTCGTGCTCGTCCTCGTCTTCATCACAACCGCAATGGTCGCGCTCGCACAGCTCGTGGATGTGGTCGGCGCCCACGCCCGCCTCGGCCACCTCGTCGATGATGTCACCGCCAGTGTGGTCGTCGTGCGCACAGTTCACATGGGCCGGGTTGGCCGCGGTTCCCAGCACGGTACGGCGAATCGCCGCATGCGCGCGAGCGTTACGACGCAGGCCGCGAATGGCGGCATCCACGATAAAGCCCGTAACCAGCGCGATCAGTGCCTTCGAAGCCAAAAGCATCGCCATGGTCTGCGCGGGAACCTGCTCGGCAAGCAACAGCGGCAGCATCTCGTCTGAGGTCGAGAGGAAAACCGCAACCAGCGTGCCCAGCGTCACGACGCGACCGGCGTACAGCGTCGCCGCCATGGCCGAAAACCCGCACTGTGGCACCATGCCCAACAACGATCCGACAACCGGACCCGCGGCGCCGGCACGCTTGATAGCGCCGTTGACGCGGTCGCCCGCAACGTGCTCAAGTGTCTCGAGGGCAAGATACGTCACCAACAAAAACGGCACCAGGGACAGCGTGTCCTTGCCGGCGTCGAGCAGAATATCAATCAGTAAATCCATGACGGATGGAACCTTTCGTGTCTTTCGGCAACATTGTAAAAGTCCTAGCGGTCAACTAGGGTATTGTAGTTGTCCCGGGCGCGGTGCCAATAGTTGCCCATGGTAAACTATCATCTCGCCACAACTCAGTAACCCCGAGCCGCGCGACGCGGCCCGTCCAAGGAGCAGCATATGAACGTATCGCAAGCACTCGAATACGAGCGCCAGCCGTTTATCCCTATGTTTATCTATGGCGATCACGGCGCCATGGAGTCCGAGCGCCAGAAGGGCGAAGAGGCCCTCAAGGTGCTCGAGACCGAGTACTTTACCGCCGAGGGCGACCCCAGCTTCGACTTTGCCACCGTGCGCGACCTGGCCGACCGCAACCGCGACCTGTGCGACCAGATTGGCGAGGCACGCCTGCGCAACGTGACGCCCGCGACGCTTTCGCGCGGCCTGTCCGATGCTGACACCTGCGCCGCCATCGGCAAGATGCAAAAGCGCACTGCCGCGTCCGTTATGCGCGAAATCCGCGGCGACCGCGACGCGCTCGGCGTGGCCTACGCCCGCAAGCCCATCCAGGGCACCGTGCTCGGTATCGACATCGAGACCACCGGCCGTGCACCCGAGCGCGGCTATATCATCAACGTGGGCTGGGAGATCATGGAGCTCACCAGCGACGCCGTCCCGCACGACGCCGAGGCACACTACTGCGGCCTGCCCGACATCTACCGCGGCGAGGATGTACCGCTGTCGAATATCCACCACATCACCTGGGACGACATCGACGGCAAGAAGCCGTTCCGCGAGAACAAGGAGCTGCAGAAGCAGCTGCTCAAGCTCATGAAGAAGTACCCGTACATGGCACACAACGCCGCGTTTGAGGACAGCTGGTTCAAGATCCACCTGGACGGCTACGCCGAGGCACGCCGCGCGGGTAAGATTATCGTCATCGACTCACGCCAGATCTGCCGCAGCCTGGATGCCGACGTCCGCTCGCTCCCCCGCGAGTCCGCCCCAGCCGCGCTCGAGAACTGGGCGCGCCGCCGTGGAACCCTCGCCGCCGACGCCAACGAGCAGCACCTGGGCCTGGACGACACCGACCTCATGCTCCGCACGGTACAGGCCGAGTTCAACCTCAAGAACCTATTCGCGAAATAACCGATCCATCTGCGGGAGCGCCTGCCAGGCACAGTGCAATCCGTCTGGAGGCACCGGCACGCAGTAAACTAGGGCGCAGTCTTATGGCTGCACCCTAGTTTGCATCAAAACGAGCAAATTCGCGTGCTTCACATAGTCGGCAGGGTCGCGCGCGCAGACGTGGTGTAAGAGCGTCCTGAGGTCCGTCGCTGCAAGTCC
>CAVCRP010000039.1:0-22529 GCA_963604655.1 uncultured Ruminococcus sp.
ACATCGCCAACCAGCTCGACGCCATGAATATCCCCTACGAGCGTCCGCTCAAGACCGGCTTGGTGGCAACGCTTCGCGGTACCGCGTCGGATGCCTACCACGAGGACGGCACGCCGCGCCGCCGCATCCTGCTGCGCGCGGATATCGACGCCCTGCCCGTCACCGAGCAGACCGGCGAGGAGTTTGCCAGCGTCAACGAGGGCTGCATGCACGCCTGCGGCCACGACTGCCACATCGCCATGATGCTCGGCACGCTGCAGATCCTGCGCCATATGACCGACGACATCCACGGCGAAGTCCGCATCGTCTTCCAGCCCAGCGAGGAAAACGGCCAGGGCGCCAAGCTCATGATCGGCACGGGCGTGCTCGACGGCGTCGATGGCGCCTACGCCGCGCACATCTGGAGTGAGGTCGACGCCGGCACCGTGAGCTGCGAGCCCGGACCGCGCATGGCCAATACCGACTGGTTCCGCATCGACGTCCGCGGCACCTCGTGCCACGGCGCCATGCCCCAGCGCGGTCACGACGCCGTTATGGTTGCCGCCGAGATCGTCAACGCTCTGCAGACCATCGTTTCGCGCGAGATCAGTCCCTACGAGCCGGCCGTCATTACCGTCGGCGAGCTGCACGGCGGCACCGCGCGCAACGTTATCGCCGGCACGGCCTACCTCGCCGGCACGGTGCGCACCTACGGAGATTCGACCCACGAGGAAATGCCGGAGCTCATGCGCCGCATCGTGGAGCATACCGCGGCCGCCTTGGGCGCCGAGGCAGAGCTCACCGACTACACCATCGCCAATTATAAGGTCG
This sequence comes from uncultured Ruminococcus sp., assembly GCA_963604655.1. GTDB lineage: Bacteria > Actinomycetota > Coriobacteriia > Coriobacteriales > Coriobacteriaceae > Collinsella. The sequence goes on from CAVCRP010000039.1 coordinate 811, forward strand.
AAAACGATGCCGCCTCGAGCGAGCGGTGCCGCCAGGCAGTAATCAAATGCCTGGGCCCCACCGGCCAAGGCCATTATCGCGGCACACTCTCGGGTGAGGATTTTTCGGAGTACCTGCGCCGCGTACCGGGCGTGCTCGCCTTTGTTGGCACGCGCAACCCCCAGATTGGCGCCACGTACGCCCAACATTCTTGCTTCTACAAGATTGACGAGTCGGTACTGGCCAAGGGCTCCATGGTGGCCGCCCAATATGCCATCGACTTTTTGGCCGAGCCCACACAAGAAGAGCTCGACGGCCCCACGATTGCCGCGGTCGCCGAGACCAACCCCGACCTGGCCGCCAAGTTGCGCTCTGCCAAGGCGACGTCCGCCGAGGCCCGTGACGCCATCCATGATGCCCGCACGGCTCGTCATGCCGCGATCAAGGGCATCCACGATGCACGTGCCGCCGCTCGCCGCGAGGAGAAGCACGACGAGTAGTCGATCCACGACCATCTCGTAGTCATAGCCGCATCGCGATATCAAAGCGGGGGCGGACGCTTCGGCACGTCCGCCCCCGCTTATTTGTCAAGCGCTATTTCTACCGTTTCTACCCCGTCCCTAAATGGCAGGTGGCAGGGTTACTCGTCCTGCGGGTCCTCGTCGGAGCTTGGCGCAGGCTCGGGCTCAGGCGCAGGCTCGGGCTCCGGTTCCGGCATGGGCGCGGGCTCGGGCTCAGGCACGGGCTCGGGCTCAAGCTCAGGCTCAGGCTCGGGCTCGGGCTCGGGCGCAGGCGCCGGCGCCGCAGCGGAATCGGATACGGGCGCTGCGTCGGCGCCAAAACCAGCCGGAGCAGACTTCTTCTCAAACGGCAGCACAAAAGTCAGGACGTCGTCCTTGTCCTCGTCGGCCCACTCGCTTGCGTAGCGCGCGACCCAATAGCCAACGGCACGGTGCTTGAGCATCTTGCCAAAGACCGTGAGGAATACCGTGACAAACGCCGTCAGCACCAAGAACAATACGAGCGTGATGCCACCGCCGGTAACAAGCGCCTCAATAGCCGTAGGACGGTAGTAGTAGCTATACATACCGACAGAGGCAATGGTGCCAAAGACGAACGTCAGGATCCAGGTGACAACGTTGGCGACCAGGCCCGTCAAAAACTCGGGAAGGAACGAAGCGCAGAACAGTTTGGTCTTGTTGTGCTTAAAGGCCGCCCAGACCTTATCGAGCGAAAACGCGCTCTCGACACGACCGGTCACCGCAAAGTGCATCACGGCAATGTCGGCGAACATCTTAAAGAAGACCCCCAAGACCGCCGTGGCAATCATAGCCAGGACAAGCAGGCCAAGCGAGCCGAACAGCGCTGCCTCGAGTGCATAAGAGCCGTAATACGAATACGAGCCCGCGGCGCCAATTACCACGCTCTCCACCAGCGAAAGCACTACACCGATAACGGGAATGGCAGCGATAACCTCGAGCACGACCGAGATAACGCTCGAAAAGACTCCGAGGCCAAACGACGTGGAACGCATGAGTGGACGATCCATACCGTCATCAACCTTGAGCGACAGATCGCGACCCCACTCAATACCAAAGCCGGAACCACACACGCTCGCAATGCAAGCTGCCAAAAAGCCGATGGCAGCCGCGATACCGCCGATAACGGGAATGAACAGCACGAGCACTGACACGACACAGATGAGCGCCGGCAAAAAGGCGATCTGGCACACGCGCTGCAGCACGCCCGGCGTCTTGGTCATGTCCTCAAACGCCTGAGCCACACAGCCCTTGGACGCATTCGCCACGGGCGGTTGCGGAACAAACTGCTGGGGCTGACCCTGAGGGGCAGAGGCTGCGGCACCGGCATTGGGGGCACCACACGCACCACAGAACTTATCGTTGTCGCCCATGGGGGCACCACACTGCGAACAGAACATCGAGATCATCCCTTCGTATCTTGAGCGAATCATCTGGATCGCAAACGATGTCTTTGGCATCATTATCACCCAATGTGGGGACAAATACTCCAACATGACGCATTTGCAATGCGCAGGGCGCTATTCGATTGTTTGATAAGCTCGACCGCGTTAGTTCGTTCCGCGGAAGCCCTTGCCGACGATCTCGGAGCTGTCGACGATCGTGATAAAGGCACCCGGATCGATCTCGCGAGCATAGCGACGCAGCTGCACGGCCTCGCGACGACTCAGCACGCTCATAATCACCGTCACGCACTTGCCCGAAAAGGCACCGTAGCCGCGGCTGATAGTCGCCGTACGGTTGAGATGTTTGACGATAAACTCCTCGACTTTGCGCGGCTCGGAGCAAATGACCGTGCAGACTTTGCGCAGGTGAATGCTCTCGATGGCCTTGTCAACCACAAGCGTCTTGGCAAACAAGCCAAGCACGCAATAAAGACCGACACGCGGGCCATACAAAAAGGCCGCAATGGTCACGATGCCGATATCGACCAGCAGCAGAGCGCGGCCAATCTCGAGCGTGGTGCGGCGCTTGAGGATCATGGCAAGAATGTCCGTGCCACCCGTCGAGGCGCCGATGTCAAAGACAATAGCGCTGCCGAGCGCCGGCAAGATGACGGCAAAGCACAGGTCGAGCCACATATCACCCGTCAGAGAGACATCGATCGGAATGAAGAGCTCAAACAGCGAGACGTAGGCCGAAAGCGCAAACGAGGCGAAAACGCTCCACAGGATTGCCTTGCGCTCCAAAAAGATAAAGCCCAGAACGACCAGGACCGCATTGATAATCCACATAAAAACGCCGACAGGCAGGGTCGGGAACAGCGTGGACAGAATGACCGACACGCCCGAGGTGCCGCCAAAAGCAAAGTGATTAGGGGTTTTAAACGCGACGATGGCAAAGGCCGTGAGGATCAGGCCCAAATTGAGCTCGGCAAAAAAGCGCGGAAAGCCTGGCTCCTGGCTGCGCTTTTGGCCGGCACGCTCGCCGCGCTCGATATCGGTGCGATCAACCACGCGCTCCATCGGCACCACGGGAGGACGATGCGCCTCCTCGGCAGCACGCGACGCCGCCTCTGCCGCGGCGGCCTCAATTGCCCATGCCTTGCTTTCTGTTTCGTGCTCGTCGGCCATTACGGCAACCCCTCGTTAACAATTTGGAAACAATGCGCCCATTAGAGTAACGCGGAACGTGGGGATTGCAACCCTTAGTTAGACGAGCGGTATGACTACATCGGGAGCGTACAGAAACGGCCGGCCACGCTTTTGCTTGCGCGGTCGGCCGTTTAACGTTTTCGCAGATAAAACCTGCCAAAACAAACCTGTCCCCTTTTGGAAGGTTATTCGTGCTGGCTGGTGCGATGCTCGTACTCCTCGGGGGTGATGACATCCTCGATGCGCAGGTTGACGCCCGCCACCTCAAGGCCGGTCATCGCGGCAAGGCGCTCGGTGACACGTGCCTTGACATCGTCGAAGATCGCGGGCGCATAGGCGCCGTACTCGATGATGACGGAGATGTTGACGACCACGCGATTGTCATCGGTGACCTCGACCGTCACGCCCTTGGTCAGATTCTCGGCACCAAACTGCTCCTGCACAAAGTGCATAAGGTTACCCTTCATGCCCAGAACGTGCGGAACCTCGCGAGTGGCCATGGCAACGATCTTCTCGATCACGCCGTTGGAATAGGTCAGCGAGTCCTCGGACTCGTCTGCTTCCTCGTCGTCCTCATCCGTATCGGACTCGGCCTCGACGAGAGCCTCGTCCTCGAGCGTCACATCCTCAGCTTCGGCGACGACCGCCTCGTTCTCCTCGAGCTCGGTATCGGCTACATCGACCTTCGTATTAAAAGCCATGGTTCCTCCTTATGCCTGCCGCGGATGCGACAGTCGAATACATATTAGCGGCCGCTAAACAGACGGCCGAAGAAGTTGACGATCCCGTTCTCGCCGTCGCGAATTTGACCGATCACAGCGCCGATCAGCACGAAGAATGCAATGACGAGCGTATCCCACAGGCCCAACGTGAGCACCAACACGGCGAGGATAAAGCCGGCGACGGCACCGAGCGTGGTGTTGGGATGACGCACAGCATAGCTCCAGATGGCAGCGCCCGTACCCTTGATGAGACCCATAGCCTCGTCAAAATCCGCGGCTGCCGCGTCTTGTAACTCGGTTGCCTCTGCTTTGGAATCAACAGGTTCGCTCGCCGGCGTAGCGCTCTGGTCAATCGTCAGGCGCGGCGTACGAGCGGTCTTATCTTGATTGGTATCACTCACCGGAAACCTCCACGGTCTGGACGGTAGTCTTGGACGGCAAAAAACGGACACGCGCGGTCGTACCCGGCGTGCCGAGCATGGTGTCGCAGGCCTTCTCGATGCGCTGCTGCATCGAGGTGGCAAGAGCGGCAACGTCCTTATCATCGAGCGCGATGGCCTCGACCTTAAATCGGACGTGCGAATCGTCGGGGCCTTGGACGCGAGCCTCGACATGCTCAACCATCACGCGGTCGTCGCGCTCGGCAGCAGCCCTGGCGCACGAAGAAAGCGCTGCAAGCGTGACCTCGATATTGCGCTCCCCCGCCGGATGCACGCAGGACGGCTCGCGACGGGCGAACATCAGGCGGAAGAAGCTTATCAGCACGCCGATCGCCACAACTCCGCCGCATGCCGTCACGACAATGCGCGGCATGGGGTCGCGCATCAGCAGCATAAAGCGATACGTATACGGCCCCCAAAACTGGCAGACAAGCGTACCCAGTGCCACGATGGTGGCGGCAAGATACACGATCGCTAGGGCTCGTTTGAGTACGCGCACGCGGCGCTCCCTTCAAATCTCGGCTCTCGAAATGCAGAACGGTTCGCATCATTATAAAAGAGCCGGGTCCGGTGCTCTACGCACGCGGATCCGGCTCATCTATTCCACGAGGCTTGCATGCTCGCTTCATTATGCCCAGATATGCACGGCTCAATCCGTGCTGGCGCTACTCCTCCTCGAGGGCAGCGATGACCTCGTCGGTCATGTCCATGGTGCTGTAGACGTCCTGGACGTCGTCGAGCTCCTCAAGACGGTCGATGAGGCGCTGGACCTTCTTGGCGTCGGTACCAGAGACCTCGGTCGGGGTGGTCGGGACCATGGTGGTCTCGGAACCCTTGACCTGGACGCCCTGCTCCTCGAGCGCCTTGGAGACAGCCATGACGTCGTTGGCAGCAGTCCAGACGATCCACTCCTCGCCGGCATCCTCGTAGTCCTCGCCACCGGCCTCGGCGATGGCCATCATGAACTCATCCTCGTCACCGGCAGCACCGTTGGCGATCATGGTCTCCTTCTTGGCGTTCTCGTCCAGGATCTCCTTGGCGACGACGATCTGGCCCTTGCGCTCAAACTGGAAGGCGACGGAGCCGGAGGTGCCCAGGTTGCCACCAGCGTGGGAGAAGGCGGAACGGACATCAGCGGCGGTACGGTTGCGGTTGTCGGTCAGGCAGTCGACGTAGACGGCGACACCGGCGGGACCGTAGCCCTCGTACACGATGTTCTCGTAGACGGCGGCGTCAGCACCCGAACCAAAAGCCTTGTCGATAGCGGACTTGATCTTGTCCTTAGGCATGGACTGAGCCTTGGCCTTGGCAACGGCAGCGGCGAGGCTGGCGTTGTTCTCGGGCAGCGGGTCGCCGCCGAGACGGGCAGCAACGGTGATGTTGCGGCTGAGCTTGGAGAAGAGGGCGGAACGCTTGGCGTCCTGCGCGCCCTTACGATGCTTGGTTGTGGCCCACTTAGAGTGTCCGGACATACGTGTCTCCTATCGGTTTCGACCTAAAGCCCAGCGCAGATGCTCGGGCAATATAAACAAACGTCGTTATGATATACCTACTAGCCTGCGAGATAAACCCCAAAATGAAGGCGTCGTGATGATGTCCCCTTTGGTGCAAAGAAACCTGACCCCAATGCACCAAGTTAGGACCAGAGGAAGTCGCTGCGGGTGACGGTGGCGCCGATGGCGAAGGGCATGCAGGCGATGACCGGATACAGGTAGCGCATGTAGGTCGAGCCGTTGCACGGACCGATCAGGCACACCGCGAGCACGCCCAACAGCGGTACCCAAATGGCCAACCCCCGCCACGAATGACGGCGCAGCAAGTAGACCACCACGGCGATCATGATCCACACATAGGTGGCCGAGCTCATGGTAAGCGAGATAAATGGGATGCGCTGTACCGCCACGCGATACAGGTTGATCAGATGGTCGCACCAGCGTACGACCTTGCTGTCGACCGGATGGAAGTCGAAGTACTTGAGATTGTCGGGACGCGCCATGATCTCGGCACTGCGCGCCGTGCTGTAGACCCAGGCATCCCGCGCGCTCGGATAAAAGTAGCCATAGTAGTTATTGATAAGCGCCGAGATATAGCACTCGGGGTCCTTTTTGAACATCTGGGCCCACACCTCAAAATAGGCCTGAATGTCCTCCTGCGAGGCGTACTCGTTAAAGCAATTCTTGACGGCGTCCGACTTATCCGGATTGTAGCGACGACCGAGGTTCTCGTACTTGAGGACGCGATCGATCACCGCGCGCTCCTCGTCGGTCACCAAACCGTCGCAAGGAGCCTCCACGATGGTGCCGTCCTCCTTAACCGTGGGATTGACGCCCGAGTTAAGGCCATCGTGTTTTTGCACAAAGCGAGCCGTCTGCTGAAACGGAATCGAGAGGATTTCGCGCTTGGAACCAGGTGTGATGTCATGCGCCGGCATAAAGACCTTGGTGAAGTACATATTGGAGACAAGGCAGAGCGCGAGCACCGCGAGGACACCGACCCAGCGGAAGCGCGGCGTGGTGCATGATGCCGCGGTGCCCGTCTGCTTAGCCGCACGACGAGCGACATGTACATCCCAGGCACAAAACGCCGCCGCGATTACGCATGCCGCCAGCGGGAACACCAGGCCGCCGTTGCGCAAAAACGTGGAGCCCATAGCGCCCAGCGCGAGCAGTAGCCAATCGTGGCGCGCAAAAAGGACGGGCTCGGGCTCGCCCGCACGCTCGGCATTGGCATCGCGACGGGGCAGGCCGCAGGAAACGAGCTTAACGGTCTGCACCAGTAGCAGCAAAAACGCGTCGGCAAAAAGCACGTCTTTGGTGAGCAGCGCCGCGTAGTTGGAGAACATCGGCATAAACGCAAAGAACAGCAGGATCACGCCGCGGACCGGCAGGCTCACGCCCAGTTTGCGCAGCGACGAGATGGAATAGGCCATGCAGGCGGCCGTAATGACGAACTGAGCGCAGGTGTAGATGGCAAGACCCGCATTGGCGCTGTTGAACAGCGAAAGCCCCAGCTGGACGCACGAGCCAATGATGGCGGTGTGCACCACGGGGTGATGCCCGTTGAGCAGTACGTTGGGATTGAGCAGACGCAGGTAGTCGCTCGTGCCGTTGGGGTAGTTGAACCACTGGCGAATCTGCGCGCCCGTGTCTCCCATAAACAGGCCGGGCAGCGAGGCGATGAGTGTGGGCGCCCAGGCGATCATGAGTACGAGGAACGGACCCGCAAAGGGATGCTTTGAGAGTACGGCGTGTGCCACGCGCCATACGCGACCGAAGCGCGATTCAGAAAACGGAATGCGCCGAGAGCTCAGCCAATCCAGACACTCAAAAGCCAGGTAGAAGGCCACGACCGCCAAGAGCATCCAGCCCGCGCCGCCGATCCAGGCGCAGATGATGCGGGCCTTGTCGCCGAGCACGATCTCGGCCGAATCGGTGAGGTCGTAGCTGCGGCCGAACACCATGCAGACGGCAAAGAACAACGAAGGAAGGATCACCGAGGGACGCCAAGCGTCGCCACGGCCAAAGAACACGTAGCGAAACGGCAGTGTGAGCAGGCAGGCAAGCGCAAGCAGCATGACTGCGTCGGTATGGCCGGCAAACGAGAGGAGCACCTCGTAGCACACGTACAGCATGCCCGAGGCTTTGGGGTCAATCGCCAAGACTGCGTTGCTCGACACCGGGGCGGGATCGATGGAAAACGCCGTGGTCGCCAACAGCGCGAGCAAAAATGCGATGAGCGTCTGCTGGGCGGGGTAGCGCTTAAACCAAACGATGCGAGCGGCATCGCGCGCAGCCGTTGTGGAGAGGTCGGAATCCTTCACAGTCCAAATAACCTTTCTAGAAAACCACCACAAAGGTACCTGTCCCCTTTGTGGTGGTTTTGGGTTAGGCGTCGAGGTAGATGCGCTGGGGGCGATTGCGGTGTCGGGCGAAGACGATGAGCGCCAGGCCAGCGATGACAAGCGGCAGGCTCAACAGCTGGCCCATGGTGATGACGCCGCCCAGCAGATAGCCCAGTTGTGCATCGGGCACGCGCACGAACTCGACGAGGAAGCGGACGATGCCGTAACCCATCACAAACACGCCCATAAACGTGCCCTGGGGCAGCAACGGCTTTTTGCGGCTGAGCACCTGCAGGATGCAAAAGAGCACGATACCCTCGAGAAATGCCTCGTAGAGCTGGGAGGGATGACGCGGCATGTCACCCGCGGTGCCGCCAAAGACCACGCCCCAGGGCAGATCGGTCGGCTTGCCCCACAACTCGCCGTTGACAAAGTTGGCGCAGCGGCCCAGGCACAGCGCCAGCGGAGCACCGATCACAGCAAGGTCGGCGATGGTCCATGCATCGAGCTTATAGATGTGGCACACGAGCACGCCGCCGATAATGCCGCCCACCAGACCACCGTGGAAGCTCATGCCGCCCTCGTTGGTGGCAAAGATCTCGAGCGGATGGGCCCAATAGTAGCCGTCACCGTAAAAGACGACGTAGAACAGGCGGGCACCGATAATGAGGCCGAAGACTACGCCGACCACGACGCTCGTCAGGTCGTCAATCGTGATGTTAAAGCCCCAACGGCGCTGCATGCGGTACATGACGACCGCCGTAAGCAGGGCGCCGACCACATAGGCCAGACCGTACCAGTAGATGGTGATGGGACCCGCCGAAATCGCGACGGGATCAAGCATATGGTAGAGGTCGTTGAGCATGTCGATCCCCTGCTCCCTACATACAAATGCGGCCGCGGGCCTTTCGCTCGCAGCCGCATATTTGGGCGTAACGACTATGCGGAGTTTGCCGTCCGCAGCTTTCGCATCTTAGAACGGCGCGTACTCGTCGTACAGGTCGTCGGTCTCGCCGGAAGCATTGACCTGCTCGACGCGGGTAACGCCGGGCACATGCTCCTTCAGGATACGCTCGATACCCATGGACAGGGTCAGCGAGCTCATGGGGCAGCCGGCGCAGGCGCCCTGCAGCTCCAGCTTGACGACGCCCTCGTCGTCGACGCCCACATACTCCATATCGCCGCCATCGGCCTGCAGGTTGGGGCGGATCTCCTCAAGAACCTTCTTAAGCAGCTCTTCGTTAACAGCCACAGGGGCTCCTTTCTCACAATAACGCGGGCACGCCCGCGGACAGGGGCTATGTTACTACAGCCATGTACCCGCTTGAGCGCCAGCCATGCGCGCGGACACGACTTTCACGAGCAGTCAATTTGGGACGGGGCTCTTTTTAGCTGTTTTGCCGCCAGCTGGCGTTGGCACGCACTACTGCTGAGCCCGCTCCCCGGTACCAATATGGACATCGACGATAACCTGTCGGTAGCTGATGCCGCAGGAGTCGAGGATGCGGCGGCTGATACGACCGTCGTCGGTATCGGCGTATTTGTTGTCCAGGTAGACAACCTCGCCCACACCTACCTGCGCCAGGATCTTGGCGCAGTCGTGGCACGGGAACAGCGTGACGTAGACCGTGGAACCCTCGAGGTCTTTGAGCGAGCCGCGGTAGTTGAGCACGGCGTTTGCCTCGGCATGCACCACGTAGTTGTGCTTGTCCTGCAGCGGATCGTCGCTCGTGCCCCACGGGAAAAAGTCGTCGTTGAGTGCCGAGGGCGTGCCGTTGTAGCCCACCGAAAGGATGCGGTGGTTGGTGCTGGCGATACACGCGCCCACCTGCGTGTTGGGGTCCTTGCTGCGACGCTGCGCGGCAATGGCCACGCTCATAAAGAACTCGTCCCAGCTAATGACGTCGCGGCGCTTGCCCGACGCGGTTTGATGAAGATCGTCCGACATGGCAGACACCTCCGTAATCGCAACATTTTGACCTATTGTAGCAGGTGAAAGGTGGGACATTCGCCCCACCAGCCCCTCGCCCTACGCGCGGCGGGGCTTTTGGTTGATGTGGTAGAGCTCGGCCAGACCTCGCAGCGTCAGCGCGTCGTCGACTGTCAGGCTATGACCGACCAGCGCCGCGAGCGCCTCGGCATCGTCGCCGGTGATGACGATGGGCACGCTGTCCTCCCCCGCCGCCCTGGTCGCGCGCATCTCGGCGAGCACCATGTCGAGCATGCCGTCGATGCGTGCCACCTCGCCCAAGACCACGCCCGAGCGCATGGCCTCACGCGTGTTACGGCCGATGACGTGCGTCGGTGCCGAGGGCTCAACCTGGGGCAGGCGCGCTGCTGCCGCCGAAAGCGAGCGGGCGCCGAGCGCCAGACCCGGTGCGATGACGCCGCCGACAAAGGTACCGCGTGCGTCGATCACCTCGATATTGGTCGTCGTGCCCAGGTCGATGACGATACACGGCGAACCGTAGACAGCGCGGGCCGCCACGGCATCGGCAATGCGGTCGGGGCCGATCTCGGCCGGGTCGTCGTAGTGCACGGGCATACCGGTCTTAAGTCCCGGCCCCACGGTGAGCACGCGCCCCGTACAGGTGCGGGAGAGCGCCGCCTTCCACGGGCGCTCGAGCGCGGGCACCACGCAGCTCAGCACGGCCGCCGTGGGCACGAGTGCGCCCGGCATGCCCGCATCGGCCGCAAGGGCGCCCATGACCTGAGCGAGCCTCATGCGAGCCTCGTCTGCTGTGATGCTCGACGGCGTGGTTATCTCGCACGTCGCAAGCGGACATTCCTGCGCCGCGGCCGAATCCTCTGCAAACAGGCCAAAGCGAATGAACGTGTTGCCCACGTCGACCGTCAATATGTATGCGCACCCATTAAGCATCGTCGGCGCTCCTTTCGTCTGCCCAGCAGTATATCCCGTATGCAAGGCAGTCAATTTGGGATGATTTTTCTGGGACGGGGACTAAAAAATCATTGTGTACCTAATGATTTTTAGTCCCCGTCCCAGAAAAATCATCCCTTGGTCGAGCTTGGGGTAGCTAAAAAAGCCCCGTCCCAAATTAGCTGCCTTGCGGCTATACTGGTGCGCGGTCGTTTGCGAGCTCACGCGGCGGCCCTTGGTAACCCGACTTCCCGCGCCGTATCCGTAGCGGCGCGCCCGGGGGAAGCGGATATACGCAAAGGAGTTATATATGAGCAATCCCTCGAACCGCGCCTCGATGCGCGGGCAACTCACGCTGCGCGGCGTCGTCATCGGCGTCCTTGGCTGCGTGATTATCACGGCAAGCTCGGCCTACACGGCGCTCAAGATGGGCGCACTCCCCTGGCCGATCGTCTTCGCTGCCGTCATCTCGCTGTTCTTCCTTAAGCTTATGGGCAACGCCAGCCTCAACGAGGCCAACGTCACCCACACCATCATGTCCGCAGGCGCCATGGTCGCCGGCGGCTTGGCGTTTACCATCCCGGGCGCCTGGATGCTGGGCTATGCCGACCAGATCAGCTGGCTCGACATGTTTATCGTGGCACTCGCCGGTACCATCCTGGGCCTGCTGGCAACGGCACTCATCCACCGTCACTTTATCGTGGACGCCGCGCTTGAGTTCCCCACCGGCAACGCCGCAGCTCAAACCCTGCGCGCAACCGAGGCCGGCGGCAAGACCGGCAAGCAGCTCTTTGGCTCCATGGCCCTCGCCGGACTTTACAGTGTGCTGCGCGATGCCCTGGGCATTGTGCCCAGTATGCTGTGTACGCTCAACATCCCCGGCGTGACCTTTGGTATCTACAACTCGCCCATGCTGCTCTCCGTCGGCTTCCTCGTGGGCTTCGCCCCGGTCGCTTTCTGGTTTGCCGGCGCGCTGCTGGGCAACTTTGGCATCATCGTCGGCGGCACCGCTGCCGGCCTGTTCGACGTTATGACCGCACAGGGCATCGTCAAGTCCCTGGGTATGGGCCTTATGATGGGCTTTGGCGTCGCCGTCGTCCTTAAGGACATCCTGCCGCAGGTCGCCGGCATCGTCCGCGGTCTTGCCGCCGACAGCTCCACCGACACCGACGAGCAGTCGCTCATCTCGGGCTCCCTTAAGCTCGACGCCGGCATCATCGGCCTGGGCGCTGCCGCCATCGCCGTGATCATCGCCATCGTGCTCGACCTTGGCCCCGTTCCGGCTGTCATCGTCACGCTGTTCACCTTTGTCACCACTATCATGAGCGCACAGAGCTGCGGCCAGACGGGCATCGACCCCATGGAGATCTTTGGCCTCATCGTCATGCTCATCGTGGCGGCTTGCGCTCAGATCGCCCAGGTCAAGCTGTTCTTTATCGCCGGCATCGTTGCCGTGGCGTGCGGCCTTGCGGGCGACGTCATGAACGACTTTAAGGCCGGCGCCGTGCTGGGCACCAACCCACGCGCACAGTGGATCGGCCAGGCCATCGGCGGCATCGTGGGTGCCCTGGTCGCCGCCGCCGTCATGGTCGCGCTCGTCACCGCCTATGGCCCGGACGCCTTTGGCCCCGACAAGAGCTTTGTTGCCGCGCAGGCCAGCGTCGTCGCCACCATGGTATCGGGCATCCCGAGCGTGCCGTGGTTCGTCGGCGGCTTCATCGCCGGCATCGTCATGTACTGGCTCGGTATTCCGGCCATGATGATCGGCCTGGGCGTGTACCTGCCGTTCTACATGTCGCTCACGGCCTTCCTGGGCTCCTGCGTTAAGCTCGCCTACGACAAGTGGGCCGCCCACCGCGATGCCATGGCCGGTCTTTCGGACGAGGAGAAGGCCGCCAAGGACGCCGCCTCCCAGGAGCAGGGCCTGGTCGTCGCCAGCGGCCTGCTCGGCGGCGAGTCCATCGTCGGCGTTATCCTGGCGTTTGTCTCTGTTGGCCTGAGCCTGCTGGGCTAAACCCAGCAACTGCTCGCCAGCAATCATATTGCCTACGGCTTGCCCGGTCGTCAGCTTAGCGGCTGCCGGCCGGGTTTATTAATGCCGATATAGAGAAAGGCCGGCGCGCTGTGTATGACAGCGCGCCGGCCTTATTGGTTTAGTTGTCGAAGTGGCCTCGCGACAAACCACAGTTTATCGCGAGGCCAACACTCGAGATGCTACATGTGCTTGCGGCGACGATCACTCAGCGTCACGCCCGCGGCCACGAGCGTCACACCGCCGATGACGAAGACCTCGCCCGCAAGCGCAGAGTTGTCGCCCGTCTGGGCGAGCGCGCCATCCGCAGCCTGCTTCTTGGCAGCAGGCGCCTTTGCGACAGCCTGCGTAACCTGGGGCTTGGCCTGCGGCTCGGCCTTGGGATGATACTTGTCGTACTCGGCCTGTGCAGCGGCAAGGGCGTCCTTGGCGTCGTTAAGCTCTGCAAGCGCGGCGGCATAGGTGCTGTTGGCATCGGACAGCTGGGCATCGGCATCGGCCTTGGCCTGCCTCAGACCCGTCTCGGCGTCAACGGCCGCCTTGTAGCGAGCATAGGCGGCATTGAGCTTGGGCAGCTGATTTTGTGCCGTCCAGCCCGCGCTGAATACCGTTACGCCCGCGGCAAGGGAAGCCTCGTGATCGACGTGCTCAAGATCGGCCTGGAGGGCCTTGTCGCGTTCAAGCTCGGTCTTAGCTGCTTCGATGGCCTGCTCGGCGTCCGCGACCGCCTGGTTAGCGGCAGCGAGCTGTTTCTGGGCATCGGCGACGCCAGCGTCGGCAGCCCTATTGGCGGCCTTGGCGTCGTCGAGAGCCTTTTGGGCATCGGCATAGCGCTGGAATGCGGCATTCGCGGCAGCGAGGGCCGTCTGGGCAGACGTGACCTCCTGCTGCGCGGCGGCAAGCGCCTGCTTCTTGTTCGCGGCTTCTTGCTGAGCATTCGAGAGGGCCGTTGCCGCGGCGGTCTGTGCAGCCTGAGCGCTCTCTACCTCGGCCTGAGCGGCGTCGTCGGCCTTTTTGGCAGAAGCAAACGCGCTCTTCTTGCCCTCAAGATCCTCCCTTGCAGCATCGCGCTTGTCGGTAAGGTCCTTGACCGAAGCGGTGGCGTCGTCATACGCATCTTTGGCCTTATCGGACTTTGTCTTGGCGGCATCGCGGGCACTGCGAGCCTTTGCCTTGCGAGCAGCAGCCTCGTCAGCCTTCGTCTGGCAATCGGCGAGCGTGGCATTTGCCTTATCGAGAGCTGCCTTGGCAGTAGCCGCCTCGCCCTTGGCGGCGTCGAGATTTGCCCTAGGAGTTTCGATGTCAACATTCTTCAAATTGACATCGGCAGCGTCATATGCCGCCTTCGCAACGGCGGCAGCCTCTTGCGCGGCTTCGTAGTCGCCCTTGGCAGCAGCAACGTTACCGTTCGCTTCACTCGCGGCGCTTTTAGCAGCATTGAGGGATGTCCCCGCGGAACCAAGCGCATCCTTCTTCGCATCGCGCACCTTCTGTGCCGCCGCAAGTTGATCTTGTAGCTGCGCCAGCTGCGCTTTCTGCGCGGCGGTACCACCGGCATGATAAACGGAGTCTACGTACGTGTTTACCAGGTTCTTGAACTCATCAACTGTAAAATCGCCTTCGGCCCAGTTTCCCTGATAAATTGAAACAGGGAAGGGCTCACCATCGTCACCGGTCGTTGAACGGTTGCCATCCTTACCATAGCCGACGGCGAACCCAAAGGAATTGGTGCCCGAATTAATGAAGTTCAGGTAATGACCAATCCCGTTGAAGTCGCGAACGCCTTCGTCATACTCACGTTTTTCCGCAGTGTACCAACCGATGAATGGCCACTCAGCACTACAATCGTCTTCGTTGTCGTAGGCCCATTCCCAATCTTCAGGATTACTCGACCCCTTATAAGCGCCAGCACCCATAGCAAGGTTTTCGCTATAAGACGAATAATCACCCTCGCCGCTGTTCCCCGCGTGGCCCCAAACATTCGACGAATAGCAGACATCGAGCGCCGACTGCGCCATAGAGACAATGCTGACCTTCATGTCGCTCAGGCCGTTTGCGCGACGAATTCCGTTGACCGCATTCATGTAGGTCAAGGTATTCTGCAGATTCACGAGTGAAAAAACGTTGTCAGCGTCAGACGCATCCAAGTTGACATAGTCGTCATACCACGCCACCTTGTTAGCAGACCCATCAAGTAACTTCGCCGCATTACTCGCGTTGGCACGCTGAGCAGCAGTAAACGAGGTACTGCTTGCGATGTGATTCATAAAGCCAAGCAGACCAGCCTTGACAGCATCTGTGTCCACCGTCATGTTTGCCTTTAGCTCGGAAATCTGCTGCTCAAGAGCTTTGACGTTTGCGCTGGCCGTGTTGTATTCATCATTCGCTTTGTTGTAGCCGCTGGTGGCATTCTCAAGAGCGCTCTTCTTCTGCTGGGCGACTTCTACCTGATGATTGTACTCGGCAAGCTTGTCTGCCTCGGTCTGCTGGGCCTGCTCGTAAGCAGCCTTGGCGGTGTTGTACTTGTTCGTCAGGTCACCAAGTTTGCTGTTAGCTTCGCCGTATGCGGCCTGCGCGGTCGTAACGGCGGCGTTGGCATCATTCGCCTTCTCCTGCGCAGCGGTGGCGGCAGCCTGCGCGGCCTGCAGGTTCGTTTGAGCGGTCGCGTCGGCAGTCGTCGCAGCATCGAGTTCCGCCTGCGCGGCCTTGAGTTCACCAGCGGCGGCGACCTTGGCAGCCTCGAGCGCGTTCAGGTCGACGCCCGTGCCCGAAGTGGCGGCTTTGAGCGCAGCCTGAGCCTGATCCAGCTTCTTCTGAGCGTTGTCGCGTGCGGTGGTTGCGATGACAAGGGCAGCGGCGGTCTGCTGCTTCTTGTCCTGGGCAGTCGTCACGGCCGCCTCGGCGTCGGCCTTTGCCTGCTCAGCCTTGCCAGCGGCAGTCTTAGCTGCCTCGAGCTCGCCCTCAGCCGTCTTTACATCGGCATTCGCCGCATCGAGCTTTGCCTGCGCATCCTCGACAGCCTTCTTGGCGGCCTCGTACTTGTCCATACCCATGTCCTTGAGCTTGGCCTGGGCATCCTCGAGGGCCTTCTTGGCCTCATCCTGCTTTGCCTTGGCATCCGCAAGCGCCTGGGTCTTGTCCTCAACGCTCTTCTTGGCCTGGTCAAGCTGGCCGTTCAGGTCGCCCAGCTTCTTCTGCTGCTGCTCGGCCTTGTCGACGGCGGCCTTAAGCTCGTCGATCTTCTCCTGCAGCGCGGCGACTTCCGCCGCGTTCTGCTCGGCCGCGTTATCGGTTACGGCCTGCGAAGCCTGATCTTTTTGCTGCTGAGCCTGCTTTTGCGCCTGGCCCGCGGCGTCGGCCTTCTTTTGAGCCGCATCGTAGGCCGCCTTGGCAGCCTCAAACTGCTTTGCCGACTCCTCGGCCAGCTGCTCTGCCGTTTTCGCGACCGCCTGGTTGCCGGCGACGACGGTGCCCTCGATGGGGCTTTCACCCTTCACGGCATCGGTGGTATCACCGGCCGGCGCAGCAATTGCAGCCAGCGACGACATGAGCGGCTGGGCAATGAGGCCCGCCGTCAGAACGGTCGCGACGGCGCGGTTGGCGACGCCCCTCACGTTGACGGTCTTGGCCGGAGACGAAAGATGCTTTGGACTGTACTTTGCCATGTTGTGCTCCCTTCGACACAACGCGAATTGCGTTACCGCGAATATAGGGCCGCAATTTGCGGTCTTTGTTGCGCAACAATGCTGACAGCCTGCCGGTTCGGTTGTTCAACAGCTTTCGACACATTTCCGTCATATATGTAGTTGTGATTGGAGCATATTACAGTGTGTCACCGGACACAGGGAAGCTGTCCAGTCGACCTTGCCCCATGCCACGGCATCCGTTTCACCTGTCGCGGTGTAGAGTAATACCTGCAAGCACGACGTGGCCCGTGCCGGAACGAGGAGAACATGGAGCTCGACAAACAACAGATTAAGCGACTGCGCGAGCGCCATCATCGGCGTCACGGCATCCGCCCCGCTCATAGCGAGGCCATGGAGAACGCCAGCCGCTTCCTTAAGCAGGCGTTCAACATTCGCGAGGGTCGCGCGCCCTATCACGTGATTCGCAAGCGCTTTGTAAACGGGGCGCGCCTGACCGGCTCGCACCTGTGCATCCTCATCATCGCCATGTTGATCGCGAGCATCGGCCTCGATATCGACTCGGACATCGCCATCGTGGGCGCCATGCTCATCTGCCCACTCATGGGCTCGGTCCTTGCCATGGCATACGGCATTGCCACGCTCGACCGCGAGATAACCGTCGAGGCCGTCGCCGGTCTTGCCCTTCAGATGGCCTTTTGCCTGGTCACGTCCACGCTGTACTTTAAGCTCTCGCCCCTTGGCACCACCACGGCCGCCATCATCGACAACTCGACGCCCACCGTCTGGGACCTCGCCGTCGCGCTCGCCGGCGGTTTTGCGGGCGGTTTGGGCAACTCACGCGACCAGGAGCCCGCCACGCTTATCGCTGGCGTGGCCGTGGCGACCGCGCTCATGCCGCCCCTGTGCGCGGCGGGCTATGGCATCGCCATCGCAAGCGGATCGCTGTTTCTCTCGGCGCTCTACGAATTTGGCATCAACGTGGTCTTTATCGCGCTCGCGGCCGAAGCCGTGTTGCTGCTTTTGCGTGTGCCGCTCAAGCGCGACCTCAACGGCGACGGCATTGTGACCGCCGAGGAAGATGCCGAGGTCGACGAGCTGTCACGCAAGGTGCGCCGCCGCATCATTGTGGGTACGGTAATCTTCGCCATCCCCTGCATCGTCATGACAGCCGGATCCATCGGCTCGGCGCAGGCCGGCGTGCAGGACGGTTACGGCGTCACCGAGACCACGCGCGAGCTCGCGGCGGTACTGCCGGGCTTTAAGGATTACACCGTCGCCGTCGAGACCTCGGCCACCGAAGGCGACGAGGAGGGCATTGTCGAGCGCGAGATTGTCGCCCATGTGACGACGAGCGAGACGCTCGGGGCACACGACCGCCACGTCGCTCGCAAGCTCATCGACCTCAACGTCCCCGAACTCGACCGCGTGGAGTTCGACGTGAAGTGATGCGGAGCGTGGAATGGATGGCGCCCACAGGCGCAAGTCGCGACGAGGCGCGGGCGCGACACGGCCATGAGCAAAAAGCGGGGCGCAGTTCACACCCACGCCCCGCTCGCTGTTTTATTGCAACGAATCAGATGTCTGTATCGACATCGCCAGACTCCACCATAAACGTCGGATCGGTGCTCACCAGATAAAATCGGGTCACCTTAGTGTTTCTAATTAGGTAGATCTGCCCCTGATCGCGCCGGCGCGATATATACGCAACGTGAACCGTGCCGAACTCCTCGCCGTTTTCCTTTTTTAATTCAAGGATGTTGGGGTCGTCCGTACGCTTAAACTGCCCATCTGTACAGATTCCGTCTTTGTCGACCAGCTGCCATCGACAGTTGTCCTCCTCATGAAAGGCCAGGATTTCCCGACTCGTTTCGTCATCCCGATAGAAACCATCAATGGCAAACCCTTCGGAAGCGCATTCCTGCATATAGGACGTTTCTCGGCTTATAGCAAACAGCCCTGTAGCGCCCAAGAGCACAGCCAGGCAGACCACTGCAAGGGTTATCGAAATAACACGGCAATCCATGTTAGCCCAACCGATAGTTGTTTAACGGAGCGCGAAACATACCTGGAACCTCCGATATCAGGGGGAACGTCGCCAGCAGACTGGCGACAACTATATGTTACTGACATTAAACCATACGGCTGCCACCCGCGGAGGGGGTATCGGCGAGCGGCGTGTTGGACTCGCCCGCCATGATAGTGAGGTGCTCTTCCTCCTCACCCTTGAGAGCTGTCCTCTTGACTGCGAACGTCGATGTGCGACTCGTGCCGTCCTGCGCTGTGCAGGTGAGGGTTACCGTGTTTTTGTGGTTGGGGATGAGGCCGATGACCTTGAACTTATGCTCTGTGACCGGGCTGTCGCCGCCGCGGGGCGTGCGGGAGAAGGCCGCAACCTTAGGCTTGTCGTCGGTCTTTTTGCGACCGGCGACCTCATAGGAAACGGTCACGAGCTCTGCCGTTGCAAAGCGAACGTAGCAGCTTAAGGTATCGGTGCCAAAGGGATCGGCTTTGACGAACGGGGCGGTTTCATCGTAACTATCGGCGGCGTACTCGGCATCGAGCTTGTCTTTAATGGCCGCCTGCTTCTCGACGTTGTAGGTTGCGACAATCTGCTTGTGTAGCTTCTTCTGCTCGTCGGTGAGTTCGGTATCCGTGGAGGATGAGCTGCTCGCATCGGCTCCGGTAACAGAGCAGCCCACAAGCCCCGCGCCTGCCAGTGCCAGCGCACCTACCGCGCCCGTAAGGGCTGCGCGGCGCGTGAGCAGCCAACTGGTTTTGCTGTTCACCCTCAAATCGTCGCCGTCAAAGAATGTCATTGCTGTCGTTTCCTTCATGTGCTGGGCGTTTGCCGCTTTGTGTCCAATATGGCTCGAAGCTTAACAAACGCCCCTTAAGGCAAGCTTAGGCTCGCGGTAGTTCGGAGCCGTGGCCGCGATGGCGCTCGATCCAGCCGACGGCAAAGTCTACGAGCTCGCGCTGGCGCATAAAGCTGATCGTCCCGTTACCGAGAGGCACCGCGCGCACCGAGCATTCACGCTCAAAAGCAGCGCCGATCTCGTCGAAATCTTCGCCGTCGACATAGAGCGTGCGGTATTCCTTCCACACGCGCTGGCCATTTTCCATGATCGCGCTGTGCTCCACGCAGTCGTGCTTGCCGGGGTATTGCGCACGAGCATCTGCCAAATGCAGGGATGTGTTCTTGTCGTAGCCCACGCCCACGAGCAGCACATAGCCGTCCAAATCGTACAGCCGCGCAATGGGCGATCCGTCGCCAAAGATGTTGCTCAGGTCGTGGTTCTCCGTCAGGAACTGAGCGTGCGAACCGTTTGCCGCCACCGAACGCGCCGGGTGATCGCTACGGAGCGTACCCGGCCACGTGCGGAACATCTCGGCCACGGCTCCCATCGTATTGGTGGGCGTGATGCGTTTGTCATAGGCTGGCCAGTTATCGCGGATCAGCTGCCACCATTCTTGCGGCTCTTGCCAATGGACGCCGCTCTCGGGATCCAGGTTTTTCCACGACTGGGTCGGCATCATGACGGTGCCAGCATCGCCCACCGTCTGGAGCAGTGCCTCGATCACCGGTTGCGCGCCGCCGCACACATATCCAAGCGAGCTGAGCGAGCAATGGACCATAACCGTCTGCCCCGAGCACATTCCAACGGCAGAAAGCGCATCGAGGATATCCTGCTTGAGCACGATTTGTCGGTCCATTGCCGCTCCTTTCTATTTCTGGGTCCATCTTCTCACTGTTAGCGGAAGAAAATGATCCGTTTTCCTCCGTCCCCAAGGGATCATTTTTTAGTACTTAAAGAAGCCCTCGCCCGAGCTTTCGCCCAGCTTACCTTCGTCGAGCATCTTCTTGAGGACGGACGCCATGGCCTTAAAGTTGTAAGGCATCATCATCTTCTTGAGCAGCGGGCTCACCAGGCCCGGAACCTTTTGATACTGCATGACGATGTTGTAGGCCGTCTGGATGCCCACGGTATCGAACACGCGGAACGGGCCCTTGGGGGCGCCGGTGCCGCGCGTCCATGCGAGGTCGATGCTCTTGGGGTCGCTGACGCCCGAGACATACAGATCAAGGCCCGAGAGCAGCCACGGCACCAACATGGAGTTGAGCAGGTAGCCGTTCTTTTCTTTGTTGACGGGAAGCGCCAGCATGCGGATGTCGTTGGCGAAGTCGACGAGCTCGTCAAAGTAGCGCTTGTCGGTTTGGTCCTGAGCCATGACCTCGGTCATGTTGTTCTTCCAGATGGAGTTGGCAAAGTGCAGTGACAGGTACTTCTCGGGGCGGCCGGTGTACTTGGCAAAGGTGCTCGGCAGCAGCGTGGAGGAGTTGGTCACGACGACGGTCTTTTGCGGCAGGACCGGAGCAAGCTTCTTGTAGAAGTCGATCTTTGCCTGGGTGTCCTCGGCCATGGACTCGATGACCAGGTCGGCATCGGCCACGGCCTTGGCGAGGTCGAGCTCAAGCTTGAGCGTGGAGTAGGCACGCTCGACGGCGGCAAGCGCTGCGTCCTTATCAAAGGGCTGGTCGCTATCGGCGATACCAGCGCACCATTCGCCCGTACCGTCCGCCATGCCCTCGATGGCCGCGATGTATTCCTCGCGCACATGGTCGATCTTGGGCTGGGTGCGCCCGATGCTGCCCTCGCTTCGCAGCCAAATCGTTACATCGAAGCCGCAGTAGGCAGCCTGGAAGGCAATCTGGCTTCCCAGCACACCGCCGCCGGCGACACATACGCTCTTGTAGCTCATAGGAACAGTCCTCTCTTACGTAATTCCATAGATGTGTGTTTATTCAACCGTAAGGAGGTCGCGCGCCGAGGGTGGCTTCCCTAAACGGACGGTATTTTGCGGCAAACGGCTACACCTGTTCATTATCTCAGGGTTCAGAAGGGCATTTTGCGTGCCGCTAGACCGCTGTTTTCGGAAGTATGCGGCAAATTCTGGAACCCCCGAGCACGCCCCCGTTTTCCGCAGATAAAACCGACGCTCCTATAAGTTGTCAAGAGGCAGTTTGCGGGAGCGTTCTCTCCAA
>CAVCRP010000040.1:0-20443 GCA_963604655.1 uncultured Ruminococcus sp.
TTTCGTTAAACGGGCGCTAGGGTGTCACCCTTACACCAACATTTTCGACGCGATCGAAATAAAAACCAGCTTTTCGAAGTCGACGCCGCAACCAGGCAAGCATTTCCGAAATCGCAGCATCACATCGCTCGATATAAGTAATTTGCTACTGGTGCAACGGCCCCGAGCACCGTTCCCGCGCGACTCTATCGCAAATACGTTGCTTAGAACAGGGCACTGCCACATTTCAGCAAGCCAATCCGAATCCTCGTTTGGTCGGGAGATAGTCCAATTACCCTTTAAATATCATATCGTTGTGGTATTCAATAAACTCAGCTCGTGGGGCAAATCGCTTCGGAAGCGTAATCGGCTCTCCGTTGTAGCGCCACAAATTTACCGCTTCCTTGAAAGTAGCGGCAGGCTAAACGAGGGCGGTGAGTTCCTTTTCTACTTCTACGCCATTAAGGACGGGCACGTGTACTCCCATCATAAAGATCTCTTTCGTACGACCCATTTCCGCTTCTACAGGAACGCAATCAGCGAGACAAACACTTACGAACTTGAACCCGTGCTTTGCAAGGTGAAGGCTAACGAGCTGGTTTCGAGAGACGAACTAGCCGACCGGCTGGCCGCCATTGGTTACGAGCGGAATCGTGGGAGCCAGGGGGCGGACTTCCACTACGTGCTTAGCGTGGAGGTCGAGAACGCTGCAGTTGTGCCGCTGAGTCTCGCGTGCGGATTGGTCGACGGGCAGAACGGCAACGATGCTTTCAGCCCGCACTCGCCGAAGTTGGTGGGATAACATTTCACGAGCATGTCGATTGGTACAGGAGGAAAGATTATGGACGAGAGAATCAAATCGATAATCCACAAAGCTGTTGATGATGCCGGGCGTTATCCGTTTCTCTTCATCGGCTCTGGCCTCTCCCGTCGTTACTGCGGCACGCCGGGATGGGAGGGGCTGCTTTCGGATATCTGCGCCGAGGTGCTTGACGACCCATATGCCTTCGCGCGCTTCAAGAGCCAGGCGAAGATTGCTGTCCAGAACGGCGAGGTCGAGTCCGAACTGCCGTACGTTGCCACGCTCATGGAAAGCGAAGTAAACCACGAGCTCTTTGCATCGGATGAATTCGCTGCCTTCCGCGAAGGTCACAGTGACGAGCTTACCGGGGACGCTTCGCCCATGAAGATCTACGTCGCAGATAAGATCGCGAGAGCTCGTCTCGTCGAGAGCGCCGAAACTGAGAAGCTGGCGAAGGCGGGCAGGGAAAAAGTTGCCGGCATCATCACCACGAATTATGACTGTATGTGTGAGACCCTATTCCCTGGTTTCACGACCTACGTCGGAGAAAGCGACCTCCTGTTCTCTGACCAGGCTTTCTCTCAGGAGATATACAAGATCCATGGCTCAGTCTCGAGGGCGGGAAGCATCGTCCTGACCAGCGCTGACTATGCGGAGTTCGCGCAGAAGAGGAAGTATCTCTCGGCGAAGCTGCTCACCCTCTTCGTCGAGTATCCCGTCATCTTCCTCGGTTATTCGATTCAAGACGAGAACATCAGGTCGATACTGGGTGACATCTGCGAATGCCTACCAGATGACAAGCTCAAACGGCTGGGCAAGCGGCTCATCTTCGTTCAGCACGCAACCGACACCTCTGTTGGCGAGATTGCTATGAGTTTCGGTGGCCGTACGCTTTCGATGACGAAGATCACCACGGATGACTTCGAGTCGATCTACGATGCGATGCGCAGCTTCCGGAAAATGTATAGCACGCGATTTATCCGCGAGTTGAGGGGCAGCGTGTTCAGGCTTGCGGAGCATATCGACCCGAGTTCCGACATCATCGTCTCAGGGATAGACAATGTCCTCAACGACCTTGACCCGGACCAGAAGATCGTCATCGGCCTGTCGGTGTCACCAAGTAGCATCGGAAAGCCGATTTCACCTGAAGATATCTTCGAGGACATCGTGCTCGATAACCTTCGCTATGACCCAAAGTTCATCGTCGAGAACTACCTCAACATGTACGTGCGCCAACGGCCCAACAACATGCCTGTCTTCAAGTACACGCGCGGACTCGGTGGAGAGGTCGGTAAGGACATAGCGACTTATCTCCCAACGCTCACCTCGATTGATAGCTATCGAAGCGAGACGTTCCGCAAATCGATGCCTGCGACTCGTCGCAGATTCGAAGGGTCGCTGAGCATAAAGGGCCTTGCGAATGCATGCGCGCCAAAGAGCCCGTTCGCGTTCATCCCGTGCCTTTCAGAGGAAGAGATGGACGTCGACGACTTGGAAGCGTTGCTGAAGCGGGCACTGGCTGACGTGGGAAACGACCCTGCCAAGAAGAGGGCTCTGTTGAAAGATTCGCATTATCGGAAGTGCGTCCGCATCTACGACTTCTTGCGCTATGGAAAGTAGGAAGTCCCCCAACCTTCACCAATAGTCCGGGCAACGG
This sequence comes from uncultured Ruminococcus sp., assembly GCA_963604655.1. Classification (GTDB taxonomy): domain Bacteria; phylum Actinomycetota; class Coriobacteriia; order Coriobacteriales; family Coriobacteriaceae; genus Collinsella. The sequence continues at coordinate 2,439 of CAVCRP010000040.1, forward strand.
CATCCGAACCTAGATCCAGTTGGGGGACATGCTCCCGAACTATGCACGGTTTCCCGCGCAAAGCTAGTTTAGCAAAGAAATGTGGAGATTGGCGGTTGGGCGCTTGAGATTCCTGCCAACTGCCGCACCCCTTGAATATCAACTTCATCCGAACACCTCCCAAATTCATCCGTACATGTACGGATGAATTTGGGAATCCGATACCCTGAGGGCCGGGTCGGCCGGCCCCGGGAGATCGGAGGACGCCATGTCCGGAAAGAGCGGGAAGGGCGCCGCGAGGGCGGTCCCGAGGGCCCACGGCAGGCGATCGGCGATTTCATGCAACTACGGCTGAAGTGTCTTTATGTGGTTCAGCGCACCCAACAGTACCGTTTGATTTCGCTCAAAGCATAAACGAAACCATGCATATATTCCCAAGGCAATCAGGCATGGCGTCACGAAAACCCCGGCAGCGATTGAATTGTTGCCCGCCCATGCAGACAGACACCCTCCGACCGTAAGTGAGATGATCATGCTGATCACGCTGGGGGCCCAACTCGTATAATGCACCCCACTCACCGCCTGTTCGACTATTTCGCATTTCTTTTTCAGGCTAATGTCCTCATCCACTTCACCAAGAGAAAAGTCCACTCCCGAAATTAAATCGAGCAATTCAGCCTCACTGTAGCCGCCTTCCTTGAATCTTTTAATGAAGAAACCTCCTGGTCCAGGCCCACAGATAGGACGGTTTACACGAAACAGTTCCTTATAGGCGATTCCCATTGTTAACTCCTTAAAGTGCAGATGCTATTTACGCTATCGTTCTATCATTTCGTCCGGACAGATTTTTATCGGACCGTCGGCAACCGTTCACAAGGACATCCCGTTCAGTAACTCCCCGCGCTCCTCATACCCGCGCTCGAGCTTCTTCCCAAGCTCCGCAGCGCAGCGCTTCGTTTCCTCGGCAAACAGGTCATCGATAGCCCTGTCAATCCGCGTGCAAGTCTGCCGATGCTCGTCCTTCCAGGGCAGGTTGAGTCCCAAACTCGCGTCCCAATAGCCGCCGAGTTTGGCGTTAATTACTTCCTCGGGATACAGCACGTCGCGGCGAATGTCCTCAACTACATCGTCCTCGTCCATATCGCAGGCCGCATCGCCCTGCTCGAGGAACTTGCGCAGCTCCTTTTGCGCCCGGATGTTGTTCAGCATGCGAACACACACCACGGCCAAAAAGCGATAACGTTCGCACAGATCCCACTCGCCTTCGAGCCATACGCGAAAGCCCAGCATTTCGCTCGCGGACTCATCATCCATCAGGATCAATTCCCACGGAAGCACATTGGCGAGTGCGTCCTCCCCCAGCCTTTGCACGCCGTCGCGCATAAAGATGCACGGCTCCACGTCGTAATAGCCAAAGCCACGGCCCGCACTGCGACGATTGATGACATGCTTGGGCAACAGGACAATCTTGTCGTTGGGCTCGGAGTCGATCTTCCGCAGCTTTTTGACCTTGCGGCGGGCGCGCTTTAGGCTGCGCTCGCTTTCACCACGGCCACGGCCATCCGACTTGCCGCCGTATCGCAGGTCAATCTCGCGCACCAGGATCTTTGTGTCCGCCGCGCACAGCAAGTCGCTCACGGTGGGCAGGTCTTCCCACTCAATACCGTCGACATCCCAAATCCTGCTCATACTCAACCTCTTTCTTGCTGTAAAACTACGCACTCGTTCGCCCTGTTCAACGTACTCGTAAGGCATACGCCCTGCTAGAGCGCCTTCTTGCTGGAAGTAATCACCTCGTCAACCAACCCCAACTCCAGAGCGCGCTTGGCGTTGCACCAGCAGTCACGCTCGGTGAGCTCGTGGAACTCCTGGGCGCTCAGGTTGCCGTGCTCGGCCAGCAGCTCGTCCAGCTCGGCGCGCATGGCAGCCGTGTGCTGTGCCACGATCTCGATATCGGTCTGCTGCGCCATGCCCGTGCCGCCCATAAGCTGGTGAATGAGCACCTGCGTGTGACGGTATACCTGGCGGTGGTCGCCGCAGGCCAGGATTACCGCGGCCATCGAGGCCACGACGCCCTCGCCCACCGTGATCACGGGGCAGTCGAGCGACTGCATGGTGTCGATGAGCGCCAGCCCCGCCGTAACGCTGCCGCCCGGGCTGTTGATGATGAGGGTTATGGGCTCGGTCGCGCTTTGGTGCTCCAGCACCAGCATGGACTTAATGAGGCCGTTGCAGGTCACATCGTTGACTTCGCCCTCCAGCAGTAGCACGCGACTGTTGAGCAGCTCGCTTGCCATGTCGACGGCGGCAACGCGACCGTCCTTGGACTTCTTGATGATACTGGGCTCACGGTACATAACGGGCATGGCTAATTCCTTTCTAGATGGGATCGATAGGGGAAACTGGCCGCACGGCACATGGCAAACAGAGGACGTGCGGCAAAATTACAGGTCGGAATGCGCGAGGCTGCAAGGGCTAATCCCTCAGCCACTTGGCCGCATTGGGATGGTCGTCGCAAAAGTACTTCTTGGCGCGGAAGGGACGCATGCCGGTCACCTTGACCAGACAATCGGTGCGAGGCATAAGCCCAACCTCGCCCGGGGTCATCACGTAACCGCGCACATCTACGGCAGTGCGCTCGGCGCCCACGTAATTGGTGCCCAAAACCGACTCGCCACACAGTTCGCTTATGTAGTTCTGCGTCGCGATATTGCTACCGCCACCCATATAGACCAAGCTATCGCAGTTATCGAGGATGGTAAGCGCCGTGGATTTGCCGTACACGCCATCGAGCTGGCTCAGCGATTGCGCGCACATCAAAAAGCTAATTCCGCGACTGCGCACGGTCGCAATGCTGCGCTCAAAATCGGGGATGCGCCCCACGTTGGGAAACTCATCGAGCACAAACTGCACGCGACGCTGCAAATGACCGCTGGGGCTGGCATCGGCACGGCGTTGGGCAAGGTTAAACAGCTGCTTAAGGGCAACGTTCGCAAGCCATGCATTGGCCGAGTCGTTGTCGCTCACCTTAAGATCGATCACGCGCTTGCCCTCGTCGATACGATCAAGATGCATCTCGTCATGCTCAAAAACGCGCATGAGCTGGGGCGTCTTAAGCCGCGAGATAGTTGCATTGAGCGTGATCAGAATGCTCTTGAGCGTCCTATCGGCTGCCCCACGAAAATCGCGATACTGCTCAACGCCGTACAGGTCTGCGTTCACCGCCCCATACTTATCGAGGAATTCCTTGGACTCCACCTCCTCCACAAGGTAGTCCAACGGGAATCGCCCCTCGCCATCTCCCGTGACTTTGATGAGCGCGGCCAGCTTAAAGACGTTGTTCATCTTAAGGTAGCGGCGCGGAGCATTAGGGTCCTCGCCCGGCGCAAGGGTGCCGGCAAGGCACTCCAGGAGATACAGGATTCCAACAATTGCTCGAAGCAGTAGATCGTTTGCGTTATCCCAGAACGGATCATACCTAAAGCTACGGCGGTCAGGATCGACCCCCTCCATGATTGCCGCCACTGTGGTGGGGATATCCTCGACATCCATCACGTAGCGCAGAGGGTCGTATCCGGCCGACTGCTCGGGATTAACTGTATCGAGAACCGTTACCTCGTAGCCGTCCTCTTCAAAGCCCATCCCCGTACGGCGCAGCAGCTCACCCTTGGTGTCCGTGACCACATAGCAGCACTCGTGGTGATTGAGCAGGTTGGGCAAAATAAAGCTCGCCGTTTTGCCGCTGCCGGTGCCTCCAAAGGCAAAAACATTGTTGGACACGCTTGTCTCCCAATGCTTGTCGTCCTCGTAGAAAGCCACCGTGGCGCCCTGCGCCAAGATCACATCGCGCTGCTCATCGCCGGACGACAGCGCCTGCATCTCCTCCTTGGTCGCCCACTTCTTGGTCTGATACTCCGTCTGCTGTGCAGCCTCATAGCCGAACATCTTGATGACTGACATGGCATGGCCCCTTTCTTGTCGAAAGATCTGGTTTGCTGCTAGGAAATACGGTCGACAACGGTGCCCTCATTGGGATTCGCCGCGCACGACAACTTAACCGTGCCGTCAATCAGGCGCTCTGCCTGCGACAAATAGCTCTCGCGTGCCGCGGCAGAGACTGTTCCATCACGCAGATACGCAAGCAACGCCTCAATCATCAGCTTGTCGAGCAAGTCATACTCTTTTGCCTGGGCGCGGTTGAGGGTATAGCGGTCCTGGAGTTCTCGCACCTTGGTTGCCAAATTGATTTCCATCTTTTCCTCCATGCAATAAAAAGTGTGTCGTTCGTCCGAAAGTGCCTCAAACGGGCGTTTGACGCATAGCTCAAAGTTGAAACGAGGACTCGCATTGAACACGCGTCGCTGCACCTTGAGGTAGCGCTCATAAAACATGACGGCATCATCTTCGTCCGCCGTAAAGCCATGCGATCCATCGCGGTGCAGCCGGTCGTATGGCTTTCTGCTGTCGATATGGCGCACGAAGAGGGACGGGACATAGGCGCCCTGCTTGGCGCTGTACTTCATCCCTGTCGTAACTTCCTCAAACAAGAGAACGCCAGCCGATTTGAAATCCGCATTGCGTCCATGGCTAAACATGCTCACTACAGTCGCCACGCTTTCCATACGACTATCGCGCGGGGGGAAATACAGCGGCAGCAAAGCGAGTGTCGCGGCGGTCAAAAGTTCGCGGGCCTCGTGTACGTCGGCTCGATACTGCTCGGGCACCAGCCCGGGAATATCGGGCGAGCGCTTTTCCAGCACGTCAACGAGCGTCTTGGCTAGGCGCTCAACGTTCTTCTCGCCGCAGTACGGACACGGAAGTGGTCGCTCCGCCTTTCCGTTCATTTCGCACATGCTGCGAAGATCCTCGTCGATCTCGTCGAGGAATGCTTTGTAGATGTCGTCTTTACTCTTCACGAATGACCTTCCTTTCTGTGGTGGGTGCTAGTAGGGAGTTTGTTCTAGGCTTTAGAATGTTCTGACGCTAGGGCGATGATTGTCGACCTAGCCTGCAGCTTCATAAGTGGAATCGTCCTGCTTGATAATGCAATTTGCCTAAAGACTCCAAAGCGTTCGCATCAAGCACTTGATATTGAGTTGGATTTGGATTGCTTCGAGGATAACACAGTGTGCTGTTCTCGTCATTAGAAATTTTTAAAATTTTCTGCTAATATAAACCCACTGAGAAGAAAGGGCTCTATACATGCGTGAAACTACATCATCATTGCCACGCCTCACTGCCGCCGCCCTCTCGCGCGCGCTTAACCTGGAACAAGGCAGTCGTCTGCTCACCGTACGTCTACCTGGCGCTGTGAATGCCGAAGATCTTGCCAGGTGCTTTACCTTAAACGGTAACGGCGTGCCCGATATTTGTGAGCTTGAGCCCGGTAAACAAAATGCAAGTGATGGCGAGCTCGCTTCAGTGTTTATCGATGCATCAAACTACTACCGCGCAAACAAGCGCGATGTCGAAAAAGACTGCGCCGCGCTCATCGATTATTTGGAACCTGGCTACCTGGATTTTTGCGACTGGGGTCCTTTTATTTGGTGTCTGTATGCGCTCGCCCTTTCAGGCCGCACCCGAGCAGCCGTGGTGCTGCCCGCCGATTTACTTGATAAAGCTGAGCAAGCACGCACGATTTTGATACGCGAAGGGCTCATCGAGAGCATCGTTTATTTACCGTTTTCCGAACCCATGCGCCATATGACGAGCGCGCTTCTCATAATGTCTACGGGAAATCGCAGCGTAGCATTTCGCAGCGTAATCGAATCCGGACCGCGGTTTCAATATGTAACTAGAGTATCGTATCGTTCCGATATCACCCTTGCTATCTCCCCCGACTGGGCTCGCATTGACACAAATACGCCCAGATCGACGCCCATCGAAACGACCACTTTTGTCACACGTGAGTTGCTCCTACATCGCGCAGCCCTCTCAAAAGGCAAAATCAGCCTCATCGCTATCACCCGAAACTACAGCGCCAAGCTCGGTGACACTTTTTCGCGAGTCGCGCCATTCATGCCCCGCGAGAGCACGACATCGAACGACATTGACGCAGTTGAGGTGCGCCGTATTTCGTCTCAAGATTTTCAAGACGGCAACCTTCTGCCCGCAGACGCTGTAGAAAGTGTACATGGGCCGGATTCTAAATTCGTAAAGGTGGACCCCAGCGTCCTCGATCGCTACGAGCTCCGCGCGGGCGATATTGTCATGCCGCGCATGCTGGGTCGCTCTGGCGCATCCAACCTGCTCGTCGTCAGCGCCGATGACGCGAAACAACACCTAGTTGCTTCACATAACACCACCGTCATTCGCCCGTCATTCCAAACGATGACCGAAGAGGAGCGCGTGGTGTTTTCGGGGATAGTCGTCGGATACCTCACCGAAGGGCACGGGGCGCAGCTGATTCAAGCATTAACTGAAGGAACCAGCATTCGCGCCATCCGACCTTCCGACCTATTTGAGATTGAAGTTCCGCCGGCGCTTGACCCGCGCACGCGCGAGTACAGCGAATCCATCAATCGCTTTGCCGAGGTCGTAAAGGCAAAGAAACAAGCCGAGGCCGCTGTCGCCCAAGCCCAGCGCAACCTCGAAGCCGCAAAAAAGGCCGTCGTCGAGGTGCTCAACCAGACCTGCGAGTAAAACGGAAGCATCAGAAACGCCCAAGGCCGGCGGCAGGACCAGCTCCTGCCGCCGGCTTAGTTATCTAAGTTATTCCCATCTCATGGTTTGAGGATTCCATTTGCACACACTCATCGAACGATCAAAGCATGGCGCATATAACCTATTGACGACCTCTTCCGCCCCGGCAATATTCCCCGCGAGTTCAAGCACTCCCGCCTGCCTCGCCATCTTTGCGTACTGCACAGAGCCATTTTGCTTCCACCAAAGAGGCGCTACGAACTCTTTCGGCATTGCTATCTTGCGAGCAGACGCTTCATTCTCAACTCTCTCAGCAAGCGTTGCCCCATCTACGGAGCAAGTTTTCGCGTACACCAAGATGTCGACGATGTCCTTGATTCGCGAAGATGCTCGACCGTCATGCAGCTCTATCATTGCGAGCAATTTATCTGCAAGGGCGCTCTCCACTCGACATACCCGATAGTCGCAAACCGGGAGCCCCTCGATATCCAAACGATCGGCCGGTGCAAGAATTTCAGGCTCAAGTCCCCGCACCTCATCAACCACCAAATCAATTGAAATTGGTTGCAGCTTCTTGGCTCCCATAAAGGGAGTAAACCACACCTTCGTACCACATCGATACTCATCCTCTGCCTTAATTTGCTCCGCGCGATCAAAGACAAACGAAACGAAATCGTCTAGGTCAATCGAAGCCGCCTGCACCAGATCGGCAATAGCTTCTTCGAGACTCTCCTCTTGAGCGACCAAGTCAATATCTCTTGTAACACGCGCATCGAGCGTTCGCGCCAGGACACTTTGGCCGCCCTTGAGCACGAAGCGGTCGGCGCCTTGCGAAAAGACGCGACACAAAAGACGGTGAAAGTAGAAACCAGCGATCGCCCGATTAGTATCCATCGGCGACTGCCTTGCAACATTCCTAACAGCCATCTCCAATGCGGCAGGCGTCTTGTACTTCACCATGTCCTCCGTTTCGCGTTAGTCATTCAGCACCATCAGCAGAGGCATCATTAACTCACGTCGTTTGGCGGTTTTAGAGTTCTCTTCTATAAGATCTTTCAGCCGCTGCATATTGAGCCCACGCTCGAGTGCGTCGTGATAGGCATCAATGATTAATGAGGGGTCCTCGCAATCGAGACAAAGATCGACAAGCGTGCGCTCGGGCTTGGTAACTGGCAGGCCGTCGAGCCAGACGATATCCTGCTCAGCAATCTCGCGCTTTGCAAAAGAAAGGGATTCGTTTCTTGTATTGATTCGCGTGGGCGCGGTCATCCTGTAGGGGGACAGATAGAAATCGCCCATTTGCTGTAGGTTCGCCGCGGTCGTACCGCTCACGGCGATGCCGTCCCACTGACATTTTCTCTCCCACGCGCACAGGGAGGGATTGGTGAGCTTCCAAAGGGCGCTGAGCTCGTCGGTATCTCGGCGCTGCGTGCCAGACATTCGGTAGGCGCCGTGGCATATCCGTTCAAGACGCCCCACACGACACGAGTGTGCCAGCGCATCTCGCGAGATTTCCATGCGAGCCGCCTGAGCTGTGGTGAACACGCCCTCGCTCTCGGAAAGCTCGCTTATCGCTGTTATGTTGCTAAAGTACTTCATGTTGCAATTGTAGGATATTTTCATACTTTTGCAACGTAATTATGATTTCTCATGATTGGGTCACTCTGCTTGTCCCACTCCTGCCGCCGCTTTGCTACCGGTGTACCATCCCCCGCTACCGAGGTCTAATACTTTTCCCGCAAAGTGAACGACCCATTTTGAACCCTTGGAGCATCCGCATTTTTTCGCGGCAAAATCGCAGAATTCCAACGCCAAAACCGCAGGAAACGACGCCCTCAGAGTGTCGATGCTTCGGGGGTCCAATTTCACTCGTTCACTTCTCAGGAAAAGTATTAGAGCTCGATTCTTGATTGCCTTGAGGACCAGCCATTCTCTCTCCGAGACCTTCCCAGTCGTCGGTGCCGCCTAATCGCTACGACTACAAGCGTGCTTATAATGAGACTTGTTTCCTGATGAGAAAGGGATCCAGATATGGACGACGTCAAACTTGCCGATTTGAACAATATTCAGGATTTTTTCAACAGTGCATCCCCGACCGAAAAGCCTCACAGCAACCCAATAGACGTCAAGGAATTTATTAAATGGTGTAACGAGCCTTGCGACTATTATCCCGAAAGTAGCAGGTCTGACCCAGCCTATAGGCTGGGGAAAACTATATGCGCACTAAACGAACTTGACAGCGACGCTCTTGATAACCTCAGGCAGATTCTCAACGAAGCTGATGGTTCAGAAGAACGCTCCAAACTCCTCGATTGTGACGAGCTTATCTCCAAGCTTAAAAGCAATCGGGGAACGATTTCACACGAACTAGCAAAAGAGTTACCAGGGAACATTGCATTCTACTTTGCGCTCAAACTCAGACTCAAGGGCTGCCCTGATAAGCAGGGGTATTACCACTACCAATTTGACGTCAGCGGCAGAACAATTGCACGAGTCGATCCCCTCAAGCCCTTTACCGACAGCGCGCACGTCAATTTAAACCAGCAATGGCATGTGCTCATCTCCGTGCTTGCGTTCCTCGACATCGCCCATGCCTTAAGCAACGAGCAGCACGAATACCATTGCCTTTATCCGTACCTCAGCTCATTTGATAAGGACGACAAGGGAGATTTTAAAAAGAGGCGCTTACGCTTAGGGTGGAAAAAAGTACGCGGAAAGTATTGCCGCGCAGTAGAAGTTGTCAAGATCCGCCAAGATAATGCGTTTCCAGAGGTTATCGCTCCATCGTACCCCTCCGGCGCCATGATGGATTGGATAGAGAAGGCGCTGACCGGCAAGCTAGCGAGCGAGAATCCGAAGTAGGTCATCGTTTCATCACACCGGCCGCAGGACCCCCCAACACCGCAGATGCCCACCAACCTACTCCAACTCCAGCCCCGGGCCGGCGTACTTCCCTGTCTCTGAGTCGTAGCTCAGCACTGCGACCTCGCCGTGCTCCATGACGTTCCCGTCGATGTAGTAATGGCTGGCCCCGTCATGCCAGATGCCGCGGTAGCCTGTAATGCCCGAGACTACCTCGGTGTTGATGTGCCCGGCGATAACATCAAGGTAGAACTCATGCCCCACGTAATCGGGCATTATCATGGTAAATGACTCGTCAGACGTGCCGATCTTCCAATCCTCCCCGGCTTCCTCGTCGATGCCAGCATGCACAAAGACCTGGCCGAAGGGGCTCTCGTAAACGTAAGGGAGCTTGCGGACCCACGTGATGATGTCCGCGTGCTCGGCCTTCATCCGCTCAACCGTATAGGCGTACGCCTCCTCGAACTCCCTGAGCCTCAACAGATGCTTGACGTGCTTGAATGCCTCAGTGTCTAGGAAGCTCTTGGCCGTTGCCAGATTGCTGTCGGCAAGTATCCATGCTTGCGTAAAATTGGGATCTTTCACCTCGTCGATGTACTCGAGGAACATTTCCTCGTGGTTGCCGCGCAGCGCCACGACGCGATCGCCGTAGCGCTTTTGCAGGCCCATGGCGAGCTCAAAAACACCAAGCGAATCGGAACCTCGGTCGCAGTAGTCGCCCAGCAGGACCAGCTTTGAGTCCTGGGCATCGAGGTCGATGGTGGAAAGCGATGCCTTAAAAGCATCAAGGCACCCATGAATGTCACTCATAGCGTAGATATGCACTTATGACCCCCTGTTTGCATCGAGATCCGCTCGCTTGCGCCCGCGCGTCGCGGCGGCCTCTCTGATTTCGCGGACGGCGGGCAACTTTGCCCCATCACGCCCTTCAACGTTGGTAATAAGTATATCTCGCCGTGCGGACACAAATTTACGCTTGGGCTCTGTCCGCCCTCCGTGCACTTGCCTAGAAGGACGGATCTTCCCTCCCCCGCACCACCCAAAAACTCATCCAACATTAATCTTGGCTCAAGAATCGCTTAATCTATAACCTGCACTATAGAGTTCGACCAAGGGCGGGGCGGCGCCGCGCAACGCAGGCCGCCGAACGCAACGCTCGCGCCCGGGCAGATCGCCTGACGTCGCGCCCATCGAACGAAAGGACAGGTCATGGACGACCTCGAAAAAGTTGAAACCATCCGCACCAAGTGCAACGTGAGCTACACCGACGCCAAAGCCGCGCTCGACGCCGCCGACGGCAACGTTCTGGACGCCATCATTTGGCTCGAGTCGCAGGGCAAGACCCAGACCACGTCGGCGCACGCCGCCACCGAGTCCGAGCCGGTCGATGAGCCCTCGGCCGAGATGGTCGCTGCGCAGGTCGCCTACGAGAAGTCGAGCGAAAAGACCGACTTCTCCAAGAAGATGGACAGCGTGTGGGAGTACCTCAAAAAGCTCTTCCGCCTGAGCCTGGAGACCAAGTTTATCGCCACGCGCCGCGACGCCATCGTCCTCAACATCCCCATCCTGATCCCCATCGTCGCCCTGTTTGCCTGGGGCGCCACGATATGGCTGATGCTGCTTGGCCTGTTCTTTGGTATGCGCTACCGCATCGACAGCGACGGCGACGTGCCCGGCAGTATCAACAACCTGATGGATCACGCCGCCGACGCCGCGGACGGCATCAAGCAAAATCTGAACGACGACAAGTAATCGCAGATGGGGGCACGTATGGCACGAATCCTGATCGTAGAGGACGAGGAGAAAATCGCCCGCTTTGTGACGCTCGAGCTGGAGCACGAGGGCTACCAGGTGGAGCACGCCGCCGACGGCCGCACCGCCGTGGACCTGGCGCTGGAGCGCGACTACGATCTGATTCTGCTCGACGTACTGCTGCCGCAGCTCAACGGCATGGAGGTGCTGCGACGCGTCCGCAAGCACAAGGATGTGCCAGTGATCATGGTCACCGCGCGCGATGCCGTGATGGACAAGGTGGCCGGGCTCGACGCCGGCGCCGATGACTATCTGACCAAGCCGTTTGCGATTGAGGAGCTGTTCGCACGGATCCGCGTGGCGCTAAAGCGCTCGGAGGCCGTGCGGGCGGCCTCAGGCGTTGGGGCCGGGGAGGGCGCTACGGGTGCCGCCGCGATACCCCCAGCTGGTGACTCGGCCAAGACCTCTGCCGTGCCCTCCCCCGCCGCGCTCACCGTGGGTTCGGTCGCGCTCGATCCCGACCGCCGCGAGGTCACGGTCGGCGGCTCGCCCATCGTGCTAACCGCCCGCGAGTTCGACGTCCTTGCCCTGCTTATGGCGCACGCCGACACCGTGCTCACGCGCGAGCGCATTGCGCACGAGGCGCTGGGCTACGAATACGTGGGCGACACCAACAACGTCGACGTCCACATCGCGCACCTGCGCGCCAAGATCGAGGACGCCGGCGGCGCCCGCATCATCCAGACTGTGCGCGGGGTGGGCTATGTCTGCCGCGCGTAACGCCGAAACCAAGCGCGTCACCTCCATCGCCCGCGCCATCAACTGGAGCTACATGTGGCGGCGCTTGGTGAGCTGCATCTGGCTGGATCTATTGCTGCTGGTTGTTGCGGCGGCGATTCTCGTCTTTGGCTACAACCAGACGTTGTCCGCCGACACGTTTACCGCGGGCTGGATCCCCAGCGAGTTCGTTCGTAGCATGTCGCTGACGCCCGCACGCGGCTGGGACCTGACCACGCTCACCTACACCGTTGAACTTGCACGCACCACCAAGACCTTCCCCCTCGCGCAGGATCTTGTTGCGCTGTGGCCCCTCTATATCGTTGTTGTTGGCTGGCAGATTGTCAGCGTGCTCAACATGCTTGGCGGCGCCCGCCGCGTGCGCCGCACCATGGCGCCGCTCAACGATCTGGCGCTGCGTGTGGACGAGCTCGGCCGCAGGCAACTCGCCGGCGGCAAGATGGAAACGCTGGAGCAGGCCATCGAGCGCGCAAGCGTCGACTCGCCGAGCGTCACCACCGGCGACGCCGACCTGGCGAGCATCGAGGTCGCGCTCAACCGCCTGCTGCGCCAGATGCAAGAGGCAAAGCTGCAGCAGATGCGCTTTGTCAACGATGCAAGCCACGAGCTACGAACGCCCATCGCGGTGATTCAGGGTTACGTAAACATGCTCGACCGCTGGGGCAAAGATGACCCGGACGTGCTGGCGGAATCCATCGCGTCCCTCAAGGCCGAAAGCGAGCATATGCAGGAGCTCGTGGAGCAGCTGCTGTTTTTGGCGCGCGGCGATGCCGGGCGCACGGTCCTGCGGCGTGCGAATACCAACCTGGCCGCACTGGTCGGCGAGGTATGCGAGGAGTCACAGATGATCGATGCCGAGCACACGTATCGGCTGGCTTTTGACGCCTTGCTTGCCAGCGACCCGCGCTGCGACGCGCCCGTCGACGTGGCGCTCGTGAAGCAGGCTCTGCGCGTGATCGTGCAAAACGCCGCCAAGTATTCGGACGCGGGCACATCCATCTCGTTTGGCGTGACGCCGGATGCGGGCGCGGGCACGATCGACATAAGTGTTGAGGACGAGGGCATCGGCATGAACCAGAAATCCGCAGCTCACGCATTCGAACGGTTCTACCGCGCCGACAACGCGCGCGATGCCGGCGCGCAGGGCTCGGGTCTGGGGCTCGCCATCGCCAAGTGGATCGTCGACAGCCACGGCGGCGTCATCGGTGTGACCTCAGTCGAGGGCGTCGGCAGCCGCTTTACGATTCGCCTGCCACGATAGAAAGCCCCTCGGCATAAATAAAGGGATAAGGCCATGCGGCCCTATCCCTTTTTGCTAGCTATAGCAGCTTGTGCGCTACTCGCGGCACAGATGCACGGCGAAGCCGGCGAACTCGCGCTTAAAGTACACGAGTTTGGTGCCGCCGTCGGGCAGCAGCACGCGCGACTCCTCGTTGACCTCGAGTCCGCGCTCGGCAAACCACTTCTCGGCCGCATCGATGTCGTTGACGGCAAAGCCAATGTGGCCCTTGGTGCCACGACCGTTCTGCTTCATGACCTCGATCAGCGAATCGTTAAAGTACGAAACCGGGGTCTCGATGACAGGTAGGCCCATCATCGTCGAGAACAGCTCCGCGATCTCCAGGGCATCGGCCGGGTCGGTGGCGTTAATGCCCACGTGGGCGACGCGCATGCCAAAGAGCTCTACCGGGTTGGCGTTCTGCTCATTCATACAGGCAGCGCCTACTGAGCCATAACGTCGAGAACGGCCTTCTCGGCAGCGACGCGGTTCATGCCGGTCATGAAGGGCACGCCGCTCACGTACGGGCAGGTGAGGCCCTCGGGGGCAACGGTGGTGGCGATCAGCAGGTCGGCGCCCTCGTCGCAAGCGTCCTTGGCCTCGGAGATGGCGCACTGCACGATCTCATACTTGCCGGCGTAACCGTTGGCGTCGAGCATGGTGGCGACCTTCTGGGCAACGAGCGTGGAAGTAGCAGCGCCAGCGCCGCAAGCCAAAACGATCTTCTTCATAGGTAATGTCTCCCTTCATGGTTTACTTTAGGTAAGTGTACCGCAGCGAGCGATGGCACTCAGCCTCGATGAGCTTTTATGCCAGTTTGCTTGTGCGCTGCGTATAATACATCTAGTACGTGTTGTCATACCGCTCGCTTTATGAGCGACTAAGGATCCTAACATGCCCGATTCCCGCACACTCTGGACCGCCGTCGTTATCATCTGTATCGCCGTATCGGTGTTCTTTAGCGTCAAAAAACGCACTACGTTTAAACGCCTGCAACAGTTGATGGCCGCCAAACAGTGGGCCGAGTTCGATCGTTTGCTCGACGGCAAACTCACCAGCATGCTGTACCCGCGCTACAACCGCGACTACCTGCGTCTAAACTCCTATCTGCTGCGCGAGGACCACGAGCGCGCCAGCGAGATGTTCGACCTGCTGCTGGGACTCAACCTCCCCAAGATGCAGCGCGTCGACCTGGTGATTAAGGCCTTTAACTACTATGTTGGCCAGGAGGACCGCAAAAAGTCCAAAGAGCTGTTGCGCGAGATCAAGGGCTTTGAGGGCGGTCAAGCCGAGGCGGTTGCACACGAATGCCAACTGATGTACGACACGATGATCCTCAAGCGTCACAACGACATTCCCGAGCTGGAGCGCATGCTCAAGGAAGCCGGTGACGACAAGGTCAAGAGCTGCCGCCTGGAATACCTGCTAGCCCTGCAGTACCAGAACAAGGGCGACGAAGCCAAGTTCCAGGAGTTCCTGGAGAAGTCGGGCCAACACTCGATGGCCGTCAACGCGTAACGGACGGCTTGTGCTAGACTTCTAATCTCACGGGGGCGTGGCGGAATTGGCATACGCAGGAGACTTAAAATCTCTCGCCGCAAGGATTGTGGGTTCGAGTCCCACCGCCCCTACCATATGAAGCGTTCGAGCCCGTGTCCCCAAGGGATGCGGGCTCGTTTCTTTTTCACGCCGGCGGGACTCTAAGTTGCGGTGGAATAGTTAGAGGGCGCTGAGGCTCGGGGTCCAGCCGATGGTGGGTAGCTCGCCGTCGAGGGTCTCGTTGATGGTGGTGGCCATGCCAGCGAGCAGGCTGTTCTCGCTTACGGTGAGCGTGTCGTAGCCGCCGGCTCGCATAAGCTCGCGAATCACCACGGCACCAGCCAAGATCACGCCCGCGCGTTTGGGCTGTACACCCGGTAGCGCGGCGATGCCTTCCGCGTCCAACACAGACATGCGCTCGATAGCGGCCGAGACCTGCTCCAGCGACAGCTCGCGTAGGTGCACAAAGCTCGAATCGTACGGTTCCAGCTCGTGGACCAGAGCCACCAGCGTAGTCACCGTGCCGCCCACCGCGACTAAGCGTTCGGCGCGCTCAAAGTCGACAGGCAGGCCCTCAAAATAGGCGGCGAACTGCTCGCCTGCCCACGCGGCAGCGGCAGCAAGCTCGCCATCCGCGGGCGGCAACGCGGAGAAAAAGCGCTCCGTCACGCGGCGACAACCGATGTCCAGCGAGCGCGTTCCCTCCAGCGCAAAGACGCCGCGCTCCGGCGCGTACACGCCAGTCGCGAGCTCCGTGGATCCGCCGCCCGAATCGGCAACAATGATGCGCTCGCCGGCAAAGTCGTGCGCCACGCCGAAAAACGTCAGGCGCGCCTCGACCTCGCCCGGAATCACCTGTGGCTCAAGCCCCAGATCGCGCAGGCCGTCCAACAGCAGCGCGGCATTGGACGCATCGCGTGCGGCACTCGTACACGTGGTGCAGACGCACACGGCCCCAAAGGCACGGGCCTCGTCCACAAACATGTGACACGCAGCGAGCACACGCTCGACAGCCGCCTTGCAAAAGCGCCCCGTCGTGTCCACGCCCTCGCCCAGGTCGGTAATCTCGGTATGCTTGGACGATTCCACAATCGCTCCGCCCTCGACCTGGGCCAACACCAGTCGCGACGACACCGTTCCCAGGTCGATCGCGGCTACCTTATAGCGTTTGCAATTTGTCATTGCGGGCTCCCCTCCGGGCGCTATTTGCCGTTGGACACGACCGTCTGACCCTCGACGCCGTTAAACCCAAACAGCATGTCGAGCGCCTGGATGTACCACGGCGCGTCCTTGCCGACTTCTTCGATTTCCTTGGCCACTTCGCTGGCCTTCTTGGCGTTTGAGGACTTTTTGCTCGACGACGAGTCCGAATCGTCGTCCAAACCTAGCACGTCAATCTTCTTCTCGCCGGGCATCACCAGGCCCAGGTCCTCGGACGCCGCGTCCTTGATACCCTCCTCCGAGAGCAGCTTGTCGACGCTTTTTTGCAGCTCATCATTGTATTGCTGGCGAATCTCGACCTGCTTGGCCAAGATATCGCTCGAACGCTTTGCCACGTACAGATCGCGCACGGGGAAATACAGGCTCACGAGCACCAGCGCCACCACGATACCGATAAACAGCAGACGCAGAGGGCCATGCGTAAAGTCATAGATCGCCTTGACAACCGCGTTGTCGTTGGCGTAATGCATAAAGTCCGAGCCCGAAAGACGGTTCGAGGGCCTACTCGATTTGTCGTGTGCTTGAGTCGAGGGACGCGACGCATGCGACGAACGTGCCGGGCGCACCGGTCCATCTGCCAAGGTATTTGATTGAGCATTGGGGCGCGAGGTACTTGCCGGGCGCTGCGTGGAGCGGTCGGCGCCGGCATAAGCGGACCCACCGAGCTGCACCGTGCGCGCACGGCGAGGCGACGGCTCGCGCGAACCGGCGGAATAGTACCTGTTGTCGTAAATCTGATCCATGTGCGCCTTGTGCGGTTGAGGTTTGTTTGCGCTAAGTCCTTTAGTTATAGCACGAGCGCCTGCACCGCCTTCGCCAGCCTTTGCTCGACATAAAAAAGGCGCTGAGCCGTATGGCCCAGCGCCCATGGCGCTTTGCAGCATCCAGTCAAGGCGGGACGGAACCGAGTCAGCCTCCCCCTCGCCAAATTCGCCCGTTTAGCGAATGTTGTAGAACGCGGTCTTACCGGCGTAGCGCGCGCTGCCCTCGAGCTCGTCCTCGATGCGGATGAGCTGATTGTACTTGGCGATACGGTCGCTGCGGCACGGGGCGCCCGACTTGATCTGGCCGGCATTGACGCCCACGACCAGGTCGGCGATCGTGGAATCCTCGGTCTCGCCGGAGCGGTGACTCACGATGCAGGCGTAACCGGCCTCCTTGGCGGTCTCGATGGCCTCGAGCGACTCGGTGAGCGTGCCGATCTGATTGACCTTGACCAGGATCGCGTTGGCGGCACCCAGCTCGATGCCCTTCTTGAGGCGCTCGGTGTTGGTGACGAACAGGTCGTCGCCCACCAGCTGCACCTTGTTGCCAATGCGGCGGGTAAGCTCAACCCAACCGTCCCAGTCCTCCTCGGCCATGCCGTCCTCGATGGAGATGATGGGATAGGTGTCGACGAGCTTCTCCCAGTAATCAACCATCTGGGCACTCGTGTACTCCACGCCCTCGCCCTTGAGCTCGTACATGCCGGTCTCGGCGTTGTAGAACTCGGTCGAGGCCGGGTCCATGGCGTACATGAAGTCGACGCCGGGCTTAAAGCCAGCCTTCTCGACGGCCTTGGTAATGTACTCGAACGGCTCGGCATTGGTCTTAAGGTTGGGCGCAAAGCCGCCCTCGTCGCCCACGCCGCCGCCCAGGCCGGCCTCGTGCAGCACGCCCTTGAGGGTGTGGTAGACCTCGGCGCACCAACGCAGGCCCTCGGCAAAGCTCGGGGCGCCCACCGGCATGATCATGAACTCCTGGAAGTCAACGTTATTGTCGGCATGGACGCCACCGTTGAGGATATTCATCATAGGCGTGGGCAGCAGGTGGGCGTTGACGCCGCCCAGGTACTGGTACAGCGACAGGCCCGCCGACTCGGCAGCGGCGCGGGCGACGGCCAGCGACACGCCCAGGATGGCGTTGGCACCGAGCTTGGTCTTGTTGGGGGTAC
>CAVCRP010000041.1:0-20371 GCA_963604655.1 uncultured Ruminococcus sp.
CTAACGATATGGCACCGTGGGGACACATGTATGTCAATCTTGGTCTAACAGAGCCTTTGACTTTGCGTGCAACATGGTCTTTGATTTGACTCTGGAGGTCTGCAGCATCGAATTCATCGAGACGATGCAATTTGATGAAACGTCGGTAATCGGCTATGCAATACGTGATGGTTCCTCGTACGGCGACCGGAATCCCGAACTCTGGGTATCGAGAATCGAAGACGTCGAAGTACCTGACTGCGAATTTAGATTGCAGCACCTTTGCAAGGTTGATGAAATAGACTTCGGCTTGGAAAGGTGTCCCATCGCCGTATGCTAGCGCAACGAGGTTAGCGATCATCGGCAGGTTCGATGTTTCAAGGGTCTTATCAAACGGACCTTCGATATATTCCTGAATGAGTTCGCCGCCTCTTTTCCGGTAGACAAAAACGGCAACGGACCCCTCTCTTACGCGGAGCGACGATCCCCATCGAATTGCGTTTTCGCGATGGACGTTATTATCGGGTCGCCATTTCCAAATCAGATAATCCTTTTGATCGCATCTGATTTGGTCCATCATTCCCGCGTTTATTGGTTTTGACGACATGTCGACCTCCGAGTTCGGTGCTAGCGGCTACAAATGCTATAGATACATGGGTGAGTTAGTCTGTTATTCCACAGGCACGTAGAGCAAATAGGGCACCCCATAAGCCCAGGATGAGCGCAATCGAAATAATGGTTGGAATCGCCGTTGAGATTGCAGCTGACTTTTTGCGATCCTCAAGTTCCTTTTCCTTGCAGTCCTTCATCAGCTTGAACTGCTCAAAATCCCTGGTGGTTCCGAATAGTCTTTCGGCTTTCGCATATGCTTGGTCAAATTGCGACTTCCACGCTTTGGAAATAAGCCGCTCTGATTCGTTGATTTTCGATACGTTGTGAACGTCTGTGTAGGGATCGATGTTCGAATTGGCAACAGAGAGGAATTCAATGAGATCCTCTTTTTCAGAGGGGATGGGAAATGATTTGATTGCACTTGCAATCTTCTTGTCGGTGGGACTTATGTCTGTCGATGCGGTTTTTTCTTTCTTTGGACGCTTCTCTTCAATCGAGTTGATGGTTTGATAGAGTCGTTCGATGGCTCCTTCGGAAGCTTCTTTGAGCTTGTAGCCGCATGACGGACACGTGTTCTCATGGGGTGAGAGGAGTTCCCCGCATGCCGGGCATTTGAGTGGTCCTTTATGGTTCCCTTCTGCTTCCTGTTTGTTTTCGTCGGATTTGCCTCGCGGCTGATTTGGATCAGAGGGCTGCTTGACGCCGTGCGGAGCGGATTTTTGGGCTTCATCGGGTAGGCCCTCGCCGTCGCTGGAGGCTTCGCGCAGCCAGTCCGGCACGGCCGCACCGCAGTGACCGCAGTAGATATCGCCATCGAGTAGTTTATTTCCGCAGGTTATGCAATAGCGCATTGTCGGATTCCGTAACAGTAGGTGATTGATTTAATACAGGAAGAATATCCTGCGAAGCATGGACCAGATAACCAGGGCTGCGATAACGGCTGCGATCTTTCCCTTGGTGTCAAGGGTTTTCCATTTCTTGAACCCCAATGTGGCCAAGTTTGCGAGTTCATGAAAGGTCGAATTCACTGCCGTGGACAGTTCGTCGGGATCTGGAGACTGGTTTATCTCGACACCGCAGTCCGTATTTGGTTTAGCTGTCCGTATTATTTCGTCGGCGACTTTGTTGGGTTGCGCCTGCTGACTGGAGTCGGGGTGCGTGGTCTTTGTCTCAACGGCCTCTGGGGCTTTAGTCTTGTTTGAGTCCGGTTGGACTGGGGAGGGCGCTGCTTTGCCGCATTTTGTGCAGAAGGAAAGTCCTTCGCGCATTTCGGCTCCGCAGTAATAGCAGTATTTCATCTTTTAGGCCTAACTCTAATAAGGTAGATATAATGCGAAAGCAAACAAAAGGGCGATCTCTCTATGGGGCTTCTTGTCGAACAGCACGACGATGGTCTTGTCGTCCTTTGGCTTGACGGCCGCAACAAGGCTTCCATCCCGGTAAATCTCAGTTTTCGTTGGCTTTTTACACCCGAAAGGCTTGCTGCTCTTGGCGATATATGGCCCAGCTACATGTTGTTGTTCGCCCGAAACGAAGCCAAGCGGGTTGAAGCTCTCCTCAAATCGATAACTTTCATCTTGAGTGAACCTTGGCTTGGGCGTAACAAGGCGTTTGAGCAGAGAATTGGGTTGCTCCGGCGCTTCCTTTCGCTCCCTTTCACGAATGTCCTCATGAGAGATGTGCATTTGGGTCGAACTGTCGTAGCTGCCCAGGCCGTCAGGATCAAACATATCTCCATCTATAGCTTTATGCATAAATGTAAGTGATGCTTGGGGATATCCACTTTCAGTTAAAAACGAATAGACGGACTCATCTTCGTTTCGTCTTCCTTTGACGTGATATACGAGGCCTTTGGTTGCGTTAATTACTTTGTAAGAGCGAGTTTTATTAAACGAGTCAAACGGAGACAGATCGGTTTTACCTTTAATGAACAGCTTGTTGTCGTCCTTAGTCTTGTTCTTTTTAGGTTTGGGCGATTTCGGCTGTTCAGGTTGGACCGGCTCGATTGGTATAGGGCCTCCGCAATAGCTGCAATTTGATTCAGGACCATGGAGCGGCTTGCCGCAATGAGGACAGAAGGGCATCGGTAACCTCGCAAAAAGAAATCAAGCGGCTTGCTCTCTCTTTGATTTGATTATTCGCTATCGCTGGGGGACATCGATGAATCGCGATGCGTTTGGCAGAGAGTTCAATAAATCTAAAATGATCAAATACTAATTTGGAAATAAATGCTGAAGCTATTTTGAAGTATACTTTGAAATATAGTCCAGATTATATTTTGGAGGTACAAATGTCCCCACTTGTTCTGGAAAAACCGGTGTTTACAAAAGACCAGGTTGTTTCTGCTACTGAGGCAAGCAAGTCTTTATCCACCATACGCAAGCGCGCAAAACGCGCACCGCAGTTTATCGCTGATCACAACGATATTGATACGGTGATCATTGACTATACTGCCTATGAGGAAATGTATGGTGCGTTGCAGTACCTGCGCGAGGTCGAGATTGATCGCATTGCGGCGGACCGAATCAAAAACGGACCGCACGAGTTTATTCCGTTTGAGGATGCTTTGACCCCTGAGGAGCTCGCGGAGTTTGAGTCGATGGATCCCGATGCGATTTCCGACGAGGATCTGTTCGAATGAGCGGGCATTTTGTTGTTTGCTTTATAAACCGAGACGTCGAGAAGGAATATCAAAAACTCGATGGATCTCAGCGAAGGCTCGTCCGTATTGCAGTCGCAAAATTAAAGACGCGTGCCGATGAAATCGGAACGCCGCTTCACGGTGAGCTTGCCGGCTGCAAAAAGGTCAAATGGCGAAAAGCAGGACTCCGAATGGTATTTCGAATCCGAGAGGACGGAACGGTTGAGATTGCCGAGATCGTGGCAATAGGGCGGCGCGACCGTTCCGAGGTCTACAAGACGGCTGCAGAACGTCTGTCAAAGTGTCCTACCATGGTCGAATACGACGGAACCTTAAGATGAAGAAGGCCGAAGTTCCGGGTGGGACTTCGGCCTTTTTACTTGGGATTGAATTGCACTGCAGACTGACTTGCCTCTAAAGCTGGCGCAGGCCCTCTTCCAAGCCGGTCTTGCTGTCGGTCTTCTCGTCGCGCATCTTGATGACGCGGGCGGGGACGCCGGCCACGACGGCACCAGCGGGGACGTCCTCGACGCACACGGCGCCGGCGGCAACGACAGCGCCCTTGCCTACGTGCACGCCTTCCAGGACCACGGCGTTGGCGCCGATCATGACATCGTCCTCGATGATGACGGGCGTGGCGCTTGCGGGTTCAACGACGCCTGCCAACACGGTTCCAGCGCCGATGTGGCAGTTCTTGCCCACTGTGGCGCGGCCGCCCAGCACGGCGCCCATGTCGATCATGGAGCCCTCACCGATGACGGAGCCGATATTGATGATGGCACCCATCATGATGACGGCGCGATCGCCGATCTCGACGCGGTCACGGATGATCGCGCCCGGCTCGATGCGGGCGTTGATGCCCTTAAGGTCGAGCATGGGCACGGCGGAGTTGCGGCAATCGTTCTCCACATCGTAGTAATCGATGGAATCGGCATTGGCATCAAGGATGGCTTTGAGCTCATCCCAGTCACCAAAGACGGTCTTGCCACGACGACCGCCGTAGACGTGCGCATTGCCCCACTGGACCTTCATGCCGGGCTTCTCGCGCACGTACAGTTTGACGGGCGTCTTTTTGGGCGCTGTGGCGATGTAGTTGATAATCTCCTGGGCATCCATCTCGGCTGCATTGCTCATTTGCTGTCTCTCCTTTGGGTGGATCCGGTTGATACCTGGTTAGGCAAACATGACCTGGTCGAACGTATAGAAGCCGTGCTCGCGGGTGACGAGCTTCTGCGCGGCTGCCAGGGCGCCGTTGACGAAGATCTGACGGCTTGTGGCGCGATGCGTGAGCGTGACTTCTTCGTCCTGGCCAAAGAAACTCACTTCGTGCACGCCGGCGACAGTGCCACCGCGCAGCGAGTGCATGCCGATCTCCTTGGGGTCGCGCGCTCCGCACATGCCCTCGCGGCCATAGACGGGGTGGTAGCCTGCCTCGGGCTCGGCCTCGACTACGGCGTCGAGCAGCAGCTTTGCAGTGCCGCTGGGGGCATCGACCTTTTGGTTATGGTGCGTCTCGACGATTTCGCAGTCAAAGCCGGGCAGCTCGCGTGTGGCCTGTGCTACCAGATGACGCAGGGCTGCGATACCGATGGAGTAATTGCCGGAGTGCATGACGCGGGCGTTCTGACCCAGCTCGCGCAGGCGATCCATCTGCTCGGGTGTGTAGCCTGTAGTGCCCGAGACCAACGCCGCGCCCGTGCACTCGACATAGGCGACGACGGCATCGAAGGTCGCAACGTTCGAGAAGTCGATGATGACGTCGGCTGCCGGGGCGCTCTCGAGCTCGGACAGATCAAAACCAATCTGGGCGACGATATCAAAAACGGGCTGACCGGCGACATCGACAACGCCCTCGGCGGTGGTGCGGATGAGCGAGCCCATACGGCCCGTTCCCATAATGACGGTCTTAATCAAGCAGACCAGCTCCCTTCAGAGCATCGGTAAGTGCAGAGCGCGTGTCGTCTGCCATGGGGCACAGCGGCATGCGATAGTTTGCCTCGATCATGCCCATCTGGGCGAGGGCTTCTTTGACGGGGATGGGGTTGACCTCGCTAAAGAGGGCATTGATGAGCGGCTGACCGGCAATTTGGATATCGCGGGCGCGTGCCACGTCGCCGTCCAGATAGGCGCGACACATGTCATGCACGAGCTGCGGCTGAACGTCGGCCCACACGCTGATGGTGCCCGAGGCGCCCAAGCTCATGAGCGGCACGGTAAGCGCGTCCTCGCCTGAGTACATGCGGAAGTCGTCGGACAGCAGGTGGGCGATCTTGGCCGCGTAGGCGACGCTGCCCGAGGCCTCCTTAATACCCATGATGTTGGGGTGTGCGGCCAAGCGCTCTACGTTGCGCTCGCTGATGCCGCAGCCGCAGCGGCCGGGGATGTTGTACAGGATGCAGGGGATGTCCACGGCATCGGCGACGGTCTTAAAGTGCTGATAGATACCCTCTTCATTGGCCTTGTTGTAGTAGGGGGTAATGAGCAGCAGACCGTCGGCTCCCAAGCCCTGGTAGGTGAGCGACTTGGTGAGCATGGTTTGCGTGGAGTTGGAGCCCGAGCCGGCGATGACGGGGACGCGTCCTGCAACATGTTTGACCACGGCGGCGACAACGGAGTTGTCCTCGTCATCGGTCATCGTGGCGCTCTCGCCGGTGGTGCCCAGGGTGAGGATGGCGTCGGTGCCATTTTGCAGGTGGAAATCGATAAGGCGCTCGAGCGCGTCAAAGTCGACGCTGCCGTCCTTTTTAAACGGCGTGACGAGGGCGACGATCGAACCCTCGAGGTTGTGGATATCCATGTTCTCCTCCTTCGCTTCCGCGATCTGGATGCGTTTGTTCCACTGAGCGGCGACGGCCGGGCGCTCGTCCTGGGCGCGACGGCGGGCACTTTCGGCGCGCGACTTGGCCAGCAGCTCTCGGCCGCTCGACAGCACGTCGAGCGTGGCAAAGTAATCGCCCGGGCGCTCAGCACGGCGGATAAGGTCGGCCGAGCCATCGGGACGCAGCAGCACCTCGGCGGAGCGCAGACGGCCGTTGTAGTTGTAGCCCATGGAGTAGCCATGCGCGCCGGTATCGTGGATCACGAGCAGATCGCCCATATCGATTTGCGGCAGCTCGCGGTCGATGGCGAACTTATCGTTGTTCTCGCACAGGTTGCCCGTGATGTCGTACGTGTTCGTGACCGGTGCCGCGGTCTTGTCGGCGCCACCCGGCTGGCCCATCACCGTGATGTGGTGGTAGGCGCCATACATGGCAGGGCGAATGAGGTCGACGGCACTTGCGTCCACGCCGATATGGTCCTTGTAGATCTGCTTTTCGTGAATGGCTTTGGTGACCAGACACCCGTAGGGGCCCATCATAAAGCGGCCCATCTCGGTACAGATCGCCACATCGCCCATGCCGGCGGGAACCAGAATCTCGTCGTAGGCTGCGTGTACGCCCTCGCCGATGGCGTGGATGTCGTTCGCCTGCTGCTCGGGCAGGTAGGGGATGCCCACGCCGCCGGATAGGTTGATAAAGGCGACATGTGCACCGGTCTCGCGCTCCAGGCGCACGGCAAGCTCAAAGAGGATGCGCGCGAGCTTGGGGTAGTAGTCGTTGGTGACGGTGTTGCTGGCAAGGAAGGCATGGATGCCAAAGTCCTCGGCGCCCTTGGCCTTGAGTACGTGGAAGGCTTCGAAGAGCTGTTCGGTGGTCATGCCGTATTTGGAGTCGCCCGGGTTGTCCATAATACCGTTGGAAAGCTGGAACAGACCGCCCGGGTTAAAGCGGCAGCTGACCGTCTTGGGGATAGGGCCCGCAACGCGCTCAAAGAACTCGATGTGGCTGATGTCGTCGAAATTGACGATGGCGCCCAGTTTATCGGCAAGCTCAAAGTCCGCCGCCGGCGTGTCGTTGGACGAGAACATAATGTCATGGCCGGTGATGCCCAGCGAGCGTGCGATCATGAGCTCGGTATAGCTCGAGCAATCGCAGCCGCAGCCGTATTCGTTGAGAATGGAGATGAGCGCCGGGTTGGGATTGGCCTTGACGGCAAAGTACTCCTTAAACCCTGGATTCCATGCAAAGGCGTCGCGCACCTCTTGCATGTTGCGGCGGATTCCGGCCTCGTCGTATAGATGAAACGGTGTGGGGAACTGCTCGACGATGTGCTCGAGCGTCTCCTTGTCCACAAACGGCTGCTTTGCCGCATATGCCTCGGTGGGGGTCAATGCCATGTCCCGTAAACCTCGCTATCCAGACGGCGCCATCGGCGCATCGAATCCGCATAGCGTGGACCCAATGTCCGGATAGCGCTCCCGCATTGCTGCAGACAGTCCTGCGGGTGTTTCCCGCAGGCCCACCAGGCTGTTCGTGCCCGAAAAGCCCAGTTCGGCGGGTTTCGCCTCCCCGCAGGGTCAAAGTCTGCCGACTCGCCCGCGGCTCTTCGTGCCCGCGCCTCTATCAAGTGGTAAAGACCCTACCACGTTGCACTTTACCAAACAAGAGTATTCGTATATAACGTTTAAAAAATGCAGGGATATGCTGGAAATAAGGGTGCGGCAATCTTGCGGCACAATAAATAGCAACCGACGTGCACCTATGAAAGGAACCTTTATGACCGAGCTCCAAGAACTCTGTCGTTATCGTCGCGACTTGCATCGCATTCCGGAGCTCGACTTCGATCTTCCGCAAACTATCGCCTATATCGAGGGTGCGCTCGATCCGCTTGCCTGCGAGGTGACCCATCCGTGTCCGAGCTGCGTCTGCGCCTTCTTCGATGCCGGTGTGGGCGCTGCGCACGCCACGGCGATTCGCGCCGATATGGACGCCCTGCCCATCGCGGAGGCGACGGGCGCGGCCTTTGCCTCGACGCATCCCGGCAAGATGCACGCGTGCGGCCACGACGGGCACATGGCTATGGCCCTCGCGGCGGCAACTTTTGTCGACCGTACCATTCGTGAGCAGCCGGGCGTTATTAAGCGCAATGTGCTCTTTGTGTTTCAGCCGGCCGAGGAAACGACCGGTGGCGCCAAGACAGTGTGCGAGAGCGGCGTGTTCGAGTGCTACGGGGCCGATCGCATCTTTGGCTTCCACGTGTGGCCCGATCTGCCTGCCGGCACGCTGGCGAGCTGCTCCGGTCCGCTGCTGGCGCGCTCGAGCGAGACGCACATTCATATCCATGGCGCGAGTATCCATATCGCCAAGACCTACGGCGTTCCGGTTGAGGAGTCGCACGATGCCGCGCTAGCGGCGGCCAAGTTTTTGGTTGCCGAACGCGAGCTGATGGACGAGCTGGGTGCCGATGAACCCTGCATTGGCAAGTTCGGTCTGCTGCAGGCCGGCACCGTCTGTAATGCGGTGGCAGGGGAGGCCCATGTCGCCGGCAGCCTGCGCGTGTTTACGGACGATATGTTCGACCGCGCGCGCGAGGGTGTGCGCCGCGTGCTGGATGAGGCCTGCGCCGCAACGGGCTGCACGTACGATCTCGACTTTGCCGAGGGCTATCCGCCGGTCGATAACGACCCCGAGTTGTTTGCCCACATTGCGCCAGCCTTGCCCGAGCTGCAACTTGTGGACGAGCCACTACTGATTGCCGAGGATTTCGCGTTCTATCAGCGCCATCTGCCGGGCGTATTCTTCTTGCTGGGCACGGGCGTGCCTGCCGGCCAAGACAATCCGAGTGACGCCGAAGGCTGTCCCGCCTATGCCACGAGCGCCCTACATACCGATACCATGCTCTTTGACGAGGAAATCCTGTTCAAAGGCCTCGATGTCTACAAGCGATTGCTTTCGCTTACCTAATGGGCAAAAGGGTAATTACCTAGAAAATACGAACAGATGTACGTTATAATGAAGGTTTAAGTCTATAGAAACGTTTGACGTTATTAACGTAAGGCGATACTATGATTGCATCATTTCGGGTCTGCTTTGAGTGGAGACAGGGGATGGCTTGGAATGTCGAAATCGTTGATTATCACAGGTGATGAGGTCGTGGCTGATTTGTTGCTGCCGGTGACCCCTGGTGAGCTTCTCAAAGAAGAGTTTCTTGTCCCCATGGGCATCTCTCAATATCGCCTAGCTAAGGAGACTGGGATTCCGGCTCAGCGTATTGGGCAGATTGTCTTGGGAAGGCGTCGCGTGACGGCCGATACCGATCTCCGTCTTTGCCGCTACTTTGGCCTGACGGATGGGTATTGGCTTCGCGCACAGATGGCGTTTGACCTTGAGGCGGAGAAGAGGCGGATTGAACCGGAGCTCGACAAAATCGTTCCTGTTCAGCAGGCCATCGCGCTGTAGGATCCTATGATGCGGGGTACGGAGTGATGATGAGACGCCAACAGTCTGTCGTATATAGTCCTGGTGGATGCGGGTGCGGCTTATTGTTGCTCCCGGTTGTTGCCGTGGGCATAGGCGTGATGTTTGCGCTTGCTGGACTAGCCGCAGCGGCACTCGTGCTGCTGATTGTCGCCATTGGCGTGACAATCTGGCTCTACCGCTCCCGCGAGCAGCGACGTGACAATGGTAAATCAAATGTTGGATGGATCATCTTTTTGGTCATCGCGTATCTGTTGAGCATCAGCTACCTGGTGTTCTTTGTCTTGTTGATGGTCAGCGCGTTTACTGGCGAATCTGTAACGGTGGGGTAGTGCTTCCTGTGGACGTTGAATGGGATGCGCTTGTGCGACCGTTTACCGTAGCCTTAGCTCTCAGCTAATGAATTCAAGTTCAATCCTTCCTACGATGTGCTGTGTGCCGGCGCGGTAGCCGGATCGTAGGAAGGATGCATAATGGCAAAAGAAGGAAAGAAGCCGGTCGGTAAGATCGTTCTGGGCATAATCGTTGTGCTCGTTATCGTCGGCGCTGTGGGTTCCATGGGCGGCAACTCCTCTGACTCATCTACGGGCAATGTGTCGAAACCTGCCGAGGCATCGCAGCAGGCCGAAGAGCAACAAGAGCCGCAGGAGCCTTACACGATTGCCGATGAGGTCGAGGACACGTCCAATCAGTTCGCCTATAAGATCACGGGTACGCTGACCAATAACACGGACAAGGAAAAGAGCTACATTCAGATCGAGTACGTTTTGTATGATGCTGATGGCAACCAGGTTGGAACTGCCCTCGCGAACACCAATCATCTGAAGGCAGGTGGCTCCTGGAAGTTTGAGGCGCTCGGTACGGTGTCTCCCGATCAGGTCGCCAGCTGGGAGCGCTCGGATGTGAGCGGTTTCTAGCATGCTGTATATGCTCGGGGGAGGTGAAGTCGTATGCCCGATAAAAAGTTGACCGAGGAGCTGCTCAGCGAGCTTCTCGATGCGCCGAGTATCGATGACTATATCAAGGAACACGACTTTGCCGCCCCTTCGCTTTCGGACTACCTCCAGCAGTTGCTGCAAGAGAAGGGTTTGGAGCGCTCCCGCGTGGTGCGCATGGCCGACCTCAACGAGACCTTTGGCTATCAGATCTTTACCGGCGCACGCCATCCGAGTCGCAACAAGGTGCTGCAGATTGCCTTTGCTATGGCGCTGTCGATGAAGGAGACCAACCGCGCACTGACGGCTGCCGGGGTCAGTGTTCTCAACCGCAAAGACCGCCGCGACGCGATTATCATTTTTTGCATCGATCGTGGGTGCAGCCTGCAAAAGGTCAACGAAGAGCTCTATCGCTTTGGCGAGGAGACAGTGAGTTAGCGGCTGGAGGTTGCGCCGGCGGAACTGCTGCGGCAACGATGCAAACGAACAGGGCGCGGATGCCATGAGGTGTCCGCGCCCTGCGCTATGATGGACGCTATGGATACTCAGAGCTCAACATATTCCGGCGACGAGCTGACCGCCGCGCTTGCCGAGCACCTGGCGTCGCTCGATCGCGAGGACAGCTATCGCGTGGACCGTATACTTAAGCGATCGGACGTCGAGACGACCGAGCTCGTGTACTTTGAAGGCTCCGGCGGTGGGTCGCTCGGCCCCTTTGTCCGCAAACGCATCGATGCTTCGGCCCAGATTGGCGGGGCCTACGAGCGCCTGTTTGCAGCCCAGCGTGCCGGGCACCGTTTTGAGCATCTGCCCCGGATCGTTGACTGTCGTCGCACGGGCGATGAGCTCGATGTGGTGATGGAATATGTCGAAGGCGAGACACTCGAGGCCTTGGTGGCGCGCCTGGGTGCGACGCCCGATTATGCGCACGAGTTATTTCCTGCGCTTTGCGATGCGGTGGGCGAGCTCCATGCTGGTTTTGCGACGGCGGGGGAGCCGGCGGTGCCGGTGATCCATCGCGACCTTAAGCCGTCAAACATTATCGTGTCGGGTGTGCGGTATGCGCCCAATGCCGGTATGAGCTTTTCATCGCTGGTGATTATCGATTTGGGAATTGCGCGCGTGTGGCGCGACGGCGCCGATGCCGATACCGTCAAGTTTGGCACGCGGCCATACGCGCCGCCCGAGCAGTATGGGTTTGGGCAGACGAGCGTGCGAAGCGATGTGTACGCGCTGGGCGCCCTACTGTTCTTTTGCTTGGTGGGGACCGATCCAAAGCCGGGGCGTGACATGCGCGAACAATGCGAATCGAGCGGCATCCCCGCTCCGCTGGCCGATGTCATCTGCATGGCGATGGCACTCGACCCGGCCAAGCGCTTTGCAAGCGCGGGGGCGCTGGGCCATGCTGTGCGCGCGGCATTTGAGCTGTGCCGCCCCGCGTCTTCGGCGCCGAGCACAATGCTTCCCGTGGCGGCACAAGCCGTTCCGACCGCCTCTTCGGCACCACTGCCTTCCACGCAACAGTTTCAGAGCATCTTATCGCCGGCGCCCGCCCGTCAAAGTTTGCTCTCTCGCGTTCCGGAGCCTTTGGGGCGCGCTTGGAATGCGCTCGTCTGCCTCTCGCTTCTCGTCTTTTTTGCCGGGAGTCATTTCGCCGTCTTTCATCCTACGGGTGCCAACCAAAACTACCCGACATGGTTTCTTGCGATCGAGTACTTCTTCTTTATGGATAGCCTTATGGTGCTGATTCATTTTGCGATGCTCGACAAGCGCCGTCTTCGCCGACGGTTTCCTGCGCTCGACAGCTACCGCGGCAAGAAGCTCGCGAAGCTCTGGCTCAAGGCATTGGGTGTGCTGCTCTTAATCATTATCGTCATTGTCGCAGTCGCCAACGCGACGGGTGTTGTCGACACCTCTGCTGCTTAAAGGGGTAGGCTTCAGCAGACCACGTGCGGTTAAAGAGCGGCTTAAGGTTTCGCGGCGCCTGCTCAGACCTGTTTGATGGCACTATTTCGGTAGTATAATTAACTCTCAATATGTTGACCTGTTTACATATGGTGACGGCCGAAGAGAGCCGTTTCAGGCAACAGGAGGGGGAAGAAGATGGGCTCCTTGCGTGAAGCTCAGGCGACGCCTTATGCCGACATTCAGACTGTCGGCATTCCACGGGCCTTGCTGTACTACCGCTATGGGGCGTTTTGGAAACGCTTCTTTGAGGAACTTGGTCGCACGGTCGTGGTGAGTGACCCGTCCGATCTTGGCATCTTTGAGAAAGGGCAAGAGGCTTCTGTTGACGAGACGTGCTTGGTGGCCAAGCTTTATCTAGGACACGTGCAGGCGTTGCTCGACAGTGACCAAGTGCCCGATGCCATCTACGTGCCGGGTATTGCCAATCATGGCCGCTGGCACACGTACTGCACCAAGTTTCAAGCGCTGCCCGATATCGTGGAAAACGCCTTCTACGAACGGCATCCGCGCATTATCTCGACGTATGTCGAGGAGCAGGTATCGGATGCGAATCGGGAGAAGGTCTATACCGATTTTGCAATCAAGTTTGGCGTGACCCACAAACAGGCGCGCGCGGCATATAAGGCGGCCTGCCATGCGCAGCGTGACCATGATGCAACGCTTGCCGAGGCGCAATCCGAGCTTGTCGCGGCTCAGGCAAAGATGCCATCGAGCGAACGTTCGCTAACCATTCTGGTGGCGGCGCATCCCTACGTGCTCCATGATCCGTTTGTCGGAGGGCCCGTGATTGACGCCCTCCACAACATGGGCGTGACGGTGCTGTTTTCTGATGAGTTTGATCACGAGCGTGCCTATAAGCGCAGCTTTGATTTTTCCCAGAGCATGCCGTGGGAGGTTAATCGCGAGATCACGGGTAGTTTACTTGAGCTTTTTGACCACGTAGATGGCATCGTGCTCATGAGCGCCTACCCTTGTGGCCCCGATTCCATGACCGATGACGCCATCTCTCGACGCATAAAGGGAAAGCCGCTCTTGATGCTGACCGTTGACGCGCAAAGCGGTACCGCTGGTATCGAGACACGCATCGAGAGCTTTGTCGACATTCTGACATACCAGAGACGAGGGGGCTATCTGGATGGGGAATGAAAACCGGAAACCTGCTACGCCGGCAAATATGACGGCTGTGGAGGCGGCAAATATCGCGTTGAAGCACGGGCGCGCTTTGGGCGTGCCGGGTGACCGCGATGATACGCTGCGTCGCGGCGGTTCGGATGAACCCCGTGGCACCCGCACGTCCATTCGCACGGGATCGCCCGAGCCGATTCTACCGGAGGCGCCCAAACGTGCCCTTAAGGCCGCGGCGAAGCGCGCTCGCGATCGGCGTCACAGCCCTCGCCGTGTGGCATTTTTCCGCTACAGCTACTACGAGCCTGCTTTTCGATTTTTTACCGAGCATGTGCTCAATGCCGAGTTTGTCGTGGTGCCGCCGGCCACTCGTCGCACCATTGAGCTCGGTGATGCCAACTCGAGCGATTTTGTCTGCAGTCCGTTTAAACGCATGGTTGGCGATTATGCCGAGGCGCTCGATCGCGGAGCCGATGTGCTCGTGCAGTTTACGGGCTTTTGCCGCCTGACTTATTACGGAGAGCTGCAGGAGATGATCCTGCACGATATGGGCTACAAAGACTTTACGATGCTCAATTTTTCGGACGTTGCCGGTAAAAGCCCAGCGGAATACATCAAATTTTGCAAGCGCGTTGTGAATCCGGACCTTTCGATAGCGGCCGGCGTTGCGGGACTGCTGGGCTGCTACAAGATGGCCGAGCATCTGGATGAGTTTATGGCCTACTACCTGGCCAATGCTGCCTTTGAGGTTCGTCGGGGTTCATTTGAGCGTGTCCGTAAGGCGTTTTTCCGGGCCATGAACGTCGCGGAGAATCCTGCCCAGATTGACGCTGACTTTAAGAGGCATATGGCAGCGCTTCAGACGCTTGAGCTCAATCGACCGACGCATCCTGTGCGCGTGGGCCTTATGGGCGACTACTACACGGCCGCCGATGCCGAGGGCAACATGGAAGTGGCGCAAAAGCTCATCGACATGGGGGTTTCGATTGCACTCGACATGACCATCTCCGATCGTAATTTGCACTATGACGAACAGGCGCTTCGACATCAGATTTCCGAGTACGTCAAATACGACATGGGTCCTACGTCATCGTTTAACATCGCGGCAGCCAAGCGTTATGCCGAGGAGGGCTTCGACGGCGTCATTCACATGAAGGCTGCCGGCTGCACGCCCGAGATCGATGTGATGCCGGTGCTTCAGCGCCTGTCACGCGATTACAAGATGCCGGTGCTGTTCCTGACTTTTGACTCACAGACCTCCGATACAGGTCTTATGACCCGTCTCGAGGCGTTCTATGACATGATCTCGATGAGAAAGGAGCGTGCGTAAATGGCCGCTCAAAAAAAGATTGAAGCCTTTTTGGGTGTCGATACCGGGTCGATTTCCACGAAGGGCGTCGTAATCGATGCAGAGGGGTCGATTCTCGCGCGTTCCTATCTGTGGACGGAGGGCAATCCCGTCGATGCTGCTCGTCGTGTTGCCGATGAGCTTGCCGCGCAGCTCAACCTTGATCGCTACGAGATCGTTGCCGTGGGCACGACCGGCTCGGCACGTCGCCTGGTCGGCGCCATGCTGGGTGCCCAAGTGGTTAAGAACGAGATTACGGCACATGCGGTGGGAACTACCTTCCTGCACCCCGACGTGCGTACGATTCTCGAAATTGGAGGACAGGACTCAAAGATTATCTTGGTGGAAAACGGCGTTGCGGTCGACTATGCCATGAACACGCTGTGCGCCGCCGGCACGGGTTCTTTTTTGAGTAGTCAGGCACATCGTCTGGGCGTGAACGTTGAGGACTTTGGCGACATCGCGGCTACCTCAAAGCATCGCGCGAATATTGCCGCACGCTGCACGGTGTTTGCCGAAAGCGACCTCGTGCACAAACTGCAGGTGGGATATTCCAAGGAAGATGTTATCGCGGGCCTTTGCTGGGCCGTGGCGTCCAACTATCTCAACAATGTGGGCAAGGGCAAAAAGATTGCAAGTCCCGTGGTATTTCAGGGCGGCGTGTCAAAGAACTCCGGCGTGGTGCGCGCCTTTGAGGAGCAACTGGGCTGTGAGGTTTATGTTGATCCCGATGGACACCTTATGGGAGCCTTTGGTGCCGCACTGCTCGCGGCGGGCACGCCTGCGGCCAAGCGTAGGCCGTTTACGTTTGACGAGGTGGATGACTTTGAGTTTAAGACGCGCGAGGTTGTCTGCGGGCACTGCGCCAACCACTGTGAAGTCGTCTGCGTGTATCGCGATGACGAGCTTATTGATTCGTGGGGCAATCGCTGCGATCGCGGCGCCATTCACCCACACTAAGAGGGCCGTTTATCCCAAAAGCTGACGGCTTGGAATTTCCCGAAACGAAGGGCCCCGCTTTCGATGAGGAAAGCGGGGCCTTGCGCTTGTTTAGATGCGGTTCATCTGAGCGGCGACCTTGTTGTACCAGTCCTGCCACGTGGGCGGGCAGTACTTTTTGGCCGCTGCCGGGGTAAGGGTGGAGCCGTACGTGTTGCCAAGGTAGGCCACGTGAGCAGCGATGCCCTCGCTCCAGCTGCCAAAGCTGCGCCAGCCGCCGCCACGGGCGCTCCAGCCCCAGGCGTTATAGGAATTGGCGCAATAAGTGCCCTTGGTGCTCTCGATGCAGGCGATGGCGGGGGACCAACGGGGGTCGACGCCGGTATTCCAAGCGGCGACGGCAAAGTTATAGCCCTGGCCTGCCATGGGGGAGCCGGCAAGATAATTGTCGATGCGGCTCGTCCACTCGTTGATGAACGTATCGTAATCGGAGTTACCGGTATTGGCGTTGTTCACCGTGGTATCGATGGTGGTGTTGGTGTTGGTGGCCTGGCTGCTGGAATTGCTGCCGCTTACGCCCTCACCCGAGAGCTTCTCGGCGGCAGCGGCCTTATCGGCCTCAAGCTTGGCGAGCTCGGCGGCATTTTCCTGCTCGGCTTTAGCCTGCGCCTCGCTGCGGAGCTGCTGTGCCTGCGCCAGCGCATCCTCGGCGTTTTTCTGCTCTGCCTCAAGCTGCGACTTGGCCTGCTGGAGTTCGGCCTTGTTCTGCTCGAGTTCGGTTTGCATGTTGTTGAGCTCTTCGATCTCGTCGACGCTCGAGCTCGTGATCTGGTTGGTGTATTTGCAGGTGGTGATGAACTCGCCCAAGCTCTGCGCGTTGACCAGGAAGCTCACGATGGGATTGGTGCCCTTCTGGTACTTGTACAGATCGCGCATGGCGGAGCTTGCCTTGGCCTGTTGCTCGGGAAGCTTGGCCTCGATTTCCTCGATGCTCGCCTCGTTGGAGTCGATCTGCTTTTGCAGGTCGTCGAGTTTGGCGCGGGCATCGTTGTAGGCGCTCGTGGCGGCTTCGATTTTTTGCTGTGCGGCGGAAAGCTGATCCTGCGTTGCCTGCGAGGCGGCATACGCCGCAACGGGGGAGAGCATCGGCGTGGCAGTCAGTGCGACAGCGAGTGCGGCGCTCGTGATGATACGAGCCGGCTTCGACGCGATGAGCGCTGCGACGCGATGATTCGAATGCTGCATCCAATCCCTCTGCAA
The DNA here is from genome assembly GCA_963604655.1 of uncultured Ruminococcus sp. GTDB lineage: Bacteria > Actinomycetota > Coriobacteriia > Coriobacteriales > Coriobacteriaceae > Collinsella. The sequence continues at coordinate 17,104 of CAVCRP010000041.1, forward strand.
TCAATCGTAGGTTATGGTTCGAACGGTATTCTACTACTGCTTTCGACCTCAACTTGAACCTTAAAGGTTCTAAAGGGTCAAGTTGAACTTGAGACTTTGGCCTTGACCTGCAGTTATAGTGAATTGTTGAGAAACCATAGAGTTCAACTTTAACGTTACGGAACTCGGCCTGACCGCAGATTCACGCCGTAAGGGCTACTCCAACATGGGGTTTTGCACCTATAGGGCTCCCTCGCGGCGTGCCTGCTCAATTTCTTCGAGCGCGTCGGCTGGGGTGAAGGAACACGTGCCGTCGCCGAGCTTGACTGTTTGGATATCGTCTCCGACATGCACCTCTCCGCCTCGAAGCACCACACCGAAAATGCCCTCGTGGGGAAAGATGCAATCACCGGCGAGATAGTAGATGGCGCAGCGGGTGTGGCAGACCTTGCCGATCTGGCTGATCTCGACCAGAACGTCGTTGCCGATCTTGAGCTGTGTGCCCAAGGGGAGCGAAAGCAAGTTGATACCTTGTGTGGTGAAATTCTCCCCAAAGTCGCCTTCGTGCACATCGAGCCCGCGATGCTGTGCCGTCTGGATTGATTCTGCGGCCAAAAACGAGACTTGGCGGTGCCAGTGCCCGGCGTGCGCATCGGAAGCGAGACCAAACTGCTCAATGACGGTATCGTGCCCATCGGCAACGGGCGACTTGCGTGTGCCTTTGTGCGTCGACGTGTTAATCGAGACGATACGGGCGGGTCCTTCGTAGGCGTTGCTGGCGGTGCGTAGGGGAGCGGTCGTCTGAGAGCGTTCCGCTAGCTCGCGTTTTGCAGCGTCAAGGATGGGGTTGTCGGTCAGATGTTCTTGGGGCACGCGTGCGCCTTTCGCTTATGAGATTGACAATATGTTGAATCCTACAACAACGGTAGGTTCATTGCCCGTTGTCGTACAGCGGTGAGTGCCGTCTTTGCGCCGAGTTTGCTCCTCCGATTGCCATAGATACGGTGGAACTTTGGGCACTGGCGGTTTGGCACGCTAGAATGAATCGGTTGCACTAAGACCGCCCGTTGTGCGGGCAGTTCATGATAGGAAGTTTCCATGGCATTGCAATTTACAGAGCGCGAGTTCATTCCCGTGCTGCTCGGTGGCGACATCAACGCCTATTCGGTGGCGCGCGCTTTCTACGAAGAGTATCAGGTCAAGAGTCTGGTCTTTGGCAAGTATCAGACGGGCCCTGCGTATCGAAGCCAGATTATCGACTACACGCCCAACGTCGACATCGACACCATGCCCGTGATGCTCAAAATCGTCAATGGCATTGCCCAGGCGCATGCCGACAAGACGATTGTCCTGATGGGCTGCGGCGATAACTATGTTGCCCTGGTAGCTCAGGCCAAGGACGCCAATGAGCTGGCGGATAACATCGTTGCGCCCTACGCGCCCTATAGCATGCTTGAGCAATGCCAGAAGAAGGAGATCTTCTACGAGCTGTGCGAGAAGCACGGTGTGCCCTATCCGCATACCTTTACCTTTACTGCGCAGATGCTCAACGCGCAGGGCGAGGCGCCTGCTGAGGTGCTCGACCAGATTGACTTCCCCTTCCCGATGATCCTGAAGCCGTCCGACGGCATCATGTGGTGGCAGCATGAGTTCGAGGGCCAGAAGAAGGCTTATGAGATTGCCGATCGTGCCGAGCTGGAGCAGGTTATCCGTGACTCCTATGCCAGCGGCTACACCGACGACCTAATCTTGCAGGACCGCGTGCCCGGCAACGACGAGTACATGCGCGTGCTCACCAGCTATTCCGATCGTAACGGCAAGGTGCGCATGATGTGCCTGGGCCACGTACTGCTCGAGGAGCATCAGCCCCATGGCGTTGGCAACCATGCTTGTATTATCACCGAACCCAACGACGAGCTTATGGGCGGCGTGCGCAAGCTGCTCGAGGACCTGAACTTTGTCGGTTATTCCAACTTTGACGTCAAGTACGACGAGCGCGATGGCTCGTTTAAGTTCTTCGACTTCAACACCCGCCAGGGCCGCAGCAACTACTACGTAACCAACAGCGGCTTTAACGTTGCCAAGTATGTAGTGGACGAGTATGTGTTCAACCGCCCGTTTGAGCCGGAGTTTGTGACGGCGCAGAACGAGGCACTGTGGATGGTCGTCCCCATGGGTGTCGTCGACAAGTACGTCAAGGATCCCGAGTTGCGCGCGAAGGTACATCGCCTGGCCAAGGAGGGTAAGGGCGCCGACCCCTCGTTTATGAAGGGCGACTTTGTCTTTAACCGCTGGTTGCGCATGTGGCACACCAAACTGCGCCACTTTAAGCTGTTCAAGACGTATTACAAGTAGATGAGTGCGGCGCCCGTCCGGTTTGCATCGGGCGGGCGCGGGTATGATATGCGCAATTGCGTGGGCGTCACCAAGGAGGCGGCGATGGAAAAGCTGGGAGTTATCGGCGGCATGGGCGCCGAGGCCACGTCGTATTACTACGACCAGGTGGTGCGCCATACGGCGGCTACGTGCGACCAAGAGCATATCGACATGGTGGTGCTTTCCAAGTCGACCATGCCCGATCGCACGCTGGCCATCAAGACCGGTGAGCATGCCGAGCTGCTGGCGACCATGAAGGAATGCGCCCAGGCGCTCGAGTCGCTGGGCTGTGCGCACATTGCCATTCCCTGCAACACGTCACACTACTTCTACGACCAGATTCAGTCGTTTACGAAGGTGCCGATTATCCACATGCCGCGCGAGTCGGTACGCTATGCTCTGGCCGGCGCGGTGATGGGGGAGTGCGAGTTCGATCCCAACCTGAGCATGCCGGCCGAGCCGGTGCGCAAGATCGGCATCATGGGCACCGACGGAACCGTGGGTGCGGGCGTCTATGGGCGCGAATGCGAGGCCGCGGGCGTCGAGGTCGTCTACCCCAGCGAGAAGCGTCAGGCCGACGTGATGTCGCTTATCTACGACGATGTGAAGGCCGGACGTGAGCCCGATATGGACAAGTTCGACCGTGTGATGTGGGAGTTTGCCCGTAGCGGCTGCGACCGCGTTATCCTGGCCTGCACGGAGCTCTCGGTGCTGCAGAAGTACCGAGAGATGCCCGAGATCACTCTCGACGCCATGGATGTCCTCGTGCGCGAGTCCATCATCCGTAGCGGCGCCCCCTACCGCCTCTAGCCCTCAACCTGCCAAAAAGGGACAGGTTTATTTTGGTAGGTTTTATCTGAGGCTTCGTGAGTTCGTGTGGGTGAACGCTACCCCTCCCGCCCCGGCAGGACCG
>CAVCRP010000042.1:0-19495 GCA_963604655.1 uncultured Ruminococcus sp.
ACGACCTCGGCCTCGAGCTTGGTGCCGCGGATGATGGCGATCGCCTTGTCGATGTCGAGCAGAATTGCCTCGAGGCCGTGCAGCAGGTGCAGACGCTCGGACTTTTTGCCCAGGTCAAAGTTAATGCGGCGACGCGTGGACTCAATACGCCACTTGACCCACTCGTGCAGGATCTGGCGCACACCCATAACGCGAGGGTAACCATCGACCAGCACATTGAAGTTGCACGAGAACGAATCTTGCAGCGTGGTCGAGCGATAGAGCTTTGCCATGAGCTTGTTGGGGTCGACGCCGCGCTTAAGGTCGATAGCGATGCGCAGGCCCGAAAGGTCGGTCTCGTCACGGATGTCGGCGATCTCCTTGACCTTGCCCTCCTTGGAGAGCTTGACGATGCGCTCGATGATGACATCGGTCTTGGTGGTGTAGGGGATCTCGTAGACCTCGATGATGCGCTCTTCGGGAATCCAGCGCCAGCGGGAGCGAATCTGGAAGCTACCCAGACCGGTCTCGATGATCTTCTCCATCTCCTCGCGGCGGTAGATAATCTCGCCGCCGGTCGAGAAGTCGGGCATGGGCATGTACTCGAGCAGGTCGCAGTCGGGATCCTTGAGGTAGTGCATCGTGGCGGTGCAGACCTCGTTGAGGTTGAAGCCGCAGATGTCGGACGCCATGGCGACGCCGATGCCCTTGTTGGCCGAGACGAGGATGTTGGGGAACGTGGTGGGCAGCAGGCGCGGCTCCTTCATGGCACCGTCGTAGCTGTCGATAAAGTCGACCGGGTCCTTGTCGATATCCTTGAAGATCTCGGCGCTGATGGGGGAGAGCTTGGCCTCGGTATAACGCGAGGCGGCGTAGCTCAGGTCGCCCGAGTAGTACTTGCCAAAGTTGCCCTTCGACTCCACGAAGGGGGCGAGCAGTGCCTCGTTGCCCGTGGCCAGGCGCACCATCGTCTCGTAAATCGCGGCGTCGCCGTGCGGGTTAAGCTTCATGGTCTGGCCCACGATGTTGGCGCTCTTCTGGCGCTCGCCCTTGAGCAGGCCCATCTTGTACATGGTGTAGAGCAGCTTGCGGTGCGAGGGCTTAAAGCCGTCGATCTCGGGGAACGCACGCGAGACGTTGACGCTCATAGCGTAGGGCATGTAGTTGACCTCGAGCGTCTGCGTGATCGGCTGGTCGGTGACCTCGGAGTGCAGGCCGATGACGTTCTCGGCGTTGACCTGCTTTTTCTTTGGCTGGTTCGTCTTCTTCTTTGCCACGATTTCCTCTTGAACTTCTTATGGGCCGTCGTTATCGATTTGCTGCTACTGCAGGTCCAGCTGGTCCAGGTATTCCTTGCCGTGCTCGGAGATGTGGCGCTTGCGGCCCGCCTCGTCGTTGCCCAGCAACAGGTTGAACATGGATTCCATCCTTGTAACGTCCTCGGGCTCCACCTTGATCAGGCGGCGCGTCTCGGGGTTCATGGTGGTGAGCCACATCATGTCCGGATCGTTCTCACCAAGACCCTTGGAGCGGTTGATCGAGCACTTCTGGTCGCCGATCTCCTTGAGGATGCCGTTCTTCTCGAGCTCGGTGTAAGCAAAGTAGGTTTTCTCTTTGCAGTTGATCTCGTAGAGCGGCGACTCGGCGATATACACGTAACCCTCGTCGATAAGCGTGGGCACCAGACGATAGAGCATGGTGAGCACGAGCGTGCGGATGTGATAACCGTCGACGTCGGCGTCCGTACAGATGATGACCTTGTTCCAGTTGAGGTTGTCCAGGTCGAAGGCACCGAGGTTCTTAATGCGCTTGTCCTTGATCTCCACGCCGCAGCCCAGCACGCGCATGAGGTCCATGATGATGTCGGACTTAAAGATGCGCGGGTAGTCCTCCTTCAGGCAGTTGAGGATCTTGCCGCGGACGGGCATAACGCCCTGGAACTCGGCATCGCGCGAGGTGCGAATGGCGCCTGCTGCCGAGTCGCCCTCTACGATGTAGATCTCGCGGCGGCTCTTGTCCTTGGAGCGGCAGTCGATGAACTTCTGCACGCGGTTGGCCATGTCGGTCTTCTGCTGCAGGTTGGTCTTGATGCTCTGGCGCGTCTTCTCGGCATTCTCGCGCGAGCGCTTGTTGATGAGCACCTGCTCCAGAATCTTGTTGGCGGCATCCTTGTTCTCGATCAGGTAGGTCGAGAGGCGCTCCTTAAAGAAGGCGGTCATGGCCTGCTGGATAAAGCGGTTGTTGATGGCCTTCTTAGTCTGGTTTTCGTAGGACGTCTGGGTGGAGAAGCAGTTGGTCACCAGCACGAGGCAGTCCTGGACGTCTTGCCACTTAATGCCGCTCTCGTTTTTGTTGTACTTGCCCTGTTGCTTAATGTAGGCATCGATGGCGCTGGTCAAAGCGCTGCGGGCCGCCTTCTCGGGCGAGCCGCCGTTCTCGAGCCACGATGAGTTGTGATAGTACTCCTGCATCATGAAGGTGCGCGAGAAGCACATGCAAGCGGTAATCTTTACGTTGTAGTCGGGCAGGTCCTCGCGGTCGCGACCGCGACGGTCGGCCTCGATAAAGAAAGGCTCGGTGAGGTAGTCGGTACCGACCTTCTCGAGCACGTAGTCCTCGATGCCCTTGGGATAGCAAAAATCCTCTTCGGTAAACTCGCCGTCGTCGCCCTCAATACGCAGGCGGAAGGTTACGTTTGCGTTGACCACGGCCTGGCGGCGCATAGTCTCGCGATACCAATCGTGGGGAATGCTGATAGAGGTAAAGACCTCAAGATCGGGGCGCCACTTGATGGTGGTGCCGGTGCGGTTCTCGTCGCTGGGTTCAATCTCGAGCGCCTTCTTCTTGGCGCCGACGACTTTGCCCTTCTTAAAGTGCAGGGAGTACTTGTTGCCGTCGCGCCAGACGGTAACGTCCATGTACTCGGAAGCGTACTGGGTCGCGCAGGAGCCCAGACCGTTGGTGCCGAGCGAGAAGTCGTAGTCGCCACCCTGGTTGTTGTTGTACTTGCCGCCGGCGTAGAGCTCGCAGAAAACGAGCTCCCAGTTAAAGCGCTTCTCGGAGGGGTTCCAGTCGAGCGGGCAGCCGCGGCCGTTGTCCTCTACCTGGATAGAGCCATCACGAAAGGCGGTAAGGGTGATGAGCTTGCCGTAACCCTGACGCGCCTCGTCAACGGCGTTGGACAGGATCTCGAACGCGGCATGCGCGCAGCCATCGAGTCCGTCCGAGCCAAAGATGACGGCAGGGCGCAGGCGTACGCGCTCCTCGTCCTTGAGCTGACGAATACTGTCGTTGCCATAGTTTGCGGTGTTTTTTGCCATGCTCGCTCTCTTGGTGCTTCCTCTTGTGCATTTAGGTCGTATAGATAGTCAAGGTAGCATAGCCCAGCCCGTGGACGATTCCATCCAACACGAAATCCATCGAACAATCGTTCGCTACTGTAGCGGGATATGCCGTTTGGTTTACTCGAACATCTGTGGAAGGTCGATAAGGACGGTTTTGCCATCCCCGTCAACTTCAAAGCCAGAACGGGAGAAGAACCCGTAGCGATGGCACTTGAGTCCCGTTGCCTCGACTTGGGCGATTTCCTCATCAACCATCTTTTGCGTGATGGGGGATTTGCGAAACTTAGCTTCGTAGAACGCGTAGCCCTCAGGGTCTTGCGTTACCACATCGAATTCGCCGCTTGTTTTGTTTGCGGGGTCGTCGTACCAGTACTTGCCTATGGCATCGAAAGCCGGTTCGATCTTGCCGGCCCTGTTTTGTCGCACGAGGAATTGGCGGCAGATCTCCTCGAACATATGTGGAACGTAGTTTTCCTCGAAGTCTTGGAAGACGTGGCGATTATAAAAGACCTCAGGGTCGAGCAACTGACGTGCGGAAGCGTTGCGGAAGACGTAGCGATAGTAAAAGAGCGAAAGCGGGTCTACTACAAAGTAGCCAGACTTGCGCTTGTTTGTAGGGTCGTTGATGGGCGCACGTTTTTGGACAATCTCGAGCGATATGAGCTTGTCGAGCACGTCGGCCATGGCAGGGCCGCTCGAGACGTGCGACTGTGCCAGCACGTCTCCCCAGCGGGAGTAGCCTTGCGCGAGGGCACCGAAAACTTCGTTGGCGTTGGTCATCTTTGAGATTTCGGCGCTGAGGTAGGACGGCACCTCGCTTTCGAGGCGGGCGCCAGGCTCTGTGACAAGCTCGATGATGTTGTCGCGCACGCTTTGGGATTGATTGATAAGACGGTTATAAAAGGGGATACCACCAAAAACGCTGTAGAGCCGCACCTTGTCCTCGGGTGAGAATGCGGGATAGAACTTCGCAGCGTCAGAGTAATCCATGGGCTTAAGCTCGAGCGTGAGGTCAATGCGCCCGTAGAGGGGACTTTCATGCTCGATAAGGGATTTCATGATCTCAACGTAGGAGCCGCACAGAACGATGCTTAAACGTGAGTCTTCTCTATGAGCGTCAATTGAGGTTTGAAGGATGCTATCTAGGCCTTTAACCGCATCTCTTAGGTAGGGGTATTCATCGAGAACAAGGGTGATGTTCTTACTTTTCGCTTGAACAAATAGGAATTCGACAAGCTCACGGATGCTCGAGAATGCGAGCGGGGGGAATCCAAGCGCCTCGGCAACGAGGACGGAGAGGCTTTCCAGGTTATCCATCTCGGAGGTTTGACGGCACTCGTAGTAGACCGTTGCGGCGTTCGGCAAATCGATGAGCGCTTGCTTGATCAACTCGCTTTTGCCGACGCGACGCCTTCCGTAGACGAGGGTATTGCACTGTTCGGGCGCATTGAGCGTCTTCTTAATGCGGGTGAGTTCACGCTCCCTGCCGATGAATTCCACTTACTCGGTTCCTTCCGACTCGGTTTTGTCCGAGTTAATTATATCGCAGGAATTTGTTTACACTCGCGTTTACTCGGGCAAAACCGACTCGGTTCTGTCCGAGTAAGTTTGAAGGCGGCTGAAGGGGCCATTCTTGTTTGCGGCTGTTGGTTCAAATCGAACATTGGGACAGGTGTCTCGTTTTATGGGCCGAGGGTATGCGAACCACGGCCCTTTTGGCCTGAAAGGGGGTCTAACGGGGCGTTATTTGGGCCACGGGTCACTTCGCCCGCGCCGCTTTTCGTCATACGCTCATAGTGGAAGCCGATGCCACGGGGCCGACGAAAGCCTCGGGCAGCGGATGAGCTGCAAGCCGAAAGGAGCGGTGAGGATGATGAAGCCCATGACGAAAAAGCTGCTGTTAGGAATTCCCGCCGTGACGCTTTCGGCCGTGCTGGCGTGTTCGGTGGCCGGCTGTGGCGGTAGTGCTCCGAGCGGCTCGGCTGGCAGCTCGGGCGGCAGTGCTCCCGTAGAGAAGAAGGCCAAGGCCTATGAGTCACAGACGGTCAAGGTGGCTGGCATAACCTATGAGTCGGTAGCCCACGGTACGTTCTATCGCGGCGACGCTAAGCTGCAGGACGGCTTTTATCTGCACGTCAAGATCACCAACAACAATGCAAAGAACAGGACGTTTAACTCATTTAACGTGCATGCTGCCCAGGGCGATCTTGAGGCAGGCGACCCGTTGTTTACTTCCGGCAAGGCGGCCGTGCTCGACTACGTTGCAAGCGAGGCTCCCGATGAGCTTCACGAGGGCATCGACCTTTCCAAGAGGCAAGATATCGGTCCGGGCGAGACCGTTGAGTATGTCTACTTCTGGGCACCCAAGACGGCGTACTACGGGCCCATCACTGTCGAGTTCGTAGACGCTTACGCCCCCGCCAAGAATCATGAGGCCATGCACTTCGACATCACGGGGTGTGAGACTAAGGAGTTCAAGGCGGCGGGCGGCGTGGCCGATTCTGGTGACGCGGCCAATATGACCGGCATCGATTGCGCATCGTACAGCATCGAGGCCGCCGATGGCTACACGCTGGATTCGTCCAACGAAGAGCACGAAAAGGCAGACTTCTTCCATGACGAGACTGGAGGACGCCTGCACATCAGCATCTTCCCGCGCTCGCCGGAGGAAGAGGCTGCAAGCCTAGAGCAGGTCTTCGAAGGCAAGGAGACGACAACCGACCAGGTCGAGTACAACGGCATAACGTGGCTGCGTTTTACCGACCCCGACAACGGCCATACGCTGTTTGCGACGGCTCCCGCAACGGGCGAGACCGTTCGCGTGTCGATTGGCTGGAAGATTGACTGGGATGCTGCCGTGCCCATGATGGAGGCGCTGAAGCTCAAGTAACGGATTGCGATTCCCACGTCAGGCGACTCAGGGCTGGCTTCGAGTTATCGGGGCCAGCCCTTTTTGTTCGACGAACAGGGTCAGCGCCGCTCAAAAAAGCGGCTGAGAGTTAGCAGGACCCATCCGTACCGGCTTCATCGCTGCCGCTACGCTCGAGTGCGGTGCGGCGGGCGCTGTAGGCGACAAGGCCGGCACCAGCTGCGGCGAGTGCTGCTGCGGCTGCGGTTAGGGGGACGTTGCTGTCGCCCGTTCTAGCAAGCGCGCCTGCTTTTCTGGAGCTCTTGTTATTGTCGTTGCCCTTGCCGCTGCCAGAGCCGCTTCCGCCGGAGCTGCCTCCCGTGCCAGAACCGCCGCCGCTCGAGCCGCCATCGCCGTCCGCGGTCATCGGTGCGTCGTGGAGTCCCGTCGTATCCGCGTTGCTGCTTACGCCCACCAGCACCTCTGCACGTTCGCATGACGCGTCGGGAATGTGGAGCTCGTGCAGCACGGCGCCCAGCGCGGAATTTGCGCCCGGTCGAATCTCTTTGAGCGTTACGGGGTCGAGCGCCACCAGGTCACGCGCCTTTGCGTAGAGCGTGACGCGTTTGCCCACCTCGTCACTCCAGCTCTCTGGGATAGCAAAGCTCATGCGGAACTGTGCCGTGCAACCCGGTGCCAGCACGGCGTTGCCGTTGTCGGCAACCAGCGGGTGCGTCGCAAAACGTGCGCCCAGTGCCTCGAGTGTGTACTTCACATGTGCTATGTCGTTGGCCGATGCGTCCTCAGCAAGCTCCGGATCGTAGATTGATGCCATGCGTGCGTTCGCGCCGAATCCGATGGATGCGCTGGAGAACGGTTGGTTGGAGCCCTCTCGGTACAGATCGACTGTTCCTGCGGTCAGCAGCGTGTTGCCGTCGTTTCGCACCGTTACCGTAAACGATTCGCTTGCCGCCCCGGGCACTACGGCGCCCAGGTTGGCTATCGCGCCCAGTGGTGTGGCGCATGCCACCAAGGGCACTTCGATGCCGTGCAGTTCTGCCTTGCTCTGCTCGGCACTCACAATGTGCGTGGCAAGCGCTGAGAGCATGCCGCCCGAGGTCAAAAACGTCGTTATCTGATCGATGGGGTGCTCCAGCTCGCAGAGCACGAACGGCTCCGTGAACAGATCGTCGATCAGGGTGCTGGCGAAGATGCGGAAATGCTTGCCCATTACCGCCACCGGCTCGCCTTCTTCGTCGTAGGTTTGCCCCACTTTGCCGTCGGTGTTCTCGACGTATAGCACGCACCTGCCGTTGTTACTCATGCTAAACGACGCCGGGCCGCAGCCAGCTGCGCCCACGGGCGTCGTTGCAAACGCCGATGCGCCTCGCGTCCACGTAACATGCTGCAGCTGCTCGTCGACGGTTGCCAAAAAGCCCGTGTGCTGCGGCCACGGCACCACGTGCGGCACCGAGGCGTCCGGCGACATGACGCCCCAGCCCGCGATGGACTGGCCGATCACGGCGTACGATGCACAACCGCAGCCGTCTGCGGTTTCGTATGCAACGGGCACCACCATTTTGCCGTTGATGTTCTCGGGCGCGCCCAGCTCGATGCTCGACGGCGCCTGCGGAAAGCGGAGAACCTGACGGAACGTGAGGCTGTCGCCCGACAGATCCGACCACAGGGTAAAGCACTCGAGCGCGACTTCTGCCTCGGTGCCCAACGCCTTTTCTGCGGTGGCCCCGCGGCGATGGAGATAGGCGCCCGACAGACGTCCGTCGACAAGCGTCTTGCCCACTGTGATACGCGGACATTGCAGGCAATGGTAGCCGTCCTCCTGCAGGCGGCCGCGCGAGATGCTGCGCCATGACGTGTGCGATATCACGCGAGCTTCGTTATTGCTTATGCGCAGGCGCACAACGGACAGTATGCCGGCTGTACTTGCCGTATCGAACCGGGTTGCGTCGCCTTCGGGGCGCTCTCCCGAGACCAGCAATACGTAGGCGTCTTGGTTTCCTTTCCCGTCCGTATATTCCACCACGTCGAAGTCGTAATCGAACGTGTCTTTGCGCTCCGCGTCACCCTCGCCAAAGCCCAGGGGGAAATCGACCGGCATAGGTGCGGACCACGCGCCGTTTGCCTTCGTGTGTACCACCAGGCGCGAGCGGCCATCCTCGCCGTAACGCACCGAGGCGATACGGAACAGGCACTCCACGCCGGCAATCATCGCTAACTTCATGTGGGCTTCGCTGAGCACGCCGGTGAAGAGTACGTTGTCGCTCGAGGGCTTTATACCGCCGCGCTCGTCCTCCGACACGCCGGCAGAATTGGCGTTCAGGTCCGCAATGGCGTTCGTCGCCTGCCCGATGTAGGCGTACTCGTACATCGCCGCGGCGTTTTCGTCATCCTCCATCAGAGCGTGGACGAAATGCTCGACCTGTCCCGTGTCAGCGCTCTCTGCTTCCGCGTCGAGCTCAATACGCGTGACCGCCCGGTCCCAGTCGCGCACGACCGGCGCGGCGTTTACGGCGGTGGCTGCAACTTCGGCGCATGCGAGCAGCTCGGCATTGGTGACGATGGTGGCCGACGCGATAAACTGCGCTATGCCGCTCGACTCGGCATTGCCGGTCGCGCCAAAGCAAGCATCCAGCGTATACGGCGTGTCTCCGCCCAGTGCCAGTTCTGAGCGCTGGAGCACATGCTGGTCGCCGTTGTTGACCGACATGTTCCACGAATCGAGAAGTGTGGGCCACGACCCCGACCAGGCCTTGGTGGTCCACTTGAACATGATGAATTGGAGTATCACGTCGACATCGACGTCTGCGCCCACGCGCAGCCGCGGAAGCTGGTGGCCGTCCGCCTTCTCGTACCCAATGAACAGCGTGAGGGATGCAGCACCGCGCACGGCGGACGAGGCGACGCCTGCAACGCCGGCTCCAAAGGTGACGGCAAGCCCGATCTGGATGGTGAATGATCCCGACGTATTGGAATAGTCGAGCGAAATGTTTTTGAAGAACGCCGCACCGCTGCCGTGCGTGTGGGCGCCTACAGCGAGCGCCAGCTTTGCCAACACCCAAGGATTGACGTTTAGGAAAAACGGCACCGGGCCCAAGGTGAACTGCTCGGTCCAGTTGAGATCGGTTTTTACTTGGAAGAGGGCCTTAATATTGCCAAACGCCGGATCGTTGTTATCGCCCCAAGTTTTGCCTACCCAGTCGTAGGCAAGCGATCCGTACACCTGTGTTGCGATATCCATCGTGAACAGCAGCGTGCAATGGTGACGAAGGAGCTTAGTGTTTCTTGGATCGGTGCCCGAGCCGGCGCTCATGCTCTTGTATTGGTTCCACTTCCCCTCCATCTCGTCGAGGTAGCGGTTTGCCTGCTTGGCGCCCGACTCGCGCGGCGACTTCTTCCAGTATTCCGGATCAGGGTTGCCCGAATCGTTCATGTAACTGACCGGTTTGTATCCTCCGCCAAACAGCACATACCCGGCAAACGAAAAGTCGAAGAGGATCGGAAACGTGGGCATCCAGCAGGTGAACTTGTTGCCGCCGATGCCGGGGAACGCCGCGGGGAAATCAAACGGAGTGATCTCTTGGTCCATGGTGGTGGGGATGATGGTCGTTGAGCCCGATTCTGCCTTTGAGGCCGGCGCGGTGGCAACGGCCATGGGGGAGGAGAGCGTGTAGGTTTTACCCTGATAGTCGAGGACAAAGCGTAGCTTGCACCCTTCTTCCAGAAGGCCCGATGCCGCATCGAGGAACTTGTCTTCGAGCGTGAACGTCGCCAGATTATCCGCACCCGTTGCGCTGGCCTTGACCTGGCCAATCTGCGTGACGGTTTCGGGTGAACTGCCCACGGCGGGCATTACCTTATTGATGTGCAGCGTTGCCTGCCCGCCCTGCGGCAGGTGGGCCTGGACGGTAAAGGCATGCGTGTCGGGCTGCGCATTTGCTGTATCGTCCTTGGGCATTGCCATGAATGTGGCGTCGGCGTACTGGATGTCCCACTCATCAAACGTAAGCTGGCGAAAGTACGGCTCGCCATCGGAGAGCGGACGTGTGGGTGCGGTAATGGCGGTGCCGCCTTGGACACGCGCGAGGGGAATCTCGACATCGCGGTAGCCCGCCATGCTAATGGAGATGCCGCCGTTAAAGTCGTACGCGTCGAGAAGCGTCGCCTCGTCCACGTAGCCTTCCGAAAGCGGCGCGACCTCAAAGATGGCTGTGCCTTCGTCATCGGTAGTGGCGGTGAGTTGCTTGCCTGCGGCATAGCGCGATGTGAGTGTGACCTGGGCACCCGTGATGGGCGTATTCTTGTTGGCGACGTCGACCACGACCACACCGAACATGGTGCGCGAGAGCACGAGCACCCTGAAGGGGTCTTTTTCGTCGGCATGGGCTTCGGTGGGTGCGAACGGCAATATGAAGGCGTTTGCGCTTCCCGGCACGCGCGGCAACATAATGCTCGCTAACGAGGACGCTCCGGCGACAAGTAACGAACGACGATCAAGCATCTTGGGCTCCCATTCCGCAAGTATCGGTGGAAATAATCCAATTTTGCGAGAAGGCGCCCCGTGGCGGTAGTGCCGTTCAAGGGTCAAAATGTCCAAATTGATCGAGCGAAGCGCCGGGTTCCGGAACGCGTTCGATGCGCTTGGCAGTCCGGTCGCTAACGTAACATATGCGCGACCAGCTCGGCGCGTGTGCCGATGCCAAGCTTTGCGTATACGCTGGATAGGCGGTTTTTGACGGTGCCCGGCGATACTCCCATATGGCGTGCGATTTCGGCGTTGGTCCACCCACGACAGGCGAGCATGGCCATGGTGAATTCCGTGGTCGTTAGATCGTCGGCCACGTCCTCGCCCGAATCGGGGTTGTGGATGTGCCGCCAGCCGTAGCTGAAGCGGTACGTGATCTCGATGATGCGCGCGAAGTCGTCAGGGTATTGCGTTTTTAGGCATGCCTCGATAAGCCCCTGTAAAAGGCCGTGATGCTCGCCAATGAGCTCAATAAGGCCGTCGGGACGCGCAATGTCCCAAGCGGTTCCGAAGTGTGCCTTTGCGGCGTCGATGTCCTTGAGGCTCATGCATGCCATGGAGGCTGCCAGGTGCAGGAACAGTTCCGAGATCGGATAGCTTCCCTGTTTCATGATCAGGGCATTTTCCGCCATGCCCAGGCTGCGGCCGTATTCGCCGCGCAGATACAAGGCGTGCGCCATTACGTAGCTGGCGAACAGGCGCAGGCCTTCGGGCAGATGCGCCGCAAGCGGATAAAACTCTTCGGCAGAATACGGGGAAGGCAAGTGTAGCAGGACGCTTGCGGCCGAGGCGAACAGGATGTGCATGGCGTGGTCGGCGAGCGATTCCTCGTCAGTTGGCGTATCGAGGATGCCCGCAAGACAACGGCGGGCGTCGGCGATACGGTTGAGCGACAGACTGGCGTATCCGCAGATAAAGCATGCGGAATAGCGCAGTGCGGGGTCGGTGGCGTCAAGATAGGGGCGCGCCGTCTTGGCAGCGAGGGCGGCCTGTCCGCGAAAGTACAGCGCTTCTGCCGTGGCGATGGTGCGTGAATCGGGGTCGGAAATGCCTGCAACCGCAGCGTCAATCTGCCCCGGCACAAAGGCGGTGCACATCAACGGCATGGGAACGCATGGGTAGCCATCGCAGTCCATCTTCCATCTCCCAACAGCTGGCAACAATAGCAGCAATTGTACCCCTGTTGCTCGGGACCCCTTTCGTTTTACTGTTCGGTTAACGCTACGGATCGTTTTGGAAGGCTTGCGAGCATGGTGGTCCCGTTCTCGGAACTTGTTTCGACCTCTACCGTGCCGCCGTGAAGCGCTGCAATTTCCCAAACAAGCGCTAGCCCGAGTCCTGCGCCGCCGTATGCCCTGCTGCGGGATTTGTCTAGACGAAAGAACGGCTGGAAGATGCTCTCTCGGTACTGCTTGGGTATTCCCGAGCCCTCATCTTTGACTCGCAGGAGTACGTGGCTGTCGCTGTCGCAGATGGAGACGTTGACAGTCGAGCCGGGGCGGCTGTAACGGACGGCATTTTCGACCAGGTTAAACACCAACCGATAGAGGAGCGTATCACTTCCGATTGCCAAAGCGTCTCCGGCGCAATCGAGGGTTACGTCCTTATTTTCGGCAAGTGGCGCAAGGTCGGTGAGGACCTCTTCGGACAGGGGACCGAGTTCCACATCGTCATCGCAAGGAACGCTGCGCAGCTCACTCATCTCGAGCAATACCTTGGCCATTCGAGACATGCGCTCGGTTTGTTCTTGTAGCAGGCCGAGCAGCTCGGCTGTTTCGGGTTGCAAACCGGAGTGTTCGGAGATGAATAGTTCAATCTGTGCTTGCATAAGGGCGAGCGGGGTGCGCAGCTCGTGTGCGGCGTTGCCGGTAAACTGACGCTGTGCAGAGAACCCTTCGCCAAGACGAGCGATCATGTCGTTGAAAGAGGCGCTGCATCGTTGTAGCTCGGTGGGCACATCTTCATTGAGTCTGATTTCGCTTAGGTTGTCAGGTTGCACACGCTCAACCTGAGCTGCAAAAGCCCGTAGCGGTTTGAGTGCACGGCCGCTCACAAAGTATGCCAGCGCGCCGCCAAGGAGTGTGACTCCAGCCGTGATGTACCAGGCTGTCGTGCCAAAAGACTCCTGTGCGTCGTTTACGACGATCGTGACCTTTTCATCGAGGGTCGCTTTCGTTGGGTCGAACGCCTGGGGCGAATCTTCGCCGGTTGCGTTAAAGGCCGAGATGTCACTGCCGATGGCATCCATGTAGCGCATGCCCGTATAGCCGACCAGGCAGTTCGTCAGCACGCATGCCGCACACGTTAACAGTGCCGTCATGATTGTTATGCGCCATTGCAGAGAAAGCCCTTTCATTCGCCATCCTCCATAACGTAGCCCTCTCCAATCCGATTGCGAATCGGATCGTATCCCAAAGCGCTGCGCAACTTTTTTCGGAGTGACGAGATATGAACGCGGGTTGCGTTGCTAAAGCTGTTCACGGTGCTATCCCAAACGTGCTCGATAAGCTCCTCTTGGCTTACCGGTCGCCCCTGATTAAGCATCAGGTATTCCAAGATTCCCGTTTCCTTGCGCGTAAGAGATAGAGCCTCGCTGTCCACGGAAGCGATGCGCGCCTTGGTGTCAAAGCTGAGCTTTCCGCAGGTTAATACTATGTCGCTTTGTGCGAAGCGCCTGAGGGTAAGGCTGCGGATCCTTGCCGCAAGTTCGTCCAGATGAAACGGCTTGGTAAGGTAATCGTTGGCGCCGGCATCGAGTCCGGCGACCTTATCGGATACTTCGCCACGCGCGGACAAAATCAGTACCTTGGTCTCGCGGTCGGTTTTCCTAAGTTCCCTGAGCACGGTCATGCCGTCGATACGGGGGAGATTGAGGTCGAGTACCACGAGGTCAAAGACTTCGACGCCCAGCAGGTCGAGCGCCTCCCGTCCATCGTGGCAGCAGTCGACGCTGTATGCCAGGTTTCGCAGGCTGCGTGCGATTGTGTCGCACAGTGCTTGCTCGTCTTCGACGATCAAAATACGCATAACAGGCTCCTTGCACATTCCAAATCGCGCTTAACACGGATTTTATAGTCGATATGGTCTAATGGTCGCGTAACGAAAGGAGTGGTCAGGTTGTTCAAAGCGGTAAAACCCGTGGTACAGGTCGCTTTGTTGATCGTCGGAATTGCCATGGTGTGCTTTGGCGTTATGCGTGGCGAGGCGGATGCCGTGCTGGCCAAAGCGATTAGGCTGTGCTTGGAGTGTATCGGAATTGGATAAAAGAGAAAACACTGCGTCGCATGTTTTGGCCCGATTTCGCGGATTCATTCAGGCGGCGGCGACGCTCGTCACCAACATTCACCTGCCAAACTTTGCCAAAGGCAGCATCTATCAGGGTGCGGGAAAAACAGTCTGCGTACCTGGGCTTAATTGCTATTCGTGCCCCGCGGCATCGGGTGCGTGCCCCATCGGGTCGTTCCAATCGGTAGTGGGTTCATCTAAGTTCAACTTCTCCTACTACGTTACCGGTACGCTCATTTTGCTCGGCGTGTTGCTGGGACGTTTTGTATGCGGCTTTCTGTGCCCGTTTGGCTGGCTGCAGGAGCTGCTTCACAAGATTCCCGGCAAAAAGCTTTCGACAAAAAGGCTCAAGGCGCTTACGTATATCAAATACGTTGTGCTGCTGTTTGCTGTGGTATTGCTGCCTGTGCTGGTGGTCAACGATGTGGGGATGGGCGATCCGTTCTTTTGCAAGTACATCTGTCCACAGGGTGTGCTCGAGGGCGCCATTCCGCTGGCCATTGCCAACGCCGGCATTCGATCTGCGCTGGGACAGCTCTTTACCTGGAAACTTGTCGTTCTCATTGCCGTGGTAGTGCTGAGCGTTTTGTTCTATCGCCCCTTCTGCAAATGGATTTGTCCGCTCGGCGCATTCTATGCGCTCATGAATAAGGTGTCCTTACTGGGGATTCGGGTCGACGCATGCAAATGCGTCTCGTGCGGCAAGTGTTCAAAGGTTTGTCAGATGGACGTTGACGTGACCCGCGCACCCAATCATGCCGAATGTATCCGGTGCGGAAAGTGCATCGGGGCCTGTCCCGTCGATGCCATCAGCTATCGCTATGGCCTGGATGTGTCGGCAGAAAAGATCCCTCTGACCGCCGATAAAAAGTAAAACAAGCTTCGACAAAACGGAGGAATGACCATGAAGCTTTCTAAGATTGCGGCCCTGTTTATGGTGCCGGTGCTGGCTTTGTGTCTTGTGGCGTGTTCGGCGCCCGGTGGCAACGCGAGCGAATCTACGGGCTCCGATCCTAAGATCGCGGAACTCATTGCACAAGAGCCGGCCAACGCCGACGAGGCCGCCGAGCTGTATGCGAAGCTCATGCAGAAGGAGAACGATATCCTTTCGAGCGATAATGCGCTGTGGGAAAAGGTATTCAATGCAGCAAATAAAGAGTCGACAATGATTGAGGACGGCAGCAATTACGGCGATTTCCTGCTCAAGACCATCGACGGCGCCAAGGACGAGTTTACGGCAGATGAGCTTAAGACGCTCAAGGCCGGCGCGCAGCAGATTAAGGAGATCGAGGACAAGCTCGAGAGCCTGGAAAAGAAGTTTCCCGGCTGTGGAAACACCCCGAGCGCGGGCGAGAGTGTCGATGCTTCGGCCGCTGGCATGACGGCTGGCGCCAATACTTCGAGCGAGGCGACGAAGTTCCCCAGCTTCACGGGCAAGGACCTGGACGGCAACGACGTGAGCAGTGACGAGCTGTTCTCTAAGAACAAGGTTACCGTCATGAACTTCTGGTTTACCACTTGCAAGCCGTGCGTGGGCGAGCTGGGCGATCTTGAGAACCTGAATAAGGAGCTTGCCGAGAAGGGCGGCCAGGTCGTGGGTGTCAATTCCTTTACGCTCGATGGCAACAAGGGCGAGATTGCAGATGCCAAGGACGTGCTGAACAAGAAGGGTGTGACATATAAGAACATCTGGTTCAAGTCGGATAGCGAGGCCGGTAAGTTTACGTCAAATCTGTTCTCGTTCCCGACAACCTACGTTATCGACCAGAACGGCAACATCGTAGGGGAGCCCATCGTGGGAGCCATCAGCTCCGCCGAGCAGCGCGCGGCACTCGACAAGCTTATCGACCAGGCGATTGCGAGTAGCGAGCAGTAAAGGCTGAGTACACGAATGTGACAAAGGGACAGTCCCTTTGTCACATTGTCGATGTTGTGTGCGGGACGGTGCGCTGTGTGGTGTGCCGTCCCGTTCGTTTTTTGGCGCGGTTCGTTACATTCCTCACTGGTGTCGGCAAAAAATGGGAATAGAGTAGGGCAAACGCGTCGAATACGAACGGCGGGGGAGAGCGGGCGAGTACACCCGCGCGGGAGAGGTTGCCGTCCATGCTGGAGCTCAAAGGTATTTGCAAAAGGTACGTTACGCAGTCGTTTACGCAGGTGGCGCTCGATAACGTGAGCTTGGCCTTTCGCGACAACGAGTTCGTGGCCATTCTGGGTCCTTCGGGCTCGGGCAAAACTACGATGCTCAACGTTATCGGCGGACTGGACCATTTCGATTCGGGCGACCTGCTGATCGACGGCATTTCGACCAAGGACTTCCGCGACCGCGATTGGGACGCCTACCGCAACAACCGCATCGGCTTTGTATTCCAGAGCTATAACCTTATTCCGCACCAGACTATCTTGGAAAACGTGGAGCTGGCGCTTACGCTTACGGGTGTGGGCCATGCCGAGCGTCGTCAGCGTGCGCGCGAGGCGCTTGAGGCAGTTGGTCTGGGCGAGCATGTGAACAAGCGCCCGAGCCAGCTTTCGGGCGGACAGATGCAGCGCGTGGCTATTGCCCGTGCCCTGATCAACGACCCCGAGATCGTACTGGCCGATGAGCCGACCGGCGCCTTGGACTCAACGACGTCCGTGCAGGTCATGGACTTGCTCAAGGAGGTTGCGCGCGACCGCCTGGTCATCATGGTCACGCATAACCCCGAGCTGGCGTACCAGTACGCTACGCGCATCGTCAACCTCGCGGACGGCAAGATCACCGACGATTCTGACCCCTTTGATGTTGCCGATGCCACGCGTCGCGAAGCCAAGCCCACGCGTAAAACCTCGATGAGCTTTATGACAGCTCTGGGGCTTTCGGCGCGCAATCTCATGACCAAGAAAGGCCGTACGGCCATGACGGCCTTTGCGGGCTCGATTGGCATTATCGGCATCGCGGCGATTCTGGCGCTCTCAAACGGTGTGAACAACTACATCAAAAAGGTCGAGGAGGATACGCTCTCGAGCTATCCGCTTACCATCTCCAAGCAGGATTACGACCTGTCGTCCATGATGGGCGGGCAGGGGACCGCGGAGGATGGTGGGGACATGAGCGGCGCTTCCGGCAGTGAGGACGATTCGGTCGAGAAGTCCGATAAGATTCCCGTGGTCACGGCCGTAAAGGATATGTTTGCGAGCGTTAAGTCCAACGATATGACGAGCTTTAAAGCATGGCTCGATGACGGGGGCGACGGCATCGACAAAGAGGTCAACGCCATTCAGTACAGCTACGGCGTGACGCCGGTCGTGTATCGCGCGGGCAAGGGAGACGAGAAGCCCGTGCGCCTGGTGCCCAACGCGATGACCGAGGCCATGAGCGGCGGAGCGAGTTCGGCGGCGATGGCGAGCATGGACTCCATGGGAAGCTCGGTCTTTAACGAGATGATCGACGACCAGAGCCTGCTCGACAGCCAGTACGATGTCGTCGCCGGTCATTGGCCCACGTCTGCCAACGAGGCCGTGATGGTGCTTTCGAGCCGCGGCACGGTGGGCGACTACACGCTCTACAGCATCGGCGCGCTGGACATCAATGAGCTTAACGACCTGGTCAACAGCGCCATGACGGCCGATGGCGGGGTCGAGACGCCCGAGACCGCTGCCGACTTTACCTACGAGGATGCGCTGTCTACGACGTTTAAGGTGTTGTCGCCGGCCGATGCGTATCGCAAAAACGAAGAGACCGGTATGTGGACCGATATGTCCGGTGACACCGACTTTATGGCAGCCAAGGTTGCCGACGGTATCGACGTGCGTATCGTTGGCGTGGTGCGCCCCAACGAGACTGCCAACGCGAGCGCGTTGTCTCCGGGTATTGCCTACACGCACGCGCTGACTCGCCAGCTTATGGAGCGCGCGGCCGATTCGCAGATTGTGCAGGAGCAGCTCGCTCATCCCGATACGGATGTCTTTACGGGCAAAACGTTCGACGAGTTGCAGGGAGAGGCCAAACAGGGCGTGGACCTGAGCAGCATGTTCAGCGTTGACGAGGCGGCGCTCAAGAGCGCGTTCTCGTTCGATACGTCTGCGCTCTCGGGTGCGGCCGGTGGCATGGACCTTTCGGGCATCGATTTGTCGGGCCAGGATATCGACCTTTCGGGCGTTGGCAAGGACATTGACTTCGGCGACATCATGGCCAAGGCGCCGGCCCCCGATTTCTCAGGTGTCTTCGATGGCTTGGAGCTCACACCCGAGCAGATGCAGCAGGTGGGCGTGCTTGCCAACCAGCTTTTTGAGGGCTTTATGCAGTCCGATCAGTTTAAGGCACTGACGCCCGAGGACCTTAAGGACGCATCGAAGCTCGCGGCTGCGTTCTCGGCGTATCTGGAGAGCGATGCCACGGCGCAGCAATGCCTGGCGCAGCTCAAGGCGCTGGGCGGAGATGCGCTGGCTGAGCGGATACAGCAGGCAATGACCGACTACGTGCAAAAGCAGCTCGCACCCTATTTGCAGCAGGCTATGGACCAGGTGATGCAATCGCTCAGCAACCAAATCGCAGCGACGGTGTCTACCCAGCTCAAAGCGGGTGCGGCGGGACTTATGGACCAGATGGCGACGCAAATGTCATCGAGCTTTGCCAACCTGGCGAGCGCCATGCACGTGGATGCGAGCGCCTTTGCCCGTGCCATTCACTTCAACATGGACGCCGAGGACCTGAGCTCGCTCATGATGAGTTACGCCAAGGCGTCGAAGCTCACCTACGACAACAACCTGACCACGCTGGGCTATGCTGACGAGGCCGACCCCATCTCGGTCAAGATCTTCCCGCGCGACTTTGAGGCCAAGGAGCGCGTGCTCGACCATATCGATGCGTATAACAAGCAGGTCAAAGCCGCCGGGCATGACGAGCAGGCAATCTCGTACACCGACTATATGGGCATCATCATGGGCTCGGTGACCGATATCGTGAATACCATCAGCTTGGTGCTCATCGCGTTCGTGAGCATCAGCCTGGTCGTGAGCTCCATCATGATCGGCATCATCACCTACATCAGTGTGCTGGAGCGCAAAAAGGAGATCGGCATCCTGCGCGCAATTGGCGCGTCGAAGCGCAACGTGGCCAATGTGTTTAACGCCGAGACGTTTATCGAGGGCCTCATCGCCGGCGTCTTTGCCATTGCCGTCGTGGTGCTCGTGAGCTTCCCGGTGAATGCCTGGGCACTTGCGAACAAGCAGGTTCCCAATCTAATGAGCCTGCCCGTGCAAGATGCGTTGGCGCTTATCGCGATTTCGGTGCTGCTGACGGTCGCTGCCGGCCTGCTGCCGGCCCGCAGCGCGTCCAAAAAGGACCCCGTGGAGGCCCTGCGCTCCGAATAGTGTGACAAGGGGACTGTTCACTTTGCCACATTGAGGCCCTTGCCAAATCGGGGTCTAATACTCTTCCGAGAAGTGAACGAGTAAAAACTGAGGCTTCGTGAGTTCGTGTGGGTGAACGCTACCCCTCCCGCCCCGGCAGGACCG
>CAVCRP010000043.1:0-16713 GCA_963604655.1 uncultured Ruminococcus sp.
TCGTAGGCGATGATGTAGACCCAGGTCATGTCGGGCCACAGCATGTCGGTCTTGTCCTCGGAGGCGTAGACGCTCCACCAACCGGTCATGCAGAAGATGTTGATGATGCCGGCGATGCCGTTGAACACGTTGTTCCAGCCGGCCAGCTGCGTGGCGCCCTCGGAGGTGACCCAAGTGGACTGGCCCAGGACAAAGAAGTGATAGGCGCTCTCGAAGTCGGACACGACGGCGATCATGATGTTGATGGCGACGATCACAAACGGCCACGCGCGGAACCAGTGCGCCTTGCCGATCTTGCCCCATTGGTACTTAATGGCGATAAAGCCCCAGCAACCGGCCAGCGCCGCGTACACCTTGGCGTAGTGGAACCAGCTGTTCTGGTACACATGGGTGGGGTTGGTGAGCGCCCACTCGGCACCCTGCGACACGCCGATGGCGATGGCGACGCAGTAGATGGTCATGGCAAGCGGAGCCACGCCAAAGATGATGGCCGCGCCCAGCTTGGTGCGACGGCCGACCTCGTTGAGCACGATCAGGCCAACAAAGACCATGGCCCAGCCGGCCCAGTGGATAAGGGTATCGCTACCCCAAACATCGAACAGCATGCTGCTCTCCTTTCACACGCCCGCGGCCCCTCTTCCAATCGCGGGCAGTTTGGCCAAATGTCGTCAGTTCCCGGGCCTGCGCTCGGGATACTTGGCGGTGTAGCCCTCGATGTGGAGCGTCGAGGCGATGATTTCCTTGACCGTCTCGTCGGGCACATCGGGATGCGTGCGGATATACATTAAAAGTCCCATGATGAGGGTGTAGAACGTCTCGTAGACATGGTCGATGCGCAGGTCGTGATGGGCGACAAAATCCACTACGGTGGTGTCGCAGATGTACTGTGCCACGCGCTGGACCACGTTGTGCAGAAAGCCGCCGTAGAGCGCGCCGCTGTTGGAGGTCAGCGTGTGTGGCAGCTCGTGGCCGCTGGCGACCAGGCGCTTAAAGAGCGGGGCGATGGTGTCGAGCGCACCTTCGATATCGCCGACGGTGCGGCTGGCGTTCCACCGCTCGAGCTCGGAGATAAAGCCGTCGATCGCCTCGTCCATGACGGCGGTGACGGCGGCGTCCATATCGGCAAAGTAGTGGTAGAACAGCGAGCGCGTGCAGCCGGCCCGTTTGGTCACGGCCGATACCGAAAGGTGGGACACGCCCAGCTCGGAGCTTACGGTGCGAACGGCATCGAGGATTTCGCGGCGGCGTTCATCGCCCGTCAGGCGCTTTGCCGCGCTGTCGGTTGTTGCGGCGGCATCGACGACGGGGATAGCATCGACCACGGAGGTGTCTGCTGTGTTGTTACTCATGTTTTGCCGCCTTTCATCCTCTTTTGCCTGACCGTTCGCCTAACAGTCTTGAATATTGTTGACGGTTCGTCAATACTATTTTTGACACAATGTCAACAATGGCGGGTGAACGGCATGGGGGCATGCCCGACCTGCAAAAAAAGAGGGGCGCTGCGGTCTCGCCGGACTGCGGCAAGAGAAGGGACAACCATGATTCTCAACGGACCGGGGATTAGCTATACCGAGCCCGACATCGGCGCGGAGTTTGTGCCGCCGCTGCCGGAGCATCCGCGCGAGGCCATCGTCAAGCTGTGCGAGCACTGCACCAACCGTCTGCTTCATCGCGATGAGCTGCTGGGCTACGAGTACTGGTCGTTTGCCGAGGCCGCGACCGATGAGCAGGCCGAAGTGCTCTGCAAGATGAAGATGCGCCGTCCCTACACGCTGCCCGAGATGGTCAAGCTCACCGGCATGCCCGAGGCCGATATCGAGAAGATGCTCGACGACATGAGCTACACGGGTCTGCTCGAGTACAACTGGGAAAACCCCGAGCGCGCCAAGCAGTGGGTGCTGCCCATGCTGGTGCCGGGCTCTGCCGAGTTCCTCAACATGCGCGTGAGCCAGCTCGAGGAGCATCCGGTCTACGCCAAGTTCTTTGAGCAGGCGTCCAAGGGCCCGCTGTCCAAGGCGACGCCGATGGTTCCGCCCGGAGGCGCCGGCATCGGCATGCACGTGATTCCGGTCGAGAAGGCTATCGATGCCTCGAGCACCTCGGTGCCGATCGAGCACATCGAGCACTGGCTCGACAAATACGACGGCAAATATGCCGCCAGCACCTGCAGCTGCCGCGCGAGCCGTCGCGTGATGGGCGAGGGCTGCGCCGACGACCCGGCCGATTGGTGCATCGCCGTAGGCGATATGGCCGACTACGTGGTCGAGACCGATCGTGGCCACTATGTGACGCGCGAGGAAGTCTACGACATTCTGCGCCAGGCCGAGGACAACGGCTTTGTGCACCAGATCACCAACATCGACGGCGAGAACAAGATCTTCGCTATCTGCAACTGCAACGTCAACGTGTGTTATGCCCTGCGCACCTCGCAGCTGTTCAACACGCCCAACCTGTCGCGCTCGGCCTATGTCGCCAAGGTCGAGAAGGACAAGTGCGTGGCCTGCGGTCGCTGCGTAGAGGTGTGCCCGGCCGGCGCCGCCAAGCTGGGCCAGAAGCTCTGCAGCAAAAAGGCCGGCGGACAGGTGCCCGAGTATCCGCGCCAGGAGCTGCCCGACGCCACCAAGTGGGACCACACCAAGTGGTCGCCCAATTACCGCAACGACAACCGCATCGAGACGCATGAGTCCGGCACCGCACCCTGCAAGACGGCCTGTCCCGCGCACGTTGCCGTTCAGGGCTACCTTAAGCTTGCTGCCCAGGGTCGCTACGACGAGGCGCTGGCGCTCATCAAGCGCGAGAACCCGCTGCCCGCCATCTGCGGCCGCGTGTGCAATCGCCGCTGCGAGGATGCCTGCACCCGTGGCCGCGTGGACGCCGCCGTGGCCATCGACGAGGTCAAGAAGTTCATCGCCCAGCGCGATCTGGACGCTGCGACCCGCTATGTCCCGCCCGTGGTGACGCCGACGCGGGCCGGCGGCTTTGACCAGAAGATCGCCATCATCGGTGCCGGTCCTGCCGGCCTGTCCTGCGCTTTCTACCTGGCCGAGAAGGGCTACAAGCCCGTCGTGTTCGAGAAGAACGAGCACCCGGGCGGCATGCTCACCTACGGCATCCCCAGCTTTAAGCTGCAAAAGGACGTCATCGAGGCCGAGGTCGAGGTTATTCGCCTGATGGGTGCCGAGTTCCGCTACGGCGTGGAGGTCGGCCGCGATGTGACGCTCGACGAGCTGCGTGCACAGGGCTTTAAGGCCTTCTACGTGGCTATTGGCTGCCAGGGCGGTCGCCTTGCCGGTATTCCGGGCGAGGATGCCGAGGACGTGACCGTGGCCGTCGACTTCTTGCGCGAGGTCAACAGCGGCAAGGTCGATGCGCTGCCCGGCCGTACCATCGTGGTGGGCGGCGGCAACGTCGCCATCGACGTGGCCCGCAACGCCTGCCGTCTGGGTTCCGAGCACGTTGAGATGTTCTGCCTGGAGAGCGAGGCGCAGATGCCCGCCAGCGAGGAAGAGCGTCGCGAGGCCGTCGAGGACGGCGCACACATCAGCTGCGGTTGGGGTCCCAAGGAGGTCCATCTGGACGAGGCCGGTCGCGTGTGCGGCATCACCTTTAAGCGCTGCACGCGCGTCATGGACGATGAGGGCCGTTTTGCGCCTGAGTACGACGAGAACGACCTGCGCCGCGTGGATGCCGACCGTGTGGTCATGTCGATCGGTCAGTCCATTGTGTGGGGCGACCTGCTGGCTGGCTCCAAGGTTGAGCTTGGCCGCGGCCAGGGTGCTCTCGCCGATCCCCAGACCTATCAGACCGCCGAGCCCGACATCTTTGTGGGCGGCGACGTCTACACCGGTCCGAGTTTTGCCATCGATGCCATCGCCGCCGGTCACGAGGCCGCCGTGTCCATCCATCGCTTTGTGCAGCCGGGATCCACGCTCACCATCGGCCGCAATCAGCGCCGCTACACCGCGCTCGACCGCGACGATGTCGTGATCGAGAGCTACGACAACGCGAGCCGCGAGGTTGCCCACGTGGACCGCGAGCGCGAGAAGGCCGCGCCGTTTAGCGAGTACGTCGAGACCTTTACCGAGGAGCAGGTGCGCACCGAGACCGCCCGCTGCCTGGGCTGCGGCGCCTCGATCGTCGACCCCAACAAGTGCATCGGCTGCGGCCTGTGCACCACCAAGTGCGCGTTCGACGCCATCCACCTGGATCGCGACCGTCCCGAGTGCTCCACCATGGTCAAATACGAGCAAAAGCTCCCCAGCCTGGGCAAGTACGCGCTCAAACGCGCCATTAAGATCAAGTTTGGTCGAAAGTAGTTAGGTGCCCGCCTTGCATGAATTAGGGATTGTGTATCACATCATTCGCGATGTTGAGAATGTGGCACGCGCCAATGGCGTGGGTCGCGTCTCGAGCGTGACGTTGCTGCTGGGCGAGGTCTCGGGCGTCGTTCCCGATCTGCTGCTCGATGCTTGGCGGTGGGCGGCAGATAAAAAGCCCATCACGCAGGGCGCGGAGCTTATCGTGGAGCCTGTCGAGGCCGTGACGCACTGCGAGGCATGCGGACGGGATTACGCGACGGTCGAGCACGGTAAGACCTGCCCCCATTGCGGCAGCGGCGAGACCTATCTGCTGCAGGGCCAAGAGGTCATGATCAAGCAGATCGAGACTCCCGACGAGGACCCGGCAGGCACCGAGCCCGACGGCCTCGCCGCTCCCGCCGACACCCCCGATGCCGTCGACGCCGCCAACCCCCTCCACATCGCCTAGCCCCTCATCAGTTGCGGTGAAATAGTTCCTAAAATCGGCCCCATGGCCCCCAGCCAGGAACTATTCCACCGCAACTTTTTTACTAGTCGTTGGGGACGTTCTTACATGACTAGTCAAACAAGAACGTCCCCAACGACTAGTCGTTTAAGAACGTCCCCAATGACTACTTGTGCTAGAGCATAAGCCATGCAAATAGTCAAGCTCAGTCTGTTTAAACAAAATTGCGCCGGATTGAGTGCATTCCGATCGCCTTAAATTCGGTATTAATGAACAGTGTGCCTGTATATGTCAAAATATCGATCGATAAGAGCTCATTAGCAGGTAATGAGCTAAAAATCAGCAATGTAATCAACTTGTAACAAACATTGACGTTTAAACAAATAATCCAACCATTTGCAGTTTTAGCTATAATTCCACAAAGCAAACAGGTATACTCCTTTCATGTCGTGTAGGAAATACGTAGACAAAAAGGAGGTTATGTGATGGTAAGTATTGTTCTTGCTAGCCATGGTGACTTGGCGGCTGGAATCAAGCAGACGGGCTCGATGGTCTTTGGCGATCAGCCGTCTGTAGCCGTGGTCTCGCTCGAGCCGAGCATGGGCCCCGACGACTTCCGTGCCAAGGTCGAGGAAGCAGTCGCTTCCTTCGAGGACCAGGAGCAGGTGCTCTTCCTCGTTGATCTGTGGGGCGGTACGCCGTTCAACCAGATCAGCGGGCTCATCGAGGGCCACGATTCCTGGGCTATCGTCACCGGTGTCAACCTGCCTATGCTCATCGAGGCATATTCGCAGCGCTTTGACGCAAAGAACACTGCACATGCGATCGCAAAACATCTCGTGACTGAGGCTAAGGCTGGCGTGCGCGTCAAGCCCGAGTCTCTGGAGCCCGAGGAGAAGAAGCCGGCTGCGGCCGCCGCTGCTCCTGCAGGCGCCATCCCTCCGGGAACGGTCATCGGCGACGGGCACATCAAGATCGCCCACGTCCGTATCGACACCCGTCTGCTTCATGGTCAGGTGGCCACCACGTGGACCAAGCAGATCAACCCCAACCGCATCATCGTGGTTTCCGACGGCGTTGCTCACGACGAGCTCCGCAAGACCATGATCGAGCAGGCTGCCCCTCCGGGAGTCCATGCCAACGTCGTGCCCATCAAGAAGATGGCCGAGGTCGTCAAGGACACGCGCTTTGGTGACACCAAGGCCATGCTGCTCTTCGAGAACCCGCAGGATCTGCTCAAGGCCATCGAGGCCGGCGTCGACATCAAGGAAGTCAACATCGGTTCCATGGCTCACTCCAAGGGCAAGGTCGTCGTCACCAACGCCGTCGCTATGGGCGATGACGACGTTAAGACTCTCGAGGCCCTCAAGGCCAAGGGCGTCAAGTTCGAGGTCCGCAAGGTTCCTTCGGATTCCTCCGAGGATCTCGACGCCATGTTGAAGAAAGCTAAGGCCGAACTGGCCGCTCAAGCATAGTAAAGGAGGGTCCGATACATGTCTGCAATCACTATTCTGCTTGTTGCGATTGTCGCGTTGCTTGCCGGTATGGAAGGCATTCTGGATGAGTTCCAGTTCCATCAGCCGCTCGTGGCATGCACGCTTATCGGTCTCGTAACCGGTCACCTTCAGGAGGGCATCCTCCTGGGCGGTTCGCTCCAGATGATGGCCCTTGGCTGGGCTAACGTCGGCGCCGCCGTCGCGCCTGACGCCGCCCTGGCCTCGGTCGCTTCTTCGATCATCATGGTGCTCGCCCTCAACGGTGGCGCCACCGATTCGGCCAAGGCCGTTACCGCCGCTATCGCCGTCGCCGTGCCTCTGTCGGTCGCTGGTCTGTTCCTGACCATGATCTGCCGTACCCTGGCTACCGCTATCGCTCACGCCATGGACGGTTGCGCCGAGAAGGGCGACTTCGCCGGCATCGAGCGCTGGCAGTACGCTGCTATCCTCATGCAGGGTCTTCGTATCGCCATCCCGGCAGTGCTTCTGTGCATCATCCCGGCCGAGGCTGTTACCAACGCGCTTAACGCTATGCCCGACTGGCTGTCCGGCGGCATGGCTGTCGGCGGCGGCATGGTCGCTTCCGTCGGTTACGCCATGGTCATCAACATGATGGCCACCAAGGAGACCTGGCCGTTCTTCATCCTCGGCTTTGTCCTTGCTGCCATCCCTCAGCTCACGCTGATCGCCCTTGGCCTCATCGGCATCTCCCTTGCCCTCATCTACCTTGGCCTTAAGGATCTGGCTAAGCAGGGTGGCGGCATGGGCGGTGGCTCCGGCGACCCGCTCGGCGACATTCTGAACGATTACGAGTAGGAGGGGAGTGATACATATGGCAGAGAACAAGATTCAGCTCACCAAGGCTGACCGCAAGAAGGTTTGCTTCCGTCATCAGTTCCTTCAGGGCTCGTGGAACTACGAGCGTATGCAGAACGGCGGCTGGTGCTTCGCAATGATCCCTGCGATCAAGAAGCTCTACACCAGCAAGGATGACCAGATTGCCGCTCTTAAGCGCCACCTGGAGTTCTATAACACCCACCCTTATGTTTCCGCCCCCGTCATTGGCGTTACCCTCGCTCTCGAGGAGGAGCGCGCCAACGGTGCTCCGATTGACGACGTCGCCATTCAGGGCGTCAAGGTCGGTATGATGGGCCCGCTCGCCGGCGTCGGCGACCCCGCCTTCTGGTTCACCCTTCGCCCGATTCTGGGCGCTCTGGGCGCTTCCCTGGCCCTGTCCGGCAGCATCGCCGGTCCGCTGCTGTTCTTCTTCGCGTGGAACATCATCCGTTACGCCTTCCTGTGGTACACGCAGGAGTTTGGCTACAAGGTCGGCTCCTCCATCGCCAAGGACCTCTCCGGCGGTCTGATGGGCAAGGTCACCGAGGGTGCTTCCATCCTTGGTATGTTCATCATCGGCGCCCTGGTCGAGCGCTGGGTGTCCATCTCCTTCACCCCGGTCGTCTCCAAGGTCACGCAGTCTGCTGGCGCCTTTATCGACTGGGCTAACCTGCCCTCCGGTTCTGAGGGTGTCAAGGAAGCACTGACGATGTATAACTCCATCGGTGCTAACGCCCTTGATCAGGTGAAGGTCACCACGCTTCAGGCCAACCTCGATCAGCTCATCCCCGGCCTTGCCGCCGTGTGCCTGACCCTGCTGGTCTGCAAGCTCCTCAAGAAGAAGGTCAGCCCGATCGTCATCATCCTGGCTCTCTTCGCCATCGGCATCATCGGTCGCGTCTGCGGCTTCATGTAAGCACGTTTCGGCTTAAGACCGAGAGTTGCTAGGTAAGGGCTTTTGAGCCATTGAAACGGACCGCACCCGGTGGGTACACTGGATGCGGTCCGATTTTTTTATTGGAGGGCGAGGCGCGTATGGCGCAATCTCAGAACAGCACGGTCGATTTGGCAACGCCGGCAACCTGCCTGATGGGGCTTACCAGCCACGGTAACGTGATGGTGGGCAATAAGGCGTTTGAGTACTATAACGAGCGCAATCCCGAGGATTATATTCAAATCCCGTGGGACGAAGTCGACTATATTGCCGCCGAGGTTTTGCGCGGCACCAAGAAGATCACGCGTTTTGCCATCTTCACCAAGGACAACGGTCACTTTACGTTTTCGACGCGTGACGACAAAGAGACGCTTCGCGCGGTCCGCAAGTACGTCGACGAGAATAAGCTCGTGCGTTCGCCCGACTTTATCGATGTGACGGCCAAGGGCGCCAAGAGCATCCCCTCCGTCATCAAGAGTCTTTTCCACAAAGGCAACTAGCCCTTCATTAGTTGCGGTGAAATAGTTTCTAAATTTGGCCCCCTGGGCTTCAAACAGGAACTATTCCACCGCAACTTCGTTTTTGCCTGTCGCGTGGAAGCCGCATCTCGGGTTTTCTCATCAAACTGGGACGCAGTTTCCCGTTGGGCTCGATTGGGAAAATGTATCCCAGTCTGAGTGCCGATTCCGGGATGCATTTTCCGGAACGGGCCTGTTTGGGAAACCGCATCCCGTTTTGAGCGCAAATTCTGGGACGTAGTTTCCCAGAGAGGCCCCATCGGGAAACGACGTCCCAGAATTCGCCTAGATAGTGGGACAAGCTTTCCGGAAGGCCGAGCCGCTGCGAGCCACTGCAACTTCGAAGACTGCTTATGCGCCACATGACGATGCAGTAAATCTGCTACACTAATACAACATGCCTCCGTAGCTCAGGGGATAGAGCACCGCTCTCCTAAAGCGGGTGTCGACGGTTCGAATCCGCCCGGGGGCACCAGCAAAATCGCAGGTCAGGAGTTAATTTTGCTTCTGACCTGTTCTGGTTTTGGGGCTAAGAGCCGCTTTCGTTTGTAAATCTGGTAAGTAAATAATTTGACTTCCCGAGTTTTCCACTGAAAACAGGAAATCACCATTTTGGGGATAAAAAGTTTTCAACAGCCGTTAGCGGTTCCATTTTGGTGAAGCGCTTCTTCAATTTGGGTAAAAAATTTCACCATTTTGATGATTCGACTGCTTTGAGTTTTTGATAAAAACGCCTGTTCAGAAGCTTGCGCTATACCCATTTTGGTGAAACCAATTAATAGAGAAATATACTATAAAGAAATAGGGACGGCGATGCCGTCCCCTTCGCTCGCAAAGCTCGCTGCGCGGCCACGTACCGTGTCCTTGCCGCCGGCTATGCCGTCGATTGATACGCTCACTGCGTTCGCTGATGATGGACTAATCCGTTTTATCGGTGACACCAGTCATAAGTGCAGCAATTGATATGTTGAATCCATTGGCAATTTTAGAGAGATTAGAAAGACTGACATTTCTTCGTCCGACCTCTATCGAGGCGTAGTAAGACCTGTCCATGTCAATGCGGTTCGCAAATTGCTGTTGTGAGTAACCAGACTCTGATCTGAGTTCTTTGCAGCGTAGACCAAAGGATTGTTGTAGCGGCGAGATATCCATGACAAAAAGACTCATGGATTGTTGTATTTATGCCAACGGACTATATACAACAATCCCAGATGAGGAGCATAATTACCTTTATTGGAAAGAGCTCTCATGCCTAGTCGGATATGGCACGGAAAAGGAATGGAATAGCAATGACTCAGGGAAAGCACTTCGCTGCCG
Organism: uncultured Ruminococcus sp.; assembly: GCA_963604655.1. Classification (GTDB taxonomy): domain Bacteria; phylum Actinomycetota; class Coriobacteriia; order Coriobacteriales; family Coriobacteriaceae; genus Collinsella. Next base: position 9,867 of record CAVCRP010000043.1, read on the forward strand.
GCGGCAATCACTTCGCCGCACTGCCAAACAAAAAGATTCACGCCCCGAAGGGGATCGCACGTCTGACCGTCACCGCGGCGACCATGGCCGCCATGACCGGATCGAGCCTCATCTCACCGTTCGCGGCATACGCCCAGACCGGTGACGGTGGCACGCAGCACCCCGCCGTGATGTCGCCGATTGCCGCCCATGCCGGCGCGGCATCCGGCACCGGCGCGAAGTCCGCCGCACAGACCATCGCGGACCTGCAGAAGGCGGTCGACGAGGCGAAGGCGAAGGAGGACGCCGCCAAGGCATCCTATGACGAGGCCGCCGGTCCCTACAACGAGGCGGCTTCCGCCCGCGACCAGGCCAAGGCATCCTATGATTCGGCGGTCAGCGCCGGCACGGCAGCCGACCGTGCGGCGATGGACGAGTACGCCCGTCAGGTCGCAGAGGGCAAGGACGCCGCCGATGCCGCCGGCAAGGACCTCGAGCAGGCGAAGGCTGGTCTCGCAGACGCCAAGGCGGATGCATCCAAGAAGGGTGAAGCATACCAGTCCGCCCTCAAGGCGGCCCAGGACGCTCAAGATGCCCTCGCTAAAGCCAAGGCCGATGCCGCAGCCGCCACCCCGGAGGCAATCAGTGCCGCCGAGCAGGCGGTACGCGACGCCCAGGATGCCGTGAGCAAGGCACAGGCCGAGCTCGACCGCGCCAACGCGACGCTTGCCGATGCCCAGTCCAAGCTGGTCGCGGCCCAGTCTGCAAAGGATTCTGCAGATACCGTCCTCGCCGCAGCCCAGCAGAACAAGGACACGGCGGATGCGAAGGCCGCAGCCGCCAGTGCCGCCTATGAGCAGGCGAAAGCCGACCTCGCCGCAGCGGAGGCAGGCGCCAGCGGTCCTGAGTACGAAGCCGCGAAGCAGAAGGTCGCGGACGCGGAGGCAACCCTCGCCGCCGCACGAGCGGCACAGTCCCAGTGCGAGTCCGAACTCAAGCAGGCGCAGTCCGCTGCAGCGACGGCACAAAGCGAGCTAAATGATGCCCAGGCGTCCCTCTCCGCGAAGCAGCAGGCCGCACTCGATGCCGCGTCCGGCGTGAACGACGCCCAATTCAAACTCGATGCCGCGAACTCCGACCTCGATGCCGCCAAGCAGGCGAACTCCGATGCCATCGCCAAGCTGGATGCAGCGAAGCAGGCCGTCAAGGACGCCGAGTCCGCCAAAGCAGCCGCAGACGAAGAGCTTGCGAACGCCAAGACCGCAAAGGATACCGCTGACGCGGCCGTGACCGCCGCCCAGCAGAAGGTCAATGAGGCCCAGGCGAAACTCGATTCAGCCGACGCACAGCTCAAGCAGGGAGCCATCGGCTTCTTCAAGGCCATGGGTGCCGATGACGCAGCCAACATCATCCTGAACGCCAAATATGCCGGCAAGACCGAAGCCGGCAACTCCAAGGACGCCACGTCCCTCGACAACATGCTCAATGCGATCAGGTGGATGAAGTCCGTCAACGACTACCGCAAGTCCGTCGGTCTCTCCGAGCTCCAGGTCACCTACAAGCTCATCGCCGGGGCGATCGCAGATGCCAACTACAGTGACACTGTGCTCGATCATGCCCGTCAATATGATTTTGCCGAAAACCTGGCATGGAATTACGGAATCGATCCGAGTGGGCAGTGGATCGAGCAGGAGAAGGGCTTTTTCGACAAGGCAACGGAGGCCCTTTATGGAGTCACCGGTCTTGTCGGCAAGGACGCCTATGATTTCTATGCAAAGAACGGCGTCGCAATCAACCATTGGATTGCAGACAACTGCCGCTGGGAGAACGGCAGCAGCGGTACCGTCGGTCATTATATGAACATCATCAATCCCGAACTCGCCGTCATGGGAATGGGAACCTGTACCAAGGGCACCATGTCCGGGCTTCAGACGCAGTGCTACACCGCCGAGGTCTCCGGTTGGTCCGGTTCAGGCTGGAACATGAACCCCATCTCCGTCGACGAGTACGAGCAGAAGCTGACCTCCTACATCAACGGCCTGAAGAACGCCAAGAGCGCACTCGACGCAGCCAAGGCCGATCTCGCCGCCAAGCAGCAGGCAGCCGCCGGCGCCGCAGCAACCGTCCAGCAGAAGCAGGTCGCAGCGGATTCCGCACAGACAGGTGTCGATGCCGCAAAGCAGGGCGTCACGGATGCGCAGCGTGCCGTCGATGCCGCAAAAGCTGATGTCGCCGCCAAGCAGCAGGGCGTCACGGATGCCCAGGCCGAGCTGAATGCGGCGAAATCGAACCTCGATGCCACCAACGCGGCAGTCGATACGGCAAAATCGACCGTCCAGCAGCAGCAGGTCGCCTTTAATGCCGCCAACGCAGCCGTAACGGCCGCACAGTACAAGCTGGACTCCGCCAAGGCGGACACCGCATCCAAGCAGCAGGGCGTGGACGATGCGAACGCCGACCTCGCGAAGTTCTTCCAGGACGTCGCTGACGCCAAGAAGGCACTCGATACCGCAAAGAGCGTCCACGACGCGGCGGCAGCCGATCAGGCCGAGAAGGCGACCGTCCTCGCCGTCGCTAAGCAAAAGGCGGACGGCACCGCAAGCGCCCTCGCGGATGCCCAGCGTGCGACCGATGTGGCAAAGGCCGAGGTCACCGGCGCCGACACCAAGCTCACCGGCTCCCAGACCGATCTCGAGGGCGCACAGTCGAACCTCGACATCCTCACCGGTCTTGCCGCGAAGCTCGCAGAGGCGCAGCAGCGCGAGCAGGATGCAGTAAAGGCCGTCAATGACACCAAGGCCGCGCTCGACTCCGCAAAGGCTGACGCCATCGCCGCCGAGTCCCTGGTCTCCGCCACTGAGCAGTCGAAGGCACAGGCAGACGCCAAGCTGGCGAAGCTGAACTCCATCGATGCCGACGCGGCGCTCGCTTCCGGCCATGACGCGAACGCGGATGACGCCCTCAACGCGCTTTTCGCCGCAGCAGTCGAGGCACGTGCCAAGGTCGCGCCCGCCAAGGCCATCCTGGACGAGAAGCAGGCTTCGGTAGACGGGCTCCAGCCCAGCTACGATTCGGCACTCGCCGCCTTCGAGCAGGCGAAGTCCGACCGCATCGCGGCAGAGCAGGAGCTTTCCGACGAGCTCGCCCGACAGGAGGCGGAGGAGGCCGCAAAGAAGCAGGCGGCATACAGTCCGAAGCACCTTGCCGGCACGGAGGCCGCCCAGACCGGCAGCCTCGCCCAGACCGGTGACCGCGCAAACCTCATCGGCGAGACGTTCGCCATCGGCGGTACCGTCCTCGTGGCAGCCGGCGTCTTCCTCGATCGGAAGAAGCGCCGCGAGCAGATGTAAATGCGAGCCGGGCGTTGGATACCGGCTAGTGTCCAACGCCCGGTTTCATGGACGGGGAGATCGGTATGAGAACAAAGGCTGTTATCGTTGCGCTTCTGGTGTGCCTCTCGGCACCTCAACTTGGATGTGCTAGCGTTGCAAAGCAAGGAAGCGGCTCTACGGAAAGGGCCGCCACGGCGGTGAAGAATAAAGATAAAAAGAAACCAAGTGAAGAAAAGGCGGCGCAAGCCTCTGGAACCAAGACCGAGGAGAAGAAAGAATCCGACGGCAAGGACCAGAAGTCCGATGACTCCAAGAAGGAGGATAACAAGTTTTCCGACTCGTCGAAGTCTGACAATAAGGGCGATTCTTCCAAGTCAAACCAGAATTCCGGCAATTCGCAGGGTTCCGGCAGCAACAATTCCTCTTCCAACGGCGGTAGCCAGAAGAAGTGGATTCCCGAGCAGGGCCACTGGGAGACAGACTATGGACAGGTTTGGGTTTCCAACTGGGTTTACACGACCCACCCTCGCTATTGGGTAAACCATGGTGGTGCTATGGTAGGGCCCTTCGATTCCGAAGATGCCGCCTATTCGTGGAGCGAAAATGATATGCTTTCCGGCGGCATCGGCGGATCTATCGTAAACGATTCCTATGAAACGAAAGAGGATCAGGGACATTATGAACAGAAGGCTACGGGACAGCATTGGGTTGTCGACGTCGCCGGTCACTGGGAGTAATGGACATTCGTTCCTCTTCTCTTACGTTCGGTGAATGTTTTCTAGCGGGCGGCCGGTTTCGGCCGTCTTTTTAAACGCCCAGTCTGGAAGCAAACGATAGGAAAGCAATCAAACGAGAGACCGTCCCAAAAGAATTCGGCGGTGCCGGATGCTCTGGGCAAAACCTTCCGCAAATCGGTGAGGCCTCTCATCGACTTGCGGAAGGTTTTGCCCGAAGCCCGCTGCGCGGTGATGCAAATACTCGGCATCCCTCGCATTCGCATCACCGCTTCGCTCTCGCTACAGCGAATCTCTAACACTCAGCATCCTTCGCGTTAAAAATTCGCTTCCGCTCACGGTCTCCGCTGACACTACGACACCGCGAAGCCTTTCGCTCGAAACGAGGCCTCTCATTTCGTGTCTACGCTACGCTCCGCCCAATCGCCGTCCCGGTGATTGCAAGATTGGTGTTGGGCTAGATAAATGGGGCCATACTCGCCCCCTTTATCTGCCAACACATCTTGTTTATCGCCTCTCACGGCGATAAAGTTAGAAATGAAGTTCGCCTTCATTTCTAAGGGAAGCGACGGCGTCACTTCAAAAAACGGCGCGACGTCAGTCGCTCCTAAAAAGGAAAGCAATCTCATATCGGTTTTTGAATCGGTGGCCTCACCGATTCGCTCTGCTTTCCTGGGGGGCATATGAGTTGCAAGCGTCCATACACCGTTAAGGCGACACTCACTTCTGAAGAATACGAAACGCTTTCCGCTTTGGCGGAAAGGGCAGGCATGACGAAAGCCGAACTCATTCGCTATGCCTTGATTCATCGGAGAGAATCACTTGATGATCTCATCATTTCTAAAAAAGATGACGGTGGCCGCAGTAAAAAGCTGCAACCCGTTTCAGATGATTCGGACGAAAAGCGTTCGAAGGTCATTTACGTTAAAGTCACCGATGACGAGCACGAGGCGATCCGCAAACGGGCGGATGTGCTCGGTGCGACCGTCAGTGCGTATGCCCGTCGCGTGATGCTTGCCGGGAAAATCGAGAAGATCGATTTCGATATGAGCCAGGTCGCGAACATCTATCGCGAGCTGTATCGCGAGGGGACGAACCTCAACCAGCTGATGTACTTCGTGAACGCGCAAGGTCTTCCGGCCTACAACGAGAAGGCAGTTTTCCGAACGCTTGAAAAGGTTTACCAGAACGCCCGCAAAGTCACACTCTTTATCAGAGAACTCGAACAGCGCTATTTCGTCGGCGGTGATCAAAATGACCGTCGTTAAGCAGAAAGGTGTTTCGTCCGAGCGCTATGCGAAGAACGTGCGCAAGTACATTAACGGAAAGCGCGCTTTGGCCCGCGGCGGCTGGAACCTCGCGAACCGAAAGTACTGGTTTTCCGAGATGGCTATGACGCGGAAGGTGTTTCATCACGACAGGCCTGCGCGTGCCGGCGCGAAGAACATAACGATGCTTCATCAGGTTCTCGCGTTTCTGCCCGAGGAGTGCAGCTGCAACGGAGGCAAGATGACCCCCGATGCGTGTATGGCCTACGCGGAGCAATGGCTTGCGAAACACTACCCGCATCAACAAGTGATTCTCGCGTTGCACGAGGAAAGCGATAAGGCGGGAAAACGCTACGCGGTTCATATGGCGATTAACCGCACGGATCTTTTGACGGGCAAGCGTTGCGAGACGGGTGGGCGTCGCGGAAAGTACGAACGCGCCGCATGGGTTCGTGAAATGGACGAGGCCTGGAATCTCGCTCAGCTCGAAAAGGGAAAGAAGAATTCGAAGATTCGCGATCGCCAGCCGCGCGACACAGAAAAGGAGATTGTCGATCGAGGAGAGTACAGTTATAAAAACAATCTGCGCGAGCTGATCCATATTGCAATCAACGACTATCACCCGAAGAATATGGAGCAGTTCAAAAAGCTGCTCGCCTCATGGGGCGTAGATATTTTCATCAAGAACAATCGAGTCTATGCGACAGATCTCGATATCAAGGAGGCCGGCAACCCGAAGTGCACTTTCAACCTGACCCGTCTTGACGGGCGCTTCGCGTTTAAGTCATTGCAGACGGCTTTCGAAAATAACGCGTTGGAAGCCGAGCGAGCCCTTCCATACGAGAAGCGCTGTGAGATTTACATTCAACGTCTCAAGAAAGCGTATTCGGCGTGGGTCGAACAGGCGAAAGCGAGCAAAGGCGTCGCCTACAATTTGTTCCCTAAATTCATTGCACCGAAGTGTGACGAAGACCTGCTCGAAGATCCCGCCGTACGCGATGAACTTCTTGCCCGGCGTGGTTACGCAAGGGAGATTCGCAACCGTTACGCCGGCACCGTTCCCGATGCCGGCGATGACCGCGTTCGCGCCGCCGGCCAGGCGCACGGCGGTAGCGCCGCGTCGCGACAGATGGACGATCGCGTTATCGACCGTGGCGATTTCTCACGTGGTGACACGCCTCGCTAGTTTTGGATAGTTCATCGTCAGTGCCCTGGCGCGCTACCGTTCGGTGTCGATTCTGCCACGCCTGCAGTCTCGGCGAGGGTGGGGAGCATGAATTGAATGAAGAGGGCCAGCCACTCTGATAGAATCGTCCTCGCTGTCGGCAGTCCTCGTGCCGGGCAGAGCCCTCCATCCGATGGGAGGTGATGCCCATGACCGATTTCACCGAGTTCGTGAAGCTCCTGACCGCTATGGTCTCGCTCCTCACGGCCCTTGTCGGCCTTTCCAAGGCACTTAAGCAGGGCTCGAAGCCCAAAAAGACGATATGAGAAAGCCATTAGGGTCGCCTCCCCCGCGGCGCAGCTTCTTTCC
>CAVCRP010000044.1:0-15824 GCA_963604655.1 uncultured Ruminococcus sp.
GGACTTGCAGCGACGGACCTCAGGACGCTCTTACACCACGTCTGCGCGCGCGACCTCGAAAATAGTCCCGAGCCGGCACTTTAGGAACGTCCCTAAGTGCCGACACCGCGTCTGCCTGCGGCGCCCGCGCGCCGCTGCGTCGCTCCGCACCCTTGCGGGTTCGGATCCCTCCGCTTGGCGGCGTTGGCTCGATTTGCTTGACGTGAGGGGCTCTTGGCTGGTGTGGGACGGAGGGATTCCGCGTCCGCCTGGTCGGCGGCCGCGGCCCGCTGCGTCGCTTCGCTCCTTGCGTGCTTCGCTGGAAAACGCTTCGCGTTTCCTCAGCTCCGCACCCTTGCGGGTTCGAATCCCTCCGCTTGCCCACGAAAAAGCGCTCCGGGTCCATGTGGGCCTGGAGCGCTATGTTCTTAAGGGCTGGGACGGAGGGATTCGAACCCCCAACAGCCGGCACCAAAAACCGGAGTTCTACCGTTGAACTACGTCCCAATGGGTACTGTTGCTCAAAAGCAACTCGTCTAGTTTACCTAATCTGCAAGGGCATCGCAAACGCCATCGAGTAGGCGTACGGCGAGCGTTTGGGCATCGCTTGCGGTGAAGGTGCCGTTGTAGCGCGTCATGCCCGTAAGTTCGATGCGAATGCGTGCGGGCTTTTGCTGGGCGGCAACATTGGCGGTGCGGATGCGCTGGGCCAGGTTGTGGCACTCGGCGAGGGCAATCGTGGCACGCGGTGCTGCGTCAGCGGGCAGCTCATCGCTTGCGATCTCGAGCACCAGATCGACATCGGTCGGGACCTCGGAATCACACAGCATCATGCCGCTGTTGTCGGTCGTTGCCGTGGCGATGTTCCACATGCGCGACGCAACGCTGCGCGCGATGGGGTCCTCGCCGATGACGGCGATCTGGAAGCGCTCGAGCACGTTGGCCGCGCGGGCAAAACCGATGCGCGACTCGGCTTCGGTGACCGAGGGCTTACCCTCCCACACGTGGTGTAGGCGGTTGATGTAGGCGTAGGTATCCTGGAAGGCCATGCCGTCGGCAAACAGACCGACGTTTTCCTGGAACTGCTGCAGGGCCGCCTCGGTGTGAGGGCCAAAGTAACCATCGTCCTCGCCGCAGGCAAAGCCTAGCACGTTGAGGGCGCGCTGCAGGGCCTGCACGTCGGCACCGTGGAAATTGGGCATACGCAGGTAGAGGGTACGGTCGCCCAGCTTGTACGAGGCGTCGACCAGGGCGCTCCAGCAGGGGATATCGACGGCGTGACCGGCGGCAAGGCCGCTGTCGAGCCTAAAGGTGCCAACAGCCTGCTCGGTGGTGGTGCCAAAGCGCTTGTCGGCGACCTCGGCGGCATCGATAGTGTAGCCGAGCTGCAGGAGACGGGATTGCACGTCCTCGACGGCTGCTCCCTGCATACCCGTTGTAATAGGTTCCATGAACGAACCCCTTTCGGCGTACCATACGTACTATTTGAGCGTCTGTCGGATAGACAGCGCGAAGGGATGCATAAACATGCACCCAACAGTGTAGCAACTTGTGCTCAAATGCGCTGCCGACAGGTTTTGTAACCCCCGCTAGTTAAGGCGCTCCACAAAGAAATCTGCCATAGAGAGGAACAGCTCGCGTGCGTGCGGATCAAGCTCAACGTCCTCGATGGCTGCCTTGGCCTTGGTAGTCAGGTCGAGCGCATAGGCGTGGGCGAAATCGATGGAGCCGGTCTCCTGGAAGATCTCCACGGCTCGTGCGAGTTGCGCGGGGTCCTCGGTGCCCGAGGAAAGGATGGCCTCGATCTCGTCGTGGTAGCGTTTATCGGACAGGGCGTGCACGGCGACGAGCGTGCGCTTGCCCTCGGTGATATCGGTGCGGAAGTCCTTGTTGGCGGCTTCCTTGGTGCCAACAAGGTTGAGCAGGTCGTCTTGGATCTGGAAGGCAAGGCCGGTATGCAGGCCAAATGCGCGAAGCGCTTCGATTTGCTCTTCGCTGCCGCCACCGATAATGGCTCCGGCGGCAAGCGGCGTGGCCCCGCTGTAAAACGCGGTCTTGTGCGTCGCCATGTCCAGATAGTCGTCAACCGAGATGTCAAAGCGCCCGTCGCGAACCCAGCCCAGGTCGAGTGCTTGGCCTTCGATGGTGCGGACAATCATCTCGGTGAGCTCATGGAGCACGCGCAGCTTAACGTCGGGCGCAAGCGTGGGGTCGTCGAGAACCGTCTTGGTGACCATGGTGAGTGCCAGGTCGCCGCAGTTGATGGCGAGTCCCGTGCCCTCGGTAAGATGCATGCAAGGCTTGCCACGGCGCAGCTGCCCGTTGTCGGCGATGTCGTCGTGGATGAGCGCGCCCGACTGGAAATGCTCGATGGCAGCTGCGGCGCTGCGGGCGCTTTCAAAGCTACCGCTCACAGCGGTGGCGGCGAGCATGCAGATGAGCGGGCGGTGGCGCTTGCCGGCGTTGGCCGTAAACGCCGAGAGCGGCGCGTACAGGTAGCGCTCGATATCGGCAGAGGTCGCCTGTCCGTCAAAGAACGTGGCCAGATAGTCGTTGATCTGGTCAAAGTGCTGGGCTAGAAAGCTGGTAAACGGACTGGACACGGGTTCTCGCATTCTTTCTGAAGGTTGCATTGGTGCAATATGCAGACAACATATTGCCACATTGGGGTTTCCTGCGCGTCAGTTTTGGCGATTTAGGGTAACGGGACGCGCGCGGTCCGGGTGTCTATATGAGCTTAAAATGCTCGAGCGCTTTGACGACACCGTCGTGATCGACTGAGTCGGTAATGTAGTCTGCGCGCTTTTTGAGATAGTCCGGCGCGTTGCCCATCGCGATGCCAACATCGACGGCATTCATCAATGTGATGTCATTGCTGGCGTCGCCGATGCCGTATACGGTTCCGTGGTTGGGGTCGAGGGCGTCGAGTACGGACTGGATGCCCTCGCGCTTGGTGCATTCGCGGGGCGAGATTTCCGTTACATCGAGCTCGAGCTCGTTGAAGCACAGCAGCGGCTCAAGCTCCTTGTCCCGAGCAATGCGGTTGGCGAGCGGCGTGGACATCAAGATCTTGTAGGCGCCGTAGTGCTGCAGCTGCGTTACGGCATCTCCCACGGTGCGTGCGTACCCAGGGGCGTCGGGTGCGTCGGCGCTCATGCGCACGACGCCGTTAAGGCCTTCAAAGCGGATGACCTCGCCCGACTGCTCAAGATAGGGGATAAGGCGCTGCAACATGCCGGGAGTCATTGCCAGGTCGCGAATCACGTGTCCGTCGAGTTCGACATGGCCGCCCGCAAGGCAGACGATGCCGGTCCAGGGTAGCGCAAGCAGCTTGGGATGGATGCAGCTGAGTGTGCGCCCCGTGCAGATAAACGCCATGTTGCCGTTGGCGACAAAATCGCGGATGGTCTGCGAGACCGCTTCGTTGGGGTAGGGTGAGAGGTCCCGTTCGTCCTCGGGGAGCTCCTGGGCCACGCGGGGGTCTTGCCAGGCAAGCGTTCCGTCGATATCAAAGAAGCAGATATTTGCAGGCTTTTGAAGAGTGTCACCGGGCACGGGATGGGGCGCTTCGGGGGCAAAGCCCGGCTCGAGCCCCATGATCTGATCGAAGTGCTCCTTAATGCGCAAAACGGAGATGCCGATGATCACCTGGGCGGTTTTGCCGGTGATGATGAGGCCCTTGGCACCGGCTGCGACAAACGATGCATTGTCCGCGACGATAGAGGGATCGACGACCTCCACGCGCAGGCGTGTGGCGCAGTTGGTTGCGCCCACGATGTTGCCAACGCCACCCAAAAGCTCGACGACGTGCTCAGCAAGCAGGTGTTCGAGGTTTGCCTGCGCATTGGCTGAATCATCATCGAAAGAGCCCCCTTTGTCCTCCATACTCTTTGCTGACTGTTTGTCGGCGGCGCGATTGGCGCCATGGTCCTCGCGCCCCGGGGTTTTAAGGTCGAGGGCTAGGATGATACCGCGGAAGCTCAGGAAAAAGATGACGCTAAAGGCAAGCCCAATACCGAGTGCCATAAGGTAGGCACCGGCGTGCGTGCGCATGAGCGGGATAAAGTTGAAGGCGGCCATTTCCATGAGGCCGCCCGAGAAAATGCCCACGATGCCAAAGAAATTCATGGCCATGGCAAGGCAGGACGATAAGGCGGCATAGAGCACGAAGAGCCCCGGATAGGTGAACATAAAGAGGAACTCGAGCGGTTCGGTGACGCCGCAGACCACCGAGGTGACGATGGCAGGCAGCAGGATGACCTTAAGGCCGGCCCTGCGATCGGGTTTTGCGGTGGTGTAGAACGCCGCGGCGATGGCGGGCAAGCCAAAGAGCTTGACCCAGCCGGTGGCGGTAAAGCCAGCCCAAGGAGCAAGTTCCTTAAGGGGGCGCGTGCTGTGGGAAAGGATGGGAAGCAGGTTGGTCCACGTGGCGTAGACGCCTTCGTTTACGACCAGGTTGTCGTAGTAGATCGGCATGTAGAGCAGGTGGTGCAGACCGAAGGGTTCGAGGGCGCGCTCCAAAAACACGAAGAGACCCACGCCTGGGGTACCGACTCCCGCAAGCGCATGGCGCAACGTATCGGTCGCTCCATATATAAAGGGAACAGCGATTGCCGAGACGATGGCGAGGCCGAGAACGGCGAAAAAGCTGATGAGGTAGACCAGCGAGGAGCCGGAGAACGTGCCAAGCCAATCGGGCACCTTGGCATCGTAGAAGCGGTCATGGATGGCAACGACGATGGTTGAAACCGCCAGCGGTCCGATGATGCCGGTGTCGAGGGTCTTAATACCGTCGATAATGGTGATGCCGGTGGCGGGGGCCAGAAAGGACGGGTACTGAAGGCCCAGGTTGTTGCCGCTGATCTTGATGATTTCGCTCAAAAAGAAGCAGTAGGCAAAGTATGCCACGAGCGCTTCGAGACAGCAGCGTGCCGGTTGCTTTTGGGCAAGGCCAATGGGTAGTGCTATGGCAAACAGGAGTGGGAGACGCCTAAAGACCGTCCACGATCCGCGCTGGACGATGGTCCAGAAGAAGTACCAAGGTGTTCCGTATACGGCAAGGTCGCCGACAATGTCAACGGTCGTGGCGAGGGCGGAGATGCCGACCATAAGGCCCGATATGGAAAACAGCATGGCGGGCGCAAACATGGCTCCGCCAAAACGTTGTATTTTTTGCAGCATAATCCACCTTTCGGATGCAACATGCTGTGCGAGCAAGAACGTTTAAACAATGAACTCATTGTAGAGGACTGGCTGCTTACCGCATTCACGGTTTTGATTCGGCCCGATTTGGGTTTCGGGGGAACCGTCGACGGTAAATAATCCGTGCTTTACCGATAATCGGTTTAAACAACTTTAAGAAATGCTATCGTGCCTAGCCATACATATTCATTAGAGGTGAAATCATGCCAAAAGCGATTTACGAAGGAATCTACCGCGAGATCCGTTCGCGCATCATCAACGGGACCTATGCGTTTCAGGAGATGCTGCCAACCGAAGCCGAGCTGACCGCGGAGTTTGGCTGCACGCGCAATACCGTTCGACGCGCCTTGAGCATGCTGGCCGACCAGATGTTTGTGCAGCCTATACACGGTAAGGGCGTGCGCGTTATTTGGCTTAAGGGCGAAACCGACATGCTGGGCGCACTCGAAGAGGTTGAGTCGTTTGGCGAGTTCGCAAAACGCAACAATGCCGTCGCATCGACCGAGGTCAAGTCTTTTGAACATTTGATTTGCACTGAGCAACTCTCACGTCGCCTGGGCTTTAAGGTGGGCGAGGAGCTGATTCGCGTAGTGCGTGTCCGAAGCCTCAACGGCAGCGCGCGCCAAGTGGACCATGGCTACTTTTTGGCGTCGATCGCCAAGGGCCTGACCCCCGAGATCGCGGCGGATTCTATCTACGGCTATCTGGAGCACAAGCGCGGCGTCAAAGTGATGGCGAGCCGTCGTACGGTGAGTGTCGAGCTCGCCAACGATGAAGACTGCAGCTATCTGGACCTCGGCAAGTACAACTGCGTCGCCGTTATGGAGAGCCAGTCGTACACCTCGGACGGCATCTTGTTCGAGGTCACGCATGCCCGCACACACCCCGAGATCTTCCATTACCGCGTCAATTCCAAGCGATAGCCGGCTAGCTCGCAGCCTGACGAGACTCATGCCCTCAAAGCGAAAACGCCCGGTCAAACCGACGATGCATCGGCTTGATCGGGCGTTTTCTCTGCATTCGATAACAAATAATTGTTTATACAAAACTTGTCAAGTATCAAGTCGAAATTACCGTTCACCGAAGTTTTTCTACCGCTCTAGTAATACTTGTTCAAACAACTAGCCAAATAGCGTATTGTACAAGTCAGCAAAAGGGGCAAAGTCCCCGAGCCAATCTCCGAAGGCGGCGGCAAAGGGTGCCGCCACGGTGTGAAAGGGTGGATTGTAATGAAGAACGAAATGAGCAGAAGGCAGTTCCTGGGCTTTGCTGGTTCCGCGGCTGCGGTTCTTGGTCTGGGCCTCGTGGGCTGCGGTGGTTCTGCCGGCTCTGGCTCCTCTGCTTCTGGTGACGCTGCCGAGGTCTACTTCCTCCAGTTCAAGCCCGAGGTCGACAAGGAGTGGAAGGAGATCGCCAAGGCGTACAAGAAGGAGAAGGGCGTCGAGGTCAAGATCGTGACCGCCGCCTCCAACACCTACGAGGAGAAGCTCAAGTCCGAGATGTCCAAGAGCTCCGCTCCGACGCTGTTCCAGGTCAACGGCCCCACCGGCCTTAAGAACTGGAAGGACTACTGCGCCGATCTTTCCGACACCAAGCTCCGCGGCGAGCTCATCGACGACTCCCTGGCGCTGCAGTCCGACGGCAAGGATCTGGGTATCGACTGGGTTCAGGAGAGCTACGGCATCATTTACAACAAGGAGCTCCTCGAGAAGGCCGGCTACAAGGCCGAGGACATCAACTCCTTCGACAAGCTGAAGGCTTGCGCCGATGACATCCAGGCCCGCAAGGACGAGCTCGGCGTTGACGGTGCCTTCACTTCCGCCGGTATGGATGACTCCTCCAGCTGGCGCTACACCACGCACCTCGCCAACCTCCCGCTCTACTACGAGTTCGAGAAGGAGCACAATCAGGAGGACGACGAGATCAAGGGCGAGTATCTCGACAACTTTAAGCAGATCTTCGACCTGTATATCACCGACTCCACCTGCGATCCTTCGCAGCTCGCCTCCAAGACCGGTGACGACGCCACCAACGAGTTCGCAACCGGCAAGGCCGTCTTCTACCAGAACGGCTCTTGGGCCTACGCCGACCTCACCAAGGCCGGTATGACCGACGACCAGCTCGGCATGCTGCCGATCTACATCGGCGTCGACGGCGAGGAGAACCAGGGCCTGTGCTCCGGCGGCGAGAACTACTGGTGCGTCAGCTCCCAGGCTTCCGAGGATGCCCAGAAGGCCACCGAGGACTTCATGTATTGGTGCGTCACTTCTGACACCGCCACCAGCATCATCGCTGACAAGATGGGTCTGACCGCCCCGTTCAAGAGCGCTAAGGAGACCACCAACGTCTTCTCGCAGCAGGCCGTTGCTATGGCCAAGGACGGCAAGAAGACCGTCGCTTGGGACTTCGTTTACATCCCCTCCGAGGAGTGGAAGAAGAACCTCAAGCAGGCTCTCATCGCTTATGCTGCCGACAACACCAAGTGGGACGGCGTCAAGAACGCCTTCGTCGATGGCTGGAAGACCGAGAAGGCTGCTTCCGAGTAAGCAGTTGCTGCCCAAGCTATCTGATTAGCGACAGGGGGCGGGCAGACGTAGGTTTGCCCGCCCCCTGCATATTGAAAGGACCCTTCTATGGGCAAAGCACTCAAGCGCTGGTGGCCGCTCTTTATGCTGCCCACGTGCCTGGCGTTTATGATCGGGTTCGTGATTCCCTTTATCCAGGGTTTCTATCTCTCGTTCTGCCAGTTTATTACCATCAATAACGCGCACTTTGTCGGTATCGAGAACTACGTGCGCGCGCTGTCCGATCCGCAGTTCTCCACGTCGTTCTTCTTTACTGTGGCGTTTGCCTTCCTGTCGACGGTGCTCATCAACGTGATCGCGCTGGCCATTGCGCAGGCGCTCACTCGCAAGGCGCTCAAGGGCACCAACATCTTCCGTACGATTTTCTTTATGCCTAACCTGATTGGCGGCATTGTACTGGGTTACATTTGGCAGATTCTGATCAACTGCCTGCTCTCCAACGTGGGTGCCCAGCTTATCGCCCTCAACTCCGCCGCTGGCTTCTGGGGCCTTATCATCCTGACCCTGTGGCAACAGGTCGGCTACATGATGATCATCTACATCGCCGGTCTGCAGTCCATCCCGTCTGACTACATCGAGGCCGCCAAGGTCGATGGCGCTACGGCATGGCAGACGTTTTGGAAGGTTAAGATCCCCAACCTGATGCCGACCATCACCATCTGCCTGTTCCTGTCCATCACCAACGGCTTTAAGCTGTTCGACCAGAACCTCGCCCTTACCGGTGGCGCCCCGGCGCACTCCACCGAGATGCTCGCCCTGAACATCTACAACACGTTCTATTCGCGTGCTGGCATCGCATGGCAGGGCATCGGTCAGGCCAAGGCAGTTATCTTCTGCATCCTGGTTGTCGCTATTTCTATGATCCAGCTTAAGGCCACGAGGTCCAAGGAGGTGCAGCAGTAATGAAACGCGATAAGGCTATCAACCGCGCGCTCTCGATCTTCTTTACGATTCTGTCGCTCGCATGGATCTACCCCGTGTTCATGATTGCGCTCAATTCCTTTAAGAAAGCGACCGCAATCAGCACCACCACGGCGTTCGATCTGCTCACGCCCGAGACGTTCAACGGCCTCGCAAACTACGTGCACGCTCTGAACGAGCAGGGCTTTGCCTCGGCGTTTATGTACTCGCTCATCATCACGGTCACGTCGGTCGTGCTGATTCTGGTGTGCTGCTCCATGTGCGCTTGGTACGTGGTGCGCGTCAACAGCAAGATCTCGAACTTCTTCTATTACCTGTTCGTCTTCTCGATGGTCGTACCGTTCCAGATGCTCATGTTCACGCTGTCCAACCTCGCGGACCGCATCGGCTTTAACACGCCGTTTAACATCTGCTTCATCTACCTTGGTTTTGGCGCGGGCCTCGCGGTCTTTATGTTCGCCGGCTTCGTCAAGAACATCCCGCTCGAGATTGAGGAAGCGGCCATGATCGACGGCTGCAACCCGGTCCAGGTGTTCTTTAAGATCGTCCTTCCCATTATGAAGCCCACCTATCTTTCGGTCGGCATCCTTGAGACCATGTGGGTCTGGAACGACTATCTGCTGCCCTACCTTACGCTCGACTCCACCAAGTACAAGACCATTCCTATCTTGATCCAGTACTTCCGTGGCGGCTATGGCCACGTCGAGCTCGGCCCCATGATGGCATGCATCATGATGGTCGTCATCCCCATCGTCATCATGTACATCTTCTGCCAGAAGTACATCATTGACGGCGTTGTGGCAGGTGCCGTCAAGGGCTGATGCCGTAACTGTTTTGCAAGTTTTGGCGGCGCCTCTCAGCGCGGCGCCGCGTATCGAAAGGTAAAGACATGGCCGAGATCGTTCTCAAACATGTTCAGAAGGTGTATCCCAACAACGAGTCAAAAAAGAAGGGCTTCTTTGGCAAAAAGAAGAAAACCGAGGAGAAGAAGCACAACCTCAAGGTTACCGAGGACGGTGTGCTCGCTGTAGAGGACTTCAACCTCACCGTTCACGACCAGGAGTTCATCGTCCTCGTTGGCCCTTCTGGCTGCGGTAAGTCCACGACGATGCGCATGGTCGCCGGCCTGGAGGATATCACCTCGGGCGACGTGCTCATCGACGGCAAGCGCGTCAACGACGTCGCTCCCAAGGACCGCGACATCGCCATGGTGTTCCAGAGCTATGCTCTGTACCCCAATATGACGGTGTACGAGAACATGGCGTTTACGCTCGAGCTCAAGAAGGTCCCCAAGGACGAGATCGACCGCAAGGTTCGCTCCGCTGCCGAGATCCTGGGTATTACCGAGTACCTTGACCGTAAGCCCAAGGCACTCTCCGGCGGCCAGCGTCAGCGTGTCGCCATCGGCCGCGCCATCGTACGTGACCCCAAGGTCTTTCTGATGGACGAGCCCCTGTCCAACCTGGATGCCAAGCTTCGTAACCAGATGCGCGCCGAGCTCATTAAGCTGCGTCATGAGATCAAGGGCACGTTCATCTACGTTACCCACGACCAGACCGAGGCTATGACCCTCGGCGACCGCATCGTGGTCATGAAGGACGGCGTCGTCCAGCAGATCGCCACGCCGCAGGAGGTCTTCAACCATCCCGCGAACATCTTCGTCGCCGGCTTCATCGGCGTGCCGCAGATGAACTTCTTCGATGCCCAGCTGGTGCGCTCGGGCAACGGCTTTACGGTCAAGACCGAGGATATGAACGTGGCGCTCGCCCCGGAGACTTGCGCTCAGCTTGCCCTCAACTGGGACGGCGGCGACGTGAAGGAGATTACGGCCGGCGTGCGCCCCGAGCAGATTCTGCTTGCCGACAAGGACGAGGAGGGTGCGCTCCAGGGCACCGTCGAGGTGACCGAGCTCATGGGCTCGACCGAGCATGTCCACGTGACTGCTCCCGACGGCCAGTTTGTCCTGATCATTCCCGTCGTCGACCTCGAGGCCAAGGGCGCGCTCAAGGCGGGCGACCCCATCTGGTTCAAGTTCGAGAAGAACGCGACCCACCTCTTCGATAAGGTCTCTGGCAAGAACCTTATCTAGGCCCGGTGCAACCAGGCCCTTCCTTTGGGCGACTGCGGCTTTGCCATCCTTTTGCCGCGGTCACATATAAGGCTCCCCTCCCGTCCACTGGGCGAGAGGGGAGCCTTTCTTTGTGTTGGGACTGTCTGACCGGTCGTTTGTCTCGATCTGTAACGGATAGGGCCGATTTCGGACGTTAGATGTTACAGATCGAGACGGTTCCGCTGAGCTAACCATTTCATCTAAATCTGTAACACCAAAGACGAATTTCACCTGCTAGATGTTACAGATTGAGATAAACCCGAGGGGAGGGGCCGGTATGTCTCAATCTGTAACGGCTGGGACCGTTTTGGTTGAGTAATTGCTACGGATCGAGATTGTTTGGCCGAGTTGGATCACAGGGTAACGTGCGGGCACAAAAAACGGAGCCGTGTTGCCACGACTCCGTTCCTCAAGAGAATGGGTAAGGGGAATGGGTTAGTCCAGGTGCCAGATCTCGTCGTTGTACTGGGAGATCGTACGGTCGGACGAGAAGGTGCCGGCGTTGGCGATATTGATGAGCGCCTTGCGCATCCAGGCGTCCTGGTCCTCGTAGTCGGCCAGCACGCGCTCCTTGGTCTGGATGTACTCCTCAATGTCGAGCAGGGCCATAAACCAGTCCTTGCCCTTAATGTCGTCGTGCAGGCGCTGCAGGCGCTCGGCGTTGCCGGTTGCCATAAAGGCCGGGTTGGTGATGAAGTCCACCAGCAGTTTAATTCCGGGCTTGCGGTAGAGCGCACTGGCGTTGTAGGTGCCGTCGGCGTAGAGCTGCTCGACCTGTTTGGACGAGGCACCAAAGGTATAGATGTTCTCGTCGCCCACGAGCTCGGCAATCTCCACGTTGGCACCGTCGAGCGTGCACAGGGTTAGGGCGCCGTTGAGCATGAACTTCATGTTGGAGGTGCCGCTCGCCTCCTTGGAGGCCAGGCTGATCTGCTCGGAGATGTCAGCGGCGGGGATCACGCGCTCGGCGGCGGTGACGTTGTAGTTCTCGATCATGACAACCTGCAGGTAGGGAGCCACGTCGGGGTCGTTTGCAATCCACTGCGACAGCGTCAGGATCAGATGGATGATGTCCTGCGCGATAGTGTAGGCAGGCGCCGCCTTGCCGCCAAAGATGATGGTGACGGGGTGCTTAGGCCTGTTGCCGTTCTTGATATCGATGTACTTCCAGATGATGTAGAGCGCGAGCATCTGCTGACGCTTGTACTCGTGGATGCGCTTGACCTGGACGTCGATGATGGCGTTGGAGGGAATGGTCACGCCCTGCTCGAGCGCCATGAACTGGCGCATGATGGCCTTGGCCTCGACCTTGGTGGCGGCCAGGCGCTCAAGAACGTCCTTGTCGTCGGCGAACTTGGCGAGTTTGCTCAGATCGCCGGTGCTGCGCCAGTCGGTGCCGATTACATCGTCGAGCAGACTGGCGAGCGCGGGGTTGGCTCCATGGATCCAGCGGCGGAAGGTGATGCCGTTGGTCTTGTTGGAGAACTTCTCGGGATAGATCTCGTAGAACGGATGAAGCTCGGTGTCCTCCAGGATCTTGGTGTGGAGGGCGGCTACGCCATTGATGGAGAAGCCAAAGTGGATGTCCATGTGGGCCATGTGGACGGTGTCGTATTCGTCGATGACGGCGACGCGCGGGTCATCGTGCTCGGCCTTCGCGATCTCATCGAGCTTGACGATAATGTCGGCGATGGCAGGGGAGACCTTCTGCAGGCTGACGAGCGGCCACTTCTCGAGCGCCTCGGCAAGAATCGTGTGGTTAGTGTAGGCGACCATGGAGCGTACGATGGTCACGGCCTCGTCAAACTCGATGCCATGCTCGGTGGTGAGCAAGCGAATGAGCTCGGGGATGACCATGGTGGGGTGCGTGTCGTTAATTTGGACCACGGCGTAGTCGGCCAGATCGTGCAGGTTGCTGCCGCGCTCGATGGCCTCGTCGATCAGGAGCTGGGCGGCATTGCTCACCATGAAGTATTCCTGGTAGATGCGAAGCAGGCGGCCCTGCTCGTCGGAATCGTCGGGGTAGAGGAACAAGGTGAGGTTTTTGGCGATCTCGGTCTTGTCGAAGTCGATGGAGCTGCCGGGGACCAGGCCGTCGTCGACGCTCGCCAGGTCGAACAGGCGCAGACGGTTCTTGGTGGGCTGGCCGTAACCGGGCACGTCGATGTTGACGAGCTTGGAGGTAACGGCAAAATCGCCGAACTCGACGGTGTAGGAGCGGTCGTCGTCGACTAGGATGTCCTGCTCACCGAGCCACTCGTCGGGGACGGCCTTCTGCTGGTTGTCGACAAAGCGCTGACGGAACAGGCCGTAGTGATAGTTGAGGCCCACGCCATCGCCGGTCAAGCCCAGCGTGGCGATGGAATCCAGGAAGCATGCGGCCAGGCGGCCCAGGCCGCCGTTGCCGAGCGACGGCTCGACCTCGAACTCCTCGATCTTGTTGAGGTCGTGGCCTGCGGCGGTGAGCTGGTCCTTAACCTCGTCGTAGATGCCGAGGTCGATCATGTTGTTGATGAGCAGCTTGCCGATCAAAAATTCGGCGGAAATGTAATAGAGCTTTTTCTTGCCGTTGTTGAGCGGGCAGGCGGCGGAGCGCTCCTGCACGAGTTTGACCAGCAGCTTGTAAATGCGACGGTCGTCGAGCTGCTCGAGCGAGGTGCCAAAAGACTGCTCGGCGAGTTCCATGAGGTTAATTTGGGGCATGTTTCCTCCTGTAATGGGTTGATTACATGTCTGCAATTCATAAGAATCCCGCGCGAGGGGATTGGGGTGGCCTCGCGCGGGTAAGCAAGCGCGTCCGCACGGTGGGGAGGGGTCGGGCGCGGTAGCTCCTATTGAGGAAGCTCGATTTCGGCTTCCGACGGGATGCGGAAGTAGGTCTCGGTCCAGTCGGTGAGTTTGTGCTCGAGCTCGCGGGTGATGGCGCCGTCGAGCATGCGCCAGGTCCAGTTGCCGCCCAGCGTGGCAGGGGTGTTGATGCGCGCCTCGTTGCCCAAGTTGAGCAGGTCCTGCATGGTGTAGATGCACGTGTCGCTCACGCTGGCTGCGATGGTTCGGTTGAGCGCGTCGGCGATGGGTTCGCCGGCCTGCTGATGGGTGTACAGGGCTGTCTGCTCGCGCTGACGCGGGGTAGCCGTTCCTTCAAACCAGCCGCGTGCCGTCTCGTTGTCGTGAGTGCCCACGTAGGCGACGGTGTTGGCAATGTAGTTGTGCGGCAGGTAGTACGAGTTGGTGCCCTCAAAGGCAAACTGCAGGATCTTCATGCCGGGGAAGCCCGAGTTGTCGCGCATATCGATGACGCCGGGGGTGAGGAAGCCCAGGTCCTCGGCGATGATGGGCAGCGTGCCGAGCTTTTCCTCGAGTGTCTTGAAGAGCTTGAGGCCGGGACCCTGCGTCCACGAACCGTAGGACGAATCAGGCGAGGAGAACGGCACCTCCCAATAGGCCTCGAAGCCGCGGAAGTGATCCAGGCGGATGACGTCGTACATGTCGAGGGCGGCGCGAATGCGGCCCTCCCACCAGGAGAAGCCGTCGGCCTCCATGGCGTCCCAGTCGTAGATGGGGTTGCCCCAGTACTGGCCGGTGGCCGAGAACTGGTCGGGCGGCGTGCCGGCGACGCTCACGGGATTGCCGGCGGCGTCGATCTTAAAGAGCTCAGGTGTCGCCCACATCTCGACGGAGTCACGCGAGACATAGATGGGCAGGTCGCCGATGATGAGAATGTCGCGCTCGT
Organism: uncultured Ruminococcus sp.; assembly: GCA_963604655.1. Lineage (GTDB taxonomy): Bacteria > Actinomycetota > Coriobacteriia > Coriobacteriales > Coriobacteriaceae > Collinsella. Next base: position 14,531 of record CAVCRP010000044.1, read on the forward strand.
TGGCATAGGCCTTGAGGCGGCTCCACTGGCGATCGAAGAAGTACTGCGTCATCTGGTGGTAGAGCATACGCGCCGGATGGTCGGCGCAGACCTTGGCGGAAGCCTCGCCGCGGGTGCGGAGCTCCGCGGGCCACTCCCAAAACGCCTTGAGACCGCACTCCTCTTTGACGGTCATGAACTCACAGTAGGGGATGAGCCAGTCCTCGTTGGCCTGGATAAAGTCATCGAAATCGGCCGGCTTGTCGGCAGCAAAGCGCTCGGCGGCGCGGTCGAGAATCTGACGGCGGCCGCCAAAGATAGCACCGTAGTCGACATTGCTGGGGTCGGATCCCAGATACACGCCATCGATATCGCGCTGCTCCAGATACCCTGCCTCGATAAGCTCGGCAAAGTCGATAAAGTTGGGGTTGCCTGCGCGGGCCGAGAACGACTGATAAGGCGAATCGCCATAGCTGGTCGTCGTAAGGGGCAGAATCTGCCAGTAATGTTGTTTGCACGAGGCGAGAAAATCGACGAAGTCGTAGGCATTCCAGCCAAAGCCGCCGATTCCGTATGGTCCGGGCAGAGATGAGACGGGCATGAGGACGCCGCTTGCACGCTCCATGAATGCGCTCACCAACCTTCTTGTTGTGGGGTCGGCCTGCCGATGGGTGTGCAGTCCGCCTCCGATGTTCTGATTCGATACGCCTATTGTAAAACATGTTGTTTAAACATGTACAGGCAAGATAAAAAAGTTGGTCGATTTTCGGCGAATGGCTACATGCCATGAAAAAGCCCCGACCTCACAACATGAGATCGGGGCAAGAGCGGTTTGTAAGTTTTTGCTACTCGGCGTCGGCGAAGCCGTTGGGGTTATGGCTCTGCCAATTCCAACTGTCGCGGCACATGTCCGCGATGTCGTACTGAGCCTTCCAGCTCATCATGCGCTCGGCCTTGGTGGCATCGCACCAGTTGGCGGCGATATCGCCAGCGCGGCGCTCGCGAATCACATAGGGCAGCTCCTTGCCGCAGGCCTTGGAGAAGGCGGCGACGACCTCGAGCACCGAGGTGCCGGTGCCGGTGCCCAGGTTAAAGATCTCGACGCCGGTCTTGCCGTTCATCCAGTTGAGGGCGGCCACGTGACCAGAGGCCAGGTCGCAAACGTGGATGTAGTCGCGCACGCCGGTGCCGTCGGGGGTGGGGTAATCGTTGCCAAAGACCTGAACGGCCTCGAGCTTACCCACGGCGACCTGGGCGACATAGGGCACCAGGTTGTTGGGGATGCCCTTGGGGTCCTCGCCGATCAGGCCCGACG
>CAVCRP010000045.1:0-14826 GCA_963604655.1 uncultured Ruminococcus sp.
GGAAAGAAGCTGCGCCGCGGGGGAGGCGACCCTAATGGCTTTCTCATATCGTCTTCCCGCCCATCTTATCGCGCTTTGCTCTCCAAGGGCGAGAAACTCCACTGGCAAGGATTTCCCCAACGGAGACTATGCCAACATCATCAACAATAGCCACCTCGACACCTTTGCAAACTATGGTTTCCAAGGTGTCGGCGATTACGGCGGACTCCGCGACAACCTTCCATACGGAGGAACGAACAAGGGGCGAGCCCTTGCCGTTCTCTATGATGGCTCGAGGAACGAATTCAAAACCTTCGTGAACGACGACTATGATCGCGGGCCAAACGGCTACCAGGACATCATCCCAGCCATCTTGGCCGACGCCACGCTTAACCCCAAAGGGAACTGCCTTGCCCTTGGCATTGTTGCTGAAAAATACGCTCGAGGCACGCAAAGCACCTTTGCCGAGTGGATTAAGTACACGCTTATCCGCTATATACAGCAGCTAACAGAATCTTCGAGGGTGTTTCAGTAAACAATCCCCGGCTCTAACCTGTTGCGGTAGAACCACTCATAATCGATGCCCAAGATTCGCGGCTTGACTTTGCAGAAGTGCTCCCAGTAGGCACCGTAGCGTTGCTTGAGATAGGCCTTGAACAGCCGGTTGATTTTGGCCTGGCTGTTCTCGGCAAGACACTCCTGGACGATGGCGGGCTTTGACATGCCCCCGCCGTCGATGCCGAAGGTCTCGCAGAGGGCGCGCTTGGGCATGACCGCGAGCTGCTTTTCGGAGTCCAGGTTGGTGCTTTTGATGGCTTTGCGCTGTGCCTTGAAGTGATAGGAGCCGTCCCTTGCGTCCTGGCTGTAGGAGTAAATCCCACAGGCCTCGGGGACGTAGCTTGGCAGTTCTTGCCAACGCTTGTCGGACGTCACGACGTAGACGGTCTCGAACACGTCGAAGTAGTCGCTCAACTGGCCCTCGAGACGATCGAACGTGTCGAGGTCGGTCTTGATCTCGTAGGCGGCGCTGTGGCCGTTGACCTTACACATGTCCACGCGGCTGTTGCCGATGGGAAGCTCGAAGATGGAGATGTTCGCGGGGCTCAGCGGAAAGAGGACCCTATCGATGAAATTGGCCTTGATGGTGGCTTCGTTCGGGTAATAACCCATCACCAAGTCGTTGATGGTCCTTCGGGCCGCGTATTTGGAGTCGAGCGCGGGGGCGAAGTCGCCGAGGACGTCTTGGATGATGGAGATGAGCTTGGATTCGGAGAGAACAGTCGAGTATGAATCGTAGAGCCGCTTTGCAGTCTCCCTCAACTCTATGTCATCAAGTAGCATGGTCTCCATCGTTACCTCCGATGGGAATTTTACCATGATGGCCCAAAAACGCTTCTTAAGTTCGGTGTGTGTAACCCAGTGGGACGTATTTCTTCGGGCACTGCCGCCTTGCGGCTCCGATGCGCGGTTGACTTTTTGACGCCCGCCTAGGCTGCTCTTGATGAGTAACCAGGCGGGCATCTTGTTGTGCTTGCCGTACGAGCGGAAAGGCGGTTCTCGTGAAGGAGGGCTCGAATGGCGGGCAAGCGGACGAGGCGCAGCAGCAAGAGGCGGGCTCGGAAGACGCGCAGGAGCAAGGGGAAGTGACGGCCCTGGGCGGAGCCGGCGACGACTACCAGGCGATGCTTGCGAAGCGGGACGAGCGGATCGCGGAGTTTGAGGCACAGGTGGCCGATGCCTCCGCTTCCAAGGAGGCTGCCGAGGCGCTTCGCGGTGAGATCGAGGCGGTGAAGACCGCCGCTACGGACGAGCGCGTGGAGTACGAGCTGCGCCTCGTGGGCGCTCGCAGCGTAACGGCGGCCAAGGCTCTGCTCGCGGATCACGGCGGCGACGTGGTGGCGCTCAAGGTGTCGCGCCACGTGGGCGACGGCGTGGAGAGCGGGCCAACGCCGGCGGCCCGCGCCGTGCTGGCGGAGCTTAGCGGCGCGGGGATCGCATTCAGCGGGGTGGCGTGATGCCGGGGCGGCGCCGATGCGGCGGTCGCTTCTGCCGGACGCGATGAGCGTGCGGGTGCCGTTGGAGGACGGGTTCATACGGCTCGGCGCGGGTCGTAAGGCGCGTGCGTCCCATGTAATGGGGGAAACCGCAGCCAGCGATGCTTGGTGTGTGGCGGATATGCGAGGGGGTGGCAGGCGGAAAGGGAGCTTATTCACTTTCCCAAACCGCTCTGGTCATTTGAACGAGGCGCGATCTCTTTGAGCTTCTTGGGAGTCGGGGGCGCAGGTTCAGTGCGACAGAGCTGATATGTGCTCACGTTCCGCGCAAAGTTGCCGGATTGTCGATATGAGGAGAATGCCAGACGGGCTTATCGAGGAAAGCGGCCTGCTATACGTCGGCGTCACTCGCGCTCGAAAGGCGGCATATGCCTCCGCCTCGATGCAACGCAGGACAAAATCGGGAGACTGTCAGGCCACCTGTCCCTCTTGTCTAATGTCTATTCCGGGTATTGCGCCTGTGAGCTGGGCGGTGATGGATACGGAGAGCTGACTTCTGGTGCTACGAGACGTGTCTGCTATGGCCGTGAGAGCCGGTCAGTGTTCCATATCGGGTCCAAAAAGTAAGAAAAATGCGGCTGAAGGTACAGGTACCCGCAGCCGCTAAAAGCCCTAGGGCTTTTCACAATGATTGAAGTATGCCCGATTGAGGCGGACGGGGGAAGCGCTTGGAAAGCGCGGACCATCCATCAGAGGAGTTCGGATGAAGTTGATATTCATGGCGGCCGACGGGAATCCAAGGCGCGCCATGCTTCTTATGTGCAGCAAAGCTAATGCTGCTAAAATACAAAGCGCTCATGTAGTTTAAACGTACGACGATAAGGAGCACCAGTGGGTAACCACTTCCGTACCTCCGGTGCGGGCGATGATGCCTCCAAGACGCAGCCAGGCGTCCAGGGCAGTCGTTTCGCCACTCCGGATTCAGAGGGCCAGCATGTCGATCAGGCCCCCGTTCAGCCGGCAGATCAGGCACAGCCGGCATCCGATCCCTTTGCCTACAATCCCACCAGCGATGTCGCGCTTTCCGGCACGGCGGGTTTTGAGCCCGTTCAGACCGTGACCGCTCGCGTGGAACAGCCTCAGGTTGGTACCGCCGCGCCGCAATCTACTGTGGCTGGCATCCCCGACCCCATGGCTCCTGCGACACCGGCTCCTCAGCCTGCGCAGTCTGGTCTTTTTGCCGCTATTCCCGACCCCACGCAGCCCGCTGCGCCGGTGGTCGAGCGCGACCAGGCCGCCGAGGTCGCAAGTCTCGACAACGCGCTCAACAACCCCGATTTTACGTCGGTGTTCGCGCCCATCGACCCGCAGGCGAGCCGCAAAAAGATGGCCAAGCAGGCAGGTGTCGAGCCCGTCATCCTTATGGAGCACGTCACCAAGATCTACCCGGCGCAGCCCAACAAGCCCGCACTCGATGACATTAACATCGAGATCTATCCGGGTGAGTTCGTCTTCTTGGTCGGTCATTCCGGCTCGGGTAAGACCACGCTGCTGTCGACGCTCAACCGCGACGTCAAGCCGACGAGTGGTCGCATCCTGGTTGCCGGTCAGGACCTCATGAAGATCAAGAACCGCAAGGTTCCGTGCCTGCGCCGTCAGATTGGCGCCGTGTTCCAGGACTTTAAGCTTCTGCCGCAAAAGACCGCCTACGAAAATGTGGCGTTTGCCCTGCAGTGCATCGGCAAGCCCAAGGGCGTCATTCGCAGCCAGGTGCCCGAGGTCCTGCGTCTGGTCGGTCTGGCCGATCAGATGGACTCCCTGCCCGACCAGCTTTCGGGTGGCGAGCAGCAGCGCGTCGCCGTCGCTCGCGCCATGGTCAACCGCCCGCCGCTGCTGATCTGCGACGAGCCCACGGGCAACCTCGACCCGGCGATTTCGCTGGGCATCATGAAACTGCTCGAGCGCATTAACCGCACCGGCACGACCGTGATCGTGGCTACACACGACCGCGAGATGGTCGATAGCATGCACCGTCGCGTGATCGCCCTCGAGGGCGGCCACGTTATCCGCGACCAGGAGAGGGGAGGTTACGGCAACTATGGCACCAACTAACGTGGGCTACTCGCTCAAAGAGGCAATGAGCCACTTCTTCCGTAACTGGACCACCTCGCTCGGCGCCGTCATCACGATTTTCCTTTCGCTGTTTATCATCGGCCTGTTCATTATGGGCTCCGCGATGCTGAACTCCGTGATCGGCACCGTCGAGGATCAGGTTGTCATCAACGCGTTCATTAGCGATGACGCCGATCAGGCCGATGTTCAGGCTTTTGAGGCCGAGCTTAAGACGTGGAATAACGTCAAGTCCGTGACCTATAAGGACAAGGACGACGCGCTGGCCGAGTATACGAGCAAGATGTCGGGCAACGCCGACGCCACCATGAGCGCGCTCGATGGCCAGAACCCGCTGCCGGCTTCGTTTGCAATTGAGATGGACGATCCGTCCAAGGTCGAAAGCACGGCCCAGAAGCTCAAGAAGAACGCCGACTTCCAGAAGATCGCGGATGACGGCGACGTCAACGCGAGCGTGCTGTACGGCCAGGAGGAAGTGAGCCGCCTGTTCCAGGTGACCAACTACATCCGCATCGCCGCCGTGGTGCTCGTTGGCCTTCTGACCTTTATCGCATTCATCTTCATCAACAACACGATTCGCCTGTCCATCACGGCGCGTCGTCGTGAGATTGCGATTATGCGTCTGGTCGGCGCCAGCAACGGCTTCATTCGCGGCCCGTTTATCACCGAGGGCGTACTGCAGGCCATTTTGGGCTCGCTGCTTTCCATCGGCGTTCTGGAGCTGCTGCGCAATCTGATGATTCCGCGTTTGCAGGAGAGCATCGGCTGGATGTCGTTTGCCCTGCCGATGCAGTACTACCTGGTGACCTATGCTGCGCTGATTCTGGTCGGTGTGATTATCGGTCTCTTTGGTTCTGCCATAGCCATGCGCCGCTACCTGCGCGTGTAGGCATGTCTGGAATTCATCCCTTCCAACGGGTCGTCTCTTATGGGGCGGCCCGTTTTTTGATCTCTAGGGGACGGCAGGAAAGCGAATCATTTGGGTAGACTCATTGGAGTTCGTCATCGATAGCAAGGAGGCGCCATGGGTCGCAATAACAAGCATAAGCGCGGTGCCCGCAATAAGCGCGGGCCGGTGCGCAGCGAACGCCGTCCGAGCCTGACCGGGCGCGTGCAGCTCCATGAGCATGGCGCCTATGTCATAACCGAGAGCGGCGACTACAAGGTTATGGGCCGCGGTAAGCGCGAGATCATGGATGGCGATACCGTTGCCGTGAGCATTAAGAACAGCCCGCACGGTGAGCGGCGCGCCGTGATCGAAGGCGTGGTTGAGCGCGCAGCCATAAGCGTGGTGGGTACGTACCAGACCGCTGGTCCGCTCGGTGTGATCGAGCCGCTCGATTCGCGCCTGAAGGCCGACTTCTTCATTCTGCCCGAGGATACCTCGGCGGATCGTCTGGGCGTCCACCCGGGTGATGCCGTTGTCGCGCGCATTTTGACCTACCCGACGCGCCTGGAATCGGGCACCGTGACGATCGAACGCCGCATTGGCGGAGATGACGCGCCCGATTTGGGCGTTCAGTATGTGATGGCGCGTTACGGCTATACCGATAGCTATCCCGAGGCCGCGCTGGACGAGGCCGAGGGGCTTTCGCTCGATGTGTCCGCGGCGCTTAAGGACCCGCTCCGCCGCGATCTGCGCGACCGCTTTGTCATCACGATCGACCCGGTCGACGCGCGCGACTTTGACGATGCCATTTCGCTTGAGCGCACGCCCGAGGGTGGCTACAAGCTGGGTGTGCATATCGCTGACGTTTCTCACTATGTGGCTTGGGACGGGCATATCGATCTTGAGGCTCGCCATCGTACGACATCGGTGTATCTGGCCGATCGCGTGCTTCCCATGCTGCCCGAACGCCTGTCCTGTGACCTGTGTTCGCTTCGCCCTGACGAGGACCGTCTTGCGTTTACCGTTGACATTGAACTCGATGCGCAGGGTCGCGTGCGGCATTACGATCCGTACCCCAGCGTGATTCGCTCGCGTGTGCGTATGGACTATGACGGCGCCGAGGCGCTGCTGGTGCGTGCCGGCGCGGTGGAGTATGGGGTGCTGGAGGGTGCGGCCGAGGATGTTGCGGCTGCTGAGGCCTCGCGCGAGGAGGCGCTTGAGCGCGGTCTTGCGTGCGAGGAAACTGCTCGCGGCTATAACGTCGACCTCGGCGATTTCCTTGTCGCCGCCAACGAACTCGCCGAACTTCGCCGTCGTATTCGTCGTGCCCGCGGCTCAGTCGATTTTGACACGGCCGAGATTCGCGCTCTATTGGATGAGGACGGAGTACCCGTGCAGATTGTGGCGCGCGAGCGTTCGTGTGCCACGTCGCTTATCGAGGAAGCCATGCTACTCGCCAACGAGTGCGTTGCAGAGTGGCTGGCAGACCGTGATATCGAGGCCTGCTATCGCGTGCATGAGGATCCGAGCCCCGATAGCCTGCACGGTGCCGCCGTTGCGCTGGCGCAGCTGGGCATCATCGACGATCGCCGTGCTGCCGGTATCGCCCTGGGGAGTCCCGATGAGCTACAGGCTGCAGTTGATGCTGCCGCCGGTACGGCCAACGCACCGCTCGTCAACACGCTGCTTCTGCGCAGCATGCAGCGCGCACTGTACAAGCCGCGCAACGAGGGCCACTTTGCGCTCGCCGCGCCGTGCTACTGTCACTTTACGAGTCCCATCCGTCGCTACCCCGATCTGGTGGTGCACCGCGTGCTCAAACTGCAGTTGGCCTATGAGCAGCTCGGCGGCAAGGACGCCCTGGTCCGTACACCGCGGCTGATCGGCAAGGGGCGCGAGTCGCTGCCGCGCATTCTGCCGCAGATCTGCCGCGCATGCAGCGATGCCGAGCGCGCGGCAGATGCCGCTAGCCATGCGACGCAAAAGATCAAGATTGCCCAGTACTATGAGGATCGCCTGGGCGAGCGCTATGCCGGAACGGTCTCATGGGTCAGCAGCATGGGCCTCTTTGTGCGCTTGGACCTGACGCAGGTCGAAGGCTTGGTTTCGATCAAGAGTCTGGGCAACGAGTGGTTCGAGTTCGACGAGGATGCGCTTACGCTGACGGGCGCCGACACGGGGACTCGCTATGAACTGGGCCAGCGCGTGATTATCGAGGTTTCGCGCGTCAATACCACGCGTGGGCACTTGGACTTTAAGCTTATCCATTAGCCAAATCTCGACTCATGGCGGGAGAGCGGAGGGCGGTCTTTCGGGGCCGCCCTCCGCATTTGGATCATAGCTACCTTGCCGTCCGCTCGGCCGCCCGCTTACCTGCTATTTGAGAGGTAAAACCTACCAAAATAAACCTGTCCCTTTTTGGCAGGTTTACAAGAAAGCGGGGATGAGATGGCGACGGTGTACGGTTATGCGCGGGTGAGTTCGCGCGATCAGAATCTGAATCGGCAGCTGGATGCGCTGGGCGCCTATGGCGTGGGCTCGGCGAATATTTATGCCGACCATGCGAGCGGCAAGGACTTCGATCGCCCGCGGTATCGCGAGCTGCTGCACATCCTGGGAGACGGGGACGTGCTGGTGGTGCTTTCTATCGACCGGCTTGGCCGTAATTACTCCGAGATTCTTGAGGAATGGCGACGCATTACCAAGGAGCTCGGGGTTGCCATTGTGGTGTTGGACATGCCATTGCTTGACACGCGCGCCAGGGCCAGCGGCGCGCCGGATGTGACCAATACCCTGATTGCCGATATTGTGCTACAACTGCTGAGCTACGTGGCGCAGGTGGAGCGCGAGAATATTCATCGGCGCCAGGCGGAGGGGATTGCAGCGGCGCGGGCGCGAGGGGTCCGTTTCGGTCGACCTCGCAAGCCGTGCCCTCCTCAGTTTGAGCTGGTACGCGATAGCTATGAGGCAGGCGATATTACCCGCAGCCAGGCAGCAAAGTGCCTGGGCGTGTGCGTGGGGACGTTCGATCGCTGGATGCGCGAGGCGGGGTAGGGGTTTGCGTCGCTTTGGCGCTTCCTGTTGCGATTCAAATTTTGATACGGTGACGATGTCATTTGGGGCTACACTCGCTGATATTCAAAAAAAGGAGGTAGGCCCTTGGCGCGCGTAAAACAAATAATCGGATGGACCGCGATCGTTCTGTTTACTGCAACGCTGGCGGGCATCTGGGTGCTGACGGAGCAAAATGCGGTGGAGACGTCGTTGCTGAGCGAGTCCACCGCGCGTGTGGTGGAGGGTCAAGCTACGGGCGTACAGGCTGCCGATGTCGCGGGTGAAGCTCAGACCGAGAATGGGATGACCGGGGGCACCGATTCGGCTGCTTCGAATGTCCGGTCTGGCCGACTTGCTTCCATTCGCATGTGGGTGGGCACGAACGTCCGTCGCGTTGCCCATACCGTAGAGTTTTTCTTCGTCGGATTGTTCGCCTCGGTGGTCGTGGTTTGCTTTTCCAGGCGTCCGTGGAGCGTATGCTCCCGTTGCGTGCCCGTGTTGCTCTTTTGCGCCGTCTGCTCCGTTGGCGATCAGGTACATAAGATCTTTGTTCCCGGCAGGCATTTCGACGTTATCGATTTAGGATTCGATGCTGCGGGCTATGTTACCGCGATGCTGTTGGTATTGCTGGCAGCGGTGTTGGTGCGCCATGCGACTCGGCCGATCGGCGCCCATGCGAGGCGCTAGCCGGTAACAAGCCCGTTTTTGATAATGCGACCTTGTTGAATTATTTTGTGTCGCGCGTATTTCCGAGCGGTCGGATTTGAGGGGCGAGCGGTAGAACGCTCGCCCTTTGTGCGCCACGATGCGGCACAATGTACCGTAAAAGCTGTTTATATCCGGTACGAATCGTTCGTTGGTCTTTAATTCTTCTCAACGGAGGTGTTTGAGATGGCAAACGGATTGCTTTTGCGGCTTCGCGAGCGTGAGCTCAGCGCGAGCCCGGCGGAACGCAATGTCATCGCATATGTAAGCGCTCATCCGCACGAGGTGGTCGGGCTGTCCGTCCGCGGTCTTGCCGATGCCACGTTCTCCTCGCCTTCGAGCATTTTGCGCTTTTGCAAGCGCTTGGGTTTTGCGGGCTACAAGGAGTTCCAGCGCGAACTGATTGCCGAGCTGGCGCTCTTGGGTGACAAGAAAGACGTTGCCCTCGAGGACATCTCCATGGATGACAGCGTCGAACGTATCGTGGGGAAGGTGATGAAAAGCAACGTGCGCACGATCGAAGCGACGGCGCGAACGCTCGATTACACCGTCTTGGAGCGATGTGCGGCCTATCTTAAGCGGGCACGCGCGGTCAATCTGTTCGGTATCGGTGCCTCTCGTTTGGTCGCGCACGATCTGGCGCAAAAGCTCATGCGTGTCGACAAAGAGTGCCATCTGTACGACGACTGGCATGATCAGCTCTTGTGTGCCAAGAACATGCATGAGGGCGATATGGCAATCGCCTTTAGCTACTCGGGCTTGACGCAAGAGGTGCTGGACTGCGCCGCCGAGGCCCAACGTCACAACTGTCCCGTTGTGGCCGTGACCAAAGTAGATGGATCATCCAAGCTTGCCACCATGGCCGATGCCGTGCTCGGCGTCGCTGCGAGTGAGCCCTTGGTCCGCAGCGGTGCCATGGCTTCGCGTATGGCCCAGCTTATGGTTGTCGATGCCCTGTACGCTGCTTACGTTGCCAGCGACTACGAACGAGCGACGCATGTCATTAAGCAAAACTACATCGAGAAACAGGAAAGATGAGGTGAATGAAATGCTCGATTTAACAAAATTCACGACCGAACAGCGTAATCAAAGGTCAATGAACCTCGATACGATGACATCGCTGCAGATCGTCACGACGATGAACGATGAGGATCTTCGTGCCGTCCAGTCGGTCACAAAAGTGCTGCCCCAGGTTGCCACAGCAATCGACTGGGCTGCTGAGGCACTCGAGCGCGGCGGGCGCGTCTTTTACATGGGCGCAGGCACCAGCGGTCGTCTGGGCGTACTCGACGCTTCGGAGTGTCCGCCCACGTTTGGCGTGTCACCCGATCTGATTGTCGGGCTCATTGCCGGAGGCGAGACGGCGTTTATCAAGGCTGTCGAAGGTGCCGAAGACAGCGAGGAGCTTGGCGCGAGCGACCTGCGGGGGCGTGGACTCTCGGACAAGGATCTTGTCGTTGGCCTGGCGGCAAGCGGTCGTACTCCCTATGTGGTGGGCGGCCTTGTGTACGCCAAGGCAACTGGGTGCAAGACCATTGCAATTGCCTGCAACCAAGGGTCGAAGATCGGGGAGAGCGCAGATCTTGCCATTGAACCCGTGCCCGGTCCCGAGGTACTGACCGGCTCAACGAGGCTCAAGGCGGGAACGGTTCAAAAGCTCATTCTCAACATGATTTCGACCGGTGCCATGGTCAAGATCGGCAAGGTATACCAAAACCTGATGGTCGATGTGCAGCAGACGAACGAGAAGTTGGTGGTGCGCGGCCAGAACATCGTGATGGAGGCGACCGGCTGCACGCGCGAGTGCGCTATTCAGGCGCTTGCAGATGCCGGCGGCCACGTAAAAACCGCTATTGTCTCGGTACTGCTGGACTGCGATGCCGAGCAGGCTGCGGTAGCTCTTGAGCGAGCGCGAGGCCATGTCCGTGCTGCGGTGAGTGCCCATGAGAAGAGCGATGCCGATGCCCAATAGGTGCGCGGCGTGAGCTGATATGACATCCAGACGAGATACCCAATACAAGGAGGAGTTATGACGAACAAAGAGCTGGCTCAAAAGCTGCTGGACCTTTTGGGCGGTAAAGACAACGTGCTGGCAAACGCGGCGTGCATGACGCGCCTGCGCGTGACCGTCAAAGACACGGGCAGCGTCGACGCGGAGGGCATTAAGGCACTCGACGGCGTGATGGGCCTGGTCGAGGACGACACGATGCAGATCGTGCTGGGTCCGGGCAAGGTGAATAAGGTGCTCGAGGAGTTCTCCAAGCTCACCGGCCTTGCGAAAGGCGTTGCCGACGAGAGCGTGGTTGACGCTGCGGCCACAAACAAGGCCGCGCAGAAGGCAAAGTACGAGTCCAAGCCGGTTCAGGCCTTCCTCAAGAAGATTTCCAATGTCTTCGTTGCCCTGCTTCCCGGCATCATTGCGGCTGGCCTCATCAACGGTATCTGCAACGTCATTAACGTCTCGACGGCAGGCGCGCTTGCAGGCGAGTGGTGGTACCAGGGCATTCGTTCCATGGGCTGGGCCCTGTTTGCCTATCTGCCCATCTTGGTGGGCTATAACGCGGCACGTGAGTTTGGCGGCTCCGCTGCGCTGGGCGGCATCGCCGGCATGATGTGTATTGCCAACAGTGCCATGCCCCTGCTTGCGCCTGGTGCGGCTGATCCTGCCGCTGCCATTCTGCTGCCGCTCACCAATGCGCAGTACAACCCCGCAGCGGGCGGCATGATCGCGGCTCTTATCGCTGGCGCATTTTTTGCCTGGATGGAGCGTCAGATTCGCAAAGTTATGCCCAACGCACTCGACACGTTCTTGTCCCCGCTGCTGGTGCTCATCATCGGCGCCTTTGCTCTGATGCTCGTCATCCAGCCGGTTGGCGCATGGCTGACGACTGCCATCTTTAGCGTTTTGACCTTTATCTTCGAGAAGCTGGGCGTCCTGGGCGGCTATATCCTGTCGGCAGGCTTCTTGCCGCTGGTTTCCGTCGGCCTGCATCAGGCGCTCACGCCGATCCACGCTATGCTCAACGATCCCGACGGCGCTACCAAGGGCATCAATTACCTGCTCCCCATCCTTATGATGGCTGGCGGCGGCCAGGTCGGTTCCGGTTTGGCGCTGTACTTTAAGACCAAGAACGCCAAGCTCAAGAAGTACGTCGCAGAGTCCATTCCCGTTGGAATCCTGGGTGTGGGCGAGCCTCTGATGTATGCCGTTACGCTGCCGCTCGTTCGTCCGTTTGTGACGGCCTGCCTGGGTGCCGGATTTGGCGGCGCGCTCGCGGCGCTGCTTCACATCGGCACGGTTTCTCAGGGCGTTTCCGGTCTGTTTGGCCTGCTGATCGTCGTTCCTGGCCAGCAGCTCGGCTACGTTGCCGCTATGCTGCTTGCCTATGCCGCCGGCTTTGTCCTGACGTGGTTCTTTGGCGTCGACGAGCAGAAGATCAATGAGTTCTTTGGCGAGTAGTTTGATATCGCGAGCCGTGTTGCTCGGGGTTCGCGGCGCGCGGCAGATTTCTTGATGCTATGGTTGTGCCGGCGGGGCTAACTGCTCCGCCGGCCTTTTTTAAAGGAGCGTTGTAGCGTGAAAACGGGTATTTCGATTTATCTTTCCAGCCCTTTGCAGGATATTGAGCGGACGATTGAGCGTGGTGCCGCGGCGGGTGCGCGCTACGCGTTCACCTCACTGCATATTCCCGAGGATGGGGGAGCGGCGTATGCCGATAAGGTCCGTCATGTGCTGTCGCTGCTCTCCGCCCGCGGCATTGCGCTCACTGCCGATGTGGGGCCTCGCACGTGCGATTTGCTCGGGCTTGAGCGCATCGAGGACCTGCGCGATCTGGGGTTGGAATACCTTCGTTTGGACTATGGCTTTAGCGCCCAGCGGGTCGCGGAGCTGTCCGGTGTATTTCGCATTGTGGTCAATGCATCGACGGTGAGTTCTGTTGAAATCGCATCGTGGCGTGAGGCCGGTGCCGATGTGACTCGTTTTGCCGCCTGCCACAATTTTTACCCCAAGCCTTATACCGGTTTAGCTCTGGAGGACATTGCTCGGGTGAATCTTCGTCTTGCGGCGCTTGGATTCGAAATCATGGCTTTTGTGCCGGGTGATGCCAACGTTCGCGGGCCGGTATTCGAGGGACTGCCGACGGTCGAGGCGCAGCGCGGTCGCGCGTCAAAGGTTGCTCTCAATATGCTTGAGCTTGCACATGGCGCCGATTGCGACATTGTGTTGGTCGGCGACCCCGATCTTTCCGATGCGGGCTGGACGCAGTTTGCTCATGTTTCCGCCGGATACGTGGACCTGCAATGCGAGCTTGAGCCCGGTTATGCCTATGTACGTGGGCAGATTCATCACGACCGACCCGATTCGAGCACCCTCATCTTTAGGTCTCAGGAGTCGCGTACGACGCTTAAGCCGGATTCCGTGCCGATGGATGCCGGTGCCGGCCTGTCACGAAAGACGGGGTCGATCGCTGTGAGCAATAGCGGCTATGGGCGCTACGAAGGCGAGCTTGAGATTGCGCGGGTCGATCTTCCCGGTGACGAGCGCATGAACGTTGCGGGTCATATCACGCCCGAGGCAATGGAGCTGCTGCCGTTCATCAAACGCGGATTCGGGGTACGGTTCGTTTAGCGTGTGACCCGTGGGCTACAATTGGCCCATCATGCGAAGGCGCCTCGTGTGGCGTGTGCCTGCGTTGGCCGATCTATATTCGGAGGATTTCCATGACCGTACTGTTTGTTGAATATCCCAAGTGCTCGACCTGTAAGAAGGCCAAGGCATGGCTGGACGAACACGGAGTAGAGTATATCGACCGCGATATCGTTTTGGACAATCCCACGGCTGATGAGCTTGCGACCTGGATTGCTCGTTCGGGACTGCCGGTGCGGCGCTTCTTTAATTCGTCGGGCATGAAATATCGAGAGCTGGGCCTGAAGGCGCGTCTAGATGCGGGCATGACGGATCGGGAGTGCTACGAGCTGCTGGCGACCGACGGCATGCTGGTTAAGCGTCCGCTGTTGGTGGGCGACGACTTTGCGATTCCCGGCTTTAGGGAATCGGCTTGGGTCGAGGCGTTGCTGTAGCGGCTGCGGAAAGTGCGACCCGTTTTGAGTGCTCAGGGTGGGACGTGTTTTCCATCGGCGGGCTCGCTCGGCTCAATCCTCGAGCTGTGCCCATTCGTGCGGATTGTAGACCTTTACGTGCTTGTTGGGCTTGCCGCTCCAGTACTCCTCGTCCATAAAGGGCAGATATGCCTGAACACCGGGGCAGATAAAGGGAATCCGCTGCTGTTGCAGTCGCTCGCGCTGTCGCTGCTCCAGGTGCGCCTCGGATATGACAGTCGGCATACCGGACAGCTCGACGAGGCTTGCCTGGATTCGCTTAAGGTCGGGGAGTCCCGCGTGCCATGACATCCGCATGATCAAAAAGGATGCACGGCGGTATTTTGCCTGCATCACCGTGATGGCGGGGCGCAGAGTGGGATGGATTTTGTCCCGTTCGGGCCAAAGGTCAGCAGTGATCTCGAGGCCCAGGGTCTCCCATAGGTAATCAAGCTCTTCGTCCATGGCGCCTCGATATCTACGTGATCATTGATACTTCGATTGTGTTGCCTGGTGCTATCGTTTTCGCGGTAGAATCTGCCAACGGTTGACGGCTACCGCTCGCGGCGTTTTGCCCTTCGTGTGCAGCGGTCGACTTCACAGGTCCTTCACGTGTTGGCCGTATTTGACTGAATTTCAAAAAAGTCAAAATTGGGGCTTGCGTCACGGCCGGACTTCCCGTATATTTCTTTCTTGCGCAAAGGCACAGCCGAGCGCAGCGATGCAGTCATTGGGATGTCGTCTAATGGCAGGACAGCGGATTCTGGTTCCGTCAATGGGGGTTCGACTCCCTCCATCCCAGCCATTGCATTTGCTACATATGGCCCGTTCGTCTAGCGGTTTAGGACGCCGCCCTCTCAAGGCGGAGATCACCAGTTCGAATCTGGTACGGGCTACCACTTCTTTTCTGCTGAGGCTTATGGCCCGTTCGTCTAGCGGTTTAGGACGCCGCCCTCTCAAGGCGGAGATCACCAG
>CAVCRP010000046.1:0-14678 GCA_963604655.1 uncultured Ruminococcus sp.
GTCTTGAGCGGACGCTCGTAGGGGATATTCATGGCGTCGAGCTGGTTGGCGATGTCGGAGGTCGTGCGCTCCTCGGCAAGGCTCAGCTCCGGGTGCTTATGGAAGTGCCGGCGCTGCTTGATGATATAGGGTTCAAACTCGGTAGCGATATCTTTGATGGCTGCGGTGACGTCGTCAGCCGCGCGAGCCTCGGTCGCCGCCATAATCTGCTGTGCCTTGGTCTTCGTCATGGTCGATTTGCTCCTTGCTGGGTTGATCGCAAAATCGTACAGGCTCTCTCCAGTATGCCACCTGCCGCTAGGGCTGGTAAAGTTGCCGTTTGCCGCTTGGGGTTTTGTTACAAGGGCGGGGGAGTACACTCGGGGGTGTTGAATTTCCTGCCAGAGATGGGGATGCCCATGCAACATATCGATCGGATTATCCGCTCTAAAAACGTGTTCACCGCGCAAGACGGCATCGATACCGCCCGCGAGCTGGCGATTGCCATCGCAGGCGACCGTATCGTCGCAGTCGGTGCGCCCGATGACGTGATTGTCGCCGCTCCTGCCGCCACGTCGGTTATCGACTACGGCGAGCAGTTTGTCTGCCCCGGTTTCCATGACGCTCATCTGCACTTCTTCCATACCTCGGTCGGTTCCTCGCCGTACATGCTCATGGATATGGGTACGTCCGAGGCGGCATTGGTGCAGCATGCGCTCGAGTTTTCCCGAGGTCTGCCCGATGACGCCTGGGTCGTGACCCAGGGCTGGCGCGACTACCGCTGGGATCCGCCCGAGCATCCTACCAAGGCCTCCCTCGATGCAGCCTTCCCCGATCGCCCCTGCGTTATGTATTCGGGCGACGGTCATACGCTGTGGCTTAACACCCGCGCGCTCGAAGCGCTTGGCGTCACGCGCGACAGCGAGCCACCGGCGGGTGGCAGCTACGATAAGGATGCAAATGGCGAGCTCACGGGCATTGCTCACGAGGCGGCTGCCATGCAGCTGCTGCCGCGCTGTCTTGAGTGGCTGGGCGAGGACCGCATCGCGAGCGCTTACGCCGACCAGATGAAGCGTATGGCCGAGCAAGGCATCACCTCAATCTGCGACATGTCACTCATGCCCATGCCGGGCTGTGACTTTATCCGCGACGACGTCTACGACAAGCTACAGGCAGCCGGCAAGCTGGGCATCCGTGCCCATCTATTCCCCACGCTGCTGGACGACCAATCGCGCCTGGAAGAGCTGCAGGCACGCTATGCCAACAACGCACTGCTCTCGGCGCCGGGCTTCAAACAGTTTTTCGATGGTGTGTCGAGTGAACACACGGCGTATCTCACCGAGCCCTACACCAATCCGCGTTTCCCTGGCGATCAGGGCCGCCTGACGGTTCCTGCCGAGCGTATGCGCAAACTGGTCCTTGCGGCGGCGGAGCGCGGCCATACCGTGCGCATCCACGTCATCGGCGACGGCGCCATCCATGCCGCGCTCGATATCTTTGAGGAGGCCGCGGAGCTCTGCGGCCTGCCCCAACACGGCCATAACACCCTGGAGCATTTGGAGAACCTCCTGCCCGAGGACATCGACCGCCTGCGCAAGCTCAATGTCATTGCCTCGAGCCAGCCCTGCCACATCACGCTCGATCCGGGCGGTCCGGAGCGCGACCTGGGTCTGGAGCGCAGCCGCATCATGTGGCCGTTTGCGACTTATAAGCAGCGCGGTATCCGCCAAGCCTTCGGAACCGACAGCCCCATCACGGCCGTCACCAGCATGAATGTGCTCTACACGGCCATCACGCGCCAAGATCCCAAAAGCCACTGGCCCGAGGGCGGCTGGCTGCCGAGCGAGCGTATCGATGCGGCCACGGCCCTGCGCAACTACACCCTGGGCAGCGCCTACGCGGCCGGTGACGAGCAAAACCTCGGCAGCCTGGAACCCGGCAAATACGCCGACCTGGTAGTCCTGGACCAAAACCCACTCACCATCGACCCCCAAGAGCTCCAAACCACCAAAGTCCAAGCCACCTACCTATCCGGCAACCTCATCTACGAGCGCTAGCCCCATACCCCATCCATCAGTTGCGGTGAAATACGGACTAAATAACGCCTCAACAGCCAAAAACAGTCCATATTCCACCGCAACTTAAAGGGGCACGTTCCAGCAACGTGCCCCTTTCTTGTACATCCCATCCGCATCGCCATTTTGCTGCACTGACTTTTCTGAACGCCGGGCCCGAATAAGTTACCCCAGCTCCCGGGGCGGACCGGAGGGCATGAAGTTTGTCGCGAGTTCCGCACGCAAAGGAAAGCACTTAATGTGCTTTCCGCCTTGCGCAGGACTGTAGAGCAGCAAACTTCATGCCCTCCGGTCCGCCCCGGGAGCCGCGCACAAGTTATCCCCCGGCATTCAGAAAATCTAAGTGCCAAAAAATAAGATTTTTTGACTCCGTGTTGTATAACCCGTCATTCGTGGGTACCATTCAACGCGTACGCAAACAAATGGGTTAACCCGCGCGGCACAACCGCGCGGCCCAAAAAGGAGGAAACAAGCATGTCGTCTTTGAAGCCGCTTGCAGATCGCGTCCTGGTCAAGCCCGACGAGGCCGAGCAGAAGACCGCTTCTGGTCTGTACATCGCCAGCAACGCTCAGGAGAAGCCGCAGCGCGGCACCATCGTTGCCGTTGGCGCCGGCAAGGTCAACGACAAGGGTGAGCGTATCCCCATGGACGTTCAGGTCGGCGACGTTGTCATCTACGGTAAGTTCGGTGGCAACGAGGTCAAGGTCGACGGCGAGAAGTATCTGCTGATGCGCGCCGACGACATCTACGCCGTCGTCGAGGCCTAGTCTCGTCAGAATCTCTGATTCGTCTTTGAACGCGCACGCCGCATAGGACTCGGAAGCGGCGACGCGACTCACATTTCTTTTGGAGGATTACCTACCATGGCAAAGAACATTACGTTCAACACCGATGCCCGCGCTAAGCTCGCCAAGGGCGTCAACACTCTGGCCGACGCCGTTACCGTCACCATGGGCCCCAAGGGCCGTTACGTCGCTCTGCAGCGCACGTTCGGTGCCCCGACTATCACCAACGACGGCGTTTCCGTCGCTAAGGAGATCGAGCTCGAGGACAACATCGAGAACATGGGCGCTCAGCTGGTGAAGGAGGTCGCCACCAAGACCAACGACACCGTGGGTGACGGCACCACCACCGCAACCCTGCTCGCTCAGGCTATCGTCAACGACGGTCTGCGCAACGTCGCCGCTGGCGCTAACCCGCTGGCCATCCGTCGCGGCATCGACAAGGCCGTCAACGCCGCCGTCGCCGAGATGAAGAAGCAGGCCAAGCCGGTCGAGACCAAGGAGCAGATCGCTTCCGTCGGTACCATCTCCGCTGGTGACCCCGAGGTTGGCGAGAAGATCGCCGAGGCCATGGAGGTCGTGGGCAAGGACGGCGTCATCACCGTCGAGGATTCCCAGACGTTTGACATTACCATCGATACCGTCGAGGGCATGCAGTTCGACAAGGGCTACGTCTCCGCTTACTTCGTCACGGACAACGACCGCATGGAGGCCGTGATGAAGGATCCGTACATCCTCATCACCGACCAGAAGATCTCCAGCGTTCAGGACATCATGCCTGTTCTCGAGGCTGTCCAGCGCGCCGGCCGTGGCCTGCTCATCATTGCTGAGGACATCGACGGCGAGGCTCTGCCCACCCTGGTCCTCAACAAGATTCGTGGCGCCCTCAACGTCTGCGCCGTCAAGGCCCCGGGCTATGGTGATCGTCGCAAGCGCATGCTCGAGGACATCGCCGTCCTTACCGGTGGCCAGGCCGCTCTGGACGAGCTGGGCGTGAAGGTCGCTGACATCACCGCCGACATGCTCGGCACCGCTAAGTCCGTCACCATCTCCAAGGACAACACCGTCGTCGTCGGCGGCGCTGGCTCCAAGGAGGCTATCGACGCCCGCATCGCTCAGATTAAGGGCGAGATCGAGAACACCACCTCTGACTTCGACCGCGAGAAGCTCCAGGAGCGCCTGGCTAAGCTCTCCGGTGGCGTGGCCGTCATCAAGGTCGGCGCTGCTACCGAGTCCGAGCTCAAGGAGATCAAGCACCGCGTCGAGGACGCCCTGCAGGCTACCCGTGCTGCTGTCGAGGAGGGCATTGTCGCCGGCGGTGGCGTCGCCTTCATGGACGCTGCTCCTGCGCTCGATTCCGTCGAGATTGTTGACCCCGAGGAGAAGATCGGCGTCGACATCGTCAAGAAGGCTCTGACCGCTCCGGTCGCCACTATCGCCAAGAACGCTGGCTATGAGGGTGCCGTCGTGGTCGACAAGGTTGCCGAGCTGCCCGCTGGCCAGGGTCTCAACTCTGCCAACGGCGAGTGGGGCGACATGATTGAGATGGGCGTTCTCGACCCCGTCAAGGTCAGCCGCGTCACCCTGCAGAACGCTGCTTCTGTCGCCAGCCTGATCCTCATCACCGAGGCCACCGTCTCCGATGTGCCCAAGAACACTCAGCTTGAGGACGCTATCGCTGCTGCCACCGCTGGTCAGCAGGGCGGCGGTATGTACTAAGGCCGACAAGGTCTAGAACTCCCACCGGGAATCCGGGGGCGTGACGGGGACTTCTCTCCGGAACGTCCTCGGACATGCAAAGAGGCTCCGCATCGCGCTTCGCGCTGCGGAGCCTCTTTGCGTCCTGCGGAGAGTTCCGGAGAGAAGTCCCCGTCACGCCCCCGGATTCCCTGCGTTTACGGCCTTGAGGTCGGCTCGCGGAGAAGGACGTGGCTGATGGGGATGCGTGTCCCTTTCGCTGTTTCGCGCTTTGCGCGAAAGGCGCGCTACTTTGGGATGGGTGGGAGACGTGGTTGTTGGGGTGGCTGGTCCCTTTTGCTGTTTCGCGGCTTTGCCGCGAAAAGCACAATACTTTGGGAAGGATAGACAACTTGGTTGATGTGGTGCTCTGTCCGGGCGTATTTCTGGGGCGTTTCCCCGCCACAAATTAACCTCAGCATACTTGCGTTAATACCCGCTCGTGCTACACTTGCAATTGCTGTTTCAGGGCGGGGTGGAATTCCCCACTGGCGGTAAATCGGGCGGTGTCGAAGGGATGCCGTGGTGCAGGCGAGGTGCCTGCGACCGAGCCGATGAGTCCGCGACCCGTGTGTGCGTTGGTTCGCATGCCGGCTGAACTGGTGAGATCCCAGTACCAACGGTTAGAGTCCGGATGAAAGAGGCAGGTGATCTTATGTCTGAACAGTCGCAGCATATCCATTTTGAGAACACGAATAGGTGGAGCACCAAACAGCTCGTTACCATGGCGCTGATGTGTGCCTTGGGAGCGCTGTTTATGTATGTGCAGCTGCCCATCCTTCCTTCGGCGCCGTTTTTGACGTATGACCCGTCGCTGGTGCCGGCGATGGTGTGCGGATTTGCGTATGGCCCCGGTGCCGGTACTGCTGTTGCCGCCATGGCGATTGTTATCCATGCGCTCACCACGGGTGATTGGGTCGGTGCGCTTATGAACCTGGTCGCCACGCTGGGCTACATTCTGCCCGCGGCTATCGTCTATCAGAAGATGCACACCTACAAGGGCGCCGTGATTGGCCTGGCGCTGGGCGTCATTGCCGCTACGGCGTTGTCCATGGTTGCGAACCTGACCATTGGCGTTTGGTTCTGGTACGGCTCGGCCGATGTGATTTTGCCGCTCATGATCCCCGCCGTGCTGCCGTTTAACCTCATCAAGACCGTGCTCAACTCGGTGTTGACGCTGGCGGTGTACAAGGCGGTCTCTAATCTCATCACGCCCAAGAAGGACCAGGTCAAAGGCCGCGCATGATTGAGTGTCGGGGCGTTTCCTTTAGCTATGACGGTGCCGCTCAGGCGCTCGACGGTATCGATCTGAGCATCGAGAATGGCGAGTTTTTCTGCATCCTCGGTGGCAATGGGTCGGGCAAGTCGACCTTTGCCAAGCACCTGAACGCGCTGCTGCAGCCCGATGCGGGAACGGTGCGCGTCAACGGCATGGACGCGTCCGACCCCGAGTTGGTCTACGACATCCGCTCGACCGCGGGTATGGTGTTTCAGAATCCCGATGATCAGCTCGTGGCGACGCTTGTCGAGGACGATGTTGCCTTTGGCCCCGAAAACCTTGGGGTCGAATCTGCCAAGATTGCGCAGCGTGTGCGCGAGGTGCTGAAGGCGGTGGGTCTGGTGGGCTTTGAGCGCCACGAGACCCACGCGCTCTCGGGCGGGCAAAAGCAGCGCGTGGCGCTTGCCGGCGTGCTCGCCATGGAGCCGCGCGTACTCATTTTGGACGAGGCATCCTCGATGCTCGATCCGCGCGGACGCAAAGGCCTTATGAAGGCCTGTCATGCGCTACATGATCGCGGTATGACCATCGTGATGATTACGCACTTTATGGAAGAGGCCGCCGAGGCCGATCGCGTTGCAGTCTTCCGAGCGGGGCGCGTTGCCATGCTCGGCACGCCTGACGAGATCTTGACGCGGGCGAACGAGCTCGAGCAGCTCAACTTGGACATGCCGGCGTCGTGCTGCCTGGGCAGGGCGCTTCGTGCGAAGGGCGTGCCCGTTTGCGCACAGGTGCGCGAGGCGGACATGGTCGCCGAGATTTCGCGAGTTTATGTCGAGCTGGGCATGACGAATCCTGCGTTGCGCTCTATGCCGCTGCGTTCGGATACCGTTGCCGCCGAATCCGCCGCGACCGATGAGCCCGACGCCTCGGACCCCGTTATCGAGCTTTCCCATGTTTCGTACAGCTATTCGCTGAGCGCTCGCGAGCGCCGTCGCTGGCACAAGCGCTCGGCTGCCGAGGGTGCATCGACCAAGCAGGCCCTTTGGGGGAACGACCCCAGTAGCCCGTGGGCATTGCGCGATGTTTCGCTGACGGTGTGTCGTGGCGAGTTTCTGGGCTTGGCGGGCCATACCGGTTCGGGCAAGTCGACACTGGTCCAGCATCTCAACGGCCTGATCCGTCCCCAGGAGGGATCCGTTTGCGCGTTGGGGCTCAATCTGTCAAACAAGAAAGACGCCGCCGCGGTTAAGGCCAAGGTCGGCGTGGTGTTTCAGTATCCCGAGCGCCAGCTATTTGCCGAGACCGTGGCGCAGGACGTGGCATTTGGCCCGTACAATCTTGGCTTGCCGCAAGACGAGGTTGACCGCCGCGTCGAGTCATCGCTCGCGCGCGTGGGTCTCGATCTGGCCACGGTGGGCGGCAAGAGCCCCTTTGAGCTCTCGGGCGGGCAGCAGCGCCGCGTGGCGTTTGCCGGCGTGCTCGCCATGGAGCCCGAGGTCCTGGTGCTCGATGAGCCCATGGCGGGTCTCGATCCGGCGGCGCGCAGGGATTTCCTGGAGCTCATTGATCGGCTTCACCGCGAGGGCCTGACTGTCGTTATGGTCTCGCACAGCATGGATGACCTTGCAAATTGCTGCGACCGTATCGTCGTGATGAACGAGGGCGCGGTGTTTGCCGAGGGCATGCCCGCGCAAGTTTTTGCGCATGCGGATGAGCTCAAGTCGATCGGCTTGGGTGTTCCCGCTGCCCAGCGCATGGCGCTGGCGCTTGCGGAGGCCGGCGTGCCGCTGCGCTGCGCTGGGCTCTATACGGTTGGGTCGCTGGCCGATGAGTTGGCGGACCTGCTGATCGGTCGCTCGGGTGGCGTTTCGAGCGCCGTGGACAAGGCCAAATTCGAGACGGTCGCGCAAGAGGAGGGCTGCTAATGGAGGCGTTTTCGTTTGGCAGTTACTACCCCGGGGATAGCGCGATTCACCGCTTGGACCCGCGCACCAAGCTACTGCTGGGTTTTGTATTCCTGATTACGACGCTCACGGTCAGCAGCTTCAGCGGGCTGGCCCCTGTCGCACTCTTCGTTGCCCTGATCTATGCCGTGTCCCGGGTGCCGGCTCGTCGCGTCCTGTCGTCGATGGCGCCGCTGCTGGCGATCGTCGTGGTGGTTGCGGTGCTCAACCTGTTTTCTGACCAAAGCGGGCGCATCCTGTGGCAGCTCGGCTTTCTGCAGATAAGCGAGGGCTCACTGTATTCCGCCGCTTTTATGGCGTGCCGTCTGACCTTGATGATGGCCGGCATGAGCGCTATCACGCTTACCACACCGACGCTCGACCTCACCGCGGGCTTTGAACGCTTGCTCGCGCCGTTTGCGCATGTGGGGCTTCCTGCGCATGAGCTTGGTATGATCATGGGTATCGCGCTGCGGTTTATGCCGCAGTTCGCCACCGAAATGAAGCAGACGGCGGACGCGCAGGCAAGTCGCGGTGCGCGCGTGACAGGTGGTCCGCTCGGTGGCGTGCGCATGCTCGGTAGCGTGGCGATTCCGCTGTTCACGGGCGTGTTCCGCCATGCCGAGACGCTGTCGGCCGCCATGGATGTCCGTTGCTACCACGGCGAGCAGGGCCGCACCCGCCTGCATACGCTTGCATTTGGCCGCAGGGATGTGCTGGCTGCGGTGGTGACGGCGCTGCTGCTCGCGTGCGTCATCGTCATCAACCTTCAACTTGTTTAGGCGCGATTCGAGCGCAAGAAAGGGGTCCCTATGACCGACAACGACCGCACAGCGCAGCTCGAGCGCGCCTGCTCGTACCTTAGGCGCATTCCGGCGTGGTATCTGGCTACGATCGATGTGGCTGACGGGCATCAGCCGCGCGTAAGGCCGTTCTCGTTTGCCATGGTCGATGATGGCAAGCTGTGGTTTTGCACCTCGCGTGACAAGGACGTGTGGGCCGAGCTGAGTGCGAACCCCAAGTTTGAGGTTTCGGGCTGGAAACCGGGGGAGTGCTGGATTGTGCTGACCGGCGAAGCCGCGCTCGAGGACGACGCGGTCGTGAGCGACCGGGTGCGCCAGGCTGGCTTTAAGCGCATGGTGGGCATCGGCGAGGATCACGAGAGCGCCAACGACGGCCGTCTCGCGTTCTTCTCGGTCCGCAACATCGCCGCCCGCTTCTGCGATATCGACGGCAGCGAGGAACAGCTCGAGCTCTAATTCACACAATTGGACTGGTGACAGGAGGATGCATGGACGGATTGAATACGGTGTTGGAGTATCTGACGTCGGTGCCGGCGTGGTACTTGGCGACGAGCGTGGACGGACAGCCGCATGTTCGTCCGTTTTCGTTTGCTCAGATTCAGGACGGCAAGCTGTGGTTTGTGACGGCACGCACCAAAGACGTGTGGCAGGAGCTGTTGCAAAATCAACGCTTTGAGGCCACGAGCTGGTGGCCGGGCCATGGCTGGCTCATCTTGCGCGGGCGTGCCGGCCTGGATGACCAGGCGGCGGGCGATATGCGTGAGGCCGGATGGAAGCATCTAGAGCGCCTGGGCGAGCATTATGAGGGGCCGAACGACCCCACGCTCGTCTTCTTTAGCGTCGAGGACCCCGAGGCTTTTATCTGCAACCATGACGAATGGGTGCCGGTCGAGCTCTAGTCAGGCAGGCTCATCCCAACAACTTAATTGCAACATGGGCGGGCCCCGTATTGTCCGGCGCCGTAAGGCGCGTCGGTCATTGCGGGGCCCGCTTCTTTTTGTCAATTCCTTCGAGCGAATGTGTCGGGAATGTTTCAATGCATGAATATGCAAAAGATTTGCGTATATATGCATCTTTTGGTGCTAAAGTTTCAACCCACTTCATAACGACGGCTGTGGGTTGCGCATCAGTGCATAAACCACAGACAAGGAGTTAGATATGCCCCTCAAGGTAGGAATCGTCGGTGCGGCTGGATATGCCGGCGCCGAGCTTATTCGCCTCGTCCTCGGTCATCCCGAGTTTGAACTTGTTGCCATTACGTCCAACGCCGATGCCGGCCAGCCGTTGTCTGCGGTCTACCCGAGCTTTGCCGGCGTAAGCGACCTTGTCTTCACGACGCATGATGCTCCCGAGCTCAAGAACTGCGACGCCGTCTTTTTGGCCGTGCCGCACACGGCCGCTATGGCGCAGGTGCCCGCCCTGCTCGCCGCGGGCGTGTCCTGCTTCGATCTTTCGGCCGACTACCGTCTGAGCGATCCGGCTGTGTTTGAGGCTTGGTATGCCGCTGAGCACACGAGCCCCGAGCTGCTCAAGACCCGCGCCTTCGGCCTGCCCGAGCTGTTCTGCCAGGATTTGGAGACCGCTGCATCCGACCACGCCGACGGCAAGCCCGTGCTGGTCGCCTGCGCCGGTTGCTATCCCACCGCAACGAGCCTTGCCGCCGCGCCTGCCGTGCGCGCCGGCTGGGTTGCCCAGAACGGCCCTGTGATCATCGACGCCATCAGCGGTGTGACGGGTGCCGGTAAGTCCTGCAACGCCCGTACGCATTTTTGCAGCGCCGACGAGAACTTGGAGGCTTACGGCGTGGGCAAGCATCGCCACACGCCCGAGATCGAGCAAATCCTGGGCCTGACCGATCGCGTCGTCTTTACCCCGCACCTGGCGCCGCTCAAGCGCGGCCTGCTTTCCACGGTGACGATACCGCTTGCGCCGCAGGCTATCGATGCCCTGGCTCTTGAGGACGTCGTTGACTATTACAAGCAGTTCTACGCCGGTCGCACCTTCGTGCGCGTACTCGATGCCGGCCAGCAGCCCAAGACGGCTTCGGTCGTCGGTACCAACGCCGCCCAAATCGGCCTCGCGCTCAACAAGCGCGCGGGCGTGCTGGTGACGACGGGCGCCATCGACAATCTGTGCAAGGGTGCAGCAGGCCAGGCGGTCCAGTGCGCCAACATCGTCTTTGGTTTTGACGAGCGACGAGGCTTGCCCACAGTGGCGTGCCCGGTGTAGCACATTCGATTGTTAACGATTTGGTAGTTGGGCATCGAGTGGGGCGCCACTCTTAAGCTGGTCTCATGATTGCGACTGGCATGGCGCACCAACCGATGCCCGTTTTTTGTTTGATATAAGGAGTCATAAAGACGATGAATACCGAGCTGTTTGACATTAAGATTCACGCCGTCGAGGGCGGCGTTACGGCGGCTGCCGGCTTTAAGGCAGCAGGCATCCATGCCGGATTCCGCAAGAATCCCGAGCGCCTGGATTATGCGCTCGTCGTGCCCGATGAGCCCTGCCCCGGCGCCGGCGTGTTTACCACCAACCGCTTTTGCGCGGCGCCTGTGCAGGTGAGCCGCGCCAACCTAGGCGGCGCCGACAAGGGCTACGGTATCATCGCCGGCGTTTCGGTTAACTCTGGCAATGCTAACGCCGCCACGGGTGAGACCGGCCTTGCCTGCGCGCGTGAGACGTGCAACATCGCCTCGCAGGTTATCGGCTGCGAGCCCCAGCAGATTCTGGTTGCCTCCACGGGCGTGATTGGCCAGATTCTGCCGATCGACACGTTTGAGACCGCCATTCCTGCTGCCTACGAGGCGCTCTCTGCCCACGGTGGCGCCGATGCCGCTCGCGCCATCATGACGACTGACACGCATTCCAAGGAATATGCCGTGTCCTACGCCAGTGATGCCGAGGGCCATGCGGGCAATGTCTATACGGTGGGCGGCATGTGCAAGGGCTCGGGCATGATCATGCCCAACATGGCCACCATGATCGCGATCATCACCACCGATGCTCCCGTCGAGCCTGCGGCGCTCCACGCCCTGCTGCTCTCGACCGTTAAGCAGACCTTCAACAAGGTAACGGTCGATTCCGACACCTCGACGAACGACACCTGTATCATGCTTGCCTCTGGTGCCGCTGCTGCAGATGCCGAACCCATTGTCGAGGGCTCCGACGCCTTCGACGAGCTGGCCTTTGCCGTGCATGAGGTATGCGAGAGCCTGGCGCGCAATATCGCCGCCGATGGCGAAGGCGCATCCAAGCTCGTAACGGTCAATGTCACCGGCGCTCTCAACGACGAAGAGGCGGATATTGCCGCCCGTGCCGTCGCCAACTCGCCGCTCGTCAAGACCTGCATCGCCGGCCACGACTGCAACTGGGGCCGCGTCGCCATGGCACTGGGCAAGTGCGGCGTGCAGTTTAACCAGGAAGATGTTTCCATCGACATGATGGGCATGCCCGTCTGCCGTGACGGCCTGACCGTTCCCTTTGACGAGGATGAGGCGCTGCGTCGCTTTGAGGCGCCCGAGATCGTGATTTCGGCCGACCTGGGCGCGGGTGACGCGGCGACCACCGTCTGGACCTGCGACCTTACGCACGAGTACATTTCCATCAACGGCGACTACCGTTCCTAGACTCTGGACGTGCCGCACATCCCGCTGTGACTGCGGTCAACGAGGTGTGGCGCGATAGCCACAAGAAAGACGAGGCAGATTATGAAATTCGCACGCGATTGTCGTTCGAGCGAATCCAACGAAGCAACCGCGCAGCTGCTGTTCGAAGCGCTGCCGTGGATTAAGAACCTGACCGGCAAGACGGTTGTTATCAAATATGGCGGAGCCGCCATGGTTGATGAGCAGCTGCGTCGCGACGTGATGAGCGACATCGTCCTCCTTAAGATCATCGGTATGCGCCCCGTCATCGTGCACGGCGGCGGCAAGGCTATTAACGAGGCGCTGAGCCATTACGATATTCCCGTCGAGTTTAAGAACGGCCAGCGCGTGACCACGCCGGCGACGATGGATATCGTGCGCGAGGTGCTGGGCGGCAAGGTTAACCAGGAGCTGGTTGCTGCCATCAACCACCACGGCAACCTGGCCGTGGGCGTGTCGGGCAGCGATGCCGGCACGCTCATCGCCGAGCCGCTCGACCCCGAGCTCGGTCGCGTGGGCAAAGTGACGCACGTCAACACCGACTATATCGAGCGCTTGCTCGATAGCGAGTACATCCCCGTCATCGCTACCGTCGCGGCGGGGGAGGACGGCGGTTTCTTCAACATCAACGCCGATACCGCCGCCGGTGCCGTTGCGGCAGCGCTCCACGCGCACAAGGCGATCTTTTTGACCGACGTCGACGGCCTGTACAAGGACTTTAGCGATAAAGACTCACTCATCTCCAACCTAACACTCGACGAGGTTAACGAAATGCTCTACGGCGGCGAGGTCGATAAGGGCATGATTCCCAAGCTGCACGCGGCCGTCGATGCGCTTGCCGGCGGCGTATTTCGCGCTCACATCATCAACGGCACCACGCCGCATTCGCTGCTGCTGGAGCTGCTGACCGATGCCGGCGTCGGCACCGTGATCCATTCCACCGAGACGGCTTACGAGTTCGATACGCATCCGCATCCGCTTTCGACGTTTGCTGCGCGTCTGACCGAGAACCTCGACGAGGTCGAGAAGCTTCAGACGGTCTAACTGACCCTCAGCCGCCCCATTTCTGCACCCATAGGCCTGCGCCGTCCGGCGCTCAACGAAAGGCATCCCATGTCACTTGCAGCTCAGCAATCGCTTGAATCCCATTACGTTATGCATACCTTTGGCCGCTCTCCGGTCGAGTTTGTCGAGGGTCACGGCATGAAGCTCACCGGCGACGATGGTCGTGAGTACCTCGACTTTCTTGCCGGCATCGGCGTGTGCAGCCTAGGTCATGGCGACCCGGCTGTGCTCTCGGCGCTCGAGGCACAGACCAAAAAGCTCATGCATGTCTCCAATTACTTCTACATCGAGCAGCGTGGACAGGTCGCGGCGCTGCTGTCCAAGCTTGCTAACGACGACGTAGATGGTGCGCGCGTGCTTGCCGATGCCATTGTCGCCGGCGATGAGACCACGGCAGCTGCTCTTGGTGCCCCGGCTGCGGATGAGCAGGTTTGGGAGACCTTCTTTGCCAACTCCGGCGCCGAGGCCAACGAGGGCTCGATGAAGCTCGCGCGCCTGTACGCCAAGCGTGCCGGTAACGGCGGCAACACCATCGTGTGCATGCGCGGCGGCTTCCACGGCCGTACGCTCGAGACCATTGCCGCCACTATGCAGGATTGGCTGCAGGATAGTTTCCGCCCGCTGCCGGGTGGCTTTGTGGCCTGCACGCCCAACGATATCGATGAACTGCGTGCGATCTTTAAGCAGCTGGGGGGCGAAATTTGCGCCGTGATGCTCGAGCCGATTCAGGGCGAGAGCGGTGTGCACCCCATGACCGAGGAGTTTATGGCGGCAGCGCGCGACCTGGCACACGAAGTGGGCGCCGTGCTTATCGCCGACGAGGTCCAGTGCGGTATCTTCCGCTGCGGCAAGCCGTTTGCATTCCAAGCCTATGGCGTGGAACCCGACATCATGAGCCTTGCCAAGGGCATTGCTGATGGCGTGCCCATGGGTGCCGTCGTAGCAAAGAAGGAGATTGCCGACGTGTTTAAGTCGGGCGACCACGGCTCGACGTTTGGCGGCAGCTGCTTGGCCATCGCGGCGTGTGCCGCGACGCTCTCCGCACTCGTGCGCGGCGATTATGCCGACCACGCTGCCAAGGTAGGCGCCTATATGGAGGCAAAGCTCGCCAAGCTGCCGAACGTGACCGAGGTGCGTGGCCGCGGCTTGATGCTCGGCTGCGATCTGGACGATACTGCGGGTGATGCACACGACGTTGTGGCCCGTGCATTGGGGGCTGGTGCCGTGATTAACGCTACGGGTGCCCATACGCTGCGTTTCCTGCCGCCGCTCGTCTGCGAGGAATCCGACGTGGACAGTCTGATCGAGATCCTGTCGGACGTTTTGGCCTAACACAGCGAAATAACTTAACTTTGACCGGGTTCCGGGTAGCGCGCAGAGATGTGGTGTAAGAGGCGGGGCATGCCCCGCCTCCGCCCTTT
>CAVCRP010000047.1:0-13904 GCA_963604655.1 uncultured Ruminococcus sp.
GATGGCCTGTGGGGGTCCAGGGGGAGGCGGCCTCCGAGCGCTCCCCCTGGGCGGCTGCAAGGGCACGAAAAAGGGTCGGCCCAGCGTCGCTGGCCGACCCAAGGTGAGAAACCGATCCTATCGGCTCACTGTGCGATTGGTGCCTGAATCATCGAACAGCGTTGACAAGACCTGTTCCTCGCGTTTGAGATAGAAGTGCAGGAAAAACACGACGAAGATGGCGTAATTGAAGCCCACCAGCAACCTGACTCCAAAGAAGTAGAGCAGTGCGATGGGAGCAAGGCTCTTGAGCAGAATCATTGCGTCCACCAGAGACGGCCTTACGCAATCGCGCCTGATACCTTGAAATCGCTCGCTTAAAATCATATAGTCAATAAGTCCCATGATATTCCTTTCTACGCTATGGTTTTCGTGGGCTTTACTGCGAGCCGTCTCCCCAAAGATGCGGCTCGCTTTTCTTTTTTACTCACCTCGCTTTCAACTGGGCCGAAAGCGGATTGGGGCAGGGCTGCGGACAGCCCGGCCATTGGTGTTGAGCCCCTATGCGGCAGACTCCGTAACGCGGGCGATCATGCTGCCGCTGAACATGCCATTTGGGGCGAGTGTGCTGGCTACCATAGCGACGATGAACGGAAAGTCGATCTCCAAACACTTGCGGTACAGGTTCAGGGTCTCGCTCTCGTCAACCGATGCCTTGTCGTGTGCTGGAAACTGACCGACAAAGTATGCGCGACCTCCCAGAATCGCAAATCTCGCTGACAGCCCGGTTCCAGGCTCAAAGGAGCGCTCGATAGCTAAACCGTGCAGATAGGTGCTATAGACCTTGAAGCTGCCCTCTTCGAGGACATCGGAGACGACGATGCCTTTGTCGCGGGAGCCGTCTTCGAAAAGTCCTTCGTAGCGGAAGAGCCCATACCTCTCCGAGTCCTTTAGCTCACCGAGAATCGCCTTGCTCTGATCGGAGACGCCCTCGACACGGCTGAGGTATTCGTCGATGCACCCATGGCCGAAAACCTTGCTGTCGAAGATGATCCACTCGGTGAAGGCAAGGTTGAGCATCGTCTGGACAATCCCCTCGCAACCTTTGAAGCTGACCTCATCGCCGCAGAGCGCCTCGAACGCAGCCCAAGCATCGTCAAGGAACTCGCCCTTGTGCTGCGTGCACCACATGGCCATATCCGCGAGCGTACTGTCGACGGCTTCCTCTTCGTAGACCGTATCGACTTCTTTCCTGTCCATGATCGGACCTCCTAACCGCACGGCGTCGGCACCGCCCCTTGCGTGTGCCCCTCTCGACCCCGCCGCGCGTCGCTTGCGCACTCGCGCATGCCCGCCGCGGTCGGACGCCCGCCGTCAGGGGTCTGCACGGCAACCTCCACCAACCGCCGCGCCCCGCGCGGGGGTTTGTGCGAGGTTCCGTGCGGGCCCTTGACGGGGCGCGGCCCCCGCGGCGACGGAGCGTGCGCGGTCGGGTTGGCGCCCTGGCGCGCGGCCGCGCCCCGCGCGGGCCGTCGGCGGTGGCCGCACCTGCCCCGGCAGCGCGGGAGCACCGGCGCAGCCGGCGGCCGAGGGGGTGGCAGGGGGACGGGCCGCATCCGTCCCCCTGCGAGGGGCGAGCGTTGTGCGCGCTTTCGACGGCCGTAGGGGCTCCATGTGTAGCCCCAGGCTGTCGGAAGGGAGTGCAACGCGAGCCCCGGGGGATGGCCTGTGGGGGTCCAGGGGGAGGCGGCCTCCGAGCGCTCCCCCTGGGCGGCAGCAGGGGCACGAAAAAGGGTCGGCTCCGCGCGGGGAGCCGCCCTGGAAATTGGATCTAGTTACAAGCCCGTTGGGCACCGCATAGGTAGTCCCTACATGAAGCAGCAGGAAAAAAGAATGAGCAGGGGGAAGATAACGGAACAAATAAGAGTGAAACGCTGGCAGAACTCACGGCTTTCACGCTGTTCTTTGGCCGCATCCCGCTCGCCTCGGGTCGCCGATCTCCAACTATGGATTACGCCGTCGGATAGATTGGCGACGATCTCCCCGTCTTTTTCGGGAAGATCCAGCCCATCGGACAGCTCGAAACTCTTGACCTGGAGCTTATCGCAGTTGCTCGCCTTGTATCCCCCGTTGATGCCCACGATCTCCAAGTCAACCACCCGGGCCCCGTCGCCGTTTCCGGAGACGATTTTTTCTGAGCCAACATAACGACCCTGCAAGCTGTCGCATGATCCCGCATCGTATATATCGGCAGGAAAGCACCAAGAGCAAGCAGCAAACATGCCGCAATCTATCGCAATCGTCAGACCGATTATTACAAGAGCAGAGCCCTTTATTTCGTTGATGATAGATTCCATATTCCTCATGTTGTCCTCCTAAAAATGGAACGGAAGTCGGCTTTCGCGATTTGGGCCGGGGCGAGTCGCCGCCCCGGCCATTGGGGGGGGGATGCTAGTCGGTAACGTTGAAGAAATACTCGAATTCCTTGCCTGTGAGATTCTCCATCGCATAACTGTTCGCGATCTTCCACAGGGAGTCGTAGAGCTTGGACAGCTCGCGGTCGCCGTTGAAGTGCTGGAAGATCTTATGGTTCAGGACCACGACGAGATCGGTGAGATAGCGGACGTCGGACTTCCACTCGGCAAAGGCGCGATTGAACGTGTCCTGGACCGCCTCCTTGCCGAATGCGTCCGCGATGGAGAAATCGCTCCAAAAGGTGGTGCTGAAGCCGTCCTCGTAGGGAACGGCGTAGGGATCTGCCTGCACCATCGGGACGTTGATGAACGTTGCGCCCATGATCGGACCTCCTATCCGCACGGCGTCGGCACCGCCCCTTGCGCGTGCCCCTCGCGACCCCGCCGCGCGTCGCTTGCGCACTCGCGCATGCCCGCCGCGGTCGGACGCCCGCCGTCAGGGGTCTGCACGGCAACCTCCACCAACCGCCGCGCCCCGCGCGGGGGTTTGTGCGAGGTTCCGTGCGGGCCCTTGACGGGGCGCGGCCCCCGCGGCGACGGAGCGTGCGCGGTCGGGTTGGCGCCCTGGCGCGCGGCCGCGCCCCGCGCGGGCCGTCGGCGGTGGCCGCACCTGCCCCGGCAGCGCGGGAGCACCGGCGCAGCCGGCGGCCGAGGGGGTGGCAGGGGGACGGGCCGCATCCGTCCCCCTGCGAGGGGCGAGCGTTGTGCGCGCTTTCGACGGCCGTAGGGGCTCCATGTGTAGCCCCAGGCTGTCGGAAGGGAGTGCAACGCGAGCCCCGGGGGATGGCCTGTGGGGGTCCAGGGGGAGGCGGCCTCCGAGCGCTCCCCCTGGGCGGCAGCAGGGGCACGAAAAAGGGTCGGCTCCGCGCTGGGGACGGAACCGTTTGCGACGGCAAATGCCACCATGCGAGCAAATGGCACTACGCGAGGCAACAAAATCCAAGGAAGAGCAGAGGGAAGACACATACTAAGACCAGCGTGAATCTCAGGGCGAATTGACGTTTTTCACGCTGTCGCACGGCGGCATCATGCTCGCTCGGGGTCGCCAGCCTCCAATCGGCGATTGCCTCATCGGATAGCTTGGCGACAATCTCGGATCCCTTTTTCAGAGATTCCAGCCCTTCGGCCAGCTCAAAACTCTCTACGCGAAGCTCCCTACGATTACTCGCCTCATAACATCCATTGACGCCCATGACCTCCAAGTCGATGACCTGAACCTCATTTCCCTTGCCTGACGATAGCTCGCTGAAACTCACGACCCGGCCCTGCACACTTTCGCATAGGCGGATTGGTGTGGCATCCGGCAAATAGATCGTAAGGCAAATGGCGAACGCGCCGAAGGCAAAGGCAATCGTCGCCCCGACCGTCGCGGGAATCGCCTCTTTCATCTTGGTGAGTAATAATTTCTTGTTCATCATGAATCGGTCTCCAAGAGCAACGGGATGCGAGATGCTAATCGCAGGTATCCAAAGCCAAGATACATGCCCTGATATACGCACTGGCGGTGAGGTTAGAGGGCCCGATCTCCGGATGCGCGGCGCGAGCGCTCACGAGACCAGCCAGGAGGTTCTTGTAGACATCGTGGTGAATGAGCGCCGCACGGCTATAGCGCGTGGCGCCCATCGATCGCCTGGGATCGTATAAAACGGAAAGGTCCAACTCCCCGCCGTTAACGCGGTCGCGAAGGGCATCCTCGATCACGCGGCTGACATTGGCGCCTCTCCTGGAACCGCCCTTGAGCTTGAGCTCAAGCACGCGGCGCTCGAGAATCTCGGACTCAACCGGTGAAGTCGAGAAGGTAATCCTCTCTTTTCTCGGCCCAGAAGCGCCCTTTCCGGCAGCAGGGACTTGTACAGGCTTGGCCTTACGGACTATCGCGGGGGGAACGGTAGACGGCGAGGGGGCGTTATTCTGGCCGGGATCTTGCGATGCAGGCACCGCAGAGCGCGGTGCAGGGCGATTCTGGGCTCCAAAATTAGGCAGGGTGAAGCGCGGCGCGTTGCTCATCATGTCGCCGACGAGGTTTTCTGGCAGGTTGGAGGCCACAGTTACTCAACTCCTTCGTTTTCGCCGGCGACGGGCTTGAGCTCGCACCAGTTCATGATGTTGCCGACAAGGACGTCGTACTCGAACGCCGCGCCCTTGAGGACGTTCATCTCGTAGATGCTTCGGCCGTTAGCTTGAGCATCCTGGATGGCGACAGTTATACCGATACGGCGCTGGAAGACCTTGAGGCCCATCTTGGGGAACTCCTCGACCATCTGGGACGCAAAGGACCTTGCGAGTTTGGCGATGCCGCGGTAGAGCGTGATGAGCACGGCAGGGGCACTCATCCATGACACCTCATAGGAATCGGATACGGCGCTGAGAAGCTCGAGGGTCTGCTCGACCGCCTCGGTGCCGAGCCGATCGGCAGTAGTCGGGATGACGAGATGGGTGGCCGCGATAGTTGCGGAAATCGTAGAGAAGGTCATCCCGGGCTGGGTGTCGACCACGACCGCATCGAACCTGTGCTGGGAGACAGCGGATTCAATTGCTTTCGTCAGGGAATACTCATTGATCTCGTTCCCGTCGAGGTCCCTCTCGTCGGAAACGTTGGCCAGATCGAGGTCGCCGGGAACCGTCGCCTGTCCGTCCTCGGTGCAGACCACCTGGACGCCCTTGAGGAAACTGGAGCTGCAGCAGGTGCCCTTCGCGACACAATCCGACTCGATGCGGCCGAGGGAACCCTGCGGATCCATGTCCACGGCCAGGACCTTGAGGCCACGACGACGGAGCCCGTCGGCGATGGCGTCGGCGGAAGTCGTCTTACCGACGCCTCCCTTCTGGTTGGTGAACACGATCACGGGGGTGAAATTCGGCATGGTGATTCCTTTCAGGATGAAATTGAAAACGATCAGACCAGCTTTTTACTAAGAGCGGCTGGCAATGCTCATGACCACGAGTGCGATCGGAATGGCGATGAGGCACGCCGCCGCTCCGACGATGAACTGGAGAAGGGCATAGGCGAGCCCGCTCGCGAAAAATACGACGAGCGCGGCAAGTCCGAAGATGACCTTGATGATTGAAATGTAATAAGGATAAGAAGACATAACCCTCCAATGCCCAAAGGACCGATGGCGGCAAAACCGCATTGAAGGTTGTACATACATAATACCAGAACTACGGAAGTAAGGAACTATGGAACTAATGAATATATGAATTGACGAATAATTGAAAAGCGGAATGGCCGACAAAATGAAATAAGGCAAAGAGTAAGGGTGCAACTACGACATAACGCAACTACGACATAACGCATTATTAAATCAATGTACTTATAGCTTTCGATCTAAATTCGGATGCTTTCCTATAAAGGCCTCCACCCGGAGTCATCCTCATCATCGCCGCCAAAATACTCGAGAGCGAATGCAACAGAGGTGAGAACGAGTAGAAATGCCAACCCATCTAGCCGAAAAAGAAAACTTAGGCCGGCGACGGCAAGCAGCAGTACGATTGCAAGCAAGGTCATGTTCCGGGTCATATAAACGCCCGTCCAAGGAATATGCCGCTCATGCGACCTCACCCACAATGATGCTGTAGAGATCATCATCGGACGCTATCAACGCGACGATCTGGTTTCTCCTCCTGATGACGGTCCTTTTCGACACGCCCAAGAGCGTGCCGATCCCCTCGCACGTCATGTTGTCGATATAAGACAGCTGGAAGATAGATCCGAGCCCCGGCTCGTAAACGTCCAATGCCTCGACGACAGCCATCACGAGATTCAATGTCGAATCGATATGCAGAACGCGGTTCCTCATCCGCTCCCTCTCATTCGACCTGGATGGCAGCTGCCTGAGCGCCGTCTCGCACTGGCTTCTGATCGAGGCCAGATGTCTCAGCTCGGACAGAACGCATCTGACGCGTTCCTCTCGAGCGCCGATTCCGCCATCGTCTGCGGAAAGAGACGAGTCATGGTTCTCGCCCTCAATCCCGACGATTGCAGATCGCCCATTACGCTCGGTTCTGATCAGCCTTTCCCACGAGTTCCCTTCCATGTCACTTCCCCTTTCGACATTTATTCAATCGTGATCGTTCAGCAGCTCACAGAGAAGATGAGGCCTGTTTGCGAGCCAGGTCTATCGCGGCCTCCTTGCTATCGCCGCGATAGACGATTCCGTTCGCATCCACAACCGGATGGACCGGCCCGTCGCCGATGATCAACCAGGCGCCGTCGGGAGCCCTGCGCAGGTGCTTTTCGCCGTGGCCTGCTCGCTGACGTGCGGCCTCGACCATCTTCCGGCAGCCCTTGACACTCGTGTCGAGCAGCCATTTCCGCAGCTGAGGCATGAATTTGTCCTCGCAGCCGGCATCCTTGGCCTCAGCCTGCCGACGAGCCCACGCAGTGTCGATCTCGTCGGCCCCGAAGCCGAGACGGCGCAGCTCATCGTAGGGCTGGCGTGCGGCGTCGAGCTTGTTGCGGTTAATCGTGCCGTCGGCGATTCTCCTGAAATCGCTTGCGGTATCGACCTGAGAGTCCATTCCGGGATTGACGTCCGGTTGGTTGGTTTGAAATTCCATCCATCCGTCCGTCCAATCTTCTGGATAGTCATTACTTATAGGTATATAGGGGGATTCACCTGAAATAATTGCAGGTGAGGAGAAATCTTCACGTGAAGAAATTTCAGGTGAGGAAGTATTTTCACGTGAAATATTTTCCGGTGAGGAAGTTTTTTCAGGTGAAGAAACTTCAGGTGAAGAAACATCACTTGAAATAATTGCAGGTGAGGAGAAATCTTCACGTGAAGAAATTTCAGGTGAGGAAGTATTTTCACGTGAAATATTTTCCGGTGAGGAAGTTTTTTCAGGTGAAGAAACTTCAGGTGAAGAAACATCACTTGAAATAATTGCAGGTGAGGAGAAATCTTCACGTGAAGAAATTTCAGGTGAGGAAGTATTTTCACGTGAAATATTTTCCGGTGAGGAAGTTTTTTCAGGTGAAGAAACTTCAGGTGAAGAAACATCACTTGAAATAATTGCAGGTGAGGAGAAATCTTCACGTGAAGAAATTTCAGGTGAGGAAGTATTTTCACGTGAAATATTTTCCGGTGAAGCTCGATGAGCAGCCCCTCCGGTGTCCGGATGGTCCGCCTGCCAAGCCTCCCTGGCTCGGGCGATTGGATCTGCGGCTGCAACAAGGGATCTGCCGACGGTGTTCATGCCGTGGACGTGCGATCCGCGCTCAGTGATAAGGCCCATCTCGAGAAGGGAGGCGATGGTCGTGCGGGCAGTGCGCTCGCTCGTGCCGGACCAGTCCGCGAGAACGGCGGCTCCAAAATCGTAGCAACCCTTATCCACCGTGAAGGAGTAGATAAGGGCATAAGCCACGAGCTGTGCGGGCCTAAGACCCAGATAGCGCATGAAGCCGTGTATGGCGAACGAAGGACCGTAGCCTTCGGTCTCTGTCTCGAGAATCTTCGACACTATGCGGCCTCTCTCCTTTGCAGCGCCTGGACCGCCAGGGAGAACAACGCCTCTTCGTTGAAGACGCTGCACTCCCCCGCCGCCCTTGCGGATTCGATTTCACTTATCAGGGATTCGCGTCCGTAAACGGACAGCATGAAATTTACGAGCTCGCCGGAGCGGAACTGACCACCGCCGACAGACAGGGGAACCGCGAGATCGAAATAGGCAACAAGGGGCTGACCCATGGCATCAGCAGCATCCAAGGCGACCGCGACTCTTCCGGCACCCGCCTTGAAGACAGCAACCGGAGCTTGAAGGAGCTCGGGGACCGACGCAAGCAGCGAAGGATCGATCCCGTGCCTGTGTGAGCGATTGGAGATTGTCGTCTCCCGTACGATATGCCGCACGGTATGGCAGATGGGCAGGTTAGGAATCCCCGCCGCCAAAAGCGCCTTCGGCGTTTCGGGAAGGACAGGTACCGGCGCCTGCCGGTTATAGCCCCGCCCCCTCGCATTTGCAATTTCAGCAAATCCAGTCCACATTCTGCATGAATTCGCGTATTCGGCTAGATCTTGATTGTTTAGACCCTCTACAGCGATGGTAGAATCAACTTGACCGACGAGGGCGCGATACCGTCCTATGTCGTCGAGATCGTGTTGACGCTGTTCACCTTTCCACATCCGTGAACTCCCTTCTTCTACGGTCTCACGTTTCGGGTGCGGCTGGGGCTCTTCCTTAATTTCCCAGTCGCACTTTTTTTCTGACACCCTAAACTGAACAGTCTTCAGGAACGATGCGGGACCCATCATGCGGCCCCCTTACGGCCGTCGCGGGCCATGCGCTTTGACATGCTCTCTTGCAGGGACTGCAGAGAGGCATACTCCTCGTACGGCATCTCATGGCTCGACTCCTTTATGAAAGGTGTCCTGCGCATATAGGCGTCGAGGTCGTCGATGTTGATGTAGATGGTCCGCGATCCGCCACGGTTGAACGCACCGTAGACGGCTGGGATCTCACCGGATTCAATGAGCCCCTGTACCGCATCGACATGGCGATGGATGTATTTGGCTGCCGCGGATTTGGAGAGCCATTTGCTACTCGCCCACGGCTCCAACCTATCTTTGCTACTCATTACGCAACCTCATCCTTCTGGGGAAGACGATCATCGGTCTCGCCAAGCAGGTATTGAATGGAGCATCCGAACAACTGCGACATCTTCTCGAGCTGATCGTAAGTTGCCGACTTCGGATCGCGTTCGATTCGAACGATGATGCTTCTGCTGACGCCGAGTTTGTCGCCAAGATCGGTTTGCGAAAGGCGAAGCCTCACTCGTTCCGCTCCAATACAATTCGGCATAAAACCCTCCTTTTGTGACCCTATTTTTACTACGCGTATATACTATAACCCAATTTTTACCGTGTCACAACATTTTGTACCACCTAGGCTCATATTGAGGGGTGATGCAAATGCAAAACAATCTGAAGCAGATTCGTGAAAGTAAGAACATCTCGCAGCCTAAGGCGGCAGAGGAATTAGGGTACGGCCTGTCGACATATCGGAAATATGAAAACGGGACCAGGAGGATCTCTGACGAAAAACTTGTGCAGCTGTCCTCTTATTTCAATGTTTCAATAGACGTAATTCTTGGCACAGCTTACAAGGTCGACCCAACATCTCCGCAGTTCCAAAAGGACGCGAAAACAAGGTCGTTTCTCAATGCAATAGCTACCATCCTTACACCCCAAGAGCGCTCGCTTTTGCATGAGCTGCTCTCAAACTTCTCCAAGCTCAACGAGAGCGGCAAGACAAAACTAGTCGAAGAATCCGACACGATGGTTCGCTCGGGGAAGTTTGAAAACTTTGGCGGGCATTCTCAATTTTCGAGTGCCCAAGAAATTGCTTAGAAAAGCAAGCGGCAGCATCAACACGATAGTTCTGACTCCAGATTGGAATTTGATTCAAAGAGGACCAGATGCCTAAAAATAAAATCGGACAAATCGAGAAAATAGGTGTCGACACCGAAGGTTTAGAGATATTCAGGGTTGGAGTCGAAACCGGATCAAGAGACAAACGTTCCGCGAAAATGATAACGGTTCGCGGAACAATGAGAGATGCCCAGGCAGCCGCATCGATGCTCTATGTCGAGTTGAGATCCAGCGCATCTATCCGCGAGATTCCTGAAACAAGTCGTACGAGTCGCCAAACATCCCATAAGACAAAATTGTTAAATGGGAGGTAGGATGACTAGAAAAAAGAGCCCGCAGGAGATTGAGATCAATCGCCTATTTGGTCAGAATCTCAAGCAGGCCAGAAAACAGCTAAAAATCAATCAGACTGTTGCGGCTCGTAGAATTGGCGTTGAGCTTGTCACCTACCAGTCATACGAACAGGGCCGAAGGTTCCCGTCAAACGAGACCTTAGAGGCTATTTGCAATGCACTGAACGTGCGGCTGTCTGATCTCATCGACCCTTCATGGCGTAATCTTCATGCCATTCCCCCCCGCAAAGTCATTGATTGCCCTTACGGAATTGGAAAAGGCTGCGACAAAATCAGGCGAAGTAAACGACGACTCCTTTGAAAGGCTTCGGGCTGCTTGGATTCGTTTAAACGACAACGGGAAAGGTATTGCGCTTTCGCTAATTGAAAGCTTGCTTGAAAAAGACCTGTTGTTGAATGATTCTGAGCAGGCCTTTTCAAACGGTGATTCTCATTCCTCCCCGTGGCCCAATCAGCATAACGATTAAAGATCGGCTGGAGGCAAAATCACCCATGCCTAAATTCAAAATTTGCCAAATTGAGAAACAAGGTGCTCAAAGAAAGGAGCACCCATGGGCAACAATCTGAAAACCATTCGCTCCAATAGTGGAATGACTCAAAAACAAGTAGCGGAAGAGCTCGGTATTTCGCTTTCTGCTTACAGAACGTATGAACAAGGGACGAGGCGTCTAACAGATGAGCTTTTGCTCCAGCTCTCGATATATTTCTCTGTATCAGTTGATTCAATTCTTGGATCTAAATTCTCGGCATCGCTCTCTTCCCCCTCATTTCTCGAAGATTCCGAAATGCGTTCAATAGTTAATGCCGCGGTCTCCGAAATGAATAGAGAAGATAGGCAACAGTTTAGAAAGCTGTTGGAGAGCTATATGTCTCTCAGTTCAGCTGGAAGAAAGCAGCTTGCAGATAGCGCAGACACTATGAACCGTTCTGGGAAATACAAGAGGTTTGGAAATATTCCCAAAAGCAACGCCCCAGCTAGTTCTCACGGTAGAGCCACGACCGCCTAAACGATCGAGCGGAACCCTTACCACAAGAGTTCTTTATCCAGCTTGGAAAACAATACGAGGTAGCCACAATGCCTAAAAATAAAATTGGACAAATTGAGAAAATAGGCGTCGACACCGACGGTTTAGAGGTATTCAGGGTTAGAGTCGAGGCCGGCACACGGGAAAAGCGTGTCACAAAAAGGGCAACAATTCATGGAACAATGAGGGATGCCCAGGCCGCAGCTTCTATGCTCTATGTCGAATTGACTTCCAGCCTTTCCGAACGCGATATTCCTGAGATTACGCTGAATCAGTATTTTTATGGCAGGTTTATCCCGGCCCTCGAAAAAGAAGGCAAGACCAATAGCACTATCGACGGTTATGTTAAAAACTACCGGAAATGGATTTCCCCAAATCATGGCGAACGAGTCCTCTTGAATCTCGATGAGATTAATGTTCGAAATCTCATCGAGCAGTCGGGAACCCCGAGAAACACGCTACGGACGTACAGGGCGATCTTAAATAGGGCCAAATCGGATGGATTCATGCGCCACAAAATGGATCTAACGGGCCTCGACGCCAAGGCAAAGAAAAAGAAGCGCCCCGCACCATGGTCGCCAATGGAATTGAAGCAGGCTGCCGACGCGCTAGCTGATGATGAGATGGCATACCTGACTCTGTTGGTCGGAAGCGCGGGGCTTCGCAAGGAAGAAAACCTGGCCATAACGCCAGCTGACGTTCAGGTATTGAAAATGCCGACTTCCCAAGGCGTGAAAAAGTATGTTCTCCTGAATGTTCATGCGGCCTACACGGATGAAGACGGACTTAAGGTAACCAAAACGGAAGAGTCTAAAAGGCACGCTTTGGTTCTTCCAGAGTTTACTGACAGGTTTCTTTCGGCTCTCGAGGCCACGAAGCCGTCAATCGAGCAGGTTGAAGGCTGTTGGCTCATCAGACACAAGACATGCTGGCATAAGTCCAGGAAAGCAAAATATAGGATTGAAACCGTTATGGGCAATCGAAAAGATGCCCAGGCGGCTGCAAATCAATTGGCGGCAGAGACGGCAGCAAAGTATAAATTGGGTTCAACCCCAAAAGTGAGAGAAATTGCAGATGGGATTTGGACCGTAACTGTCTTCAACGGATACGTCGACACCATGGAGAGGACTATCAAGCCGGAGGCGTTCATCGGAACAGAACGGGACGCAGTGAGACACGCTTTGGAGCAGTGGAGCAACCGGCGAATTCTTCCGTGTGCCGGTGAAACGCTTCGCGGCCACTGGGAAACCGCGCTGAGGAAGCACGGACTGAGGTTTATCCCTGTGAACAACCTCAGGCACACCTCCGAGACGCTCATGGCCGCCAGCGGAGTTTCGACCCCGACGATTTCAAGCATGCACGGGCATACACAGTTTAAGACGGATTTCCAGCACTATATCGATCTGAATGTTGAGGCGATTCTCGATGCTGCCGACAAGGTCGATACCTTCATGGCGTCAGACATGGCGAATGGAGGCTTCACGCTAGAATCACTTGTTGAGAAAACTGACTTGTAGAAGATTTTCAAGAACCTAACTCGGACGGACTCGTTGTTAACCATTCAAGGCCTCGCCTAAGGCAATGAGAGGCGATATGGGGCGGCGAATCAATTACTTAGAGTATCGATGGGCCTCAAGCTCTAAGATGGCCCTAAAACGCGTCCAGACGCCCGATCTGGACGCGCCACAAATTCGAGATGATCGATTCACCGCATTTTCAAACTAATTTAGTGGGAGCAGACGCGCTGGCGCGTCGTTTATAAAGCCCATTTTTAGACCTTTAATACAGAAGAAGAACGTATCTATGCACAAATCAGTGGTGGATAGTGGTGGATAGCCAGAAGAAACCAGTGGATTCTAGAAGGAAAAGCCAATAGTAAAGCGGTTCCC
This sequence comes from uncultured Ruminococcus sp., assembly GCA_963604655.1. GTDB lineage: Bacteria > Actinomycetota > Coriobacteriia > Coriobacteriales > Coriobacteriaceae > Collinsella. Next base: position 13,091 of record CAVCRP010000047.1, read on the forward strand.
CCGATTAACTGTATATCAGGGAAACCGCTGGTAGACGGTGGTGGGCCCTCCGGGATTCGAACCCAGAACCCAGGGATTATGAGTCCCCTGCGCTAACCGTTGCGCCAAGAGCCCTTATGATTAGTGGTTGCAAAGGTAATGGAGGACTTCCATGTAGAGAAGCGTTGCACCACGTCGTGAAATACTACCATGCTCGCGGCACCCGTTCAACGCACGATCTTGTCGACCAGGAGGATCATGGTGCCGCCTTTGACCTTGTGTGCCTATATGAAAAAAGGCCCCAACTTGCGTTGGAGCCTCATTCAATACTCGGGTGGAGACGAGGGGGATCGAACCCCTGACCTCTTGACTGCCAGTCAAGCGCTCTCCCAGCTGAGCTACGCCCCCGTGCGAAAAAATACTATACGGGAACTCGGACGACGATGCAAGGACATTTTCGGAAAAACTTTCTGGGGTGCGCGCGGGCACGCATCTGGGGACCGCGATGCCCCGGCACCGCCCGAACCGGCCCGCTGGCGGCGGCATGGCCGCCGCCAGCTCATCCGGGGCCCATCCTGGCCCAGTCCGCCCGTCCCGTGGGCGGCACGCCGCGAAACCGCGCCATCTACTACGTCCGGGCGCCCGCCCCCGCGGAGGCCCGCCACGAAACCCGCCCATCTACTACCTTTGGGCGGCACCGCCCGACCACACCGCCGATGGCAAAACGAAAACCGACGCTCCTATAAGTTGTCAAGAGGCAGTTTGCGGGAGCGTTCTCTCCAATTCGCACAGGAGCTCGTAATACCTCCTCTCCAGTTTCGTCGACCGCCGTTTC
>CAVCRP010000048.1:0-13848 GCA_963604655.1 uncultured Ruminococcus sp.
CATATGTGGAGGTCATGAGGTTGTAGCTGCATATTCTTGCGGCCTGGGAGGTTGAAAGATATTATTACCAAGTCTTTTCCTGCTTCAGGCGCACCTTCACGACCTGAAGCCACATTTGCCCAGAGGAGGTGACAATATGAAGGCTTATGAACTGCTGTTCTTTGTTGACCCGTCGCTCGACCCCGAGACTCGTCTCGCTGTTATGAAGCGTATCGATACCACGATCGCTGAGGGCGCTGGCAAGGTCGACTCCGTTGACGAGTGGGGCAAGCGCAAGCTCGCCTACGAGATCAACGACCTCACCGATGGTGACTACACCCTCATCAACTTCCACGCAGATCCTACCCAGATCGCCGAGCTTGATCGCGTCCTGCGCATCACCGACGCTGTGGTCCGCCACATGATCGTCCGTCGCGACGACCAGGAGTAAGACTGTCGTTTTGGACTGGGCTTGTGCCCCAAGAGGAAGTAGTGAGTTATGAGCATCAATCGAGTGAACATCACCGGTAACCTCACCCGCGATCCCGAGCTGCGCGCCACCGCCGGCGGAACCCAGGTTCTGTCCTTTGGCGTCGCCGTGAACGATCGTCGCCGTAACGCGCAGACTGGCGAGTGGGAGGACTATCCCAACTTTGTCGACTGCACCATGTTCGGCACCCGCGCCGAGGCCGTGAGCCGTTTCCTGGCAAAGGGAAACAAGGTCGCGATCGAGGGCAAGCTGCGCTACAGCTCTTGGGAGCGCGACGGCCAGCGCCGGAGCAAGCTTGAGGTCATCGTCGATGAGATCGAGTTTATGAGCTCCCGTGGTGGCCAGGGTGGCTACGATCAGGGTGGTTACGCCCCCGCAGCTCCCGCGCCCGCAGCACGTCCTGCCGCACCGGTGGCTACGCCGCCCGCGGTCGACGTCTATGATGAGGACATCCCGTTCTAAGGGTTGTTCACCTATTTTTGAGTGAGAGGCTGCTTCGGTTCGCCGAAGTTGCCAAATGAAAGGTATTTTGACATGGCTAATGATTTTTCTGCACGTCAGCCGCGTCGTAAGTACTGCCAGTTCTGCAAGGAGAACACTGAGTTCATCGACTATAAGGACACTCAGCTTCTCCGTAAGTACATGACCGACCGTGGCAAGATCAAGCCCCGTCGCGTCACTGGCGCTTGCACGCAGCATCAGCATGACATCGCCAACGCCATCAAGCGCGCCCGCGAGATGGCTCTCCTGCCGTACACCGTCCCCGTGGTTTCCTCTCGTGGCAACCGCGACCGCGGCTAAGAAGGGAGACGCATCATGAAGGTTATTCTTCTCGATGAGATCAAGGGCAAGGGCGGCGAGGGTGACGTCGTAGAGGTCGCTCAGGGTTACGCTGAGAACTTCCTGTTCCCCAAGAAGCTCGCTGTTGCCGCCACCAAGGGCAACCTCAAGCAGCTTGACGAGCGTCGCAACAACATCGCCAAGCGCGAGGCCGTCCGTCTGGCTACCGCCAACGAGACCAAGGCGGCCTTCGAGGGCAAGACGGTCACCGTTGACGTCAAAGTCGGCGACGAGGGCATCCTCTTTGGCTCCGTTACCGCCGCTATGATCGCTGACGCCATCAAGGCTCAGCTCGGTATGGACATCGACCGCAAGCGCGTCGAGCTCGGTAAGCCCATCAAGGTTGCCGGTGCCCACACCGTTGCCATCTCGCTGTACCGCGAGATCAAGGCCGAGGTTGTCGTTCTCGTCGGCGTTACCGCCGAGGAGCTCGCTGCCGAGGCTGAGGTCGAGGAGGCCGCTGAGGCCGCCGAGGCCGAGACCGCCGAGGTCGAGACTGAGGCTGCTGCCGAGTAGCATTTGCTGCAACGCAACAATCTTGTTCTAAGAAGGGCGCTCTGGGAAACCAGGGCGCCCTTTTGCTTTTAACGCTCTGCGAGTGCCATATGGGGCGTCACGGTGAGGTCTATTTGTGGGACCGTTCATCCGTTTCGTTCGGTGATGATTGTCGAGGCGCGGCTCGTTTTTGGACCGTGGCTGATACTATGGATGCTCGCAAGCGATATGAATGAGGATGCTCATGGCATATGACGATAGGGAGACCGGGCTGACGGTTGAGGACCGCGGCTCCAAGTTGGGTCTTCCCCAAAACCAAGATGCAGAGGCCAATGTACTGGCCGCTATGCTGCTATCGCCCGAGGTGGTCGAAGAGGCCCAGGTCGAGCTGCAGCCCGATGACTTCTACCGGCCCATTCATAAGACCATCTATACCGCGATGGTCGATATGTACAACAGCCGCATTCCCATCGACTCCATCTCGCTGATCGATTACCTGCGAAGCATCAACAAGCTTGATGCCGTGGGCGGCGAGGCCTACATTTTGGAGTTGATGGGTCAGACCCTGTCGCTCGTCAACTGGCAGCACCATGCCGCTATCGTTCGCCGCGATTCGATGCTGCGTGAGCTGATCGGCGCCACCAACGAGATCAACGCGCTGGCCTATAACGCTCCCACCGATACCAAAGAGGTCGTGGAGCTGGCCGAGAGCAAGTTGCTCAAGGTCACGGCGCGCGAGGTCAAGTCGAGCTACAAGACGCTGACCGAGTTTATGGTCGAGGCCTATAACGAGGCCGAGGAAGTGTGCCAGGCAGGCGGCCAGGCTGCGGGCGTGCCCACGGGCTTCCCGTCGCTCGACCGCATGCTCATGGGTTTCCGTGAGGGCCAGCTCATCATCATCGGCGCCCGCCCTGCCGTGGGTAAGACCTCGTTCGCTCTGAACCTGGCGCTCAACGCCGCCGCTGCGGGCTATACCGTCGGCTTCTTCTCGCTGGAGATGTCGGGCAAGGAAATTGCCCAGCGTCTGATTTGCGCCTACGCCATGATCTCGATCAGTGACTTCCGCATGGGTCGCATTAGCCCCGAGCAGTGGGCAAATATCAACGAGGCCACGCAGACCTTGTCCAAGCTCGATATTCTGATTGACGATACGCCCGGCACCACAGTGACCGAGATTCGCGCCAAGAGCCGCCGCATGCTCCACAACAAGGAGAAAGCTATCATCATCCTGGACTACCTGCAGCTGGTGAGTCCTCCGCCGGGACGCCGCTCCGAGAGCCGTACCGTCGAGGTCTCCGAGATGTCGCGTGGTCTGAAGATCATGGCCAAGGAGCTCAAGATCCCGCTCATCGCGCTGTCGCAGCTCTCGCGTCAGGTCGAATCCCGTACCGGCAAGCGCCCGCAGCTTTCCGACCTTCGTGAATCGGGCTCCATCGAGCAGGACGCCGATATCGTTATGTTCTTGGACCGCTCCGCCGACGAGGCCGAAGCCTCGCGCGACGATCGACCCGACGAGGGCGTTACGCGTATTGTCGTGGCCAAGAACCGTTCGGGCCCGATCGGCGACGTCGACCTGATGTTCCTGCCGGCATCCACCAAGTTCTATGAGCTTGATGGGGCACATGCCGAGGAGTAGGACAGGCGCCCGTTGCACGGGTATACTGGGAATGTTTTGTGCTTCTGCGTGCCGGCGTGGCGCGTAGACAGTCCATGAATGTAAGGAGTAAACATGCCGTCAACCGTTTTGGTCGGTGCCCAGTGGGGCGATGAGGGCAAGGGTAAGATCTGCGACCTGGTCGCCGGCGACTTCGATGCCGTCGTGCGCTACTCGGGAGGCAACAACGCCGGCCACACCATCGTCGTCAACGGCAAGAAGTACGGCCTGCACCAGGTGCCCTCCGGCATCATGTATTCCGACCACGTGTCGGTGATCGGTAACGGCTGCGTCGTCAATCCCAAGGTTGTCCTTGAGGAGATCGACATGTTCGAGGCCGACGGCATCACCACCAAGAACCTCAAGATCAGTGGCAATGCGCACATCATCATGCCGTACCACATCGATCTGGATGGCGCCTTTGAGCAGAAGCTCGGCAAGAAGAACATCGGTACCACCAAGCGCGGTATCGGTCCGTGCTATCAGGACAAGATGGCCCGCATTGGTCTGCGCATGCAGGACATGCTGGACGAGACGCTGTTCCGCGACAAGCTGGAGACCGCTCTCGCCCGCGTGAACCCCGAGCTCGAGCTCATCTACAACCTGCCAACCTACACCGTGGACCAGATTTGCGACGAGTACCTGCCGATGGCCGAGCGCCTGCGCCCCTACATCACCGAGACGAGCCTGCTGCTCAACAACATGATCGATGAGGGCAAGGACCTGCTGTTTGAGGGCGCCCAGGCGACGCTGCTCGACATCGACCACGGCACCTATCCGTACGTGACGTCTTCCAACTGCACCGCCGGCGGCGCCATTACCGGTTCTGGCGTCGGCATGAAGAACGTCGACCGCGTGCTGGGCGTCATGAAGGCCTACATCACCCGCGTCGGTTCGGGCCCCATGCCCACCGAGCTTTCCTATGAGTCCGAGGCCGGCCACACGCTGACCGAGGAGGGCTATGAGTACGGCGTGACCACCGGTCGCCGTCGTCGCTGCGGCTGGTTCGACGGCCCTATCGCCAACTATGCCTCGCGCGTCAACGGCCTCACCGACATCGCCGTGACCAAGCTCGACGTGCTTTCGGCCTTCGACACCATCAAGGTGTGCGTGGCCTACGACGTCGACGGCGAGCGTTACACCAGCGTGCCCGAGCATCAGGTTCGTTTTGAGCACGCCAAGCCCATCTACGAGGAGCTCCCCGGCTGGAAGTGCGACATTACCGGCTGCCGCAGCTTTGACGAGCTGCCGCAGGAGGCGCAGGACTACGTGGCGTTTATCGAGGATCTGGCACACACCCGCGTGACGTTCATTGGCGTTGGCGCTGGTCGCGAGCAGATCATCAACCGATTCTGGAAGTAATCGGGACTATTTGGTTATTGCGATATACCCCTTTGCAGCCCAAGCGGGCGGCCGAGGGGTATATTTGCTTGCAAAGGGCTCGCGCGGAGCGGGCCATTCATCCATAGAGGAGGCACCCTTGAAGGCGGACACTCAAACCATCGACATCCTGTTGTTGGGCAGCGGCGGCCGTGAGCATGCTTTGGCAGCTAAGCTCGCAGCATCACCGCGCGCCGGCAAGCTCTACATCGCGCCGGGCAACGGCGGCACCGCGAGCTGTGGCGAGAACGTTGTTCTCGACGACTGCGATCCTGCGGCCGTGGCGGCGTTTGCACAGAGCCACGGATGCGGACTCGTGGTAATTGGCCCCGAGGCTCCGCTCGTGGCGGGCGTGGCCGACGCCGTGCGCGCGGCGGGTATTCCTTGCTTTGGCCCGGGTGCCGAGGGTGCCCAGATGGAGGGTTCCAAGCTGTTCTCCAAGCAGCTCATGGAGCGTGCGGGCATTCCGACGGCAGCCTATGGTTCGTTTACCGACGAGGCTTCGGCTCTCGCCTACGTGCGCGAGCAGGGCGCTCCGCTGGTCGTGAAGGCCGACGGCCTTGCCGCGGGCAAGGGCGTTATCGTGGCGACCGAACTTGAGCAGGCCGAGGAGGCCGTGCGCGAGTGCTTTGGCGGCACCTTTGGCGATGCCGGCAACACCGTGGTTATCGAGGAGATGCTCGTTGGTCCCGAGTGCTCACTGCTCGCCTTTACCGACGGCAAGACCGTGCGCCCCATGGCCACCTCGCAGGACCACAAGCGCGCCCTCGAGGGCGACAAGGGCCCCAACACCGGCGGCATGGGCGTCTACAGCCCGGTGCCCATCGTGACCGACGAGGAGCACGCCACCATGGTGGCGGTCATGGAGCAGACCGTTGCCGAGCTTGCTGCCGAGGGCATCGACTACCGCGGCTGCCTGTATGGCGGCTTTATGCTTACGCCTGCCGGCCCCAAGGTGCTGGAGTTCAATGCCCGCTTTGGCGACCCCGAGACGCAGGTCGTGCTGCCGCGCCTTAAGAACGACCTGGTTGAGGTCATGCTCGCCTGCGCCAACTGCGAGCTCGATCAGATTGAGCTCGACTGGCGTGACGAGTGGGCTGTGGCCGTTGTCCTGACGAGCGCGGGCTATCCCGGCAGCTACGAGAAGGGCAAGGTCATCACCGGTATCGCCGATGCCGAGGTCATGGAGAACGTGACCGTGTACCACGCAGGCACTGCCGTGGTGGACGGCCGGCTCGTGACCAATGGTGGCCGCGTGCTTGCCGTGACCGCTCTGGGTGACACGTTCGAGAACGCTCGCAACCTTGCCTACGAGGCCTGCGAGAAGATTGATTTTGAAGGCAAGACCCTGCGCCACGACATCGGCCTGCGCGCGCTGCGCGGCCGCGACGCCTGGGATGCCTAAAATCCGAGAGGAATGAGACGGATGGACGAGAAGAACGAAGAGCTCGTGGATGCGCAGATCGTTGAAGAGGACAGCCGCATGTATGGGCACGCCGAGGGCGAGCCTGGTGGCGAGGTCGCTGACGAGCCGGCGCTGGTGTTGGGCGACGACGACCCGCACGATGCCGAGCTGCACGAGAAGATTCTTTCGGAGGAGTGTGCCTGGAAGGGCAAGATCCTCGACGTCCACCGTCTTGAGGTTGAGCTGCCCAACGGTCGCCGCAGCGCCCGCGATATCGTTCGCCATCCGGGTGCGGCGGCCGTTGTGGCGCTGACCGAGAGTGGCAAGATCGTACTGGTGCGTCAGTACCGCACCGCCATCGACCGCGTGACGGTCGAGATTCCCGCCGGCAAGCTCGATCCAGGCGAGGACCCGCTCGATTGCGCCAAGCGCGAACTGCATGAGGAGACGGGCTTTAGGGCTGGTCGTATTCGCTTTTTGACGTCGATTGTCACGTCCTGTGGTTTTTGCGATGAGATCATCCACATCTACTTGGCTACCAAGCTCGAGTTTGATGCGCCCAACCCCGATGATGACGAGTTTGTCAACGTGGACCTGGTGCCGCTGCACGAGCTGATCGACGCCGTGCTCGACGGCAAGATCGAAGACGCCAAGACCGTCGTGGGCGCCTTGGCCTGCGATAGCATCGCGCACCGCTTGGGTGGGGCCGAGCTCTAGGTTACGCGGTTTTACCAAACCGCGTAACGAGTCGACGCTGCAAACGCCCCTAAGCGGCAATCTGCCTTTCAATCGTCGCTCGCGTACCGAAGTACGCGTCGCTCCTCTTTCAAGGCACCTTGCTCGCTTAGGGACGTTTTCGCTGACGCTGCCAGAACATCGGCGTTATGCTTGTTGGGACGCTTTGTTTTCAGCCTGACCGGTTCAACCGGATTTCTCACGCTATTTATTTCTCTTGGAGGATTGCATGTTTAAAAGGTTTCTCTCGTATTACGAGCCCCAGATGGGGCTTTTTGTTGCCGATACTGTTTGTGCTCTGGTGCTTGCTGCCATTGACCTTGCGTTCCCCATTATCCTGCGCAATCTGACCGGCGGGTTGTTTACCCAGGGTCAGGCTGCCATTATGCAGGCGCTCGGTATGATTGCGGTGGGACTGGTGCTGATGTATGCCATCCGCTGCGCCTGCCGCTACTTTGTGAGCTACTGGGGCCATGTGATGGGCGCGCGCATGGAGTCCAAGATGCGCGAGGACCTGTTCGATCAGTACGAGCGCTTTAGCTTTGCATACTTCGATCGCAACAGCTCGGGCGACATGATGAGTCGCGTGGTCAACGACCTGTTCGATATCTGCGAGGCGGCGCACCACGTGCCCGAGTGGATCATCATCTGCGGCATCGAGATTATCGGCTCGTTTGTGATCCTCTTTACCATCGCCCCGGTGCTGGCGCTTGCCATGGCTGCGGTGACAGCAGCGTTTTCGGTCATCATGTTTTGGCAGAACATGCGCATGCGCGAGGTCTTTAGCGACAACCGCAAAAAGATCAGCGGCATCAATGCGCAGCTGCAGGATTCGCTGGCGGGCATGCGCGTGGTCAAGAGCTTTGCCAATGAGGAGACCGAGCGCTCTAAGTTCCGCGCCTCCAACAATCGCTATCTTTCGTCCAAGGAGAACATGTATCACGCCATGGGCGTCTACACCGCGACGTATGGCCTGCTCTCGGGCGTACTGTACGTGATCGTGGTGCTGCTCGGCGGTTGGCTGGTTGCCCAGGGTCAGTTGCAGGCGGTCGACATGGCGACCTTTGCGCTCTACATTTCGCTGTTCTGCACGCCGCTCGAGACGCTTGTCAACTCGGCAGAGATGTATCAAAAGGCCATTGCCGGGTTTAAGCGCATGGACGAGGTGCTCTCGACTGCCCCGGATATTCAGGACAAGCCGGGCGCCGCGGACCTGCAGGTGACCGCCGGCGCTGTTGAGTATCGCGACGTGTGTTTTAGCTACGAGGATGTTGAGCTGGGCGAGAGCGGCGCCGATGAGCGACCCGTGATCGACCATATGGACCTGTCCATCAAACCTGGTCAGACCATCGCGCTGGTTGGCCCCTCGGGCGGCGGTAAGTCCACGACCTGCTCGCTGCTGCCGCGCTTTTATGACGTGGCTGCCGGATCCATCAGCATCGACGGTCAGGACGTGCGCGATGTGACGCAGCAGAGCCTGCGCCGCGCCATTGGCCTGGTGCAGCAGGACGTCTACCTGTTCGATGGCACGATCGGCGAGAACATCGCCTACGGCAAGCCGGGTGCCACGGCAGAGGAAATCGCCGAGGCCGCTCGCCGCGCCAATATCGACGCCTTTATCGAGTCGCTGCCGCAGGGCTACGATACGGTGGTGGGCGAGCGTGGCAGCCGTCTTTCGGGTGGACAGAAGCAGCGCGTCGCCATCGCTCGCGTGTTTCTCAAGAACCCCAAGATCCTTATCTTGGATGAGGCGACGAGCGCTCTGGATAACGAGAGCGAAGAGGCGGTGCAGGAGTCGCTTGAGGAGCTGGCGCGCGGCCGCACCACGATCATCATCGCCCATCGTCTGTCGACCATTAAGCATGCCGACGAGATTGCGACCGTTGAGCATGGTCGCGTTGTGGAACGTGGCACGCACGAGGAGCTTCTCGCACGTGGCGGCACCTATGCCCGTTACTATCGAATGCAGTTCGAAGGTGCGTGTGCGCACGAGCTCGACTGATTGATATGACAGGAAGTTTATGGCTGATAAGAACCCTTTGACTCCGGAAGAAGTGACGGAGTTATTCTCCGAAATCGACGCATCCGGCGTCTTGGATCCTACACTCGCCAAAAAGCGCACCGAGCGCATGCGCGAGAAGGAAGCCGCGGCCAAACGCGGTGACAAGGCGGCGTTGGCTCAGCTGCGCAGCGAGGACCGCGCGAGTCAGGCGAAGCATATCGACCCGCTGTCCGAGGACGACCCTTCGGGCTCGCAGGTGAGCCATACCATCACGAAGACCGCCATGGCAGTGGTCATCGGCATTCTGGTGCTGATCGTTGGCATGCAGATCGGCTACGGCGTGATGCGCCGCCTGAATACCGCCAACCTGTCCGAGAGCGTTTCGGTGGACACCGTTTCCACGGCGCTGAAGGGTGGCCTTGAGTGGGGCAATGGCTTTACGCAGTTCCCGCTCGAGTTTACCGTTGACGAGGCGGACGAGCGCACGGGTACGGTCGAGGTAACGGTGCTGGACACGTCGTCTTCCAATGAGCTTGAGCTGCTGTCCAACGGGCAGATTCAGGCGGCGGCGCTTGCGACCAACGCCCTGCTCAACGATAAGATTGACCGTGTGGTGTATAACGTGCACGCCTACATTGATGAGGATAGCAAAATTCAGCACGATTCTTTCTTTGGCATGTTTCCCGCGCAGGGTCACCAGAGCGCCATTCTGACGTTTGTGTGGACCAAGAGCTCGTCGAACGCTACGAATATCGACTGGAAGATGCGTATCGTGAGCATGGACGACACCATTGCCGAGCGCATCCAAAAACAGGTGAACTCGGTGTCGTCGTTGATCGAGGATCCGGTGGTGAGCCAGACCAAGATTGACGAGGAGAATGCCGAGCGCAATTTGGAGCATCGCCTGCACGGTCGCGAGATCTTCCGCGGCGGCAAGCCCGACCGCACACCGTCCGATCTGCTGGAGCAGGACAAATAAGACGCCATCATCCCGCGTGAGCCAAGTGCCCCGCGGGATGATTTTTTCATCCCCGTCCCAGAAAAATCATTATGCATAGAAAGTCATAATTATCATTTCGTAAACATTTCGATGAAATTAACGCCATGGCACATACTTGCGGTTACAATACCGCGAGGCCTAACTACCAACCTTTAAGCCGGTCCCGTGAGACCGGGAAGGAGAACTATGGCGAACAACCATAATGCGGGCGCTGCTGCCCGCACCATCGCGCCCAGCGAGCTTTGCCAGCGTATGCTGGCCAAAACCAGCAAGGGCACCTGCGGTCCCTGCATCCTGTACCTTGAGGATGGGACCATTTTTTATGGACGCGCATGCGGCGCCGAGGGCACCGCGACCGGCGAAGTCTGCTTCAACACCTCGCTCGAGGGCTATTTTGAGGTTATGACCGACCCGAGCTATGCCGGCCAAATCGTAACCATGACCTATCCGCAGATCGGCAACTACGGCATCGACGAGACCGACGTCCAGTCGGCCTTCCCCGGCGATACCGCCCGCCCCGCGAGCGCTCCGGCCATGCGCGGCATGATCGTGCGCGACATGTGCGCCACGCCTTCTAACTGGCGCTCGGCTGTCAGCGTGCCGGAGTATCTGCGCGCCCACGGCATCGTCGCCATCGAGGGCGTCGATACCCGTGCCCTGGTGCGCCACCTGCGCGACAACGGTTCCAAGATGGGCATTATCTCGACCGAGATTTTCGACGTCGATGAGCTTGCCGAGCGTCTGGCCGCAGCACCCACGCTGGTGGGCGAGAACCTGGTCAAGACCGTGAGCTGCCCCGAGCCTCATGAGTTTGCAGCTGCCGACCTGCCCGCCACGCATGACTTTGCGCTCGCGGAAGCCGCTCCTGCCCGCCACAAGGTGGTCGCTTACGACTGCGGCGTGAAGCGCGGCATTCTGGAGGGCCTCGTCCGCGCCGGCTGCGACCTCACCGTCGTGCCGTGGGACACGCCCGCCCAGCAGGTCCTCGACATGAATCCCGACGGCGTCTTTTTGTCCAACGGCCCCGGCGACCCCGATGCTGTGGTGGAGACCTACGAGCAGGTGCAGCAGCTGATCGGCAAGGTGCCGGTCTTTGGCATTTGCCTGGGTCACCAGATGATCAGCCTGGCCTGCGGCGCTCAGATGGAAAAGCTCAAGTTCGGTCACCGCGGTGGCAACCAGCCGGTTATGAACCTGGTGAGCCGTCGCGTGGAGATTACCGCGCAAAACCACGGCTTTGGCCTGCTGTTCCCCAGCTTGGGCAAGCTGATTCCCGAGCTTTCCGGCGGCGAGACCGAGCATGCGGCCGATGGCGATCTGCGCGCCTGGGTTCGTCGCGGTATCGCGCCGGTCGTGATGAACGAGCGCTTCGGCCGTATCCGCCTGACGCATGTGAACCTCAATGACGGCACCGCCGAGGGCATCCAGCTGCTCGACGCTCCGTGCTTCTCGGTCCAGTACCACCCCGAGGCCTCGCCCGGCCCCACCGATGCCCACTACCTCTTTACCGCCTTTACGCGACTCATGGACGGCGAGGAGAACTATCTGGACATCGACACCGCGAAGGACCGCCTGCAGGGCTGGAATTTCGCCGAGTCCGAGACCGCCGAGACCGAGGAGAACTAACATGCCCAAACGTACTGACATCAAGCGCATCCTCGTCATTGGTTCGGGCCCCATCGTTATTGGCCAGGCCTGCGAGTTCGACTACTCCGGCGCCCAGGCCTGCAAGGTGCTCAAGGAGGATGGCTTTGAGGTCATCCTGGTCAACTCCAACCCGGCGACCATCATGACCGACCCGGGTCTTGCCGACCGCACCTATGTCGAGCCCATCACCGCCGAGTTCATCGAGCGTGTGATCAAGAAAGAGCGTCCGGATGCGCTGCTGCCCACACTGGGTGGTCAGACCGGCCTCAACGCCGCCGTCGAGCTGGCGAAGGACGGTACGCTGGACAAGTACGGCGTCGAGATGATCGGCTGCGACCTGGCCGCCATCGAGCGCGGCGAGGACCGCAAGCTCTTTAACGAGGCCATGGCCGAGATTGGCCTGGAGGTCGCGCGCTCGGGCTACGCCTACAGCGTGGCAGACGCCGAGGCCATTGCCGAGCGCGTGGGCTACCCCTGCGTGCTGCGTCCGAGCTTTACCCTCGGCGGCGCCGGCGGCGGCATCGCGCACACCCACGAGGAGCTCGTCTCCATCGTGAGTCAGGGCCTCGAGCTCTCGCCTGCCCATGAGGTGCTGGTCGAGGAGTCCATCGAGGGCTGGAAAGAGTACGAGATGGAGGTCATGCGTGACCACGCCGGCAACGGCATCATCGTGTGCTCCATCGAGAACCTCGACCCCATGGGCGTGCACACCGGCGACTCCATCACCGTGGCGCCGGCGCAGACGCTCTCCGACCTTGAGTATCAGCGCATGCGTGTGGCCTCGCTCGCCATTCTGGAGAAGATCGGCGTCGAGACCGGCGGCTCCAACGTGCAGTTTGCCGTGAACCCCAACACCGGCCGCTTGATCGTCATCGAGATGAACCCGCGCGTGAGCCGTTCGTCCGCGCTTGCCTCCAAGGCCACGGGTTTCCCCATCGCCAAGGCCGCCGCGCGCCTGGCCGTGGGCTACACGCTCGACGAGATCGTCAACGACATTACCAAGGCAACTCCCGCGTGCTTTGAGCCCACGATTGACTACTGCGTCGTCAAGGTGCCGCGCTTTGCCTTCGAGAAGTTCAAGGGCACCGATCCTACGCTCACCACGCGCATGAAGGCCGTGGGCGAGATCATGGCGATCGGCCGCACCTTTGAGGAGGCCTTCGGCAAGGCCATGCGCTCGCTGGAGGACGGGCATCAGGGCATTTGTGTCGGTGGCAAGGAAGGTGCCGACAAGCTGAGCGACGATGAGCTCGCTCAGGCCGTGGCAACGCCGACCGAGCATCGCATCTTCTTTGTGGTCGAGGCCCTGCGCCGTGGCTGGGATGTTGCGCGCATCCACGCTATCTGCGGTATCGATCCGTGGTACCTCAACCGTATCAACGATATGGTGCAAGTTCAGGAGAGCATCCGCGGCCTGCGTGTGGAGGACATTGACGCCGACGCAATGCGCCTGCTCAAGCAGTATGGCACGAGTGACGCCGAGATCGCCGCGCTGACCGGCTCGGACGAGCGCTTTGTGCGCGCCTACCGCAAGGGTCTGGGCGTGGTCCCCAGCATGAAGACGGTTGATACCTGCGCTGCGGAGTTCTCGAGCGCCACGGAGTACCACTACAAGACGTACGAGAACATCTACCGCACAAGCCCGGATGCCAAGAAGTGCGTGGCTCCCGACGAGACCACGCCGGCGGACAAGCCCAAGGCGATGATCCTGGGCGCCGGCCCCAACCGCATTGGCCAGGGTATCGAGTTCGATTACTGCTGCGTGCACGCGAGCTACGCGCTGACGGCCCGCGGCTTCGAGACCATCATGGTCAACTGCAACCCTGAGACCGTCTCGACTGACTACGACACCTCGGACCGCTTGTACTTTGAGCCGCTCACCTACGAGGACGTCATGGATGTCATCGATGTTGAGCGTCCCGACGGCGTCGTGGTGACGCTCGGTGGCCAGACCCCGCTTAAGCTGGCGCGCATGCTCGAGGAGAGCGGCGTGAACATTATGGGCACCAAACCCGATGCCATTGACTTTGCCGAGGACCGCGAGCGCTTCGCCGCCCTACTCGACAAGCTGGGCATCATGTACCCGCCGGCGGGCCAGGCCACCTCGTTTGAGGAGGCCGAGTCCGTGGCCGCGCATATCGGCTACCCGCTGCTGGTGCGTCCGAGCTACGTGCTGGGCGGCCGCGGCATGATGATCGCCTACGATGCCGAGCATCTGCGC
>CAVCRP010000049.1:0-13497 GCA_963604655.1 uncultured Ruminococcus sp.
GGCGTGGCCGCCGCGGCTGAATTAGACACTCACCATTGTCGGCCTAATCCGCGGTTTTTCATGTGGCAGGGGCTCTCAATGTTTTTATGTCCTGCTCATATCGTCTGTGGTGGTTTTGGCAGGTTAGCGGAGCTTGCTGGTTTCGAAGTACTCGGGGAACTGGTCGAGAACCTCGGTTTGGTTACGGAACATCATGTGCAGGTGCTTGCTCACCAAAAAGCTCGCCTCGATGGGGTCGCGACCGGCGATGGCGCGGCGGATCTTCTTGTGCTCGTTCACGATATCCTGATTGTCCAGAACCTGCGTGGCGGCGCGCAGCCAGCGGAAACGCTCCAGGTCGGCGTTGGTCGCCTCGAGCCACGACCATACGGTGCTTCGGCATGCAATGCTAAAAATCATGTGATGCATGAGGTTGTCACTCAAAAAGAATCCGATGCGGTCATCCTCGGCCATGGCCTTTTCCTGCAGCGCGATGGCGCGGTCGAGCTGCTCGATGCCGGCCGACGTGGCGCGGGCGCAGCACTCCACAATTACCTGTTTTTCCAGGTGCTCGCGAATGTAGCAGGCGCTTTCGGCAAGGGTGAGGTTGATGGGTGAGACATAGGTGCCGCTCTGGGGTACGGTGCGCACCAGGCCTTCCTGCGCCAAGCGCACCAGCGCCTCGCGCACGGGGGTACGGCCCATATCCAGGTCATCGCAAAGCTGTTTGACGCCGAGCTTTTCGCCCGGCTTGTAATCCAGGTAGACGATTTTGCGTCGAATGGTGTGGTAGGACTGGTCCTGTAGGCTCGTTTCCTGCTCGCCGATGTGCATCGAATCTTCCATAGTGCCTCACTGCCGTTGTATCACACTCATATGTCAGTTGTTTATTATGCCGCGAATCAGCTCTCCGTGGTGGGTAATTCAATTACCCGATGGAAGCTTTTGCAGCGCTGTACCCCGCTCGTTGCCGTATCATGAACCGTCGCAAAAAACAGACCGAAAGAAGGAATCCCCTATGCAATTGGCTCATGTCGCGCGCGAGCGCTGGAAAGGCGTCCTATTCTGCCTGGTCATTGCCATTCCCGCAACATTGCTCGGCAAACAGATTGAGGTGGTCGGCGGGCCGGTATTTGCCATCCTCATCGGCATGGTTCTGGCGCTTGCCTTTCCCAGGGATCGTCGCGAACCGCTCGCTGCCGGCGTCACCTATACGTCTAAAAAGATCTTGCAATACGCAGTCATCTTGCTTGGCTTTGGCATGAACCTCGCACAGATTCTGTCTAAGGGCGCCCAGTCGCTGCCGATTATCGTGGCGACGATCTCGACCTCGCTCGTCATCGCCTTTGTGCTTTGCCGCGTCATGAAAGTTCCGAGCAAGATCGCGACGCTCGTGGGCGTGGGCTCGTCCATCTGCGGTGGTTCGGCTATTGCGGCGACTGCGCCCGTTATCGATGCTGACGATCGCGAGATCGCGCAGGCCATCTCGGTCATCTTTTTGTTCAACGTTATCGCGGCGCTCGTGTTTCCGACGCTCGGCGGCATGCTCGGCTTGACCAACGAGGGCTTTGGTCTGTTTGCCGGCACCGCCATCAACGACACCTCGTCCGTAACGGCGGCGGCGAGCGCCTGGGACAGCATGCATCCCGGCGCCAATGTGCTCGAGAGCGCCACAGTGGTCAAACTCACCAGGACGCTGGCCATCATCCCCATTACGCTGGCGCTCGCCTTTTGGCAGATGCGTCTGGCGCGCAAGGCCGGCGGCGACGCCAAAAATACCTTCTCGTTTAAGCGGGCGTTTCCGATGTTTGTCCTGTTCTTTGTGCTGGCGAGCGTGGTCACCACGGTGTTTCAGCTTCCCGTGTCCATCACGGCGCCCATCAAGGAGCTGTCGAAGTTCTTTATCGTGATGGCCATGGCGGCCATTGGCTTTAACACCGATATCGTCGAGCTGGTCAAAAAGGGTGGAAAACCCATTGCGTTGGGCTTTTGCTGCTGGATTGGCATTGCCTGCATGAGCCTGGGTATGCAGCACGTGCTGGGAATCTGGTAGGCAAGGCAGCCGATTTGCGTGCCACATGCTGGCGGCCGCACGCCTGCGGTGGAGCGATAGGAGCTCTTGCGGGTATGGCTTGTCCGCAGGTTTATAGGTCCCGAAGAGCTCTTATCGCCCCGCCAGGATGGCGATGCGGGGCAACTCATATACTCGCAGGACGTCGCCTTCTGTCCTATAGTGTTTGGTGAGCGATATCGTTCAATTTTGAAACACGCAACCGTGCAGCCGTCGACGGTCGCACGGCACCGAGGGCAGGGGCGAAACATGGACAGCGATGCCAAGCTGAATATCTTGATCGACGCCCTGGCTGCTGCCGGGGCGTCGGCATTAGCAATCAATGCGCGTGGGGACGTCGCGATCTCGACCATGGATGACGCAGCGCTTGAGCGGGATGTCGCGGCTTTTGTCGCCGAGCGCCTCGACCGTATAGGGGACGGCGCACGTCTGGTTATGGGTCGTGCGGGTGCACGACTGAGCCTGACCGTTCGCCCTGCTGACAAAGAGAGCGTAAGCCTCTGGGTCGTCGTGGTCCGTGAAGTGCGCGGCGCCGCGGCGCATGCGGGCATCGAGTGGCTCAACGCCGACGAAGTTGAGGCCCGCTACGAATCGAGCGCGTACGGCATCGTCGAGGGTGCCGCTGCGGTAGCTGCGCCGGTCGCCGAGAGCTATGCACGCGGCGTGCCCCTTATGCTCGAGGGCGAGCTGGGCGCGGGCCAGGTCGAGATTGCCAAGCGCCTCTATCTGGATGGCCCTTTTGCCGATCAACCCTTTGTTTCCGTTGCGCTCGATGAGCTCACCGATCGCGGTTGGCGTCATATGCTTAAAAGTCCCGAATCGCCGCTGTTCCAGACGGATCTGACGCTGTGCATGAGCGGCTGGCATGCCGTTGAGTCCCAGCGGCTGCGCGAACTTGTGTCCACCATGGGCGGCGCGGCGCTTGCAGCGCGGTGCCACGTGGTGCTGACGGCAAATGATATGCCGGGCGGCGGCGAAAGCGATCAGGCGGCCTTTGTGACCGATCGTTTTGCCTGCGCGGTGAGCGTGGCGCCGGCGATTGCCGAGCAGGGCGGCGCGACGGAAAAGGTCGCGCGCTATTTGGGGTATTTGGCCGATATGTTTGGAACGGCAGCCCCCGTGCTGGCACCCGCGGCGGTAAGGACACTCGATGCCTACCGCTGGCCGCGCAACTATCTGCAGCTTCGCGAGGTCTCGGAACGACTGTATATATTGGTGGGGGCAGGCACGGTGGATCGCGCCGTGGCAGAGGAGGTTCTCGCCCAAGAGGACGTGATTAAGACCGCAACCTTTGGCGCCCCGACGCTCGACAGCGATCTGTATATCCTGCGACCCCTGGCCGATACCGAGCGAGATATCGCGCGGCTGGTCGTAGGCCATCTCCACGGCAACCGAACCCGTGCGGCCGAGGTTCTGGGCATAAGCCGCACAACGCTGTGGCGCTTGCTGAAGGACGCTGACCGTTGAGCGAGGCACCCGTGACCGCGCGCGATGCGTGTGCTACAGTCCAAAGCGATAATGTTTCGATTTGGTTACGGCGTGCGGGGGCGTATGGCTGAGACTACAAAACCGAGCCGCAGAAGGCGGAGTGCCGCGCCGGTCAGCCGACGTACAGCATCGGTGACGTGGGGCAAGCATGCCTCTGGCTTCGATGGCTCATTTAAGCGTACAAAATACGGCTATCCGTCGGCGAGCGCCCGCTTGGCCATGCAGGCCGAGTCGTCGCTGTGGGGTCGTAAGCGCGTGGTGGGCTCCAAGCTCAAGCACGACGGCGCGCTCGGCTACATTAGCCGCGGGGCAGCTCGTCGCAGTGGGCTCAACCCTGCCGGCTGGCATCGTTATGTTCCGATCGCGGTCGTCGTTGCAGTGATCGTCATCGCGCTCGCAGCGCTTGGCTACGCCGGCGGCGGTGCCAACCTGGACGCAATGTTCAAGTCGCCCGAGCTCGCCCATGCAGGTACAGAGGTTGTCGAGGGCGCACAGATTCAGACGGGTGTTGCACCCCAAAGAGGCATCATTGCGGCAGCCTCCACCATCGCCGATGCTCAAAAGGACGAGAGCGAACAGGGCGACGATACCGAAGCGACTCAAACGAACGAAACGACAACAACCCCATCGACAATATAAGTTGCGGTGGAATACGGACTAAATGGGCTCATATAGAGCCAAAACAGTCCATATTTCACCGCAACTGAAGAGGGCCGGCAGAAGGGGACGTTCCTTTTCTGCCGGCAGTTGACTAGCGAGTGGGGTAGCTAAAATGGCCCCGTCCCAATTTAGCTACCCAAGCGCCGAATGCCAACAGCGGCTCATTCGATGCCAGTCACCAACAGCGAGCGGGCCGCCGTTCGTTAGAACGGCGGAACAAACACCACGTTGTCGCGGCGGGGTTTTGCTTCGGGGAGCGTGTCCTCGGCATAGCCCAGGATGCAGTTGCCCACGCCGCGCAGGCTGCCGTCTGCCGGCAGGCCCCAGCTCGCCAGCAGCTCCAGACCCTCGGGAGAGTCGAAGACCTCGTGCGCGCGGTGGATCCAGCACGAATCTACGCCCAGTGCA
Organism: uncultured Ruminococcus sp.; assembly: GCA_963604655.1. Classification (GTDB taxonomy): domain Bacteria; phylum Actinomycetota; class Coriobacteriia; order Coriobacteriales; family Coriobacteriaceae; genus Collinsella. The sequence goes on from CAVCRP010000049.1 coordinate 4,607, forward strand.
TAAGCGGCGTTGAGCAGGTTCCCCATGGCGAGCGATCCGTCTTCCAGATGCGTGGGCACGCTGCGGTCGACCAGTACCACGACAACGGTCTTGGCGCCGTAGAAGGGGTCGCCATTGCTGCCCATAACCTGGGCGTTGAGCTGCGAGAGGCGGTTGACGGTTGCAGGGTCGGTAACGGCGACAAACGTCACCGGCTGGCGGCCCATGCCGCTCGGTGCGTACTGACCAGCCTCGATAATGCGTGCAAGCTTTTCGGCCTCGACGGGACGATTGCTGTATTTGCGGCAGCTGCGGCGGTGGATGAGCGCTTCGATAGTCTCCATGGTTCCTCCTAGCGGTGGCGTTACAGATGCCTCGTTCTTACCCGTCGAGCTAAAACTGTAATCGCGCACGAAACCTCAAATAACGCTAGCTACCAATTGGATTAATAGGTTTGCATAAAATCGCAGGCAAAATGTGAGAAGCGAGTGAGCTGGTCAAACGTTTTATCCCGTCTACCCTGCGGTTTTTTACCACTTGCCTAAATCATGTGCGCATAAGCTCTGATAAAGGTTTTACTAAAGGAGTATCAACGTTTATCAACGCGCCATGGTGGCGCCGGGCCAGGAGGTAACATCATGTTCCAGGCTGGAGATGTCGTCGAGACCGACTTCGAAGGATTTCTGAAGCTGCTGCGTTCCAAGACGCGCGCTTTTGTGACAATCGACGATCACGAGTACTACATCACGCACACCGATGGCTATTGGCGTGTTCAGGATTGCGAGGCCCTCAACGATAAGGGCCACTTTACTGACTGCTCCGAGCTGGTCAACACGGTTTGCGAGGTCGTCGAGCTGCCGTGGATCTGCGGCAAGAGCCTGCATGACAGCTTCTCGGGCGCCACGGTCTACGAGGCCGTCGCCGCCTAGCGATTACAACAACGCGATTTTCCCGCTACCGCCGGCGCCGCCCCCGCGCCGGCGGTTTTTTCTGTCGATAGGTCATGAAGGTACATCCATTTTCGACGCGTCTGTTGACGATGGTCAAAACTCGGACTAACCTAATTTCGAAATAGTCAAAACTCGGACTATCGAATGGGGGAAGAATGGAACGCGCGGTTACGCTGGTCGATCTGGACCGGATGTTCAATGCGATCGACCATATCTATTCGGAGTTCTCGCGTACCTGTGGTCTTTCGGACTGCGCCTATTGGATGCTCGTCGATACCGACAAGGCGGGCGGATGTGTCGCGGTGAGTCGGCTGACGAGCGAATGGTATTACAGCAAGCAAACCATCAACTCGGCAATTAAGACGCTGGCGGCACGAGGGCTTGCGACGCTGGAGTTTGCCGAGGGCAGCCGAAAGAACAAGGTCGTGTGCCTCACCGAAGAAGGCAAGCGGTTTGCAAAGCGATACGCGGCGCCGGCGCAAAAAGCCGAACAGCGAGCTTTTGATGCGCTCGAGCCGGGGGAGCAGCAAGAGCTCATGCGCCTGTTCGGTAAATTTTCTCATGCGCTGGGCGAAGAGTGCGAGGTATTTAAACAGTGCATCGCCGCAGAAAAGCAGGCAGAAGATCAAGGTGAGGGGGAGTCGTGCGACTCTTAATGAGGTTTATGAAGCCGTACCGTAGGCTCGTTGCAGTGACGCTGCTGGTGTTGCTGATCGACAACGTCGGCACGCTGCTGGTGCCCACGATGTTGGCGAACATGGTCAACACGGGCATCACGACGGGTGACGTCGACTACATCCTGCGCAACGGCCTGTACATGCTTATCGCGACCGGCATGGCCAGCGGCGGCGCGGTGCTGGGCTGCTATCTTTCGGCCCGCCTGGCGGCCAACGTTGCCTGCGACATCCGCAACGCCGTATACGACAAGTCGCTCGAGCTGTCCGCCAGCGATTTTGAGCGCTTTGGAACGGGTTCGATGATCACGCGCTCGCTCAACGACATCAATGTGATCCAGCAGGCGATTTTGCAGACGATTCAGCTGGTGCTGCCCGTGCCGTTTTTGGCTGTGGCGGGCATCATCTTTGCCTGGTTTATCGATCCCGCCATGGGCACGCTGCTGGGCGTGGTCGTTGCGATCGTGCTGGTGGCGGCAGTCTTTACCGTTGCCAACGCCGCGCCGATCTTTATGCGCCTACAGAGCTTTATCGACCGCATGAACGTGGTGTTGCGCGAGAACATCGTGGGTGTGCGCGTCATTCGCGCATTTAACAAGGAGCACCACGAGGAACAGCGCCTGGACGAGGTGTTTAGCGATTACGCGGCCAACGCCATCAAGGTTAACCACCTGTTTGTGGGCCTCGATAGCTCCAGCTTCTTTTTGATGAACATCGCCGAGGTGGCGGTGCTGTGGGTGGGTGGCAACCGCGTGGGTGTCCATGCCATGCAAATCGGCAGCATCTCGGCCGTGCTGGAATACGCAATCCTGATCCTGTTCTTTGTGATGATGGCGCAGATGGTGGTACTGACGCTCCCGCGCGCCGCGGCGTGTCTCAACCGCGCGCAACAGGTGCTCGAAATTGAGCCGAGCATCGTGGACGGCGGGCGTACGCTGGGCGACGGGGTGCCTGAGTCTGTTGACGGTGCCGACGCGGTGGCCGTGTTCGACCGCATGTCGTTCCGTTTTGACGATGCCGACGAGGACACCCTGTGCGACCTGAGCTTTGCCTGCCGCCGCGGCCAGACCACGGCAATCGTGGGCTCGACGGGCTCGGGCAAATCGACGGTGGCAAAGTTGCTGCTCCGCTTCCACGATGCCACGAAGGGTGCCATTCGCCTGAACGGCGTCGATTTGCGCGAGCTTTCGCAAGGCGACATCCGCGCGCGCATCGCCTACGTGCCGCAGAAGGCATGGCTGTTCTCGGGCACGGTGGCGAGCAACCTGCGCTTTGGCAACGAGGGTGCAACTGAGGCCGACATGCTCCATGCACTGGAGGTCGCCCAGAGCACCTTTGTGCTCGACCAACCTCAGGGGCTCGACACGCCGGTGGCCCAGGGCGGCACGAACTTCTCGGGCGGTCAGCGCCAACGCCTGGCGATTGCTCGCGCGCTCATGAAGCGCGCCGACCTGTATATCTTTGACGACAGTTTTTCGGCCCTGGACTTTAAGACCGATGCGGCCCTGCGCCACGCGCTGCAGGACGAGACCCGCGATGCCGCGGTGCTCATCATCGCGCAGCGTATCTCGACGATTTTGCATGCCGATCAGATCGTGGTGCTCAAAGACGGCGAGGTCGTGGGCCTGGGCACGCACGACGAGCTGATGGAAACCTGCGAGGTGTACCGCGCTATCGCGGAATCGCAGATGAAGGGAGGTGAGTAGCATGACCGAGGAGCTCAAGAAGCAAGGCGTCGTTGATGACGCCGCGGTTGCAGCGACAGCCGAGCAGGAGGTCGCGACGCTCGACCTGGACGCCGCGGCCAAGGCGGCGGCTGAGCGTGAGGCTCGCCGCCAAGCGCTGTATGAGGAAAACGAGCGCGCCGAGGACGAGCGTGCTCGCGCCGAGGCGGAGCGCATGCGTGATGTGGATGACGAGGACGAGGACGAGACGCCTCGCGACACCTGGGCGACGGTGCGCCGCCTGTGGAGCGAGGCCGCCGGCGACCACTGGCGCTTCTATATCGTGTTCGCGAGCATCGTGTTCTACATCATCTTTAACACCGCGGCACCGGCTTACAGCGCCCGCGTGATCGACGAGCTGTGGGGACACATGAAGCTGGCGTTTGCCAACAACACCACCTTCAGCATCACTTGGGAAAACTGCGGCAGGACTATCTTCATCTACTTTATGATCTGGACGGCCGCCGCCTCGTTCTATGCGCTTCAGAGCTTTTTGATGTCGAGTGTCGCCGAGCGCCTCAACTTGCGTCTGCGCAACCGCATCGCGCAAAAGCTCAACCGTCTGCCGCTTGCCTACTTTGACGCGCATCGTCCCGGTGAGGTCGTGAGCCGTGCGACCAACGACCTGGACAAGATGTCCGAGAGCATGCAGCGCGGCCTGCTGCAGCTGCTGGTGTCGATCGGCACCGTGGTGGGTGCCGTGAGCGTGATGTTCGTGTTTAGCGTGCCGCTCACGCTCGTCTTTCTGTTCTTTACGGCGTTGTCGCTGCTGGTGACCAAGGTCGTGTCGCGCCGCACGCACGATGTGACGGGCGAGCGCCAGGAGTGGGTGTCCAAGATTACGAGCGCGGTCGAGGAAGGCTACTCGGGCCGCCTGGTGATTCGCGCGTTCAATCGCGAGCGCCAGAGCTCCGCTGAGCTGCACGAGGCCTCAAAGGAGCTGGCGCGCGTGAGCACCAAGGCCGACTTTATGATCAATGCCGTCGGACCCGCGGTACGCTTTATCGGCCGTTTGGCGCAAATCGTGATTGCGCTCGTGGGCTGCAGCATGCTGGTTGCCGGTCACATGACCGTCGGCGTGTTCCAGGCGTTCTTCCAGTTTATCTACGAGGCGTCCGAGCCCATGACGCAGCTCTCGTTTACCTTCAACTCGCTGCAGAGTGCGCTGGCGAGCGCGGAGCGCGTGTTCGACCTGCTCGACGAGCCCGAGATGGAAGCCGACCCGCTGCCGGGCGAGGCCGCCAAACTACCGGGTCGCGTGGAGGGCCGCGTTAGTTTTGAGCACGTGCGCTTTGGCTACACGCCCGACAAGCCGCTTATGCGCGACGTTTCGTTTACCGCTGAGCCGGGTCAGAAGATCGCGGTGGTGGGCACCACGGGTGCGGGCAAGACCACGCTCATCAACCTGCTCATGCGCTTCTACGAGATCGACGGTGGTCGCATTACGCTCGACGGCGTGGACACGAGCCGCATGGACCGCGGCGAGCTACGCCAGCAGTTTGGTATGGTGCTGCAGGACGCCTGGCTGTTCGATGGCACCATTGCCGAGAACATCGCCTACGGTTGTCCCGAAGCGAGTCGCGACGAGATTGTGGCGGCTGCCCGCGCGGCGCAGGTCGACTTCTTTGTGCGCACCATGCCGCAGGGTTACGACACGCGCGTGGCCAACGATGCCGAAAGCATCAGCCAGGGGCAGCGCCAGCTGCTGACCATCGCGCGCGTGCTGCTCAACAACCCGGCGATCCTCATCTTGGACGAGGCGACGTCGAGCGTGGATACGCGCACCGAGCTTGCCATCGGCCGTGCCATGGACGCGCTCATGCGCGGGCGCACGAGCTTTGTGATCGCGCACCGCCTGTCGACGATCGTGGATGCCGACCTGATCTTGGTCATGGACCACGGCAACATCATCGAGCAAGGCACGCACAAGGAGCTGTTGGCCGCAGAGGGCGCCTACGCCGACCTCTACTTGAGCCAGTTCGCCTAAGGTGACAAAGGGGCAGTCCCGCATGTCACATCGAAAAGAAGGCGCGCCGGGGATGGGTTCCCTAGCGCGCCTTTTGCGCTGGCGTTGATGCTGTGGCGGTTGCCCGCGGTCCTAGCGCTCGTCCACGAGCTTGGCGACGAGCGCCTTGAGCTCGGCCACCTCCTGCTCGAGTTCCTTGACGCGACGGGCGTTCTCGGTGATGCCCTGGCGGTTGAGGGCACTCTGCTCGGCGGCGTCGTCGGGCATGTACTCGCGATGCTGCTTGGCGTCGAAGCTCTCCTCGAACACGCGGCAGCCGTTGCGCTTGATGATGCGCCCAGGCACGCCCACGACGGTGCAGTTATCGGGCACGTCTTTGACCACGACCGAGTTGCCGCCGATCTTGACGTTGTTGCCAATGCGGATGTTGCCGAGCACCTTGGCGCCCGTGCCCACGGTGACGTTGTTGCCCAAGGTGGGGTGGCGCTTGCCAGTCTCGTTGCCGGTGCCGCCGAGCGTGACGCCCTGGTAGAGGACGCAGTTGTCACCCACGATGGTAGTTTCGCCAATGACGACCCCCATGGCGTGATCGATAAAGAAGTGCTTGCCGATCTGCGCGGCGGGGTGAATCTCGACGCCGGTGATATGGCGGGTGAGCTGCGAGAGCACGCGAGCGAGTGAGCGATGGCCGTGCTCCCAGAGCCAGTGCTCGGGCACATGGTTCCACTTGGCGTGCAGGCCGGGGTAAGACAAGAAGATGACCAGGCCGTTTTGCGCAGCGGGATCCTGCGCCTGGACGGTCTTGATGTCCTCGCGAATGGTATTGATAAAGCTCACCGGCCGCCCTCCCTTAGCGCCGCGACAATGCAATTCAATAAAGTATAGCGATTCGCTAGGGATTAGGAAGGGCAATCTTGCCCAGCTTTACGTGACAGATGTCAGTTATGCAAACTTGCTGGGAATGAAGTCGCACTTTTGTGGGATTACGCCCGCGCCCGCGCCGCAACCGTATACTGGTCAACTTGGACGTGTCCGCGCCCACAACTGAGAGGTTTTACTTCATGGGTTTCATCAACTTTATTGCCGAGCTGCTTAAGGATCCGCGCACCGCAATCGCCAGCTGGATCGCCGCCGGCCCGCTTATGGCCTACGGCTGCGTGTTCCTGATTATCTTTATCGAGACGGGCGTCGTGTTCTTCCCGTTCCTCCCCGGCGACTCGCTGCTGTTCGCCTCGGGCTTCTTCGCTCACAACGGTGGCTTTAACATCGTGGCGCTTTTGGCCACTGCGTGGGCCGCTGCTATCCTGGGCGACCAGTGCAATTTTATGATCGGCCACTTCTTCGGCCGCAAGATCATCGCCTCGGGCAAGGTGAAGGCCATGACGCCCGAGCGCATCAAAAAGTCCGAGGATTTCCTGGATAAGTGGGGCCACCTGGCCATCTTCCTCGGTCGTTTCTTCCCGTTCATCCGCACCTTCGTGCCCTTTATCGCCGGCATGGGCGGCATGCACTGGCGTAACTTTGTCGTCTTTAACGTGCTGGGCGGCATCACCTGGTCTACGGTCTTTACGCTGCTGGGCTATTTCTTTGGCGGTATCCCCTTTGTGCAGGAGCACTTTGAGCTGCTGATCGTCGGCATCGTCGCCGTGTCGATCATCCCGACCGTGGTCGGCCTGGTCAAGTCCAAGCTCGGGAAGAAGAACGCCTAGTCCGCGACTGCTTTCGAGCATTGATTCAAAGGCCCGTCACCCATTGTGGTGGCGGGCTTTTTTATGTCTGTGGCAAATGAAAATACTTTACTTAGTTAAAGAAAAGCGTTTTATCCGCGGCGCGCGGGGAGTACAATCTCCTGCATGCGAATCGACGCGCCATCGGCTTTGATGTTGCCCGCGTGTCCAGCCCGGCTCTACGCTCCGGGTATGCGACGTTGCGACGCGGCCGGCTTCGGTCCTTGCGTGCGGGTTCGCGAGTATGCAACCGTGTATGTAAGGAGCGACATATGACTGTCGAGAAGAAGGATATCGATTGGGGTAGCCTCGGCTTTGGCTACATGAAGACCGACTACAGCTACGAGGCCCATTGGAAGGACGGCGAGTGGGATGAGGGCGGCCTGACCACCGACCACACCATGCACGTCTCCGAGTGTGGCGGCATCTTCCACTACTGCCAGGAGGTCTTTGAGGGTCTGAAGGCTTACACCGCCGAGGACGGCAGCATCGTCTGCTTCCGTCCCGACATGAACGCCGAGCGTATGTACAACTCCGCCGAGCGCCTGGAGATGCCCCCGTTCCCCAAGGACAAGTTTGTCGAGGCCGTCAAGCAGGTCGTCTCTGCCAACGCCGCCTGGGTTCCGCCCTTCGGCTCCGGCGCAACCCTGTATGTGCGTCCGTTTATGATCGGCTCCGGTGACGTGATCGGCGTGGCTCCCGCTCCTGAGTACACGTTCCGCATTCTCGTGACCCCGGTCGGTCCGTACTTTAAGGGTGGCCTCAAGCCCGTCAAGCTGCGCGTTTCCGAGTACGACCGCGCCGCACCGCACGGCACCGGCAACATCAAGGCCGGCCTTAACTACGCCATGTCCCTCAAGCCCACGATGGAGGCTCACCGCGAGGGCTATGCCGAGAACCTGTATCTCGACTCCGAGTCCCGCACCTACGTTGAGGAGACCGGTGGCGCTAACGTCCTGTTCGTGAAGGAGGACGGCACCCTCGTCGTTCCGCAGTCGCACACCGACTCCATCCTGCCTTCCATCACCCGTCGTTCGCTCGTTCAGGTCGCTGAGGACCTGGGCATGACCGTCGACCAGCGTCCCGTCGAGTGGGCCGAGGTCAAGGCCGGCACCTTCGTTGAGTGCGGCCTGTGCGGCACCGCCGCTGTCATCTCCCCGGTCGGCGAGATCGACAACAAGGTCTATGGCGCCGACGAGACCGTGACCTTCCCGGCTGGCTACACCGAGATCGGCCCTGTGATGAAGAAGCTTCGCGAGACCCTGACTGGCATTCAGTCTGGTGCTGTTGAGGATAAGCACGACTGGGTTTACACCGTCGCGTAAGTCGTCTTTATCTGTCCGGCCCGAGGGCAACCTTCCTTTCCGGCGCGTCCTCGGACATGAAAGAACCCCCGCTGCGCACTTCGTGCGGCGGGGGTTCTTTCGTCCTGCGGAGTGCGCCGGAAAGGAAGGTTGCCCTCGGGCCTGCGTTGCCTCGGCGCCGTTGCAACGGGCAATATTAATCTGATTAAAAGATGGGGCGCGGCCTTTTGGCCGCGCGTTTTGTATTTTTAGCCGCACGCTACCTGCTGCGCGCGACGTGGGGGTGGGGGCGGCGTGCATTTTTGCGAGTATTCTGCAGCCGAAGGTCCTTGCATACTGGCTATCGGGCAAAAAACGGTGTTCTGCGATGCCCTTTGCGAATGTCGGGCGGGGCTATGGGCTGCCAAGGACCGAGCCGCAGGGTTATTCGTCGCCTTAGGCCTTTGCTGTGGCCCTCGGAGCCCTTGGATCTGCTGAATACTCCAAAAAATGCACGGTGCTCTGCGGGGAACGGTAGCGCGCAGAGATGTGGTGTAAGAGGCGGGGCATGCCCCGCCTCCGCCCTTT
>CAVCRP010000050.1:0-12610 GCA_963604655.1 uncultured Ruminococcus sp.
AAAGGGCGGAGGCGGGGCATGCCCCGCCTCTTACACCACATCTCTGCGCGCTACCATTTTCGAGGACCCTCCGAAGGACTGTGGCCAAAAAACGGCAAATATGAGTACTGTTACCGTTGTAGCTACATTATTTTCGTTAATAAAAGAAGATCTTAATGAGATTTATTCGCATCAAGGTCTTCCTTTAATGAACACTTGAGGAGATACGGCAGCTTATCTGCTCGACCGACACGTCAAATCACCTTAAATGTGGTCGAAATTACTGCTACTAAAAGAGTATCAGTACTCATATTTGCCGTTTTTTGGCCACGGCTCTTTATAGACACCCTGTACAGCGACGGCGGTAGATTTCGGAACGTGTCCGTCAGCCCCGTTCCGAAAAGCGAGCCGCGTGCAACGGCCAAGCCACGACAGCCCCCGGGAGAGCGGGGACACCGGCTTAGGTTTATCGCGAGTTCCGCACGAACAGGAGGCCACTTAATGTGGCCTCCGTCGTGAGCAGGACTGTAGAGCAGGAAACCTAAGCCGGTGTCCCCGCTCTCCCGGGGCCGGCGAAATTTAGTTGTTAAGCATGCGGTCGAAGCTTCCCGAGTCGCCATCCCGATAGTCGGCGGTCATCAGAATCTCCTGCGGAATGCGCCCGCCCTCGCGCAGCACATTGCGGAACTGCACGCGCGTGACCATGGGCAGATCCTTGATCGTCGCCGCCAGATTCTGCGGCACGCCCTGGTTGGCAGCCGCGGGCTCGCACTCGCCGCCGGCCTTCACGCGACGCTTATGCTCGGCGAGCATGGCGCGATACATGCCGGCATGCAGGCGAATCTCAACGACGTTGGCGTTGCGGGCCTGCTCGACGATACGCGCACCCTCGCGATCGATGTCGCCCACGTAGTAGACGTAGTTAAAGCGATATCCGATCTCGGCCAGATAATCGTCAAGCGCATGCGAGACGCTCGCCTTGCAGCCGCCGCCAAAGATCACGCCGCCCACCTTGGTGCCAAAGAGCCTGGCGTGCTTGCGGCCGCGCAGAAGCTTGACGATCTCGTCGTAGGTGTCCAGGTTCTCGACCATAATGAACGGCTTGTCGGCACCCAGCGTAAAGAAGCCCGTAAAGTGCACGGGGCGGTTGGGGGCGACCTTAATCGCCTGCATGCTGATGCCCTTTTCGGTCATACGCCTGATCAAGCGCTCGCCGTGCTTGCCGTCAAAAGCCTTCTCGTCATTGAAAATCTGGTAGGCACGCTGACGACGCGAGGCAACCGGCGTGTCGGCGCCGCGGTTCTGCTCAAGCCAAGCCTGGATAATTGCGATTTCCTCGGCAATCTTGCGATTGGACATCTCGTTGTGCTGAGCGCGCTGCGGAGCCTTTTTGCCGTCCTTGCCCTCGACCTTAACGATCTGAGTCTGCTGCTCCTTAATCTTGGAGAGCGCCGTGGGCGTGGGGACGACTTTGAGCAGCTGCCTGCCCAAAACGCGGGCCAGGGCAAATGCCGAAACCTCGCCGTGGGCAGTCGTCTCGGCCTGCCGGGCAGCCGTATCTGCTGCGGCAGGCTCGGGCTTCTTCTGAGACTTGCGCTTGGAATCGCCCCGGGCACTGCGCTCGCGTTTCGGCGTAGACGCCTGCTTTTGCGAGCGCTCGGGCTTGCCCTCCTTCGCCGACTGACGCTTGGGCTGCTCCACCGGAGTGTCTGCCTTCGCATCTTCGTCGCGCGTCGTTCCTTGCTCGGCAGCAGTCTGGGCATTTGAGCCGTGACCGCCACGATGACGACGGCGGCGAGGCTTGCTCGAAGTGCCCTCCCCCGCCTGCTCGCCCACAGGCTGCTGGCCCTGGGCCTCAACATCGGACGCAACCTTTTGCTCAACAGGCTTCTGTTCACGAACTTCCGGCTCGGCAGGCCTCTCGACCTTCTCGGCTCGCGCCTTCGGAACCTGATCAACCTTCTCCTGACGCTTTACGGGATACGCGCGACCCACAAAGCCACGACCGGGACGGCACGAACCCAGGGCCTTCTTGGCCGGCTCGTCAGCCGCATCCACGGTCTCGACAGGTTTTTCGACTTCGCGCGCAGTATCCTGCTGCTCGGCCTTAAAGTGCGCACCGCGACGACGCTTGGGCTCCTGAGGCTCTGCGGGCTTCTGCTCTTTCACAGGCTCCTGCGGCTCGGTAGCAGGCTCATTCTCGACAACCTCAGCATCTGCCGCATCCTTTTGAGCCACGGCGCGACGGAAACGCTCCTGCTGGGCGCGGCGCTGCGCATCACGCTTGCCGCCTCCGCCAAAGCTGCCTCGGCCCGCCTTGGCAGTGAAGGCACGCACGACATGCACGTCGAGCAGCTCGTCTGTATCGATATGCTCACGCGGGACAACTTCTTCTGCAGCAGGTATCTCAATGGAATCATCAACGGAAACCTCTTCGGCAACCTCGACAGGCTGCTCCTGGACATCGCAAATCTCGGCATTGATGGTATAGAACGCCGGGCGCCCGTTAATGCCACTGCCCTCGATCTTGGTCACAATCTTTGCCGCGATAAGCTCGTCGCGCATCGCCTTGGTATCGCACTCCTTATCCACGGAGCGGAAAATTTGCGCCAGAGCGCTCGACTTGATCTTGAGCGCTTTACGGCAGAGCAGGTCGTAGGCGACGAGCTTAGCCCGCTCGGCAGAAAGCGACGTTTGGCCGCTCAAGCGCTCGGCCAGGGCATCGACATTGTTCTGATTATCGGAATATACCGTCTTGGCCACGGGGCCCCTTTCATATGCACACATATACGTCCATATGGTACAACGCGCGTGCCCGTCCACGCAAAACATCTGCGAGAACACCCCTGGCATCACCCGTCTTCACAAGAAAAAAGACCGAGCCCGCGTTCTGCGGACCCGGTCTTTCCGAGTCATAGAGATGGAGGATTCAATCCGTCCGATCAACTAAGCCTGGGCGGCCTTGGCGTCGGCAGGAGCCTCAGCGGCAGCAGCGCGACCATACTCGGCCTTGCCCATCTCGGACCACTCGGGTTCCTCGTCGGGCATGGAACCGGCCTCCTTGCCGAAGAACTCCTTAAGGCAGTTGACGGCAACGATGAGACCCAGAACCATCAGCAGGACGGCGAAGACGAGCTGCAGGCCCTTGGTGGCGGCGACGGAGACGGCAGCCGTGGTGGCGGTAGCCGGGATGGTGCCGAAGAAGCCGTAGGCCTGAACGGCGGCCATGCAACCCATGGCGCTCTGGACCAGCGAGGTGAAGGTGCAGCAGAGCAGGAAGGCGACGGGCACGTAGAGCATCCAACCCTTGCGGCCGGTGCACTTGCAGAACACGGCGAGGGTGATCATGGTCATACCACCGAGCAGCTGGTTGGAAGCACCAAAGAGCGGCCAGATGTTGGCATAGCCACCAAAGGCGAGGGCGAGACCGGGAAGCAGGGTGACGACCGTGGCGAACCAGGGGTTGCCGAGAACCTTCATGTAGCCGGCCTTGGAGTCGATGGCCAGAGCGTCGTTGGTCTGGGCAAAGAACTCGGAGAACGAAGTGCGGGCGATGCGGGCGACGGCGTCGAGCGAGGTCAGGGCCAGAGCGGAAACGTTCATGGTCATGAAGACGGTAGCGAGCGTGCCGTCAACGCCGAAGGCCTGCATACCGCGGGAGATACCGGCGGCGAAGATCTGGAACGGCGTGGAAGCGACACCGGCGTTGAGGGCACCAGTACCGGCGGTGTTCATGTCGGAGAACATGATGCCGGCGACGATGATGGCAAGGATACCGACGAAGGACTCGACGATCATGGCGCCGTAGCCAACCTTGACGGCGTCCTGCTCCTTCTCGACCTGCTTAGAGGAGGTACCGGAAGAAACGAGGCTGTGGAAACCGGAGAGAGCGCCGCAAGCAACGGAGACAAACAGGACCGGGAACATCATGCCGGAGGCAGTGGAGAAGCCGGTGAAGACCGGGGCAGTCATCGTAGCCTGGCCGTTAACACCCAGGACGACGATACCGAGGACAGCGCAGGCGATCATGACGATCATCATGATGGAAGTGAGGTAGTCGCGAGGGGTCTTGAGCATCTGGATGGGCATAGCGCCAGCGAAGACCAGGTAGACCATGACGACGGCGAACCACTGGAACTTATCCAGGTAGACCGGGAACTGCATACCGACGGCGAACATGAGAACCATGAGGACCACGCCGGTGACGAACTCGGTAGCACCGGTGAGGTTGAACTTCTTCTGGGCCCAACCAAAGGCGATAGCGACGAAGGTGAACAGGATGGAGATGGTGCCAGCGCAGCCAGCGGCATAGGACTTGGTGAAGTCGATGGCACCGGTAGCGGCGCCAGAAGCGTCAACGGCCGGGGTGAACATGAACGTCTTGCAGACCATGTCGGTGAAGGCGGCGATGACGATGATGCAGAACAGCCAGCAGAACAGCAGGAACAGGCGACGGCCGGTCTTGCCGATGTACTTCTCGATGAGCTGAGCGAGCGACTTGCCGTTGTTCTTCATCGAAGCGTACAGAGCACCAAAGTCGTGGACGGCGCCAAAGAAGATGCCGCCGACGAGGACCCAGAGCACGACGGGCAGCCAGCCAAAGGCCATGGCGACGATCGTACCCGTGACAGGGCCAGCACCGCAGATCGAGCTGAACTGATGCGAGAACGCGGTAAAGGCGGAGACGGGCGAGAAGCTCTTGCCGTCCTTCATGCGCTTGGCCGGCGTGAGGGCCTCTTTGTCAACGCCCCACTTGTTGGCCAGCCAGCGGCCGTAGCCCAGATAGCCACAGGCGAGCACCGCCGCGGCCACAACCATGAGCAAAACTCCGTTCATTACATTTCCTCCTCTAAAAAGAACTTCCTAGACATAAAAAATGAGGGCCGTCGGTTGCGCTCGACGGCCCTCATCTTCATCAGCCGCCCGTTATCGTACGGGCTAGCTGTATGTGCTAACCCGCATCAGATAATTACTACGCTGATAATGTTTAGCTGATGCGTGAACATGTCTAGGAAATCCTCTTCAATCATGATGCGAACAATCCGTGCGTGTTCACATCCCCCAGTGGTTGAAAAGGAGTATGAAACTTTAGTTACCTAAAGTCAACGCAAATTTGTAATGGATTTTCAAATTCTTTTGAATTTCTCGTTATAAAACGCCACTGACCTCGGACTTTACCGAACGACAGTTTTTGCTTGAGAGATGCCCCTCGGGGGCGGGGCGGGCGCCTGCCGCCATATATGAACTTTCCTGCTCGGACAGTCCTGCTCACGACGGAGGCCACATTAAGTGGCCTCCTGTTCGTGCGGAACTCGCGATAAAGTTCATATATGGCGGCAGGCGCCCGCCCCGCCCCCGAGGAGCTCCCATCCCAAATGTGCGGAGCAAAGCTCCGCACACCATCTTTTTCTTTCAGCTAAAGCACGCCGGAAATTCGACGCAGCTGGCTAACCTTGCCGGACGTTGTCGACGCCAAACCAGCTCAGAAGCTATATCGATACAGAAAGGTCCCCGGACGGAGGGGCCGGATATAAGGTTTATCGCGAGTTCCGCACGCAAAGAAGGCCACTTAATGTGGCCTTCGTCTTGCGCAGGACTGTAGAGCAGGAAACCTTATATCCGGCCCCTCCGTCCGGGGACCGCGCCGTACCAGCTACAGCGTCATGTTTGGATCGGCGTCGACGTCGAACGGCGAGATTTCTCCTCGGTCGAATTTACGGCGGGCAACCTCTGCGATCATGGCGGCGTTGTCGGTGCACGCCGAAAGCGGTGGCACCGTTACGCGGATCCCCTGACGCCCAAGCTTCTTGATCATCATCTCGCGCAGATGCGGATTAGCCGAGACGCCGCCGCCGATGCAGTATTCCTTGCATCCGGTGGCATGCAGGGCGTTTTTGGCCTTCTTGTACTGAACGTCAAAGACGGCTGCCTCAAACGAAGCCGCCAGATCGGGCAGGTGAATCGTGCGCCCGGCCTTGGTCTCCTGCTCGATGTAGAGCGTCACGGCCGTTTTAAGACCCGAAAGCGAGAAACGATAGTCTCCCCTGCTGTTAAGCGCGCGAGGAAAATCGATCGCGCGGGGATTGCCCGTCTCGGCCAGCTTGGAGATGATGGGGCCACCGGGATAGCCCAGACCCAACGCCTTGGCTACCTTGTCGAAGGCCTCGCCCACAGCGTCGTCGAGTGTCTCACCAAGTACCTCGTAGTCGCCCCATGCCTTCACGTGTACGAGCATGGTGTGCCCGCCCGAGACAAGCGTAAAGATAAACGGGGGCTTGAGGTCGGGCTGCGCCAGCAGGTTGGCGAACAGATGGCCCTCCAGATGGTTGACGCACACGAGCGGCTTGCCGGCGGCATAGGCAAAGCCCTTGGCGAAGGCGACGCCCACTACCAGAGCACCCACCAGGCCCGGACCCTGCGTCACGCCAACAGCGGCGAGTTCGCTCGGCGCGATGGCTCCACCCTCAAGACCAAGCGATGCTGCGGCATCCTCGAGCGCCGCATCCACGACACTCACAATCACCTCAACGTGTTTGCGCGAGGCGATCTCGGGCACCACGCCGCCAAAGCGGGCGTGAAAATCAATCTGTGTCGACACCTGGTTGGCCAGCATATTGCCATCCGCATCGATAATCGCCACGGCCGTCTCGTCGCAGGAGCTCTCGATAGCGAGCACTAGGCGGCGGCGCTCAATTTCGGCACGCTCCCCCTCGGAGCGCCCAGGCGCAGGCAGCGGCCATACGCGCTGCTCTGCCGCCGTCGGCTCGGGCGAAGCATTATCGACCGGAAGCACCAGGGGCAGCGGAGCCGTCATGACGATGGCGTCCTTGCCGGCACCATAGTAGCCGCGGCGACGGCCAGCCTCGGTAAAGCCCAGAGTGTTATAAAGCGCGGTCGCTCCCTCGTTACCGTCCTCGACCTCGAGCGAAGCCGTAGTGCAGCCGAGCATCTGGGCATCATAGCTCACGTGCGACAGCAGCTTGCGGGCAATGCCCTCACGGCGATGTGCCGGGTCGACGGCGACATCCAGAATCTGCACATCACCGTCCACGACCATACCGCCGGCAAGGCCCAGCAGCTTGCCGTCGTCGTGTGCCACCCACCAACTACGCGGCGCAGCGACGTCCTCGCCCAGTTCGGACAGGAACATGCCCGGCGTCCATGCCTCGTGTCCGGCACCTTCAAAGCAGGCAGCCTCCAGCGCGCTCGCGCCCTCGGCATCCGCCGCGCCCATGGGACGGAACTGCAGATGACGACCGGCGAGCTCATCGGCAACACCCGTAATTTCGCTCTGCGCACTCTCGGCAAGACCAAGACGCTTGCGCTCGTTTTCCTCGGCATCCGAAAGGCGCGTGTAAATCGGCAGGACGCGGGCCGGATCGCCGTCACCCGCAGCGTGCGCGAGCAGCAAGCCCTCGCCCGAAGGCCACCACAGGTCGCGCTCCACGCAGCGGGCGGCCTCGTCCTCACCCAGCAGCTTGCCATAGCGCACGAGACCGTCACCGGTCAGCTGAACCTGGCCCCAGTCCGCTGCTTGGCGCCACTCATCGAGCGCCACGGCGGCCTTGACCACGTGTTCGCGCTCAAATTGACGCTCGGGACCCTCATCGACCAGCATATACAGCGCCGGATATACCTCACCGCGCATAGCATCGGCCAAGATACCAAGCTTGCCGCGCACGCCAGCCTTCCACGCCGTCCAAGCGCAAGCGTCGAGCGTCGACACGCCCAGCAGCGGAACATTGGCACCACGCGCGAGGCCCTTGGCAGTGGAGATGCCGATGCGCACACCCGTAAACGACCCCGGGCCGCGGCCGACCACATAGCAACCAACATCGCTGCGATCCAGACCGGCTTGAGCCAGCACGCCATCAACGGTATTCACGAGCTCAACGTTGGCGTGACGGCGACACATGTGGTCGCCACTCACGAGCTTCGTCTCGCCCGTCTGCCCATCAATCCAGCTTGCCGCGCAGGCAAGCATGTCGGTCGAGGTATCGAGCGCCACCACCAGCGCGTTGTCGTTATGCAAGCTCATCTTGTACAGCCTTATCAATCAAATGGGAAAGCTCCATTGCGCGGTCACCGTGCGCCTCAAGCGTTATCGTTCGCACGTCGCTGTCGCCCTCATCACGCCTGAGCGTCACCGAAAGATACTCATCCGTCAGCTCGCCCTGGAATTGTTCGCCCCATTCCAGCAGGCAAGCACCCTCATAGCCCAGCACATCGAAAATGCCCGTATCCTCGAGCTCGTAGGCATGCTCCAGGCGGTATAGATCAAAGTGAAACAGCGGAATACGACCTTGATCGTGAACGGCCATGAGCGCGAACGTAGGGCTCGTAACCATATGCCCATCGCCCAGCCCGCGCGAGACGCCCTTGGTAAAGTGAGTTTTGCCCACTCCCAGGCCACCGGTCAGGATGAGCACATCGCCGTCCTCAAGGCACGGTGCAATTAGCTCGCCAAAGTACTCCGTATCGGCAGCGCAAGTCGTTTTGTAAGTACCTACCCCCAGGCGCTCCAGGGACATATATGCTCCTTATTATTCCGAGGCGTCCTCTGGTGCGGGATGTCGCTCCAGATAGTCGCCCAGCATCTTAAAGTCTTCCTCCAGCAGCTCCTGCCACGCCGGATTGCGCAGCGCTGCTGCCGGATGGAACGTGGGCATTACCACAAAATGCCCCATCTGGTGGAACCTGCCGCGCAGCTTAGTAATGCCAATCTCGGTCTTAAGCACAAAGTGCGTCGCGGGGTTGCCGAGCGTCACGATTATATCGGGCCAGATGCTTCGAATCTGCTCACGCAAAAACGGCGAGCAAGCCAGCACTTCCTCGGGACGCGGATTGCGGTTTCCCGGCGGGCGGCACTTAAGCACGTTGGCAATGTAGACGTCTTCGCGTTTGAGCCCCGCCAGCGACAAAATGCCGTTGAGGTCCTCGCCTGCCGCCCCCACAAAGGGCTCGCCCTGCAAATCCTCATTACGGCCCGGCGCCTCGCCAATAAACATCACGCGAGCGCGGGGGTTTCCCACGCCAAACACGATGTTGTGGCGCGACTGGTAAAGCTGGCAAAGGTGACAATCGCCCAGAACGGCCTCGATCTCCTCGAGTGCGACCTCACGCGGCGCCTGATGGCTATGGCCGGGAATGTGCATGACGCCCATAGCGACTCCTACACGTAGACCTTGTCGAGACGCATACCAAAGCCGCAAGCGACCTCGTAGTTAATCGTGCCGCGTAGGCGCGCCATCTCGTCCATGGTAATCTCGGCATCTCCATCGCGGCCGACAATGATCATCTCGTCACCATACTCGGCCTCGGGAATCTCATGCGCCGGGTTGGACTGAATGGCGACCATAAACTGGTCCATGCAGATATTGCCCACCTGACGCACACGCTCGCCGCGATACAGCACGTCCATACGATTGGAAAGCGTACGCGAAAGGCCATCGGCATAACCGATCGGAAGGGTGCAGATCTGAACGCGCGTGCGCGGTACGCGGTAGGTAAAGCCGTAGCCCACGCCCTCGCCCATCGCAGGGTGTGCCACGCGCGTCACACGCGCGTGGACGCTCATGACGGGATCAAGCTGCATCACGCGACCACTCAGCTCACATGGCTGCAGACCATACAAACCGATGCCGGCACGAATCATGTCAAAGTGCATTGAAGAATCGAGCATCGAGGATGGCGTATTGGCACAATGCACGATACCGCATTCAAAACCTGCGTCCTTAATGGCCTGAACGGCCTCGGTAAAACGCTGGCACTGCAGCTTGTAGTCCCAGCCCGAAGGTTCATCGGCCGTGGCGAAGTGCGTAAATACGCCGTCGCACTGAATACCGCGATGGAAATTTATACCGCGGACAAAGTCGAGCACCTGCGTGTAGTGAACGCCGATACGATTCATGCCCGTCTCGATGGCAAGATGGTACTTGCCCACTTTGCCCGCCGCGACGGCACATTCGCCATACGCAAGAGCAAAGTCAGACGTATAGACCGAGGGCATGATATCAAACTCGAGCAACGTCGGAATGGCCTCGATAGGCGGCTCGCTTAGGATGAGGATAGGTTTCGTAATCCCGCCCTGTCGGAGCTCAACGCCCTCGTTAACCGTCGCCACGGCAAACATGTCGGCACCGGCCGAATACATGATCTTGGCGCACTCAACAGCTCCATGACCATAAGCATCGGCCTTGACCACGCAGCACAGGCGCTGACGTGGATTCAGCAAGTTCTTATAGGCCCTCGTGTTGCGACGGAGCGCCCCGCGGTCGATCTCGACCCAGGACCAGCGCGTCAAATCGGCTTTATTCATGATTAGTCATCCGACCCTTCGTCCATGATTCCCAGATCTTCGAGCGCATCCTTTGCCGCCAGCTCCATGGCAGGACCGATCAAGTCGATAAGATCGGTCGCGATAACGCTCTTCTCACCATACTCCGTCGCCGCGGCAAAACCGGCGTAGCTGTGAAGTGCGACGGAGTACGAATACAGCAGCTCCCAACGATCCATCTCGTCGCGCATGGTGGCAAGCGTGCCGGCCAAAATACCCGCGAGAACATCACCAGAACCGGCAGTTGCCAGAGAAGCCGGACCCGAGAGTGGCAGCAGCACGCGCTCAACGCCACAGATAGCCGTCGTCGGCCCCTTGGCTATGACCACCAGATTGTCGGAGCCTGCAGCCCAGACAACCTTCTGCGCGGCCGCAATCGCGGTACCAAGGTCGTTCACCTCGTCACCGGCAACCAGGCGCGAAAGCTCACGATAGTGCGGCGTCATAACCAACGGCTGCTCGCGGCGATACATCTCGGGGTTACTATCAATACCGTCAATGGCAATCTTAGCAAGGCAGTTGAGTGCATCGGCGTCCAAAATTAGCGGTACATCAAGCTCGAGCAAGCCCGAAACCACCTGCATAGCGCCGGCAGACGTCGTCATACCGGGACCGCACAGCACGCAGCTGTACTTCTTTGCGATCTCGCACACCGTCATGCGCGCAGCGGCGCCAAAGGAGCCGCGGGAATCAGACGGAATAGCAAAGACCGGAATCGAAGGAAGTGCCATGCGAATGAGATTGGCGCAGGCGTCAGGAGCCGCGACTGCCACGTAACCAGCACCCGCGCGAGCTGCAGACTTGGCCGCCATAATGGCAGCACCAGGATATTGCGCAGATCCGGCGACAATAAGCACAGAGCCACGGGAATACTTATCGATATTCGATGGTAGCGGAGCAAAGTAATCAACTAAGTCACCGGGCTCGACAATCTCGGCGGCGTGGTCGACATCATCGATGACCTCGTCAAGACGGTCGTAAAGATTGCCGCAGATCAAATCGCCAGCATACTCAGGACCATCAGCGCTATACAGACCAATCTTGGGCGCAATCATCGTCACCGTGCGCTCGGCACGAATGCAGTCGTCATCAACAACGCCCGTCTCGGCATTCAGGCCCGAGGGGACATCAATGGATACGACACAATCGGCGCATTCATTGACCGTAGGAATCCAAATGGAGAACGGCGCACGCAGATTCCCGTGGAAACCGGTACCAAAAATGGCATCGACAACAACATCGGCCTTATCGATCAAAACCTCGAGTTCGTCACGCGAGGGACCGACGCAAACGTGCACATCGCGGCCGGCAGTTCGACGAGCAACATGACGTGCCAGAGCAGCAGGAATCTCATCCGGCTCAACCGGAGAAACGATATCCACGTCCACACCCTTGTGGCTCAGGATATCGGCGGCAACCCAACCGTCGCCGCCATTATTACCAAAACCGACCAGAACGAGAACCCGATCGGGATTGAGCTTCAAGACCTCGTTGGCGGCAAACTCACCCGCTAGCTCCATAAGCTCGGCCTTCGAAGTCCCTTCGCGTTCGATGATATCCTCGAGACGAACGACTTCTTCGGTACTCAAAACCGGTTTCATCTATGCTCCTAGCGTATCTTGCGAAGCATCGCCCAGGTGCTCCGTCAATGCTGAATTCTGCAGCTGCTCAAGCTCATCTAAAACAGAGCGAGCCTCTTTAAATGTCTGCGCAACGCGTTTCTTGTTGCTCACTTTTTCTTCCTTAGGCTTAGGTCGAGCATCCTCGGTGATTGCAATGGCATTAGCGACAGCCAAGTCACCCGTAAGGGTAATAGAAAGAGCGACCTCGACAACACCCAAATCCTGGGCGATTTCGAGAGCACGACCAGAAAGCAGAGCCTTCGGTTTGCCGAGTTTATCACGCGTTACCGAAACATCCTTGCGACCTACACCTTGACTAAAACCCGTGCCGAGAGCTTTAAGCACCGCCTCGCGCGAAGCAAAGCGGCTCGCATAGTGAGCAGCGGGACGCGATGATGCATCGCAATACGCACGCTCTTCTTCGGTAAACACACGCCGAGCAAACGACGGCGTCTTTTCAAGAATTGATTTCATGCGGGAAATCTCGACGATATCAACGCCGATACCAGCTTCAGCCATGTTCACCTCCATATCGCACAGACTAAGTTATTGTAGCCCGTTCACAGAAGATGCGACAAACGAGGGTTATAAAACACAGCTACTATGTGAGACAAAACCCGTAAACGCAAAAAAGGGGGAGGCCGCGAGGCCTCCCCCTTCTTCAAGTCATCAG
>CAVCRP010000051.1:0-11910 GCA_963604655.1 uncultured Ruminococcus sp.
CTGCTAGGCGCATGTTTTTACCGGGCTGCCAGCCCACACAAACCCCCGAAGAGCCTAAAAACTGACCCCTGAAGCATCGACACTTTTAGGCTGCAATATCCTGCGGTTTTGACAGTCAAATCTTGCAGTTTTGACGTCAAAAAATGTCGACGCTTCGGGGGCCCAAAAACAGACGTTCACTTCTCGGAAAAGTATTAGACCTCGTTTTATTGACGGCGTTCACGAGCGGCAACTAGAGCGTAAGCCTCTAGTGTTTCTTTGCGGAGAGCATGAGGCTGATGTCTGGTTGCGAATAGTCGTCGAACTCGTCCTCGGGATCGGTGTCAAAGGTGTAGTACGACTTGATTGAGTCATCCTCCGTTTTGATACTGATCTCTTCATAGAGGGAGCCAGCCAAAAACGCCTGCTTAAACTCATCCGACAGGTTGCATGACGTAAGCAGGCCCGGCGCTGCAACAGAAATGTCCAGCCCATTGAGCGGGGCGCAGAGCGTCGCAAAATCCTGCTCGGCACGGGCAAGGTTGTCTTCAAAGCTCGCCGCTGGGTCGATTTGGCTGGTGTAGTCGACGCTCGTGAGCGTGCCGTCCGCATCAAAAGAAAGGTAGACATAGGCCGCTTGAGCGCCGAGGTCGTTGTCGCGCAGATAGCCGATAATGCGGTAGCCATAGTCGTGATACGACTCGTAGGGGTCATCGGCTGCGACTCGTGTGCACACGGGCTCCAATGCATCCTGCGCAATGGCAAGCTGTTCGGCGGCAATGGCCTTTCTTGCCTGAAGCTCGCTGTTTCCCTGAACATACTGGGGGATGTAGACGCAAAGCAGCACGATAGCGGGCACAATGACGAGCGCGATGACCTGCTTTTTAACGCTCGGAATGGTCACGCTGTACGCGTTTGCCATGGCTTCGGCGTTGCTCGAGGTTTCTGCCAGAACATCTGCCGCAGTGGCAACTGCCCCCACGGCACCGGCAATCTCTGCGGCGCCGCCCAGATTACGTGCAACGTCGTTGTCGCTGTTTTTGAGTAAGCGACCCGCAGCTTGTGCGGCGAGCATGCCAGCGACCTCCGCGGAGCGGTCTTTGTTTTCCTGTGCCACTGCAAGTCGGCTCTGCAGTTCTTTCCATTGTTTGCCCTGCATGCCAAAACGTGGGGCGAGTGCACAGTAGCAAAAGATGGCGAGCTCGATTGCGGTGAGCGCGATAGCGGTATATATTCCCGCTGGCTGGAACTCTTTGTGGTGAAACGCGATATCGTTGATCATCTGGAGCGGCAGCATGAGCAGGCACGATATGAATGACATGACAAGCGCGGTCGCTGCGATTTTGGGATACATACAGTACCGCTGGATACGCTTCTTTTCTTGTTCGGTGAGCTGTTGCATGACCCCTCGGCTCTCATCGTACTTCGTCGACGGCGTGCGTGCTCTTGAGTATACGTGAGCGGAGGGCTTCTGCTATCCGTGCATGGCGGCCAAAAGCAAGGAAGTCGCAAGGGTTGGGGCGGAGTTACTGACACGTGACCTTGGATACAATCGAAGCAATGCTAGAAAGAGGCTTCGATGATAAGAAAATCGTTCTTCAATCCGTTTTCATCGCTGCTGCTTGCGCTTGCCGGGCTGGCCTTTTTGGTTGATGTCCTGCCGCAGGCGGAGGGCCAGACCGGCGTATTTGCGCCTGCCGTCCTGTTTTTGATGTGGCTGGTAGGCGGCCTGGTGCGCCTGTTTTACGAAAACGAGGCCAAGCGTAGCTTTGACCGCCACATGTTTAAGGCGAACCATACTGCTGTTTGGAAGCGTGTCGATGCATGCTGGGCTCAGGTCGACGCGGATCGGCTTATGCCCGGCGACGTCGTCCGTCTGTATGCCGGCATGCTCTGCCCGGTCGATGCAGTTCTTGCCGAGGGCGAGCACATCCTTGTCTCTGAATCGTCGCTTACGGGCGAGAGCGGCCAGACCGTCAAACGGGAAGGGGAGACCGTTCGTGCGGGGACGACCATTGTCGACGGCAAGGCGTCGGCAACCGTCCTCACCCGCATTGCCGATGAGCAGCCCGTTTTGCGCCGGCGCGCTCGAATGGGTACGCAGTTTGGCACCGGTGCCAAGAGCATCTGTGCCGCCCTGGTAAGGTGCATGCTCATCGTGCTGCCGTTTGTCATTATGATTCGAGGGTTTGTGCTGGGCGACTGGACGCAAGCGCTGCTGTTCGCCCTGGGTGCGGCCGTTGGCCTGGTGCCCGAAATGCTGCCGGTCGTCACGAGCGTCTGCTTGTCGGGCAGCGCGCACCGCCTTAAAAGCAAGCAGGTCATCGTTAAGAACGTCGATGCTATGGAGTCGCTGGGCTCCATGGACGTGGTGTGCGTTGACAAGACGGGCACGCTGACCGAGGATGCCGCGGTGCTCGAGTACTACACCGATATCCTGGGCAACGAAAGCGAGCAGACGCTCAACCTGGCGTATCTGGAGAGCACGAGCCAGGGGGCCGCTGCCAACCAGCTCAATCGGGCCATTGCAGAGGCATGCGCAGTACCCGAGCTGCACCTTGCCGCCAAAGACCTTGGCCGCGCCTTTACACTGCATGCCTCTGATCCTTTCGACCACGTCACCAAGGCTTCGGGCGTCAAGCTCGACGCCACGCCTGGGGCGCTTGGCTGCTTGGGGCTGCAGGTTCGCCCCGACAATCATCTGACCATCGTAAAGGGCGAGGTCGAAAGCGTGTGCGCGCGCTGCGCTTGGGCCAACTTTAAAGGCGAGCTGGTGCCCATGGATGCCGATGGCCGCCGGAGTGCCTACGAGGTTGCCGAGGATATGCGCGCCGATGGCATCAAGGTGCTCGCCGTCGCCTATAGCACGACGTCGGCGGATTGGGATGACCTGGTGCTGTGCGGCTTTTTGGGCTTTTTCGATCGGCCCAAGGCGAGTGCTCGTGCTGCCGTACAAGCCCTGTCTGAGCTTTCCGTCGAGGTGCGCGTGCTCACCGGCGACTCGGCTTCGGTCGCTCGGTCAACGTGCTCGCGCTTGGGCATACCTGCCGATAACGTCATCACCGGCGGCATGCTCGAGGGGATGACGGAATCCGAGGCGCTCGTTCAAGTGGGGCGCACCCGCGTGTTCGCCGAGCTCACGCCAGCGCAAAAGGCGCAAATCGTCAGCCTAATTCGTCTTTCCGGCCACACCGTCGGCTATATTGGCGACGGCGTGAACGACGTGCCGGCGCTCACATCGGCCGACGTCGGTATCGTGGTGGCCTCGGCGGCGGCCGAATCCAAGAAGGTAGCCGACTTGGTACTGCTCGAGCGCGACTTGGGCGTGGTTGCCGAGGGCGTCAGTGAGGGCAGGGCCTCGTTTGCCAATGCCTCCAAGTACATTCGTATCGCATCGAGCTCCAACTTTGGCAACATCTGCTCGGTTGCCGCTTCGAGCATCTTCCTGCCGTTTTTGCCGGCGACCGCCACTCAGCTGCTTCTGCTCAATCTGTGCTACGACGCCACGTGCCTCGCGCTTTCGTGGGACAACGTCGACGGCGCGGAGATCGCTCGTCCCAAGGCGTGGTCGGGCAAGGGCCTCGGCAGCTTTATGCTGCATTTTGGCTTTGCGAGCTCGGCCTTCGACATCATTACGTTTGCCATTCTGTTCTTGGGCGTATGCCCCGCCGTCTGCGGTGCGCCCTTTGCCGCGCTCGACGCGGCGGGTCGGGCGGCCTTTATCGCGACCTTCCAGGCCGGCTGGCTGTTGGAATGCGCATGGACCGAATCGCTCGTGCTCCTGGTGCTGCGAACGCGCAGTGTCCGTGACGGGGATCGCCCTTGCACACCGCTCGTGGTGATGGTTGTCGTCATGCTCGTTGTCACGGCGCTTCTTGCGCTCAGTCCGGTGGCGCAACTGTTTGGGCTCGCCACGCTGCCCCTATGGTATTTGGGCATCGTCGTGGTGCTGAGCGTGCTGTATCTTGTTGTTGCTTCGACGATCAAGCGGGCTTATCTGTCCCGCTCGAGCAGCTTGTTCTAGGGCGGTTCTATGCGTACCAACAGAACCAACATCGCGATTACGCCGGCAGAGGCCGCCGAGCTTAGCAGCGCGCTGTTCTCGTCCGGCAGCGCCGTCGCCCTCGAACTTGCCCCCGTGTTTGCCGATATCGCATCGGGAAGGCTGACGGCTATCGAGTTGGCGGTTGCCGGCTCGCAGACAAGTGCCGCCACTGGGCCCATCGTTATCGGTGAGCTTTCGATCGACCTGGCCTCGCGCGCCGTCAAGGTGTCGGACGCGCCGGTCTCGCTCACACCCAAAGAGTTCGACATCCTGGCCTTTTTGGCGAGCAACCGGGGCACGGTCTTTAGCAAAGAGGAGATCTACCGAGCCGTGTGGCAAGACGAGTACCTGCTCGACGACAGCAACATCATGGCGTTTGTTCGGAAGATTCGAAAGAAAATCGAGCCCGAGCCGGATAACCCCCGCTACCTGCTGACCGTATGGGGTGTGGGCTACAAAATGGTCGAGTGACGCTTCGGGTTTTCACTCCTATCGACCCAAATGATCACTCTGACAATCCTTGCCAAATCGCAAGAAAGCCGCAAGAAACCAGCCATGTGCTCGGTCTTGCGGCTTTTCTATTCTGTAGACAGTCGCAGATGCGGAAGAGAGGTGAGGACCGTGAGCGGCAGTGACAGTACCAGTAGAGCAGGACGAAGTTGCCGGCGCGGGTCCACCTTGATGGGGCGCGCGGCTGATTCGCTCTGCATCCGATCGATAGAACGGAGCAAAGCAATTGAAGAAGATGACTATGCGCCATACGCCGTCTGCGGTTCAGGCGCAAAAAGAACTGATGAGGCATCGTGCTGAGGGCCGCATCCAGCATGCGGCGACCATTCCGCTGGCGGAGGCCATGGCCTGGGCCGGCTCGAACCTCGGCGGCCTTAATCGCGACGAGGTGGCGCACAGCGAGGCAGACAACGGGCGCAACGTGGTCACGCGCGGCAAGAAAAAGTCGCTCGCCTGCAAGCTTGCGGATGCATTCATCAATCCCTTTACGGCTATTCTGTTTTTCCTGGCCATCATCTCGACAACGACTGACATGGTGTTCCCGGCACTGTCGATGATGGGCAGCACGCCGGAGGACTTCGACCCGCTGACGGTGATCATCATCACCACGATGGTCGTGCTCTCGGGCACGCTGCGCTACATTCAGGAGGCGCGCAGCGGCAATGCGGCCGAAAAGCTGCTCGACATGATCACGACCACCGTGACGGTCACCCGCGAGGACGCCCCGAGGACCGAGATTCCCATCGATGACGTGGTGGTTGGCGACATCGTGCACCTGTCCGCCGGCGACATGATTCCCGCCGATGTGAGGATTATCGAGGCCAAGGATCTCTTTGTGAGCCAAGCAAGCCTGACGGGCGAGAGCGAGCCGGTCGAGAAAGTGCCCACGACCTGCACCGAGTCCGATTCGGCAACGGCCTTCGAGAACATTGCCCTCATGGGCAGCAGCGTGATTTCGGGCAGCGCGACGGCGCTTGTCTTTAGCGTGGGCGAGCAAACCCTGTTCGGCTCCATGGCATCGAGTCTGTCCGAGAATGCCGTGGAGACGAGCTTTTCTAAGGGCGTCAACGACGTCTCGTGGGTGCTCATCCGCTTTATGATGGTGATGGTCCCGTTTGTCTTTCTGATCAATGGCGTCACCAAGGGCGACTGGCTCAATGCCGGTCTGTTTGCCATTAGCATCGCCGTGGGCCTAACGCCCGAGATGCTGCCCATGATCGTTACCACGTGCCTTGCCAAGGGCGCCGTGGCCATGAGTAAAAAGCAGACCATCGTTAAGAACCTCAATTCGATTCAGAACTTTGGCGCGATGGACGTGCTGTGCACGGACAAGACCGGCACGTTGACGCAGGACCAAGTAGTGCTGGAGTATCACTGGAACATCGATGGTCAAGAGGACTCGCGCGTCCTGCGCCACGCCTATCTCAACAGCTATTTCCAGACGGGCTACAAGAACCTGATGGACCTCGCAATCATTAAATGCACCGAGGAGGAGGAGCAAAACGACCCGAGCCTTACCGATCTTTCCGAGGCTTATGAGAAGGTCGACGAGGTGCCGTTCGACTTTACGCGTCGTCGTCTTACCACCGTGGTGCGCGATCGATGCGGCAAGACCCAGATGGTCACCAAGGGCGCGGTCGAGGAGATGCTGTCGGTGTGCTCGCACGCCGAGATCGACGGCGGCGTTCATGTGCTGGACGACGAGGTGCGCGAGCGCATTCTGACCACGGTCGCCGACCTCAACGATGACGGTTTCCGCGTGCTGGCGATTGCGCAAAAGTCCAACCCGTCGCCTGTCGGTGCCTTTAGCGCCGAGGACGAGCGCGACATGGTGCTGATCGGCTACCTGGCATTTTTGGATCCGCCCAAAGAGTCCACGGCCGATGCCATCGAGGCACTGCGCAATCATGGCGTCGCGACCAAGATCTTGACCGGCGACAACGAGAAGGTCACGCGTACCATCTGTAAGCAGGTGGGGCTCGAGGTCAACAACATGCTGCTCGGCAGCGATATTGCCGCCATGGACAACACCGAGCTTGCTCGCCGTGCCGAGGACGTTCAGGTGTTCGCCAAACTCACGCCCGATCAAAAGGCGCGCGTCGTCTCCGTGCTGCGTGCAAACGGTCACGTGGTGGGTTACATGGGGGATGGCATCAACGACGCCTCGGCTATGAAATCGTCGGACATCGGCATCTCGGTCGATACCGCTGTCGACGTCGCCAAGGAGTCGGCCGACATCATCTTGCTTGAGAAGGATTTGATGGTGCTCGAGGAGGGCATCATCGAGGGGCGTAAGACCTACGCCAACATGATTAAGTACATCAAGATGACCGCGAGCTCCAACTTTGGCAACATGTTCAGCGTGCTTGCCGCGTCCGCCCTGCTGCCGTTCTTGCCCATGATGAGCATCCAGCTGATTTTGCTCAACCTGATCTATGACTGCAGCTGCCTGGCGATTCCCTGGGACAACGTGGACGAGGAGTTCCTGCGCGTGCCGCGCACTTGGGATGCGTCGAGCGTCGGCAGGTTCATGATCTGGATTGGACCCACCAGCTCCATCTTCGACTTTATGACCTACATCTTTATGTACTTTGTTTTCTGCCCTCTGTTCGTGAGCCATGGTGTGCTGTTCAACGATCTGGCGAGCGTTTACTCGGGTGCCGCGCTGGAGCAGATGCAGCTGGCCTACATCGCGCTGTTCCAGGCCGGTTGGTTCGTCGAGTCCATGTGGAGCCAGACGCTGGTCATCCATATGATCCGCACGCCCAAGCTGCCGTTTATCCAGAGCCGCGCCTCGGCGCCGGTGATGCTGCTCACGATGACGGGTATTGCGGTGCTCACGCTTATTCCGTTTAGCCCACTTGGGCCCGCGCTGGGCCTGGGTGCGCTGCCTGTGGAGTACTTCTTGTTCCTGATCCCGTGCATCCTGCTGTACATGGCGCTCGCGACGAGCCTTAAGAAGGCCTACGTCAAGCGCTACGGCGAGCTGCTATAGCGGGGTATTGACGCAGAAAGGAGCGTTCGCATGAACTGGGCGCAGATTTGGATTGACTTGTTTGGGACTACGGAGTGGCTCGGGCTCAACATGGGCTTTTGGGTGGCTAACGCTGCCGTCCTGGTGATTGTCATCATCATGAACGTCGTCTTTTGGAGCATAAAGCCGCTGCCGAGGGATGAATAATGAGCGAGGGGGGCTGCCCGGCGGGCGGCCCCCTCGCTGTTTATAAGCACCAGTAAATCGAAGGTGAATACTTTTCCCGAGAAGTGAACGACCTAATTTGGACACCCGGAAGCGTCCGCATTTTTCGACGCCAAAACCGCAGGATTTGAGTGATAAAACCGCAGGAAATGGCCTTCGAAAAGCGTCGATGCTTCGGGGGTCCGATTTCACTCGTTCACTTCTCGGGAAAAGTATTCACCTTCGTTGCGCGGAGTGTGGTTGGAAGGGTCGCTGGTGTCGGGTGGCCACGTTTCTTTTGGGCAGACCGCGAGCTTAGGCCCCCAGCGCGCCGTACTGCTCGTCGTCCACGGGCTCGAGCCACTCGTTGCTTGTATCCTCACCGGGGAATCCAAAGGCCAGGTGGCTAAACCAGCTGCTGGCGGTGGCACCATGCCAGTGCTTGACGTTGGCAGGAATCTCGACGATATCGCCGGGGTGCAGGCGCTGCGCGGGCTTGCCCTCTTCCTGGTACCAGCCCTCACCATCGACGCAGATCAGCACCTGTCCGCCGCCCTTGCTCGCGTGGTGGATGTGCCAGTTGTTGCGGCAGCCCGGCTCAAAGGTAACGTTATGGATGGGCAGGTAATAGCCCGGGGCGGTAAGCGCGTTGAGATAGCTCTGGCCGATAAAGTACGGCGCATAGGCGTCGTTGGGCTCGCCGAGGCCGAAGAACCCGCCGTGGGCCTCGGCGCCGTCATTTGTGTCGGCGTCGTCGGCATACACTTCTTTGGCCATGTTGAAGGCCGCCCAGGCGTTGGGCCATCCGGCGTAAAAGGCGATGTGCGTGAGGATTTCTGCCATCTCCTCGCGCGTGACTCCGTTTGCACGGGCGCTGGCCAGGTGATACTTGAGCGAGCTATCGGTAATGCCTTTGCCGATGAGGGCGCTTACGGTCACAATGCTGCGCAGCTTGAGCGGCAGCTTGTCTTCGCGACTCCAAACCTCGCCAAAGAGAATGTCATCGTTGAGATGCGCGAACTCCGGGGCGAATTCGCCCAGGGCGTCGTGGCCCGCGGTCTGTTTGATGGTCATGGTGGTTACTCCTTTGATGTGTGCGAACAGCACCCGGTTGAGACGCTGCGCAGCTGGTAGATGAGGTAGTCGAGGCACTCGAGCTTCTTTTGCTCCGTGTGAATGCTGTCGAGCAATTCGCGACGATACTGTTTGAGTAGGCAGATGCGCGCGCAGCCGCTGGCAGCAGAGGCGTACTGCTCAATGAGCTCCTCGCTACAGCCAGCGTCGCGTAAGTTGGCAATTGTCTTTTCGTCCATTGTGCGGCCTGGTGTTCTCCTTGTTCTTGAGGGGATGGCTTTAGCGTACGTTGATGCGCCGATGATGTATATTGCTTATATCGACTAGCTGGATATACAAGAATCGAATGGCTAGTCGAAGGACATTTTTAGTCGAATTGGGGGCGCCGTGGAGCTGCGAACGCTGCGTTATTTTCTTGCTGTGGCGCGTGAGGAAAACATGACCGAGGCGGCAAACGCGCTGCATGTGACGCAGCCCACACTGTCGCGCCAGATCGCTGACTTGGAACGTGAGCTGGGCATCGAGCTGTTTGAGCGCACCAATCGGTCGTGCGTGCTTACAAGCGATGGCATGCGCCTGCGCCAGCGTGCCGAGGAGATCGTCTCGCTGGTGGAGCAAACCGAGTCGGAGCTGGCAGACCGGGAGCTTGGCATTGCGGGCAATATCCGCATTGGCGCCGGCGAGACCAGGTCGATGCGGTTGGTGCTTGACACTTTTGCGGAGCTGCATCGAGACCATCCCGACGTGACGATTGAGCTTTACACCGGTAATGCCGACGCGGTTGAGGAGCGCTTGGAGCACGGTCTGCTCGACTTTGCCCTGCTGCTGGAGCCCGTTAACGTCGAGAAATACGAGTGGATCCGTATGCCCGAGGTGAATCGAGCCGGTGTGGTAGTTTCGGCGAGCGGCCCCTGGGGTGACCTGGACGTGCTGACGCCCGGGGATGTTGCGAAGATGCCGTTGCTGCTGAGTTCGCGCACGTCGAATCGGGCGCTGGATCTAACGGCGTGGTCCAACGGTGCCCCTACCATCGATGACCTCAACGTTGTGGGGCATTTCGACTTGATCGGCAACGCATCGCATCTGGTACGTTCGGGCGCTGCGTGTGCCGTTGGCATTGGCGGCCTGCTCCAGGTGGATGAATGCAGCGACCTGCGTTTTATCCCGTTTGAGCCGCCGCTTACCATCGCGTCGTACCTGGTGTGGAAAAAATATCGCCTGCGCTCCCGCGCCTGCGAAGAGTTCCTGAACCGTTTGAATGGAATGTGACAAAGGGACAGCCCCTTGGTCACATGTGTTGATATGAGAGAAGAGTAGATGATCCTTTCGCTGGCCCCTATGGAGGGGATTACCGGGCATGTGTTCCGTCGCGTGCATGCGGAGTGCTTTGGCGCGCTCGACTGCTATTACACGCCGTTTTTGCCGCCGCCGCGGGTTGGCAATCGCTTTGGCGGCAAGGCCTTTAAGGAAGTCGACCCGGCCAACAACCAGGGGCTCAACGTCGTTCCTCAGCTTATGTCTAAGAATGCGGACGAGTTTGTGTGGGCAGCGCAAGTGCTTGCCGATATGGGCTATCGCGAGGTCAACCTCAATCTTGGTTGTCCTTCTGGGACGGTCGTTGCCAAGGGCAAGGGTTCGGGTTTCCTGCGCAACTTGGATGAGCTCGAGGTGTTCTTGAGCGATGTGTGCGAGCGCTCGCCGTTGCCGGTGTCGGTCAAGACCAGGCTGGGGCTCGAGAGCGATGATGAATACGAGCGCGTACTCGACCTTTACTGCCGCATGCCACTGGCTGAGCTGATTGTGCATCCGCGCGTACAAAAGGATCGTTATACGGGCTCGCCGCGCAAGGAGTTTTATGGCGAGACATTGGAACGGGCACCGTTTCCCGTGGCATACAACGGCGACATCTTTGATCTAGAGAACATGGACGCGCTGATGGAGGCCTATCCCGGCACGCGTCACGTGATGCTGGGGCGCGGCTTGCTTGCGAATCCTGCACTGGCCCGCATGGTCAAGGGCGGCCCCGCTGCCACGGCGGCCGAACTGCAGCGCTTCCACGACACGCTGTTCGAGGCATATGCAGAGGAGATTGGCGGCAACGCAGTCTTTCGCATGAAGGAGTGGTGGTTCTACGCCAAGTGTGCTTTCGCCGATCCCGCCACCGTCCACAAGCTCGTACGAAAGACCAAGAAGGTCGACGAATATCGCGCTGCCGTCGACCGCGTCTTCCGCGAGCAGCCGCTCGCACCCATAGCCCGCTTCCACGGCTAACTAGTCATCGGGGACGTTCTTTAACGACTAGTCATTTAAGAACGTCCCCGATGACTACCCAAAAGCTGTACGCCAGCATCCAAAGATGTCAAAAAATGTCGACTTTGGATGCTGGCGTACATGTTTGGGTTCGACGGGGGAGTGGGGCCTAGGCAATCATTGCATCGAGTGTAATGAGCTCCCTGAGTCGCTCCGTGCGCGTTTGCCCATGGCGCTTTGCCTTTTCGTCAAACGCTTCAAGAACCGATTCGCCAACGCGTGCCGATAAGACAACGCTCGGCTCATCAGAGATTGGCGGCCTTCCCAGCTTGATAGTGCGACCTTTCGGCCATTCATCTTTCTCGTACGCCTCTGCGGCTTTTTCAAACTCTCCAGGGGCAAATCCCATCATCTTTTCGAGCTGCTTAGCATCCATTGTGCCTCCTATCGATCGACATATTGTCGAGCGCTGGTTCTCGGATTCTCTTTTTGTATACAGATTTGTAGACAAAAATACAAGCAGCTTATCAGGCTAATTTGCTTGTTTGACTGGACTTTTCGATAGGAAATGAGCATTGACGGCTTCGATACTTCCTCGCTTTTTAGCTTGGAATATGAACGCTCATTGAGCTTCCTTGGGATGCTTTTATAAACTATCGGGATTCTGGGCAGGACCTCTCACCGGTCTTCGGTAGTGGGACCAGCTTAATTCGCGGCACAGTGCGTCGCGAATTGGAATAGTCGTTGGGTGTTCTTTAATGACTAGTTATATAAGAACGTCCAAGTGCCGGATTTTTGTCATTCAGTGTCGTCCTCAGCGGTCGCGCGCGCAGACGTGGTGTAAGAGCGTCCTGAGGTCCGTCGCTGCAAGTCC
>CAVCRP010000052.1:0-11412 GCA_963604655.1 uncultured Ruminococcus sp.
ACGCCGGGCCGACTCACTTCGGATCGGGCGCTACACCAACTTTCTCGACACTACCCGTCCTCGGCAAAGGCATTGGCGGTCAGCGCGATGATGGGGATGTCGTCGGCATCGGGCTTACCGCTCAGACGAATCACGCGCGTTGCCTCGTAGCCGTCCATATCGGGCATCATGATGTCCATGAGGATGGCGTCGAAGCTGCCGGCGGGATGCGACAGGTACAGGTCGACAACCTCGTTGCCGTTGGCCGCGCGGGTTATCACGACTTCCTCGGATTCCAGCAGCTTCTGGGCAATTTCGGCATTCAGGTCGTTGTCTTCGGCGAGCAGGACGTTCATACCGGCAAGCGAACAGCTCGGCACCTTCTTGGCCGGCTGCGTGTGAGCCTGAGGGTCCTTGTCGATATCAAGCGGAATCTGGACAGTGAACGTGCTGCCCACGCCGAGTTCGCTTGAAATCTCGATGGTGCCACCCATCATGTCGATGAGCGATTTGACGATGGGCATGCCCATGCCGGTTCCTTGAAACTTGCTGCGGGCGTCGTCGCCCTCCTGGGCAAACGGCTCGTAAATATGCTTCAAAAACTCGGGTGTCATGCCAATGCCGGTGTCTTCGACGGTAAAGCAAAAGAGCGCATGTCCGTCGTCGAGCGGTTTGACGGTAGACGAGAAGGTGACGGTGCCGCCGTGCTTGTTGTATTTGATGCTGTTGTCGAGCAGGTTGATGATGATTCGTCGGATATGGGTAGGGCTGCCGATCATGTTCTGGTCGACGGCATAGGTCTCGCTGGTGTTGATAAGCACGATGCCGCGGTCCGATGCACGGAGTTTGCACAGCACCAATGCATCGTCACAGAGCTCCTTGAGGTTGAACGACTCGTGCTCGAGGGTCATCTTGTGCTCTTCGATTCGGCCCATCTCGAGGATGTCGTTGATCAGAGAGAGCAGATGGTTGGCGGCAACACGCGCTTTGGTGCGGCTTTCTCGGGCGACCTGTATATCGCCCTCTTTTAGTTCTTCAATTTCGATAAGGCCCAAGATGCCGTTGAGCGGTGTGCGGATGTCGTGGCTCATGCGTGCGAGGAACGCGCTTTTGGCTGTGTTGGCAGCCACGGCCTTTTCCCGCTCGGTTCGAGCGCGCCAAAGTGCCCAGATGAGCAGGATGATGCTGATCGACAGTATTCCGATAAGGACCGAGGCAATAGCGGTACGGTTGCGGTAGAGGAATCGAAGCGTGTTGGATTCCTGGGCTGTGTACGACGCGGACGAGTAATTGCTTGCGGCGAGCGAGTCGCCGGCATTGACGATACCCTTATTAATGATTCCTAGGAGTTGGGGATTGCCGCGCGAGATCAAGCACGATAGTTCTGCTGTGTTGGTGAGTTCCTGCGTTTTGAAATCCTCGATGTCGTAGGTGTCGCGGATGGTTTCCAGGCGCGTACTGGGGACGATGATGCAACTGACCTCTCCTTTATTGAGGGCTTTGAGCATCTCGCTGCCACTTGGGTACTCGGTTACCGTCGCGTCGGGGAACAGGCTCTCGAGCTCAAAGCGGTTGACGATAGCGCTCTTTGTGCAAGCGATGTTCTTGAGGTCCTTGCTCAGGTCGTTGCTGCTGTGGATAGCGGTCAGGGAGACCGTTCCCGTCGAGTTTGACTGGATGACCCCCACCTGTTCGGCGAGCCAGTAGTCACGAAAGAATGGCAGGGCGACATCGATGGTGCCTTCTGAAAGGGCTTTGATCATTTGTTTGGTGTCTGCGATGGCGACTGTTTTAACGTTAATGCCAAACTTGTCGTGCAACGTCGTCGCGAGCGAGGCAAGCGACCCCTCCATTTCGCCATCGTCATTTTGCGTGCAGTAGGGGAGCTGGTTTGTAAGATAGCCGAGCGTGATGGTGTTGTCGTTTGCTTTGAGCCAGGAGGCCTCGGCGCCGTCAAGTGATGATGACCCGCTGTTTTGGGCCGAGTAATTTGCTTTGACCTCGTCATTGTAGCGGGGGTTGAATCGGGCGATTGCCGCCATGGCGGCATTGATATCGTCCATAAGGTCGGGGCGGCTTTTGGGGACGGCGAAATAGTAGTCGCTTGAGCCTACGTAGAACATGGGGGAGGCGCTAGGCGATGAGATCGTGTCGTTCATGATGATGGCGTCGACCTCGCCGTTTGCCAGCGCGTCAAAGAGGTCGCCGGCACTGCTGATTTCTTTATAGATGCAGGTGATGCCCTCCTCGGCAAGCCACTGCTGCCCGACGGTAGTCTGCATGACGCCGGGGTTGTAACCGATGGTAAGGCCCTGGAGCGCCTGAGGATCGCCCTTGGAAAGATCGTCGCGATCGGGTCTGGCGTAGATGTAGTAGCGCTCGGTTCCCTCGGGGTTCGAGGAGTAGAGCAGCTTTTGCGCGCGTTCCTCGGAGTACGAGATATTTGGCATGAGGTCGATCTCGCCTGCCTCGAGCATGTCCATGAGCTCGGTGAAGGTGCCGGAGACGTATTCGTATTGCCAGCCGGGGGTGTAGTACGAGAGGGTCTGCAGATACTCGTATCCCCATCCCGAGAGGCGCTCGCCTGGGTTGCCGTCTTGGAACCCCTCGTTGTTGACAAGCCAACCGACGCGAACCGTTTTGACCTGCTGCTCGGACTGGTCGGCAAGGGCCGGCACGGGTGCGACGGCACTCAGCGCGGTAAGTGCGGTGAGCACGATGGCGAGGGCGCGATATATAGTTGAGCGAAGGACAGCGGCAGCTCTCACATGCAATCCTAACGAATCGAGGCAGTACCACGTAAGGATACCAGCTCAGGTGCCCCGTTTGACCCACCTGCCGTTAAACGGTCACCCAGCAGATGTAGTCGTTGGGGACGTTCTTAAACGACTAGTCATCGGGGACGTTCTTGA
Organism: uncultured Ruminococcus sp.; assembly: GCA_963604655.1. Classification (GTDB taxonomy): domain Bacteria; phylum Actinomycetota; class Coriobacteriia; order Coriobacteriales; family Coriobacteriaceae; genus Collinsella. The sequence continues at coordinate 2,892 of CAVCRP010000052.1, forward strand.
ATGACTAGTCGTTTAAGAACGTCCCCAATGACTAGTTCCGTTTGCGAGGGAGGCGTGGGACAATACCGAGCGAATGTGATTGGTTGTCCGCGGAAGGGGTCGCGATGAAAAAGCTGAGGACGCTTGCCGATGTGTTGCGCCAGGCGGGCTTCGTGCGTATCACGGGTCTGTTCCTCGTCTTCTACCTGCTGTGTTCGACGGCTGTCTGGCTGTCCGAGCCCACGACCCTCACCTTTGGTGACGGGCTCTGGTTTAGCTTTGAGACCGTGTCGACCATCGGCTTTGGCGATATTCCGGCCGAGACGCCGGTCGCCCGCGTCATCACGGTCGTCTTGAGCGTCATCAGCATCTTCTACATCGCTATGCTCACGGGTGTTGCGGTGAACTACTGCAACACGCTCATCAAGATGCGCCAAAAGGACACCATGGCGCGCTTTATGGACGACTTGGAGCATTTGGAAGAGCTCGACCGCGATGAGCTCGCCGACCTGTCGCGTCGCGTACGTGAGTACCGCCGTCGGCAGCGCTAGGGCAAGCGTATCGCGCAGCAAGGGGGATTGCATATGAACATCACGGTGTACCTGGGCGCGAGCGTCGGTAACGACCCGGCGTTTTTGCCTGCGGTGCAGGAGCTTGGCACTTGGATCGGCGCTCATGGACATGCGCTGGTATATGGCGGGTCCAAGTCGGGCCTGATGGGTGCGCTCGCCGATAGCGTGCTCGATGCCGGCGGGCGCGTGACAGGCGTGGAGCCGAGCTTTTTTATCGAGGCCGAGTTTCAGCACGATGGCATCGACGACCTCATCGTGACGAGCGATATGGCCGAGCGCAAGGCGAAGATGATCGAGCTCGGCGACGCGTTTATCGCTTTCCCGGGTGGCACGGGCACGCTCGAGGAGATTGCCGAGGTCATGTCCGCGGTGTCGCTGGGACACCTCAACGCGCCGTGCATCCTGTATAACCTGGACGGTTATTACAACGACCTGAAGGCGCTGCTCGGCCACATGATTGAAAAGGGATTATCGAGTTCGCAGCGCCAGCGGGGGATTTACTTTGCCGAAGATTTGCACGAGATTGCTTCGATCATCAATGGTTAAGTTCTAGATTGGGCGTGCATTGCGCCCAATGGTGCCGTTTGGGGTGCAGATGGTTGGCCCGTCTGGGCAGCGCTCGCTCTACAATAAAACGTATTTCTGTCGACTTTGACCACGGGAGGGCCCGATGGATAAGCTTGCAAAACCTAAAAACCGCGCGCTGTTTTTAATCAGCGTAGCCGTGACTGGCGCGCTCGCCGGCGCTGCGGTCTGGCTGTTCTTTTTTGCGATGGAACACGGCATCGATTTCTTTTGGACCGAGATTCCGCACATGCTGGGTGCTGCTTCGCCCGAGCTTGCCAGCGGTCCCTTCGGCTGTCTGCCGTACCCGTTTTTCGTCTGCCTGCTGGGCGGCCTGCTCATTGGCCTGTACGAAAAGGTGACCGGCACCAAGACCGACGACCTCAACCAGGTGATGGCCAAGGTCAAACAAGACGGACGCTATCCGTATGACAATCTGGGCAAGCTCTCGCTCGCGGCATTGCTGCCGTTGCTGTTTGGCGGAAGCATTGGACCGGAGGCCGGACTGACCGGCGTTATCGCGGGTCTTTGCAGCTGGGTCGGCGACCGCATGCGTCGCTTTGGTGCCGAGTTTAGGGAACTCACGCTGCTGGGCACCCAAGCTGCCCTGACGGCGCTCTTTACCGCACCCGTCTTTGGCTTTGTGGCGCCGCTTGCCGGTAGCGCTGACGGCGATGAGGGTTCCGAGTCTGACGAGATTACCATTAAGTTGCCCAAGGCACAGAAGACCGTGGTCTACGGCATTGCGATCGCGGGCGGCCTGGGCACCTATCTGCTGCTCGGCCAGCTTATGGGTGGCGGCATGGGTATGCCCAGGTTCGAGGCTGCCGAGGTGGGCAACCTCGAGCTCACCTGGCTCATTCCTCTGGCGCTGATCGGCACGGTCTGCGGCTGGCTGTTCTTTGTCTCGGAGCACGCGAGCGAGGCACTGGCCCATGTCATAGGGGAGCGCCCCGTCGTTAAGGCCATGCTCGCAGGCTTGGCGCTTGCGGCTTGTGGCACGGTTCTGCCCTACACCATGTTTGCCGGCGAGACGCAGGCCGATGTCCTCATGGAAACCTACCTGACCATCCCCGCCGGTGTGCTCATCGCAACCGGTCTGGTCAAGGCTATGCTGACCCCGGCTCTCATCAACATGGGCTGGCGCGGTGGCCATTTCTTCCCCGTAATCTTTTCGGGCGTGAGCCTCGGCTACGGCCTTGCCATCCTCACGGGCGCCGATCCGGTCTTTTGCGTCGCCGTCTGCACTGCCTCGACGATGGGCGCCGTCATGCGTCAGCCCGTCATGGTCGTGGGCCTGCTGCTCATGTGCTTCCCGCTCAAGGGTATCGTCGCCATGATCATCGCCACCGTCATCGCCGCTGGCATTCCGCTGCCCAAGCCGCTGCGCAAGTAGTACGCTGCTCGTCTGGGCTTATTCCATAACCCGTTTTGAAAGAAGCCGCGCGAGGCCGTGTGTTTACGGCCTCGCGCGGCTGTTATTTAAAGCTTCCTCAGCACGATGGCGATGGTGTTGAGATACTCGAGCGCGCCCGCTTCAACGGCGGCGCGGTCGCCCGCTGCGTACTCGTTATCGCAGACGAGCCAGTCTTCCCATGCCTCGACTGTGCAGAGCATGGGCTGCATCGAGACAATCTCGACGCCGGTGGTCGGCTCGATCATAGAGCGCCACCAGGTCCTGTCGTGCATGTAATCGAGCTGCTCAAGCGTCCAGGATTTGAGTAGGCAATCGGGCAGATTATCGTGGCAGTCGCGGACCATGCCAGGGATGCTCAAATAAAGCACGCCGCCTTGCTTTACGTAGGGGAGCAGACGCTCGCCCAGATAATGCGGGTCGCGCCCGTAATAGTTGTACGAGTCGATGCTCACGACCGCATCAAAAAAGTCGCGATCAAACGGCAAGCCTTGCGAGGCATCCGCCTGAACGGGGTGGATCGTGTCGCGCGAGATGCCGAGCGAATCGAAGAACGCGCGGTTCTTCTCGGGGTCGCTCCACAGGTCGACGGCGTAGGTGTCAAACCCATATTCGCGGGCGAGCAGGGCGCTGGTGATACCGGTGCCCGATCCAAGGTCGCAGACGCGAGCGCCGCGGGGGATGCGCGCATCGCGAAGCAGCTCTTCACAGAGTTTGAGCGGGTTTGGCCCCATAATCTTAGAGCGCACGAGTGCCGTGTCGAAACTGCTGGCTTTTGGGAAGGATTGAGATTCCTGGGATTGCATTGTTCTTTCCAATCAGGTGCAGATGTGGCAGATGACGGAAGCGGAACGGCGCAACAAACCACGGCCGTTAGACGGCCGCTTCCGATTTGTATGCGATTGACCGTTCCCTAAAGAACAATGACCAAAAAGACATCCCCTTGGATGATCGAGATTGGGCCAAGGCCCGTTACGCCCTCATTATAGGACGTTGCACACGGGCCGGGGATATGCCATTTGTCATGTATTCGCTGGCGGCCGATTATGGCCACGGGCGGGCCGAGGCTCGCATTCTCTGTGCCCTACTTCCAAATCGCGAGCGCGGCGGTGCCAAACACGATGAGGGCGAGTCCGATACTGCTGCGGCGCGAGAGCTTTTCGTTGAAGGCCAGGCGCGCGAACAATACCGAAACAAGGATCGAGAGCTTGTCGATCTGCACCACGACACTTACCTGCCCGGCGGCAATGGCGTAGTAATAGAGCAGCCACGACGCACCGGTCGCAATGCCCGATGCTGCGAGAAACGCGAGTTCATGTCGATCAACGCGTGCGGCCTGCCCCGGTTTTCCCTTGGCTGCCACAATCGCCCACGCCATGGCAAGTACCACGCAGGTACGGATCGCCGTTGCCAGATTGGGCTCGACGCCCTCGATGCCAACCTTGGCAAGGATGGATGTGAGTGCCGCGAAAACGGCGGCGCCGATGGCGTAGACGAGCCAAGTCCGGTCTTGCTTCTGGCCCATGCCAGCTGACTGCCTCTTCTCAATCATCAGGAACGTGCCGAGGGTGATCACGGCCGTCCCGATAAGCTTTACGGCCAGATTGCTCGTCTCGCCAAAGAGAACAATGGCGATCAACGCGGCGAGTACGGTGCTCATCTTGTCAACCGGTACGACCTTATTGACGTCTCCAATGCTGAGCGCCTTAAAGTAGCAGATCCACGAAGCGCCAGTGGCAAGTCCCGAGAGGACGAGGAATAGCCAAGCCTTGGCCGCGATGTTGTCAATGGTTCCGATGGACCCGGAAACACCCGCCATTATCCAGGCAAATACGAGCACCACGCAGGTGCGAATAGCGGTGGCGATATCGGAATCGGTGTGTTTGATGCCGCATTTGGCCAGGATAGATGTGATGCCGGCAAAGAATGCCGAGCCAAGCGCTGCAGCGACCCACGACATGGGTGAAATGCCTCCCCAAGAACGACTGCGCCAAATCTACGGCGCACGTCCGATGATACCGTTCATGGCTACAGATCGCGTGCTTGGTAGACCTTGGTGCTAACGGTGACGCTGATTGCGAAAAGGACCAATGCTAGAACGGCTATGCCTGCGCAAAGGAAGCCGAGGACGGCAGGGTCGGGATTCGCCCCGGCGAATGACATGAGCCAGTTGCTGATGGGGTTGGAGGAACTCAGCATTGCCATGGTGCCACAGCCAAGCAGGGCAAACAGGCCGACGGAAAGGCGCGGCGCCTCCATGTGTCCAAATCGGAAGAATATCGGCTGTGCCAAAAACACCATCATGAGGGAGATGAGCATCGATGCCGCCGAGGCGGTTGCGATTTCAAAGACCGTCTGGCCTGTCGAAGGGATGCCCACGTGATCGAAGAGAGGAAGGGCGAGGATGTTCAGAAGCGTAGCCGTGCATGCCATGACGGCTGAGAAGGCAATAATGCACAGGTAGCGTGCACAGACGATGTCCTTGCGCGAAAACGGCAGCGTTGCCCGATAGCGCTCCCAACCGTTTTGGTTATCGTAGCCAGCCAGCGAGTTCATGATAATGATGGGCGACATGGCGCTGACCGCGCAGGTGCCGGCGCTCATGCCGGAGTCGCCATCCGTCGCGTTGGCAAGGGTCAGAACGACGAATATGAACAGGCCGACGCCGGCGATGCTCGGAAGAAACGAGCGCGCGATGGCGGTCTCGGACATAAAGGCGCGTTTCATTTGGAGGCCCCTTTCAGCGTAAGGCGCAGGTAGTCATCGATGGAAATCCGGTCACAGGGAATCTCGGGAAAGGCCTCGAGTGCTTCGCGGCGATTGGGGACGAGCACGTCAACGCTGTAGGCATGACGGGTGGCGCGGGCGCCTTCGACGCAAGCCATAAGCTCGGCAGCTTGGGCCTGGGTGCAGCGGGCGATGCCGGCGCGGTCGGTAATGTCCTCGCGCGGCATATCGAACACGATCGAGCCGTTATCGATGCAGACTACACGGTCGGCGGCACGTTCAAGATCGGATGTAATGTGGCTCGAGAACAATATGCTGCGTTGTCCGTCGGCGACAAAGGAGAGCAGCTCATCGAGCAGCTCCTCGCGTGCCATGGGGTCGAGGCCTGCCGTGGCTTCGTCCAGGATGAGCAGCTCGGCTTGGTGGCTGAGTGCGCAGGCAAGTTGCAGCTTCATGCCCATGCCGCGGGAGAGGTCCTTGACCTTTGCCTTGGCGTCGAGGCCAAATCGATCGATGATGCCGGCGAACGTGTCATGGTTCCAGGTGGGGTACGCTGAGCCTACGAGAGCCTCGACCTCGGCCACCTTGAGCGTGGTAGGGAAGGGGCACGTGTCTAGCACGAGTCCGATGCGAGAGCGCACACGACGTTGTTGTTCATCGGGCGCATTGGCATCGCAGCTCTGCCCAAACAAGTTCACCTTGCCGGAATCGAGCTTTATGAGCCCGAGTGCGGCGCGAATGGTCGTCGTCTTGCCGGCGCCGTTTGCGCCCACAAAGCCAACGATCTGGCCCGGTTCTACGGTGAGTGTGACATCGCGCAGCGAAAAGCGATCGCTCACGCGGCGCGATACACCTTTGAGTTCTAGCAACTTTTGCATGGTATAGCCTTTCTTGCAGATGGCTACTGCATGGTTTCGGGGGCTACGAGGTCGAGCATCTCGTGCAGCTTGTCGCGCGTGACGCCCAAGGCTTCGGCTTGGCTCGCCGCTTTCGCAAGCAGCTCTTCGATATGGCAGAGCTGGTTTTCGCGCAAGAGTTCTTGGTTGCCCTCGGCGACAAAACAGCCCTTGCCCTGCACGGTGCAGATAAAGCCGAGTTGCTCCAGGTCGGCGTAGGCGCGCTTGGTGGTGATGACACTCACGCCAAGATCGCTCGCGAGTGCACGGATGCTGGGGAGTTTGGCTCCCGCAGCGAGCGCGCCCGAAAGGATCTGAGCTTTGACTTGCGAGGCTATTTGCTCGTAGATGGGCTTGTCGCTCGAATTGGATAGGATGATGTCCACAGCGGCTCCTTAGCTGTTGGGCTACACGTGTATATAACCGGTAAGCACAGTATATATACACTATGTACAGTTACGCAAGAGACAAATTCGGATTGGGCCGGCTACCCAGGCCCCAACTGATGAATTTGTCCTGATAGGCGCCCTAGAGCGGGATTTCGCGGCTACAATAGTGCGGTTACATCGACGTAATGCACTCAATGCAAGAAAGGATCCGCATGGCAAGCCTGTCGGATGAAATCTCGTCGCGCCGCACATTCGCGATCATCAGCCACCCGGACGCCGGTAAGACCACGCTTACCGAGAAGCTGCTGCTCTATACCGGCAGCATCCAGACTGCCGGTTCGGTCAAGGGCAAGAGCTCGGCCAAGCACGCCGTCTCGGACTGGATGGACATCGAGAAGGAGCGCGGCATTTCCGTTACCTCCTCGGTGCTGCAGTTCACCTATAATGGCGCCTGCGTCAACATCCTCGATACCCCCGGCCACCAGGACTTCTCGGAGGATACCTACCGTACCCTTATGGCCGCCGACGCCGCAGTCATGGTCATCGACGGCGCTAAGGGCGTCGAGGCCCAGACCAAAAAGCTCTTTAAGGTCTGTACGCTGCGCCATATTCCCATCTTCACCTTTGTGAATAAGCTCGACCACGAGGCTCGCGATCCGTTTGAGCTCATGGAAGAGATCGAGAACGTCCTGGGAATCAATACGTATCCCATGAACTGGCCGATCGGCAGCGGCCGCAACTTCCGCGGCGTGTTCGACCGTCAGACCCGTCGCGTTATCGCCTTTGAGGGCGACGGCCACGCCAACGCCACCAAGAAGGTCGCCGAGGTCGAGGCCGAGCTGGGCGATCCTTCCATGGACGAGCTTATTGGCGAAGAGAACCATAAGAACCTGATGGACGACATCGAGCTGCTTGATGGCGCCGGCGACGAGCTCGACTTGGATGCCGTGGCCTGCGGCAAGCTGAGCCCGGCGTTCTTTGGCTCGGCGCTCACCAACTTTGGCGTGGAGCCCTTCCTCAAGGAGTTCCTGCGTCTGGCCCCGACGCCGCGCGCCTATACCGATACGCTCACCAGCGAACCGGTCGATCCCTGCCGCGATGACTTTAGCGGCTTTGTGTTTAAGATCCAGGCCAATATGGACAAGAACCACCGCGACCGCATCGCCTTTGTGCGCATTTGCTCGGGCAAGTTCGAGCGTGGCATGGACGCCTTCCACGTGCAGGGCAACCGCAAGCTCAAGCTTGCCACGGGCACGTCGATGATGGCCGATGACCGCGCCATCGTGGACGAGGCGTACGCGGGCGATATCGTGGGCCTGTTCGACCCGGGTATCTTTAGCATCGGCGACACCGTGTGCTCCGGCAAGCGCCACGTGCAGTATCCGCAGATCCCGACGTTTGCCCCCGAGATGTTCGCTCGCATTACGCAGGTCGACACGCTCAAGCGCAAGCAGTTCGTCAAGGGTATGGAGGAGCTTGCCCAGGAGGGTGCCATCCAGATCTTCCGCGAGCTGGGTGCCGGCATGGAGAGCGTCATCGTGGGCGTGGTCGGTGTGCTGCAGTTTGAGGTACTCGAGCGCCGCCTCAAGGCCGAGTATCGTGTTGAGGTCCGTCGCCAGCCGCTGCCCTATACGGACATCCGCTGGATTCAGAACGACCCCGATACCATTGATATCCCGGGCCTTTCGCTCACGCGCGACACGCTGCGCGTCGAGGACATGCGCGGCGGTAAGCTGCTGCTGTTCACGAGCCCGTGGAACGTGGATTGGGCAACCGATCACAACCCCGATCTTATCCTGTCGGAGTTTGGCAACGTAGCGTTTTAACGCATCGGCGCGGTGGCCCTGCGGGGCTGCCGCGCCGTTTACTTGCCTGATGCCGTGTGAGCGGCTATCATACCCACCGTCGTCTCAAGACCGGGGCGTCCGAGCAGTTCGGGTCCGATATCCTGCTCGTTAAACCTAAAACCAAAGGAGTACA
>CAVCRP010000053.1:0-10319 GCA_963604655.1 uncultured Ruminococcus sp.
AAGGGCGGAGGCGGGGCATGCCCCGCCTCTTACACCACATCTCTGCGCGCTACCCTTTATGGCGCTTGAAATCGGTGAAAGCGGGCAATTTCAGCAAGATTTTGCTGTTACTAAAATTGTGACAGTACTCATATTTGCCATTTTTTGCCCACTGGGTATCGTCGGGGGCTAGTCGAAGCTCCCTCAAACAGCTGGGAATGCGCCGATCGCCAGCATATCTTGCATATGGATGGCGCAGCAAAAAAGTTGCGGTGGAATAGGGATTGATTTGCGGCTGATAAGCCAAAAACAGTCCCTATTTCACCGCAAGTGGTATGGGTGGCCCTAATTGGCAGGTTGGTAGCGGGGGCAGTAACTGATGGCGATGGCGTCGACGCCTACGTGGGTGGCGATGGTGCAGCCGATGGGGCCGGTGCCGGCGTCGGCGTAGTCCTGGCCCGCGAGCGCCTGGTTGACGAGCTCTTGCTCCTCGGCGGCGCCGGTCGTGAGCACACGCACGCTGGAGCCTGGATGTTCGGCCAAAAATGCGAGGCAGTCGGCCATGGTGTTGGCGACGATGCGCTTGGCGCCGCGGCCCTTTTTGACGGCCTTGATCTCGCCCGATTTCCACTCCGGCGAAACGGCCAGGCGAATGTTGAGCATCTGCGTGAGCTGGCCGGCGAGTTTAGGTGCGCGGCCGTTCTTGACCAGGTTCTCGAGCGTGCGGGGAATCAGCAGCAGGCGGGCGTCGGGCAGCGTCGCGCGGATCTGCGCCTCGGTCTCGTCCAGGCTGCGGCCGTCCTCGCGCATGGCGAGCGCGTACTCCACCAGCAGGCCCTCGGCGCCCGAGCCGGTGCGCGAGTCGATGCAACGTACGTCGAGCTCGTGGGTATCGGCCACCTGGCACGCGTTGGCGTAGCAGGCAGACCACTCGCTGCACAGCGAGATAAAGATGGCGTTGTCGTGGCCGTCGGCACGCACGCGATCGAAGAGCTCCTTGAACTCACCGGCGCTCGGCTGCGAGGTGTGCGGCAGTTGCTCGGAGCCTGCCATGCGGGCGACGTATTCCTGGGCGGTGATCTGCACCTGGTCGAGCAGGTCCTCGCCCTCGATAATCACATGTAGCGGAATCACGTAAATGCCGAGCTCTTGGGCGCGGGCGGGGGAGATGTCCGACGTGGAGTCGGTTATGATGGCAAAAGACATAATTGCACCTTTCGTTGGGGCGCTTGCGCGCCGCCTTCTGAGAGCAAAGTGCGACAAGTATAGTGGAGTCGTTCCACATTGCCAGCTTTAATTGTTGAATAGTCAACAGTTTGAAGTGTCGGTGTGGAAATCATCAACTGGGGAAGAGGGATGCCGATGGAGGCGCTGGAGATATGCAGGCGGCCGGTCGTGCTGTTTGATTTCGATGGCACGGTGGCCGATACGGGTCGGGCGGTGATGACCTCGACGCGCAAGACGCTGGCTGCGCGCGGGTTTTTAGAAGCGCAGATGGGCGACCTGCGCCGCATGATCGGGCCTCCCCTGTGGAAGAGCTTCCACGACTTCTACGGCTTTACGCGCGAGGAATCGCTCGTGGTGGCCGACGAGTACCGCGCCTTTTTTGATGAGCTGGGACCGGGGGAGTACCCCGTGTTCGATGGGATCCCCGAGCTGTTGGATGGGTTGGCCGCGCAGGGGCATCGCATGGCGGTCGCGACGTCTCGCATGGAGGCAAAGTGCATCGATATGGTGCATGAGCTGGGGCTTTGCCAGTTCGAAGCCGTGGTTGGCATGAATCCGCCGCAGGGACGCGAGACCAAGGCGGATTCGGTGCGCGACGCGCTGGCGGCCCTGGGCGCGACCGCGGACGAGGCCGTGATGATCGGCGACCGCTTTAACGATGTGGAGGGCGCGCATGCGATGGGCGTGCCGTGCATCGGCATCTATTCGGGCGCGGCGGCGCCGGGGGAGCACGAGGCCGCGGGCGCCGATGCGGTGGTGCGCTCGGTGGCCGAGCTTGCTAAACTTTTCTATATAAGTATGTGATGTGAGTGGCGGGCAAGCTCGCCACTCATTGGTAAGGAGGTCGTCCATGAATCAGGTGGAGCAGAGCGTCGCCGAGTACGTCGACGAGGTATGGGAGGATGTCGTCGCCGATATTGAGCAGCTGGTGAGTTATCCATCCGTGGCGGTTTCTGCCGATGCGGAGCCCAGCGCGCCGTTTGGCCGTCCGGTCCGTGACGCGCTCGATTGCGCGCTCGGCATCGCGCAAAAGCTCGGCTACCAGACGAGCGACGATGAGGGCTACGTGGGCATCGCCGACATTCCGGGTCGCGGCGACAAGCAGTTCGCGACCATCTGCCATGTGGACGTGGTTCCCGCCGGCCCCGGTTGGAACACCGACCCGTTTTCGATGGAGCGCCGCGACGGCTGGCTGCTCGGCCGCGGCGTGATCGACGACAAGGGTCCGGCCGTCCTGTCGCTCTACGCCGGCGCCTACCTGCTCAAGCACGGCATTACCCCGCGCTATACCTTCCGCGCGCTGCTGGGCTGCGATGAGGAAGTGGGCATGTCCGACGTTCATCATTATCTGGAGAACTACCCCAACCCCGACTTTTTGTTTACGCCCGATGCCGAGTTCCCGGTCTGCAATGCCGAGAAGGGCCAGTTTGGGGCGACGTTTTTGAGCCCCAAAATCGACGGCGGGCGCATTGTGTCGTGGAGTGGTGCCGAGGCGAGCAACGCCATTCCGTCGCAGTCTATCTGCGAGCTTGCGATTGCCGCCGATGAACTGCCGGCGCCCGTTGAGAACGCCGACCGCCTGGAGATCACGACGCTCGATAACGGGCATGCGCGGATTTTTGCCCACGGTATCGGTGGCCATGCTTCGATGCCCGAGGGAACGATCAATGCCGTGGGCCTCATCGTGGCGTATCTGCGCGAGGTCGAGGACGCGTTTGGTGCCCGTGACGAACGCCTGCTGACACCTGCCGAGCACGAGTTCGTTAAGTTCTTGGCCTTTGTGCACGCGGATGCCTATGGTCGCGGCCTGGGTATCGACGCGACGAGCGCGGCATTTGGTCCGCTCACCTGCAACCCCGGCGTCATCCGCGTGGTTGACGGCCACATTGAGCAGGTCATCGACGTGCGCTTCCCCGATAGCACCAGTGCCGATACCATCTGCGAGCAGCTCGAGCCGCTCGTGGGCCGCTTTGGTGTGACGTATCGCGTGGGTCGTGCCAAGGTGCCGTTCTCAGTTTCGGCCGACGACCCGGCCGTGAAGGCGCTGATTGATACCTATAACGAGTTTACGGGTAAGCATGCCGAGCCTTTTGCCATGGGCGGCGGCACGTATGCGCGCAACTTTGCCCGCGCCGTGTCATTTGGCCCCGAGGAGACCGGCCTGGAGTTGCCCGCATGGGGCGGCCAGATGCACGGCCCCAACGAGTGTGCCAACGAGGAACAGCTCAAGCAAGCGCTCAAGATCTATATTGTTGCGATCCTCCGTTTGAATGAATTAGAGCTTTAAGGTTTCGCGGTTTCCCAATCTAAGTTGCGGTGGAATAGTTCCTAGAATCGGCTGCCTGACAGCCAAACAGGAACTATTTCACCGCAACTTTTTTTATCGGTGTAAAAGGCGCGCCACGCTAAATGCCGGGATTGTTATTCGTTTGTAAAGGCTGGGCAGCGCTTGCGGTAAGGGTCTATCAGATGCCCGTAAGAAACCGCAGCTGGCGCGGCTGTCGCCTGATCGAGGTCGTATCTTTCCAAACAGCAAAGCGGGCAGGGTGCCCGCGAGTCGCATGTATGAAAGGAAGATCATGCTCGATCAGGCTTATTCTCGTCGTCAGTTCCTCGGCCTCGCTGGTGGTCTTGCCAGCATCGTCGGTCTCGGCCTTGTTGGTTGCGGTGGCTCCAACACTTCCGACGCCGCCGACAAGGGTAGCGCCGCTGCCGCTGCCGAGTCCGTCTCCGGCGAGGTGACCTATGACGGTGCCTCCTCGTTCCAGGCTCTCGTCGAGGCTGCTGCCGAGAAGTTCATGGACGCCAACCCCGACGTCTCCATCTCCGGTTCGGGCAACGGTTCGGGTAAGGGCCTGACCGCTGTCGCCGCCGGCACCGTCACCATCGGTAACTCCGACGTCTTCGCCGAGACCAAGCTCGAGGCCGATCAGGTCAAGAACCTCGTCGACCACGAGGTCGCCGTCGTGGGCATGGGCCCCGTCGTCTCCAAGAACGTCAAGGTCGATGACCTGTCCCTCGAGCAGCTCAAGGGCATCTTCTCCGGCCAGATCACCAACTGGAAGGAGGTCGGCGGCGACGACGCTACCATCGTCGTCCTCAACCGCAAGGCAGGCTCCGGTACCCGCGCCACCTTCGAGGCTGCCGTCTTTGGCGACGAGGCCGTCGACTTTAAGGGCGACGCCGAGCTCGACAAGTCCGGTGACGTCCAGACTCAGATGGGCAGCACCGACAACGCCATCTCTTACCTGGACTTCTCGCACTTCGGTGACTCCAAGTTCAATGCCATCAAGGTCGAGGGCGTGGAGCCCAAGAGCGCAAACGTCACCGACGATTCCTTTAAGATTTGGGCTACCGAGCACATGTACTGCGCGAAGGACGCCGACGAGGCCACCAAGGCCTTCCTGGAGTTCATGCTTTCCGACGACGTCCAGGGCAAGCTCGTCGAGGAGCAGGGCTTCATTCCCGTCTCTGCCATGAAGGTCGTCAAGGACGCCAGCGGCAAGGTCTCCGCTAAATAAGTAATCGCCCCGGAAAGGTTTGCAATGGCAAAACAGCTGCCAAAGCGCGACCTTGAGAACGTAGGCCTGGGCGTCACGGGCGCGTGCGTAGCGCTCGTGACGCTTGTCGTTGCCGCGCTCATCTTTATGGTCGCCCAAAAGGGCCTCTCGGCATTTGTTAAGGACGGCGTTTCGGTCGTCGAGTTCTTCACCGGCACCAAGTGGGACCTGGCCAACACGGCCGAAAACGGCCTGCCCTATACCGGCGCCCTGCCTCTGATCATCACCTCGTTTGCGGTCATGGTGCTCTCCACGCTCATCGCGCTGCCCATCGCCATCGGCTCTGCCATCTTTGCGGTCGAGATTAGCCCTAAGTTTGGCTCCAAGGTCTTTCAGCCGCTTATTGAGCTTTTGACCGGCATTCCCTCGGTCGTCTTTGGCCTGATCGGCTTTCACGTGGTCGTTGGCCTCATGAAGAGCGTTTTCCACGTGAGCACGGGTCTGGGCATCTTGCCCGGCGCCATCGTACTGGCCGTCATGATTCTGCCGACGATGACTACGCTTTCGGTCGACGGCCTGCGCGCCGTGCCCGATAGCTACCGTCAGGGCTCGCTCGCGCTGGGCTACACCCGCTGGCAGACCATCTGGCACGTGGTGCTCAAGAGCGCTATGCCATCGCTCATGACCGCAGTCATCCTTGGCATGACCCGCGCCTTTGGCGAGACGCTCGCCGTGCGCATGGTTATCGGCGGCATCGAGGCCATGCCGACGTCGCTGCTGTCGCCTGCGTCCACCATCACCACCACGCTTACCACGTCCATGGCGGTCTATGCCGAGGGTTCGGCCCAGGACGACGTCTTGTGGGCGCTCGGCCTGCTGCTGATGGGCATGAGTCTCATCTTTATCCTGATCATCCATCTCATCGGCCGCAAGGGGGCGAAGGCTCGTGGCTAGCACGCGCATCCTTATCGACGAGGCGAGACTCGGGCGTGTCCAAAAGCAGGACCGCATCGCCACGGGCGTGCTGACGGCAATCGTCGCCATCGTCATGCTCATCGTCGTCTCCATGGTGGCCTATATTCTGTTCGAGGGCATCTCGACGCTGTTCCAGCCGGGATTTCTCACGCAGCCCGCACGCGCCAACGGAACGCAGGGCGGCGTGCTCTACCAGCTGTTCGACTCGTTCTACCTACTGCTGATCACCTTAGGTATCTCGGTGCCCATCAGCCTGGGCGGCGCGGTCTTCCTGGTCGAGTACGCGCCGGACGGCCCCATCCGCGACATCGCCTCCACCGCCATCGAGACGCTGTCCTCGCTGCCCTCCATTGTCGTAGGCATGTTCGGCTTTCTGGTGTTCTCGGTGCAGCTGGGCTGGAAGTACTCCATCATCTCCGGCGCCGTCGCGCTCACCATGTTCAACATCCCCATCCTGGTGCGCGTGATTCAGCAGGCGCTCGAGGACGTGCCGCAGGCCCAGCGCGATGCGTGCCTGGCCATGGGCCTCACTCGCTGGGAGGCCACACTGCACATCCTGATTCCCGAGGCCATGCCCGCCATCGTGACCGGCATCGTGCTTTCGGCCGGCCGCGTGTTTGGCGAGGCCGCGGCGCTGCTCTTTACCTCGGGCATGAGCTCGCCGGTTCGCCTGAACTTCTTGAGCTTTAACCTGTCGAGCCCCACCTGCGCCTGGAACGTGTTCCGTCCCGGCGAGTCGCTGGCCGTGCACATCTACAAGATCTATGGCGAGGGCAGCCCCGAGGCCCAGCAGATCGTCTGGGGCACCGCGGCACTGCTGATGATTTGCGTGCTGCTGTTTAACGTAGTCGCCCGTATCGTAGGCAAGCAACTGGCAAGGAAGATGACGGCCGAATGAGCGAGATGAATGTAACGCCCGCAACCGAGGCGGCCACGTCCGAGACCCAGGACTTCCTGTCGAGCGTGGGAGAGAGCGAGAAGCGCGTTCGCGTGAGCGGCAAGGCCGTGAGCGACGAGGTCGTGGTCTCCACCAAGGACGTCAATGTGTACTATGGCGACCACCATGCGCTGCACAATACGTCGCTCGACTTCCACAAGGGTGAGATCACGGCGCTCATCGGGCCTTCGGGCTGTGGCAAGTCGACCTTTTTGCGTAGCCTCAACCTAATGAATCGCGAGATTCGCGGTTGCCGCGTGGAGGGTGAGATCAACTACCGCGGGCGCAACGTGAACACCAAGACCGAGAACACCTACGAGCTGCGTCGGTCTATTGGCATGGTGTTTCAGCAGCCCAATCCGTTCCGCAAGTCCATTCGCGACAACATCACGTTTGCGCCCAAGCGCCACGGCATCACCGACCGTGACGAGCTCGACCGCATGGTCGAGGAGAGTCTGCGCGGCGCGGCGCTGTGGGACGAGGTCAAGGACAAGCTCGACAAGAGCGCCTACGCGCTTTCGGGCGGCCAGCAACAGCGTCTGTGCATTGCGCGCACGCTCGCGCTCAACCCCGATGTGATCCTGTTTGACGAGCCCTGCTCGGCGCTCGACCCCATCTCGACGCTGGCGATCGAGGACCTGATGTCGTCGATCGTGGCCGACCGCGCCATCGTCATCGTGACGCACAACATGGAGCAGGCGTCGCGTGTGTCCAACCGCACGGCGTTCTTCTACATGGGCGATATGGTCGAGTACGACGAGACCGACGAGATTTTCCAGCGGCCCAAGGATAAGCGGCTGAATGATTACCTCACCGGCATGTTCTCCTAGTCCGGAACATGCTTGAGGCCCGCGGCGGCCACGGTCGCCACGGGACTGATTGGAGAGGCGGGTCATCTCTTGCGGGAGATGGTCCGCCTTTTTGTGTCGTGTGCGCCCCGCCTTTTCGCTGCTATCATGGACAACGTTGAATTTCTACGAAGGAGCAGGGCATATGGCGATTCTTTTGGGATGCGATTCCATCAGCCTAGAGTTTCCCACCAAGCATATTTTCGATAGCGTGACGCTCGGCGTGGGCGAGGGCGACCGCATTGGTATCGTCGGTAAAAACGGCGACGGCAAGTCGACGCTGCTGAGTGTACTCGCCGGCACGCTGGAACCCGACGACGGCCGCGTGACGCACCGCCGCGGCACGACGATCGGTCTGCTCGGCCAAAAGGACAACCTGGTCGATACCGACACCGTGCATCATGCCGTCGTGGGCGACGCGCCCGAGTATGAGTGGGCGTCGAGTCCGCGTACGCGCCAGATTCTGGCCGGCCTCATCAGCGATGTGCCCTGGGAAGGCACAGTGGGCGAGCTTTCGGGCGGCCAGCGCCGTCGCGTGGACCTCGCGCGCCTGCTGATCGGCGACTACGACGTGCTCATGCTCGACGAGCCCACCAACCACCTGGACATGCGTACCATCAACTGGCTTGCGCGTCACTTAAAGGCCCGCTGGCAGCGCGGTCAGGGCGCGATGCTCGTGGTCACGCACGATCGCTGGTTCTTGGACGAGGTCTGCACCAGCATGTGGGAGGTCCACGACGGCCAGGTCGATCCCTTCGAGGGCGGCTACTCGGCATACATCCTGCAGCGCGTGGAGCGCGACCGCATGGCCGCCGTCACCGAGGAGCGCCGCCGCAACATGGCGCGCAAGGAGCTCGCGTGGCTGAGCCGCGGCGCCCAGGCCCGTTCCACCAAGCCCAAGTTTCGCGTGGATGCCGCTCGCGAGCTGATCGCCGACGTGCCGCCCGTGCGTGACGAGCTGGAGCTCAAGCGCCTGGCCGTGAGCCGCCTGGGCAAGCAGGTTATCGACGTGGTCGACGTGGATGCCGGCTATGCGGATACCGATGGTGCGCCCAAGCAGGTGCTCACCGATGTGACCTGGCTCATCGGCGCGGGCGACCGCTATGGTCTTTTGGGCGAGAACGGCGCCGGCAAGTCGACCTTGCTCGACGTGATCCAGGGCAAGATTGAGCCCACGCGCGGCCGTGTGAAGATTGGCCAGACGGTGCGCTTTGGCGTTCTGTCGCAGCAGCTCGAGGAACTCGAGCCCTACATGGGTGACACGATCCGCGAGGTGCTCGGCAACTATAAGAAGTACTACGTCATCGACGGCAAGGAGACTTCGCCCGAGAAACTTTGCGAGCGCCTGGGCTTTACGACACAGCAGCTCTGGAGTCGCATCGGCGATCTTTCGGGCGGCCAGCGCCGTCGCCTGTCGCTGCTGCTGACGATCCTGGACGAGCCCAACGTGCTTATCCTGGACGAGCCCGGCAACGACCTGGATACCGATATGCTGGCGATTGTCGAGGACCTGCTCGACGGCTGGCCCGGCACGCTGATCCTGGTGACGCACGACCGCTTCTTGATGGAGCGCGTGACCGACCAGCAGTGGGCGCTGCTCGACGGCCACCTGACGCATATGCCCGGCGGCGTGGACCAGTACCTGCGCCTGTGCAACGCTACTGCCGAGGGCGAGCCCGTGGGCGCACCGAGTGCCAAGACCGGCACGTTCGACACCGGCGCCGCAGCGGTTGCGGCCGAAAAGCCCAAGACGAGCGGGCAGCCCAACGGTCTTTCCAACGCCGAGCGCCAGAAGCTCCGCCGCGAGGTGAGCTCGCTCGAGCGCAAGATGGAGACGCAGCGCGCTCGCGTGGAGGAGGCCGAGGCTGCGATGGCTCAGGTCGATCCCACCAACTACACGGCGCTCGGCGAGCAACAGGCAAAGATCGACGAGGCCCACGCCGCCATGGACGAGCTGGAGATGGCATGGCTCGAGGCGAGCGAAAAGCTCGAGGGCGAGGAGTAGACGAGGATGATCAAAGCCGCGTTTTTCGATATCGACGGCACGCTGCTGAGCTTTAAGACGCACCGGATTCCGGCGTCGGCGCAGCGGGTGCTCGATAGCTTTCACGAGCAGGGGATCGCATGCGTGATTGCTACGGGTCGCCCGACCTACCAGATGCCCGATTGGCTGTTCGACTTGGGTTGGGATGCGTACATTACGCTTTCGGGCCAGCACTGCTTTGATGCCGAGGGGGTTTACCGCA
The DNA here is from genome assembly GCA_963604655.1 of uncultured Ruminococcus sp. Lineage (GTDB taxonomy): Bacteria > Actinomycetota > Coriobacteriia > Coriobacteriales > Coriobacteriaceae > Collinsella. The sequence continues at coordinate 9,713 of CAVCRP010000053.1, forward strand.
GCTGCCCGATCGATCCGGACGACGTCGCGGTGATTGTGGACCAGGTGGCCGAGGGGCGCTACGACTCGCTGTGCATGCAGGGCGAGAACTCGTTTGTGAACCGCCTGTCCGAGCGCGTGGTGACGGCCGGCAACAACGCGGGGATCGTCTACCACGAGGAGCCGTTTGAGCACGCCTTTGAAGCGCCGGTCTACCAGTTTTGCGCCTTTGTGGATCCTGCCGACGAGCATATCGTGACCGATGCGGTGTCGCATTCGCTCACTACGCGCTGGTGCGACCTGTTCTGCGACATTATTCCTGCCAACGGCGGCAAGGACCTGGGCGTGGCAGCGACGCTGGAGCGCCTGGGTGTCGACGCGAGCGAGGCGATCGCCTTTGGCGACGGCGAGAACGACCTGTCGATGTTCTCGGCCGTGGGCACAAGTGTGGCCATGGGCAACGCGCAGGATACCGTGAAGGCCGCAGCGACCTACGTGACGACCGCCGTAGACGACGACGGCATCTACAACGCCGCCAAGCACTTTGGGCTACTGTAGCTGCGGCCGGCACTTAGGGACGTTCCTTTTAATATGAGCAGGACATTGTCAAGAGGCAAAATCGGGCCTGG
>CAVCRP010000054.1:0-9838 GCA_963604655.1 uncultured Ruminococcus sp.
GCAAATGCAAAAAAGACGATTGGGTTGAATGTCAATACTGGTCTAACAGAGCCAAACAAAAAGGGCGGGGCCTGCTGCGCTTGCAGGCCCCGCACCGGTTGACACCCGACGGGACACAGCCGGGCGAGGCGGATCCGTGCTACCGCCCCGCCTGGCCGCGATGTTCAACTACAGCTCGTTGGCCGCGTGATACGCCGTGCGAATGGCGCTCGCGATGTCGGCGGTGCGCTCGCCCGAGCAGTCGCCCACGCAGGTCACGGGCACCGTCACGCCATCCAGGTCAAACGCGTTGGCCTTGGAGCCCACGGCCATCACCACGTAATCGCAGGCGATCTTCACCGGCTCCTCGGGGCCGTCCTCGGTGGTGTGCACGGCCTCCACGCCCTCGTCGGTAATGGCGGTCAGGCGGGTCTTAACGTGCTGTTCCACGTTGTGGGCGGCAAAGTCGCTCATGATCAGCGGCAGAATGGTCTCGGACTCGCCAGCGGCAATCTTGTCGAGCATCTCCACGATCGCCACCTCGCAGCCGCGCTGCAGCAGGTACTCGGCAGTCTCGGTGCCCACCAGGCCGCCGCCAATGACGGCGACGCGGCCCGTAAGCTCCACCTTGCCGGCCAGCACGTCCCAGCTCGAGACGACCTTGTCCGAGTCGGCACCCGGAACGGGAATGACCACGTCGTGCGCGCCCACAGCCACAATCGCGGCGTCGGCGGCGTTGAGATCCTCGGCCGTAGCGGCATGGTTGAGCTCGACCTTCACGCCCAGGGCGGGCAGAATCTTCTCGTAATACTCGACCGAGCGCATAATCTCATCCTTGCGCGGAGGCGCGGCCGCCAGCACAATCTGGCCGCCCAAGTGATCGCTCGCCTCATAGACGGTCACGTCGTAGCCGCGCTTGGCCGCCACGCGTGCGGCCTCCAGGCCGGCAATACCGCCGCCCACCACGGCGATCTTCTTGTCGCCCTCGCCCGGCTTAATGGCGATGGTCGCCTCGTCGCCGTTCTCGGCGTTAAGCACGCACGAGATGTACTTGCGGTTTTGAATCGCATCGACGCAGCCCTTGTTGCAGTTGAGGCACTCGCGGATGGGCTCGCCGGTCGCGGCCTTCAGCGCAATGTCGGGGTCGCACATGAGCGAGCGGCCATAGGCGATAATGTCGGCCGCGCCGTCCTCAAGAATCTTCTCGCCGGCCTCGACCGAAACAACACGGCCGACGGTGGCCACCGGCACGGAGACCAGGGCCTTGACGCGCTCGGCCACCGGCAGCGTCCAGTTGTAGGGCATGGCACCCATGGGCGGAATGGTGTCGCCCATGTTGCCGGTGTGGTTGGCCTGCGCGACCTGGATCATGTCGATGCCCGCGCCCTCGAGCAGCTTGGCGAACTCGCAGGCCTCGTCGGGCTGCAGGCCACCCTTGCCGCGCGGCGTGCCGTCGGGGTTCTCCATGATCACGGGGAGCTTGTACTCCACCATCAGCTGCGGCGCGGCTTCCTTAATGGCGGCGACAACCTCGAGCGCATAGCGAACGCGGTTCTCGAACGAGCCACCGTACTCGTCGGCGCGCTGGTTGAGGATGGCCGAGCACAGCGAACCCACCAGACGGTCGCCGTGGACCTCGATGGCGTCGATGCCGGCCTGCTGCGCGCGGGCGGCCGAGGCGGCGATGGCCTCCTTGATCTGGGTGAGCTGCTCTACGCTCGCCTCGTTCACAAAGTGCTGCATGTCGTGATGCAGCTTGGCATAGGCCTGCTTGCGGATCTCGTTGGACTCGGCCATCTTGGCGGCAAAGGTCTCCTCGTCGCCGGCGGCCTTAGCCTCCTGCGCAGCCTTGGCGGCGGCCATGGAACCCATGACCATGCGGCCGACGCCGGGCACGTCGTACTCGGGGTGGAACAGCTGCAGCGCGACCCTGGCGCCGTGCTTGTGGACGGCGTCGGCCAGTGCCTTAAACGTGGGGATCTGGGCGTCGGTCGCCAGCTTGGGCGTGGGACTCGCGGTCATGACGGGAGCGACGTCGCCGATGACGATGTAGCTCACGCCGCCACGGGCCAGGCGCTCGTAAAAAGCCAGGCTGCGCTCGCCAATGGAACCGTCGCGCTCCTCGTAGCCGGTGGTCAGCGGCGGGAACATAATGCGGTTCTTGAGCTTAAGGGGGCCAACCGTAATGGGCTGGAGCAGCTTGGATGCAGGTGCGGTCATGGATATTCCTCTCTTGTAGGCGCGGCGGCGATGGTGCCGCGTAGTTGTCTAGAGGATATGGCATGGGAATACAACAGCGCAACGGAAATCGGCGGATAGCAGGTGGCGGCAGGTGGATGGGGCAGGGCGGGGCGTCGGTTTGTCTCAATCTGTAACAGTTACTCAGCAAAACCGGGTCTTACTGTTACAGATCAAGACAAACGGGAGCGTTCCGTCGGAAAATCTCTATCTGTAACACCTACAGACCAAAAACGACCCTAGATGTTACAAATCGAGACATTCCTCTCAACCCATCCTCAACAATCTAAATCTGTAACATCTAGACCCACTGTTGGCCCCTGCCTGTTACAGATCGAGACAAACCAATCTAGCCTGCCGAAAGATCTAGATCTGTAACGGTTACTCGGCAAAATGAGCCCCAGATGTTACAGGTCGAGACAGACGCGACCCAACCCACCGGTATATCTCAACCTGTAACACCTGGCCGCCCAAATCGGGTCTAGATGTTACAGATCGAGATTTTGTTTGAGAGGCTGAGAATTGGACCGAAAAACACGGTCCCGGAATAACAAAAAAGCTCGCCGGCTAGACCGACGAGCTGCAAGTTCTTGGTCGCGGGGGCAGGATTTGAACCTACGACCTCCGGGTTATGAGCCCGGCGAGCTACCAGACTGCTCCACCCCGCAATGTCTGGGCGCCTCATGTGCGCATGAAAGAATATTACGCGGGAGTTCGGTAAACGGCAAGGAAAATCTCGTAGAGCATAATTCCTTCATATTTAAACCCCTCAGCCCCTATCACCGTAAACGAATCGCAGCCGAGCGCCGTCGACGGCACGTATACAATGGTGCGCGTCCTTTTATGCCAACACCGGGAGTAGACATGCTGCTCGCTATCGATATGGGAAATACGCAGACGGCCATGGGCCTGTTTGACGGAGACGAGCTGGTGCAGTCGTGGCGTATGCCCACCGACCGCTCCTATACCGCCGACGAGATCCACGTGCGCCTGATGGGTTTCTTTAAGATGTACGGCCTCTCGCTCGATGCGGTTGACGCGATCGCCTTTGCGGGCGTGGTGCCGCAGCTCTCGCGCGAGTGGCACGCCGTGGCCGACCGCATTGCCGCAGACGCCATCGTCATCGGGCCGCAGACGGCCGCCGTGACCAAGCTGCGCGCGGCGCGCCCCCAGGCCGTGGGCGCCGACCGCGTCGCCAACGCCGTTGCAGCTGAGACTTTCTACGGCGCGCCGGCGGTCGTGGTGGACTTTGGCACCGCAACCAATATCGACGTCATCGATGCGGACGGTTATTACATTGGCGGGGCGATTGCGCCGGGCATCCGCATCTCCATGGACGCGCTTGCCGCCCGAGCCGCCAAGCTCGCCAGCGTGCCGCTCGAGGCGCCCGAACACGCCATCGGCCGCGATACCGAGGAGTGCATTAAGGTCGGCGCCGTGGTGGGCGCTGCCGCCATGGCCGAGGGCCTGGTCGCGCGCATGAAGCGCGAGCTGGGCCGCGAGGATGCCACCGTTATCGCCACGGGCGGTCTCGCCGGCATCGTCGCCGATTCGACCGATGCCTTCGACGTGGTCGACGGACAGCTCACCATCAAGGGTATCTGCGAAATCTACCGCCGCATGCAGGAGCTGGGGTAGAGCGAACGCCGAGTCTATTCCTCAAAATTAAAAATTTTTCAGTTTTGAGGAATAGGCCAAAAGCGCGCTACACCTCGCCAGCCAGCCATCTCGCCAGGTCAACAATCTGCACCCCGTCGCGATCCGTTGTCTCGTGATGTGTGCGGGCTAGAATCATCTTGGGATACGCATCGCCAATGCTCAGGAGCGGTGAAATCTCACGTTCAAACGTCTTGTCCGAGCTGATGTCATCGCTCACTTGAATGTAGAGTTTCTCGCTTCGCTTGATTGCTACAAAATCAATTTCCTTTTTGTAGAGCACGCCGACATACACCTCGTATCCGCGGCGCAGCAGCTCAATAGCCACCATGCTCTCGTACACACGGCCCCAATCCATGTCGCGTGTTCCAAGCAGGGCGTATTTAAATGCATGGTCCGCCAGATAATACTTCTCACCGCTCTTAAGGTATTTCTTGCCGCGAATGTCGTACCGACGAACTTTATAGAAAGCAAACGCATCGCACAGGTACCCCATGTACGTGCCGACCGTCTTGTTCGTAATCTTCAGCCCGTCCGCATTCAAAACGTCCGTGATGTTGCGGGCCGACGTGATGTTGGAGACATTGTCCATCATGTAATCGGCAATGCGCAGCAACGCCGATTCGTTTCTCACGCTATGTCGCTGAACGATATCTCTCACAATGAGGGTCTTAAAGACATTGGAGAGATATTGATAACGCTGCTCCTGCAACGGATAAGGGTAGGAGCCGGACATGCCGCCGGTCCTCGCGTACTTATCGAAGTCGCGGTCGACCTCGCCCCCATCGCTGTAAGAACGATACTCCTCAAACGAGAACGGGAACACCTCGATCTCGAACGTGCGCCCCGTAAAGAGCGTCGACAGATCGCTCGACAGTAAAAAGGCGTTCGATCCGGTAATGAAAATGTCGTACTGTTCGGATGCATGAAGGCTGTTGATAGCGCGCTCAAAGCCGTCGCACATCTGAACCTCGTCGATAAGCAGGAAGTTTTGCTTGCCGGGCGCCCGACGCTCTTTTACGTAGGCAAGTAGCGCATGGTATTCGAGCAGGCCCTCGAATTCATCGAGGTTGTAATTGATATGGATGATATTCGAATCGGGCAGGTTGGCCTCTACGTAGTCGCGAAGGGCCTCGAGCAATTTCGATTTTCCACTACGGCGAATGCCCGTGATGACCTTGATATCCGGCACGCCGATAAGACTCGTCAACGTGTCCATATACGACGTCCTATTGATGAGTTTCATTGGCGGCCTCCCTGCGGTCTTTCGTTGCTATTCCTCAAAATTGAAATTTTTTCAGTTTTGAGGAATAGACTCTGCAACGAATATACCTCGTGAAAGGTCGAGCTGGCTAAATCCTATTCCTCAAAATCGAAAAATTTTCAGTTTTGAGGAATAGGATTTAGCCAGCCGTTCTTCAGTCATGCGAAAAGCCCTCCTCGGCGCAAGGCCGAGGAGGGCTTTATTGTCATGGCTATCTTTGCGAGCGGACCCGCGCTACAGCCCGCGAATCCGCACGGCCTCAGGCGGAAACTCTTGCTCGCCGGCGTCGGTCTTGATGGTCGCGCGGCCCCAGATGTCCAGGCCCGCAAACACACCGACCGCAAGCGGCAAGCCGTTGGGCGACACCGCCGCAACCTGACGGCCCAGCAACGGCACCATATCGAAGTACTCACCCAGCACCGGGGCCAGCGGACCGGCGGCGCCCTGCGGCGTGTTCGCAACGACCGCCCAAGCGTCAACGCGGGCGAGCAGGGCGGCGGTCAGCGCCTCAACCAGCGCCTCATCGGCCATATCCACGCCAAGCCCACTCAATGCCGCACGCTCAATATCCACCGTCACCGCGGCAAACATGCCCGCGGCACCAGCGCCGCCGTTAACAGCGGCGCGCGCGAGCGACGTCTCAAACGCCGGCGCGCCGCACACGATGTCGCTCGGCCACTGGATACCCACCTTGCCGGCAAGCCCCAGACCCGGCGTTGCGGCCGTGCCCGCGAGCGCATCCATCATGCCCATCGCGGCCACAAACGGCAGGCCATGGAAGGCGTGCATGTTCACATCCGGGCGCACGACCAGCGAAAACGTCAGCGACGCATCGCCCGCGCTCCACGCACACCAGCCCGCGGCCACGCCCTCGCGGCCCGCATCGCGTGCGGCGTCCAACTCGGTGCCGGCGGCAACAGCATTCATCTCGATCACCTACATACGCCCCAATTCGCCCACGATATGGCCCACGCGATCCTCGGGTTCCTTGACCTCGACGCCGTTATAGCGGAAGAACCGCGCCGGGTCGTGCATCAGGTCCTCGAGCGGCACCAGCACAAAGTCGCGCTCACCGATCAGCGGATGCGGCAGGCGGAGCTTCTTGCCGCCGTGGGTCTCGCCGTCCATCCACAGCAGGTCCAGGTCGATGGTGCGCGGGCCGTTGGCCTTGGCCTTTTTGGAACGGTCGCGGCCCAGCTCGGCCTCGATCTTCATGAGCTCGTCGAGCAGCACCAGCGGCGCCAGCTCGGTCTTGATCTCGATGACGGCATTGGCAAACGCGTCCTGGCGCGTCTCGTAGGCCGGCTCGCTCTCGTAGATGCGCGAGCAGTTGGACACGCAGGTGAGCGGGATCTCGGCGATCATGTCGCGCGCAGCGCGGATGTTATCGCAGCGATGTCCCAGGTTGGAGCCCACGGCCACAAACGCGCGGCGCGGCTGCGGCTTGGCGACGGCCCAATAACCGTTCAGGAACTGCGCAAAGCCGGCGACATCGTGCACGCGCACGATGTTGGCACCGGCCTGGATGGCGCCCAGGCACACGCCAAACGTGGCGGCATCGCGCTCGGCCGCCTCGGTCACGCCCGAGACGGCGCCCACAAAACGCTTACGCGACACAGCGCACATGAGCGGATAGCCCAGCGACGCCATCTTGGCGGTCTCGCGCTGGATGACGATGTCCTCGTTGGCCGACTTGCCAAAACCCGGGCCAGGATCGATGCAGATGCGGTCGCGCGACACGCCGGCATGGATGAGCGTGCGGGCCTGGTCGGAAAGGAAGCCCATGACGCGGCGCATGATAGGCGCCGAATCGGGCAGGGTAAAGCGGCGGAGCTGCGAGGTGGGCACGTAGGCTTCCTCGCGGCGGGCGCTGCGGCGCATCATGGCTGCCAGGTGGTCGCTGGGCTCCGGCGCCGCCTCGGCGGGTGCAGGCGTGACCTCGGGCGCGGCGGCGTCAGCGGCAGGGGCGACCTGCTCGGCGGCCGGTGCCTCCTGCTCGGCTGCGGGCTCGGGCGCGGGCTCCGGCTCGCCAAACGGCAGCGAGGGCTGCACCACGCCGCCCGGAAGTTTGGCCTCAGCCTTGGGTTCGCCCAGCAGCTTACCGCGACGACGGCGGGCAGGCTTCTCGGCCTCGCGCGCGGCCTCGGCAGCCGCCTCGCGCGCCTTCTCGGCAACAAACGCCGCGGCCGAGGTATCCAGCTGCACCGTCGCGTGCGTGCGCGCGGGCGCGGCAACCTCGCCGGCATGCATCACGATGACGCCGCAGGTGCTCGTCTTAACAAACTCGACCATCTTGGGGTCGGTGAAGCCCGTCACGTCGTTGACGATCGAGGCTCCGCAGCGCACGGCCGCCTTGGCAACCGCCACGTGACGCGTGTCGATCGAGACGATGGCACCCTCCTTGGCCAGCGCGCGCACGACGGGCAGCACGCGACGAGCCTCCTCGTCGGGGTTGACCGGGGTAAAACCGGGGCGCGTGGACTCGCCGCCCACGTCGATGATGTCGGCACCGGCGTCGAGCATCGCCAAGCCGTACTCAATCGCGGCATCCGGGTCGAAGTGCTCGCCGCCATCGCTAAACGAATCGGGCGTCACGTTGAGGACGCCCATGATGCGCGGACGGTCAAAGCTGAGCTCGTACTTTCCGCACCGCCATGTCTTGCTGTCGTTCGCCATGAACATCCTCCTAAAATGCCCGCGCCGCCGCGCTCGGGCGCTGGCGGCGGGGTCGCTTTGCAATCAGTCTTTCTATTGTATCCGCGCACGCAGGCTAGAACGCAAACGCGGCCGCGATGTCGCAAGAAATCAGCAGGTCGGCATTTGCGTCCTGATCGGTGGGCGCCAAATTGCAAATGGCCAGTGTATCGCCGGTAAAGTAGCGCGTGAGGCCCGCCGCCGGATACACCACGAGCGAGGTCCCGCCTACAATGAGGGCATCGGCCGCGGCGATGGCGGCAACGGCACCGGTCAACACATGCTCGTCGAGCGGCTCTTCGTAGAGCACCACATCGGGCTTGATGCGACCACCGCACGCGGGGCACACGGGCACGCCCGCGGCGTCCTCGTGCTCGCGCGAGCAAATCCACTCGGCGCTATAGACCGCTCCGCACGACTGGCAAATGTTGCGATGGACCGATCCGTGCAACTCAAACACGCGCTGCGAGCCCGCCATCTGATGCAAGCCGTCGATGTTTTGCGTCACCACGGCGTCGAGCTTGCCGGCACGCTCCAGCTCGGCCAGCTTGGTGTGACAGCGGTTGGGCTTAGCGTTAAGCGCGATCATCTTGGTGCGGTAAAAGTCGAAGAACTCCGCCGGATGTGTCTCGTAAAAGCTGTGCGAGAGCATGGTTTCGGGCGGATAGGCAAACTGCTGGTGATACAGGCCGTCCACGCTGCGGAAATCGGGAATGCCGCTTGCCGTGGAAACACCCGCGCCGCCAAAGAAGACCACGTGGCCATGGGTTTCGAACAGCTCCGCCAGCGCGGCGGAGGCCTGCCTGGGATCCGATATTGCCTGCGTCATATATGTCCTCCGTCCGAGTCTCCGGGACGGCGGCGTTCGCACTATCACTCGCGGACTCCGCCCCGCTCTAGTTGCGTTAATCTTAAGCCTGCCAACCCCGTCGAAAGGACACCATGCCTCAGACTTACACTTTCGCCTCGTGGAACGTCAACGGCCTGCGCGCCGTGCTCAAAAAGGACCCGAGCTTTATCCAGATCGCGCAGGAACTCAACGTCGATATCCTAGCGCTGCAGGAAACCAAGCTGCAGGAGGGCCAGGTCGATATCGACCTGCCCGGCTATCACCAAACCTGGAGCTACGCCGAGCGCAAGGGCTACTCGGGCACCGCGGTCTTTAGCCGCCAGGAACCGCTGCGCGTGCTGCGCGCCGACGCGCTGCTACCCTACGCCGGCGAGGGTGAGGCGGCCGCACTCGTCGCCCAAGCCGTAACCGAGGGCCGCGTCTGCGCGCTCGAGTTCGACAAGTTTTGGTTTGTCGACGTCTATACGCCCAACGCCCAAAATGAACTCGCCCGCATCGACGTGCGCATGGCCTGGGACGATGCTTACCGCGGCTTTTTGAACGCGCTCGAGCGCGAGTGCGGCAAGCCCGTCGTGACCTGCGGCGACTTTAACGTGGCGCACGAGGAGATCGACCTTAAGAACCCCAAGTCCAACCGCGGCAACGCGGGCTTTTCGGACGAGGAGCGCGGCAAGTTCACCGAGCTACTCAACGCCGGCTTTACCGATACCTGGCGCACGGCAAACCCCGACGTCGAGGGCGTCTACAGCTGGTGGAGCTATCGCTTTAATGCCCGCAAGAACAACGCAGGCTGGCGCATCGACTACTTCCTGGTAAGCGACGCAATCGCCGACAACGTACGCGACACCGGCATCCGCGGCGACATCTTCGGCAGCGACCACTGCCCCGTCACCCTTACGTTGGAGCTCTAACTCCAGCTGCCCCGGAGACGAAGGAAAACGGATCATTTTGGGCCTCGTGAGGGTGTCCGCGTGACCCATCCGCCACGAAACACGCCCATCTACTACGTTTAAGCCACCACCCTCAACCACAGCGAACAACGCAAAAAGAAAACCGACGCTCCTATAAGTTGTCAAGAGGCAGTTTGCGGGAGCGTTCTCTCCAATTCGCACAGGAGCTCGTAATACCTCCTCTCCAGTTTCGTCGACCGCCGTTTC
>CAVCRP010000055.1:0-9068 GCA_963604655.1 uncultured Ruminococcus sp.
AGAAGCCTCAGCCGTGGCAACGGATTGCCCAGCGAGAGATCGCCACGGGCGGATAATAAACTGCGAAGACGAGCGTCGGGAAGACACGCCGAGGTCGCCGCGGACGGGTTGGTATAGGGATAGGGCCTGACCCCATATCGTTGGGGTCGGGCCCGATTTTGCATCTTGACAATGTCCTGCTCATAATAAAGGGGACAGGCACCTTTGTGGTGGTTTTTGTTTACGCGCTGGCGATGATGAGGGCTGGACGAGCGTCGTTGGCTAACTCGGCGATCGAGGTGGCGACGGCATGGTCGGGGTCACGGTCCATCACGATAGTGCCGACATCGGTCAGTTTGGCAAAGCGGTACATGCCGCGTCCGTTGACCTTGCTGGCGTCCATGAGGGCAACGCCTTGACGGGCGGCGGAGATCATGGCTGTTTTGGTCTCGGCCATCTGCGGAAAGTCGGTCGTAAAGCCGCAGCCGGGAACGAAAGCGCCAGGGCACATGACGGCCAGATCGGCATGGACCATTTGGAGCGCCTGCATGGTAAGTGGGCCGTACAGATAGCGATGACCTTTGCGCAGTGCCCCGCCCAGCATGACGACATCGACCGAGGGCATGCTCTCGTCGATATAATCGGCGATGGTGATGTCGGCCGTGATGACGGTGATGCCGTCGCGCTGGTCGAGCAGGCGGACAAATTCGAGAGCGGTGGTGCCCGAGTCGACGAGCAGGGTGTCACCATTGCCGACGAGTTCAATGGCGCTTTGTGCGATGGCCTGCTTGGCGGCGACATTGACGTTGATACGGCGATCCTGGGTGGATACGGTCAGTCGCTTCTGGAGCGACACAGCGCCACCATGCGTGCGGCGCAGCTTGCCGGACTCGGCGAGCGCGTCTAGGTCGGCGCGGGCGGTAACGGAGGACACGCCAAAGGTCTGGGCGATTTCTGCTACCTGCACCGAGGCGTTATGTTCGAGCATTTCCATAATGGCGGCACGACGCTCATCGGCGAAAGCTCGGGTTGTTGCGTGGGCCATAGCTGCTCCATCATCGTCTGAAATTTGCAGGAATTGTGTTGACTCTATTTTCGTTCATTTTCTTTTTAAGTAAGAAAACGCCTTTCGATTACTTACTTTTTCTATAAAAGAAAGACGCTGAACGCCCAAAATTCAATATCGAACACGTCCACTCGGCTCCAATTCCTTCCGTTTACTTTTCAAAAACGACCGTATTGACCTGCATGGGCTCAATATCTCGCACATGCATACCCGCAGAATTTCATACAATGAGCGCAGCAAAACGCAAGGTAAAACGCCTTGCGGACACGTACGCCCGATGTCCAGATGCGGGCGAGGGAGAGGAGCAAACGCTCATGGCACTTGTTACCACCGAAAAGATGCTCAAGGACGCTCAGGCCGGCCACTACGCCGTCGGCGCGTTCAACGTCGAGAACCTCGAGTTTGTTATGGCCGTTCTGGCCGCTGCCGAGGAGACCAAGTCCCCCGTCATCATGCAGACCACCCCGGGTACCATCAAGACCGCTGGTCTGGACTACTTCTACGGCATGGTCAAGGCTGCCGCCGAGCGCGCTTCCGTGCCCGTCGCCCTGCACCTCGATCACGGCGATGGCTATGACCGCTGCATGCAGGCCTTCCGCACCGGCTACACCTCCGTCATGATCGACGGCTCGCACGAGTCCTTCGAGGACAACATCGCCCTGACCAAGTCCGTCGCCGACGCTGGCCGCGCCATGGGCGTGCCCGTCGAGGCCGAGCTCGGCAAGGTTGGCGGCAAGGAGGACGACGGTCCCGCGGTTGAGGGCGAGAGCCCCTACACCGATCCCGCCGAGGCCAAGGAGTTCGTCGAGCGCACTGGCTGCACCTCGCTGGCCATTGGCGTTGGCACCAGCCACGGCGTGTACACGAGCGATCCGCACATCGAGCAGTCCGTGGTCAAGGCCATCCGCGACGCCGTCGATGTGCCGCTGGTCCTGCACGGCACCTCCGGTGTGCCCGATGAGCAGGTTGCCGAGGCTGTGAAGAACGGCATCTGCAAGGTCAACTACGCCACCGAGCTGCGTCAGGCTTACACCAAGGGCTTCATGGCCTACATGGCCGAGAACCCCGGCTGCTTCGACCCCAAGAAGCCTGCTAAGGAGGGCATGCGCGAGATCACCGAGCTGGTTAAGATCCGCATGACCAACCTCAACTCTGTGGGCAAAGCAGAGTAACAGCAAGGGTACTCTGATCCCACCGGACGGTTTGGGCGGGTCCCGTACTTAGTTTCCAAAACGTCCTCGCGCATGAAGGCCCCCGTTGTCTCGCTTCTTCGAAGCGTTGACAACGGGGGCCTTCGCGCTGCGGAATGATTTTGGAAACTAAGTACGGGACCCGCCCAAACCGTCCTGCTCAATCGCCCTTGTGGCGTTAGTGTCGGAAAAATAAGACGTGGCTTTTTGCCCCCTGCGGAAAGATTGGGGAACTAAGCCCTCGCCCCTCCCAAGTTAACCTTCTCGAGGTCGTCGCCCTTGTGGCGTTAGGGCGGTAAATTTGGGGCGCGGGGGTTACTTGGTTGTTAGGGTTAATAAGTCGTTGGGGGTTTTGAGGTTGTAGGTGGCGTTTGGGATGTCTTGGTGTGATCCCCATGCTGCTCGGGCAAAACTGACCCCTGCTGAAGTTGCACATTGTTCGTCGTAGACGGTGTCGCCAACGTAGATGACGCTGCTGGGGTTTGCGCCCGCACGTCGAAGATATTCGAGCATGGGTGCGGGTGCGGGTTTATGTTCGGTTGTGTCTTCGACAAGGATGATGTGCTCAAAATACTTATCGAAACCAAGGGGTGCAATTTCTTTTGCGTATTCGTCGCGCGCACGTGAGGAGACAATGCCAAGATTACAGCCGTTGTTGGCGAGTTTTGCGATGACTTCGAGCAAACCTGGAAACACGCTGATGGTGCTTTTAAAGCTGGCGGCAACTTGGCACCAGCGATCTAACGTTGCTTGCGAGTAGATTCCAAGTTTCTCAAGGGCATTCTTGCCGGGTATGCCGAGGGCAAATTCAAGCTCGTTTCGGGGGAGCGTTTTGCCGGTCTCTTCTTGGACAATCTGGGCAAGCGATGACAGAACGCTTTCTTCTGTATCTGCCAATGTTCCATCAACGTCAAACACGATATGATCAAAGTGCTTCATATGGTTGCTCCTATCTGTTGTTTGCCTGCAAGTTTGATGTAGTGACAGAAGAAGGGCTAGCGGGATTTCTGCCCGGTACTATCGAGATTCTGCCTCGCTGCTCGATAGCTCGAAGGAGTGCATCCCATTTGTTCTTTGAATACCTGCCCAAGATGGCTCGCTGTCGCAAAGCCGCATTGCCGAGCGATTGCCTGCACCGTTCGCGTGGTGTGCGTCAAAAGTTCGCAAGCACGGTTGATGCGGTATGCGCGTAGATATGCCGCCGGGGTCGTTCCTGCGCAAGCTTCGATAATGCGGTAACACTCTCTTTCGCTAACGCCGGCTGCAGATGCCATCTGGGGCACATCTATAGTGTCTGCATAGTTTGAGCGGATAAAGTCCAGGATTGCCTTGAACTGTACGTCGCGGCTGGTCATCCAAGAGGCGTCGTCGGAGGAAAAGAGCGGTTCAGCTTTGGCATAGATCTGAATCCAGAGTTCTGACAGGCTATTTCGAAGCGCCATCTCGTTCTGCGGCTGTTGAAGATCGTGGTTAAAGGAGCTCTTCAACAAATCGATAAAGGGCATATCGTCGGGGTTGGTGGGTGACCATTTGAGTACATCGACGCCTCGACATTGCAGTAATGGATTGATGTAGCGCTTTTGAAGACGTCCCGCGGGGTCGCCGAGCATTGATGGTTGAAAGATGTGCAGCATTTGAATGGCTGGCGCCGAATTGGGTGATTGCAGGGTGCTGTGCAAAACGCCGCCGTTGATAAAGCCGGCGGACCCTTCCTCAAAGCGCATGTGCTCATGAGCCGCACGCGTGCGATAGTCAATCGCTCCCTGCTCCATGTAGAAAAGCTCGACTTCGGAATGCCAGTGCCAGGGGACGGAATTACCCGGATAGCGAGCGAATTCTGCGCGTTCGGCAATATAAGGCCAGTCTTCGGCGGTCTCGGGAAACGCTTCCTCGCGTCCTCCGCGGTGCAATTCTATGTGATCCATGTTTCGCATGGCATCAGTATAAAGCGCGATGGGCTTAGATTGCTCTTGCCTGTTCGGGGAACGCCTTGTCTAGGGATGCTTGGAGCTTTTCGAACGATGCTCGCAAGTTGAGGCTCTGATTAGTTGAGCGTTTGGCTTTTGTGGTGGGGGAGTCGAGGAGACCGTCTCTCTGTGTCGGGGGGAAGGAGAAAAGGTTTGCATGTTTTAGGGATGGCTGCTGTGCTGCGTCATTGGAAGAATGCATGCTTATGCGGCCTCCTCGATGTCCACCAAAAGGTTGCGCACGGGGTGTGCTGCTAGGTCCCGTGCGTTGGCTGTATTATGCCGCGGTCGTTACAAGGAAGCGCTAAAGAAAGGCTTAATGAGGTTTGCAATTACTATGAAACCGCAGGTCAGAGATACTGAGTAACATTCTTGAAAGGTTTTGAGCTTAAGGGCTTTCTAAGGTTTGTGGCGCGGATGTGGCGCGGATGTGGCGCGGGCGTGCGGGACCTGTGAATGGCTCGTTTTAGCGCTGCGGAGTCGCGGCTCGCACCTGCTCGATGACCTGTTCCATCGTGGCGTCGATGCGGTCCTTTTTGAGTTCGCATTCCCAGATGGTTATGGGTGTCCAGCCCATTTGGGTGAGGGCCGCCACAGCAGCCTGGTCGCGCTCGACGTTGCGGCGGAACTTTGCCTCCCAAAACTCAACGTTGCGCTTGGGCTGGCTCGGATTGCACTTGGGGCAACGATGCCAAAAGCAGCCGTTGACGAAGATGGCGATCTTGCGGCCGGGGAAGGCGATGTCGGGCTTGCCGGGGACCTTCCATTCCAGGCGATAGCCCGTGAGTCCCGCGGCGCGCAGGCGCTGGCGAACGAGCAGCTCGGGCTTGGTGTTGGCGCGTTTGTTGCCTTTCATGGACTTTTTGATGGCGGCGCGACGGCGGACTAGCTCGCGCTCGTCGGCGGAGAGGTCCGAGGTGTCGATGCCGTCGAGCAGGCTAGGTTTGGGGCGTTTTTTGCTACGGCGCTTAGGTGCGCGCTTGGGTTTTGCGGCGAGCTCGTCGGCCGAGGCGGGGTCGCCGCCGCGGCTGGCGCTTGCCTCAAGCCGGTCTTCCTTCAGCTCAATCAGGGCATCGATCAGCCCCTTGTCGGCGGGCATCCACTCAACGGTGGCGAGAGACGTGCGCGGAATCCAGCGGATATCGAACTGTCGGTCGTGCTTCTGGGGCTCGCCGGACTCATCGGCCAGCGAGCAGTAATAGCACTCCATGGAGAGATGGAAATCGGGGTAGTCGTACTCAACGGTATAGAAATCGCGCAGGTTGGTGACCTTTACCTGCAGCTCTTCCATAAGCTCGCGGCGCACGGCATCCTCGGGTGTCTCGCCGCGCATGAGCTTGCCGCCCGGAAACTCCCAAAGCCCCTGCATGTCGCCATAGCCGCGCTGCACGGCCAACAGCTCGTCAGATCCATCCTTGCGAATGATCCCAGCGGCAACATGAACAGTCTTCAACAGGAGTCCTCTCTCAACAGCGACAATCAAGCCCCACCTTACACAACGGTAAGGCAAGCGTAAGCCATATCGATGGTAGCCGACTCGTCTTCTTGCGACTATAGATGCCGTAGACTAATCGCAAGAAAGGACTCGGTATGCAAACCACGCAAGCAGCGACCCCGGTACTGGAGGTCGCACATCTCGAAAAGGTATACGGCGCGCTGGGCAACGTGACCCGCGCGCTCAACGACGTCAGCTTTACCGTCAACCGCGGCGAATTCGTGGGCATCATGGGTGCCTCGGGCTCGGGAAAGTCGACACTGCTCAACTGCGTGTCGACCATCGACAGCGCCACGAGCGGCATCATTCGCATCAACGGCCAGGACGTGACGCGCATGAAGCAAGCCAAGCTTTCGCAGTTCCGCCGCGAGGAGCTGGGCTTCATCTTCCAGGACTCCAACCTGCTTGACACGCTCACGGCGCGCGAGAACATTGCCCTGCCGCTCACCATCGCCCGCACAAACTCGGCAGAGATCTCGACCCGCGTGCAGGATGTGGCAGCGCGCCTGTCCATCAGTCAGGTGCTCGACAAGTATCCCTACCAGATGTCCGGCGGTCAGCAGCAGCGCGTTGCCGCGGCTCGCGCGCTCGTCACCGACCCCACCATGATCATGGCTGACGAGCCCACCGGCGCCCTCGATTCTAAGAGCGCCCGTCTGCTGCTCGAGAGTCTAGAAGCCCTCAACCGCCGCCTGCGCGCCACCGTGCTCATGGTCACGCACGACAGCTTTGCCGCCAGCTATACGAGCCGCGTGCTGTTTATTCGCGACGGCAAGATCTTCACCGAGTTGCGCCGCGGCGACACCGACCGCCGAGAGTTCTTCGACCGCATTATGGAGGTCGTTGCCATGATGGGCGGTGAGGGCTCCGATGCTCTGTAAACTCGCTTGGGGCAACGTCCGCCGCGCCGGCCGCGACTACCTCGTCTACCTTTTGACGCTCACCCTAGGCGTTACCGTTTTCTATGCCTTTAACACCATCTCGATGCAGGTCGACATCGCCGGAATCGAGGAGGCGGGTCTGTCCGAGCTCATGGGCAGCATGCTCGGCTACCTGACGTACTTTTTGGCCGGCGTCATGGCCTTTTTGATGGTGTATGCCAATAACTTCATCATGAAGCGTCGCAAAAAAGAGTTTGGCCTGTACCAGGTGCTCGGCATGGGGCGCGGACGCGTCGCCACGATTATGGCGCTCGAGACCGTGATTGTTTCGGTTGGCGCCTTTGTAGCCGGTATCGTGCTGGGCGTGGGGCTCTCGCAGCTCATGACGTTCTTTACGGCCTCGCTCTTTAAGACGCAGATTGCCGATTTCCACTTCTTTTTCTCGGTGCATGCGTTCAATCTGACCCTTGCCTGCATGCTCGTGATGTTTGTGCTCACGCTGCTGCTGAACCTTCGCGCCGTGCGTCGTACCAAGCTCATCGAGCTTATGGGTGCCGAGCGTCGCAACGAGAGCATCAAGACCCGCAATCCGTGGATTGCGATTGCCATCTTTGTCGTGGGCGTGGCGCTCGTGGGCGTGGCCTATTACCGTCTGCTACGTGATGGGTTCCCGCTAACCGCGACGGGCGATAAGCTGCAAGACGCCATGAACCAGTTCGGCATCACTACAGCCATGGTCACCGTGGGCACCTTTGCACTCTTCTGGGGCCTATCGGGCATGCTCATCAAGCTGCTGCAGAGCCTGCGCAGCGTATACTGGCGCGGCCTCAACATGTTTACTGTTCGCCAGCTGTCGGCCAAGGTCAACACGGTGTGCTTTTCGATGGGCGTCATCGCAATGATTCTGTTCCTGGCCATTACCTCGGTAACCTGCGGTATGTCGATTGCCAACGTGATGAACGAGAATCTGGAGCGCTATACGCCGGCCGATATGTCGCAGACGTATGTCTATTACACGCCCGATACGCTCGACTATTACAAGGAGTATGTCAATCCGTCTGAGGCCGATGGCATGGTGCTGGCCGATAGCACGGTTGACCTGTATTCTGCATGGCATGGTGATCGTATCGATCCCGACAACGTTGTGGAAAGCACCGAAGGCAAATCGGCTGACAAGGGCGATAAGACCGAAAAGAAGGTCAATATTGCCGACGTTACTGGAGAGCATGTGCAGCTCGATTCGTATCTGAGTTATCCGGTCGGAGGCTCGGGCCCTTCGGTGGTCGCGGGTGAGATGTGCAAGACCATGGGCGAAAAGCTTCCTGCAATGCTTGAGGGCAGTAATGCCGATACGATGGGTCTGTTTGTGACTCCGGCGAGCCAGTACAACAAGCTGCGCCAGATGATGGGCAAAGATCCGGTGGAAATCGGCCACGACCAGTATCTACTCACGTGCGATATGGGCGGTGAGATGGGCGACCTGTACACCAAGTACATGGCTGGCGGTCATGCCCTTACCTTGGGCGGAAACACGCTTTCGCCTGCTGTTGACAAATCAGATGAGGATACAGGGGCCATCGCCAATTCGGCACTCGGTAGCAATCCAGGCACCGTCGTTGTGGCCGACGAGCTCCTGTCCCAGCTCAACCTACAACCCTATTGCAGCAGCCTGCTGGTCAATTACAAGCAGGGGATGGATACCGCCGAGGCCGATGAGGCAATCAAGTACACTGTGCTCGACAATCTGCTCGTGGATGGCAAACAGCCGGGGTCATGGGGAGTCTTCATGACGCGATCCGAGATATATGCGCAGGCGGCATCGATGAACGGCATGATTAGCTACCTGGCCATCTACATCGGCTTTGTGCTGGTCGTGGCCTGCGCGGCAATCCTGTCGATCCAGCAGCTTTCCAACGTGGCCGACGGCAGCCGCAGCTATCGCGTGCTGGCGCAGATCGGTTGCGACGACCGTCAGATCCGCCACTCGGTGATGGCACAGCAGGCGGTGTTCTTCCTGTTCCCACTGGCGGTGGGCCTGGCTCACTCGTTTGTGGCGCTCAAGGTAATCATCGATATGGTGAGCATCTTTGGCAACATGAGCATCGGCGGCACCGTGGGCCTCACCTGCGCAATCTTCCTGGCAGCCTACGGCGGCTACTTCCTAGTGACCTACCTCATGAGCACCGGCATAGTAAGATCCGCCATCGCCACCCGCTACAGCGAGTAACAAGCCGGTAAAACCGTCGCAAAATCAGAGGCGTATGACCGCCGCGAAGGGACCAGGGGCCCTTTCGCGGCGGTATTTTGCCTATCTGGTGCGTCTCGGATGCAAGTGAGTAGACTTTTTTGAACTTGCCGAGCACACCACGACAAATGATCGATAAAACCGACGCTCCTATAAGTTGTCAAGAGGCAGTTTGCGGGAGCGTTCTCTCCAATTCGCACAGGAGCTCGTAATACCTCCTCTCCAGTTTCGTCGACCGCCGTTTC
>CAVCRP010000056.1:0-9008 GCA_963604655.1 uncultured Ruminococcus sp.
CGTTGCCGCGCCCCGCAGTGCCCGCTTCCCCCGAGAACAATTATCAGTGCAGGTAGACGGCCTGCGGTTTTCGCGAAACGAGAGGCGTGGTCGAGGGGTCGGGTCAAAAAGTAGTAGATGCCCCGCTTTCGTGGCGGAGGCATTTTGAGCGGCTAATCCAGGGTGCCAGCGAGCGAGAAAAACGACCGTCTAGCAACCGATTTGCAGCCAATTGCACATGACGTTGGCTCGTAGCTCCGTTTCCGCCGTCTTTTGAGCCCCAGTTTTGTTCCTATAGCGCAATTCCAGGCGCGAACAAAGACTTCTAACGATCGCATCAAGCTGGTCAGCATCGTTAAGCATGTCGTGCGTAACCAGAAAGACGTCATACCCCATGCTTTGCAGCGCTGTCATGCGTTTGGCATCGTGGTCGAGAACGGCGCCCGTCCCATGGATGACTTCTCCCTGAAGCTCCACGATGCCCGCCTTCATTATGGTCGGATTAACGATCACGATGTCCCCGTAGCAGACTTTTTGCCCTGCAATGCTCTGCGCCGATGCGGTAAGCGGCGTAAGGTCGTTGACGTAAACGTTTCTAAAACCGGCGCCGCCACGAGAGCGAGGAAGCGATAGCAATAAAATTCCTGCAACTTCGAGCGGAGAAGCGGCTATGCCCGTCACCAGCTGCGCGGCGTTGTAAAACTTCGTACCCCACTTTCGTTTTTTCATCTTACTGGCGTACTCATGAAGCTCGTGTATTTCGATGAGCGGCTTCCTCATCCAGAGCGAAGTGCCCTTTAGCTTTGTGACCTCATTCGTTTTCTTTTGTCCGTTGGTCCCCTTCGTATTTACCTGTTCCTTGACTTTTATGCGAGCATAAACGCGTTTCCATTGTGGCTCGTCTTGACTTTCATCAAGGTCAAAGAGGGATTTAGTGGTGGTGTCCTGAGCGGCGCCTTCGGCTTTGGCTAGTTCCGCTTCGGCCTCAGCGGCGGGCTCAAAGACAGAGAACCATCCGCAGAATTCGTACATGGCAAGGACAAGATCGAATGGAGACATAAAGCGTGCCATGGTAAATAGCGTCGAAAGTGGGTTGGTTACCCTAAAGCCCAATGTGGTTTCCAACGTATTGTCCACCCCCGAAGCGTCTTCGCAGTGGATTGTCGTTCGCAAACCCGAATGGTAGTTAACGCCACCAGGCGCTGTCGTGGTAATGATCGGGGCCTTGAGGACTTCGGTTACGAAAGGGGCTTGGGATAGGGCGCCCCAGCCGTCTTCCGAGCTTGGGAGGCGCGGGTAGAGATCGCGCACCTGAGGCGGGCAGCGCCAGTAGCGGAATGCGGTGTTTGCGCAGACGATTTCGTCCATTTGCGTCTCCCCTGGTATCGGCCATTGACCGCGCGGATTGCGGACATCGCCGATTATCTACTGGGGCATCATGCGGGTAAGTACCGGAAGCTGACCAAACGCTGGCCAATAGCTTGACGAGTTCTGCCAAAAATCCCTCGTGTGATAGAAATCCGCTGGAAGGAGTTCTGGGCGTGTGGTCCCTGTCTCCATATTTGCGCATGAATCACATGGGGAATTCAATGAAAATACGCATGCGTTATATACAAAACGTGCAATGACGTCAGCAAAAAAGTTGTGATAAAAATTACGCCTTAGACGACTACGATTTATTTTTGGTGTTACCCTTGATGTCAAAAAGAAAAAGGCCAGAGACTTAACATCTCTGACCTGCGCTTTTGATGGTGGGCGATACAAGATTCGAACTTGTGACCCCATCCGTGTGAAGGATATGCTCTACCCCTGAGCCAATCGCCCGTCGCCTTTCGGCAAAAGAGATACTATCATAGCCGCGCGTAGTTTACCAAGAACTTTTTGCCCTCGATTTTAAATTCGTGGATACTAACAAAGCCAACGCGACCAAAGCAATCGGAAAAACCGCAGCTAAACCACCATTTATCGTTTGATCCACGAAGTCTCGGGGCGGCAAATGAGTCGCGCGTTGTTGTAAGCCATGTCGAGCGTGAGGCAGGTGCGCGCGGCGTAGAAGCCGTCCTCGCGCTGGATGGCCAGCGCCAGCTCGGGCTTGTCGCCGGTCAGGCACAGCGGCAGCAGCAGCTGGATCCGGCCGCCATAGAACTGCGGCACCGCGAGCGTGTAGTTGGCGGCGGCGCGGCGGGCGGCCTCGGCAACGGCACCCTCAAAGGCGCGGCGCAGCAGCAGCGAGTTGCCCTCCCCCATCAGACTGGCGGGAATGCGCGTCAGGTTCTCCTCGTCGCCCAGAATGTGGTCGATGTTGGAGCGGATTGGCAGGCGGTAGTCAAAGACCAGCTCGGAAGGGTCCTCGGCAAAGCGCACGCGGCACGGCAGGTACTCAAATGAGACCAGCATGGGGTCGCTTTCCTTAAAGAAGCCCTTCAAAAACCAGCGCTGGCGCGCGTCGGGCTTGGTGTTGGGCTCAAACAGGCCGTAGATGGTCTCGTAGCGGCGCGTGTACAGGCCGGTGTTGAACAGGCAGCGGTCTTCGTCAAACACCAACGGCAAATTGGACGGCACGGTGTGGTCCACGTCGCGCTCGGTCAGGAACACCGCGCGGCTAAACGAAAACGACAGGTAGTTTTTGAGGATGCGGTTGCCGGGACCCCAGTCCTCGGGGTCGGCAAGGTCGGCCAAGCGGTCGTAACAGGGCTCGGGACAAAACGCGAAGTCGTACACATTGCTGCACAGGGTGCTGGGGATATCCATGTGGTGTCCAATCAATTCAATTACCGGCGTGCGGATGCTTTGATTCTATACGTGCGACGGGTCGCCCATGCCCGCAATGCAACCGCGGCGCAGCTCCTCGGCGAGCCCGCTGGTCGTACGGTTTCCGGATACGAGGTCCTGGATCCAAGAGTAGTACTGGTTGTCTTTTGACTCCGGGCTGTCGGACAGCACGACCGGACTGCCGACGAGCCTTAGAACGGACAGCGCAAAGACAAGGCTAGTGCGTTTGTTGCCGTCCTCAAAGATGTGGTCCTTGACCATGTGCTCGGCGACGTAGGTGGCCTGGTCAAAGATGTCTGCGAAGCGATCGGTTGGCGATTGGCCGAATATCGTACAGAATGCACCCGCAAGCACGGACTCGATGCGTCCAAGCTCAAGCGCGGCCCGGTCGCCTGTGGCGTCGGTCGTATAGCAGCGCCCGACCGTCATCAGCGTGCTGTGTAGGCGCATCACGGCCGCGGCCATAGCTTCGAGCGAACCGGCATCATCGAGCACGAGCGGCGCTAACGGATGCGCGCCTCGCTGCGTAGTCGCCATCATGAGTTCTCCAAGAGTCTGAGTGCGTTGGGCATGGCAGCGATGGTTAATTCAACTGCATAGTCGATCGACATAAAGCCGTCGAGCGAAATCGGTAATGTTGAATTTGCCTCGTGCGCTACTGAGTAATCTTCTTGAGTAGCGCGACCAGCGCCGTCATCTGGCTGAGCATGACTCCAAAGCATGTGCGTCTCCTTTATAGCTTCGTAGATGGAAAAGACTGCGAGTCATACTCCAGAACGATCGGTTGCCAGATGAGGTCTTCAATACAGCAGTCGAGCGTGTTTGCGAGCGCCAATGCCGAGGAGACCGAGGCGCGGCGTAGGTCGAGCTGGTTCTGCTCGTAGAGTTGTATGGCGCGAAGTTTAACCCCCGATTGGGCGGCGAGCTGCTTCTGCGTTAGGCCAGCCGCCTTTCGTGCCGCTTTGAGGCCCTTTTTGTCTGCCTGGGCATCGTTCCATTTATCAATGACAATCTGGGCGAATTTGTCTTCGGAGGCCTCGTGGAGCGGATGGTACAAGCCGATAATCCAATCGAGCGGAGCGACTTCGAGTAGCTCATTAAAGCCCAGGCTGCACATCCATTGCGCATAGGCCAAAACCCAGCCCGCCCAATACTGAGGCGAACGGTCGGACGAATAGGTCTCCCTGCATTCGACGGGGGTCAGTCCCACATGGGCGATAATATCGCGCGCGAGCTCGTCGCCCGACATGCCGCAGACGACGCGAGGCATACCACGCTCAAACTGTTTCATCTCAAAAGCGTTCGACAGAATCGCCGTCAACTCGGCTGGATTCAACCCTTGGTCACAGAGGGCAAAATCGACCGCCTCCCCCAGCGTTCTCATGGCATCCTCGAGATACATCTCACTGTAGGCGTGGGTCATTTTCTGTCATCCCCTCTCGAACGATATCGACGATACGAATTCCCTCAAACGGGTTTTCGGTAAGCAATTCCCGATAACGCGCCCTTGCCAACTCATCTCGGTCCTTGGCCAATGGGCCATATAAAGCTTGTGGCGCACGTTCAAATCCAGCAAAACGAATGCTCTTAAACGCGCGCTCGCTTTTGAGCACAATCTGCTCTCCCAAGTTGCCGAGCCTCATAGATCGACCAAGCTGATCGACGGTAATCGTATTGTTCACAAAAGCTCTGGCATAGCTAAAGTACGAGTCGTCCGCACGCCATCCCCTTATCACGTCGTAAGCGCTAGTGTCAGGTAGAAAATGATCGTAGAGATATTCGCACGCCCCCACGGCAATAGCGGTGTCCTTGCGAAAAGAACGATACTCTACAAGCAACGCTATCCAATGCAGAACTGAATATTGCGGCGATAGCAGGTCGAGTACCTTGAGATCGGCCATGTCGAGTTCATATCGATTTGCAAAGCCATCGGCATCACGCGAGCATGCCCATTCCCTTGCAAGGTCGAGGCTCTCTGTGCAATAGAATCCCTGTCCATAGTCGTTATGGACTTTCCCCAGGCCAAGCTGGGGAATCTCAATAATTTTCTGAGAACCATGCCACAGTTCCACGCGAATCTCCTAACAGGTATCGCTCTAGCGATAGTATAGCACACTATCGCTAGAGCGATATCTGTATTCAAAGAGCAAGAGGGTGAATGAAACCGAGTTTGAGTTCAATACTGGCTTCTAAGACTCGCCGAGCCCGGAAGTATGCGGCAAAATTCAGACTTGCTGATAACGCCGGAGCACACTAACGCCTCAGCCTGCTACAGCACTTCATAGATGCGCACCTCATCCTGTTCGATGCTTTTGCGGAAGGGCGGGCGCATGTGCTCTGGTGGGTTGGTGACGATATCAACCTTTCGCCCAAGCTCCTTCTCGAGCTCATGGGAGAGTTCGTAAAGCGTGCCGAACGTCATGGTGTTGCCGCAGACTAGGCGCAAGTCAATATCGCTATCAGGCGTTTGCTCGCCTCGGGCAAACGAACCAAATAAATATGCCTCGCTGACGTCGTAACGAGCCAGC
Organism: uncultured Ruminococcus sp.; assembly: GCA_963604655.1. Lineage (GTDB taxonomy): Bacteria > Actinomycetota > Coriobacteriia > Coriobacteriales > Coriobacteriaceae > Collinsella. Next base: position 5,280 of record CAVCRP010000056.1, read on the forward strand.
ACGCGGGAGACCGCAGTGGATATGTCGGTAGGCGAGATCATGGATAATTGCCGTACAACAGTAGAAAGTCAGCGGGCCAGCGCCGAAACCGCCGGTCCGGCTTTTTGGCGTTCGGCGAGCTCGAAGATAAACGGGGCGTTTGATCTAACAAATTCGGTCAAGAAATTGAGGTCATCAGCAGTAAATCCTTCAACGTTGAACCATTTGACCGCAGGCAAGAAGCATTCCGCATGGTCAAAGCCAAAGTCAACCGGGCACTCGACGGCCACGCGAACGGTTCCGTCTTCTCTTGTCTCTGAGTAGGCAAATTGGGTGCCATCATCAAGCTGAACATAGCTCCAAAACATGACTACCTCCTTAGTGTTTATATTCGAGTATAAGGAGCAGACTAGACTTAACGCGGCGTGAATTTAATTATTCCTATAAGACACGAACTCTGACAGCTGGCCTTGTCCAGAAGTGGTGGGGGCCGAGTTCTGCCGACCAGAACCCGGTTTTGCGCTTTTGCGACCTGCGGTTTTATTAACAGAATTTGGCTTGCGCTCGGCGGGCTCCGGTTTTCCCGCACATACGGAAATCGGGAGCATCAGCAACGGCGCGCAGCTTTAAGAACCGCTGTTCCCAGCACGAACAGCAAGCCGGACACGGCAATCCAATGGCTGTCGCTGGTTTTGGGGAGTGACGAGGAAGTCGCGGTGGCGGCCTTGGGCCTGGAGGTCTTAGCGGCCGTGTTGTTAGTCACTGTTGTCGTGGTCACCGTCTTAGTCGCGGCCACTGGCTTCAGAGTGGGATTCGTCGACGGGTCCGTAGCTGGCTCTCCGGTAGCGGGGTCAGTGCCAGGGACGGAAGGACCATCCCCCGGCACACCACGTACGTCGCTCTCCCCCGCCGGCGCTGTGGCATCCTCGGGCTCGATTGCCACATGCGACGCCGTCACCCCGTCGGCATCCACCACGCCACCTGCGCCAAAGGCCCCGCCCGCAGGCGCCGCAAAGCGCGCGGATGCAAGCGACCCGCCCAGGCAGGCGACGCCGCCGTCGGCGCCCGACGCATCCAGCCAGGACGCATCGACGGCAAGCTGACCGGCCGCGCCGCCGCCGGCAGTCCCGCCCAGCAGGCACACGCCATAGGCGCGCACGCCCGCCACGGAGCCCACGCCCGCGGCGACAACGCGCCCACCGCCGCGAACGGCAAGACCGCCCGCGATCACGCCGGCCACCCGCGCGTCCGCGATGCCGGCGCCGTCGGCCCGCGCGTCAACCTTGCAGCCGTCCGCCGTAAGCGTCCCAAACGTGTAGATCCCGCACTGCGAGCCCGTTGCCACCAGCGATCCAGTGCCGCGGAGCGTCAGATCGCCCCACACCTCCATGCCGCACCGCGAGATGTCCACGTCGGGCGCGCTCGTCTCGACAACAGTGTTCTGCCCGGTCAGCGTCATCACCAGGTCGCCGTCGGCGCCGATGGCCTCGCCCGCGTAGCCGTTAAGCTTCAGATGGTCGGCATCGGTCCAAGCCCACCCGGGGCCCGACACGCCCGGCTCGTAGTACGTGGCGCCCGCAATGAACAGGCTCTCCGCGCCCGCGGCATAAGAAGGCCCGCCCAGCAAAACGCATAGGCAGGCCATGGCAGCAAACAGGATGTAGTGACGGCTAGTGTGGAACGCGGCAGCAAGCATAACCGCTCCGATCTTCGCTAGAGCCAATGGAAGCCGCTTCAGAAAATTACCTGGTAACAGCAGTTATTAGTGTAGCGAGATCGGGCAGGAGGCAAAGAGGAAACCTGTGATCGACTCCCAAAATTAGGTGTAAATCGTTTTGCCAGTCGGTGAAAGGAAGAGTCGCCTAATACTGGAACCCTTGCAGTCAGGTCACTTATCCCCGTGCTCTGTTTCTGGATCCTTTAAAGAATAGAGGTCACGTGCTCTGGATACGCATTTCTGCCTGTATTTGGTTTCCCGTAGGGCATCAACGATCTCTTCAGGACTCAGCTCTAATAGGCAAAGCAATTTGCCCCAGTTAAGAAAAATCACGGCTTCGGCATGCGCATAAAGTGCCTCGCCTGAAAGAATCTCGTCAGTGCTGACGTTATTGTTTTGATGGATGTAAGCATTTCTAGTTTTACGGTGATTTGCTAAGAATGATTTTGAATCGGGAACGATATAGCTGCTTAAAGGTTCGAGAGATTCCAGCATCTGTGTTGCAAGGGTTCCCGCCATTTGAAAATTTGAATTCTTTAAATGGCGCATTGCCCAATTTCTGATCTTAGGATCTGGGATGTTGTCATTTACAACCTGAAGCCTGTGATTGAACGTGTCCTCGTCAAGTTCGTAAGTCCTATTATCGATTCTTGATAAGGCTTCAAAAGCGCTTGCAGCCGCAATCATGTTTAGGTCAAGGTAAAGGCTTCTCTCATTGGAGAGAATGCCGAGCATGATATTTGCCGCGCGCCGTCCATCATCAGGCAGTTCTAACCATTTGCCGTACATTTTCTGAATTTTGTTCTCAAGTGTTGAAAAAGTGAATGGCATGTTTTTGAGATCAGATTTATTTAGTGCATCATGTTTTGCCTCCACGAAAGGAATGAAGGCATCAATCTTTTCTCTCTCTTCGGCGGATGAGAAAGTAATGGTTAGTATTTCTGCCCTGAACCCCATAAACAGGGAAAGGAAATCACGGAATGGGACAATATAATCTTTGGCTCTGTTAGACCAGGATTGACATACATATGTCCCCACGGTGGCATATAGTAAGCCCCGTAGACCGCGACGGATGGGGGCGGCATGAACGCCGAGGACCTGGTAATCGCCTTCAAACGGGACATGGCGAAGCTGAGCGGGACCGAGCGCCGGCGCGCGATCGAATCCGTCAGGGACGTTATCCGCGCGGCGACGTTCGACGACGCGGCCGGCTCCGCCTGCGAAATCGAGCGCTGCCCGCGCTGCGGGTCCGTCGCGATCGTGAAGAAGGGCAAATCGAGGAGCGGCGAGCAGCGCTACCTCTGCCGGGACTGCGGCAGGACCTTCGGCATGGGCAGCGGGCGCATCCTGGGGACGAGCAGGCTCCCAAAGGAGACCTGGATGGCCTATGCGGAGTGCTTCGTCCTCATGCTTCCTCTCAGGGAATGTGCAACCCGCTGCCACGTCTGCCTCAAGACCGCATACACCATGCGGCATCGTCTCATCGAGTGCCTTTCGGCATACTCCCCTGTGTTCACGGTCGAGCGCGGCTGCGGGTGTGAGCTCGACGAGACCTATTTCGCGGAGTCCTTCAAGGGCAACCACACCAAGGGCTCCTTCGTCATGCCGCGCCCCTCCCGCTACCGCGGCAAGCAGGTTCACAGGCGCGGGCTCTCGCGCGAGCAGATATGCGTGATGACCGGCGTGAACGACTCGAACGAGACGTTCCTCGAGGTTTCCGGGCGCGGCGTGCTGTCGAGGAAGCGTGCGATGGACGTGTTGAAAAGTCGCATCAAGGCCGGCTCCGTCGTGGCGACCGACAGGGCTCACGCCTACGCCGGCGTCCTCGCGGAGCTCGGGGTCGCCGCGCACGCGGCCTACGACCCCAAGGACCGCTCCGAGGGGACAATCAACCGGGTCAACGCCGTCCACTCGCTTCTCGGCGCCTTCATGGAGCCGTTCCGGGGCGTGTCGACGAAGCACCTGGGCGCCTACCTCGCCTGGTTCAGGTGGTGCCGGACCTTCATGGCGGCCGGCACCGGCGCCGCCGAGCG
>CAVCRP010000057.1:0-8394 GCA_963604655.1 uncultured Ruminococcus sp.
GGCGGGCGTTGAGTTCGCCGGCCAGTTCGTCGAGGGTGATGCCGTAGCGCTCGAGCGTCACGAGCAGGTGGTAGATCAGGTCGCCGGCCTCGTAGCGGATGTGATCGTGGTCGTTATCCTTGCAGGCCATGATCACCTCGCTCGCCTCCTCGGCAAGCTTCTTGAGAAGCTCGTCCTCGACGTCGGTCAGCAGACGCGCGGTATAGCTCTCCTGCGGCGATGCGTCGCGACGACCGTGAATCACCTCGGCCAGTCCCGTCAGCGTCTCACCGATGTTTCCCGGCTGCACGTTAGCTGTTCTGACTCCCATGGTTATTTCCTCTCGTTACTGCAGCGTAAAGTAGGTACCGGTCTCATCGAACCGAGGCTTTGCGCCCTTTTTCTCAAAGAACTCGACGATGACGGCATGGGCCTCATTGAGCCTTTCCTTCTCGGCCTCGAGCCAAAGCGACTGCGCCCCGCAGGCATCAGTCAGGTGCACGCGGCATGGCACGCCCGCGCGGAGGAGCTCGGTGTTGCATTCGGCGACCTCGAACGGCGTCACGACTTTCATCGCACTCCCCCTTCCACGCGCTTAAAGAAGCAGGTACGGTTGCCGGTATGGCAGGCCGGGCCCGGTGAGTCCACCTTGACCAGCAGCGTATCGCTATCGCAGTCGGCCCAGAGCTCCTTGACCTCCTGCATGTTGCCACTCGTCGCGCCCTTGTTCCAGAGCTCCTGACGGCTGCGACTCCAAAACCACGTGGTCCCGGTCTTGAGCGTCAGCCCCACCGATTCCTCGTTCATCCAAGCAACCATAAGCACCTCACCGGTGTCATGCTGCTGAACCACGCAAGGAATCAGCCCGCGGGCGTCGTACGTAAGTTTTGAAGGATCGGTTATCTCTTCCATTTCTCTCCCCAAATTCAAACTTCGCAGGTCGGCGAGGGTTGTCCAGGTGCCCGAGATTCCGAGCGACAAGCCCGACGACGCGTACTTAAAGTACGCGAGGAGGGTTGGAGCCGGAAGGTCGGGCGCCTGGGCAAGCCGCAGCGCTAGAAGTCCAACCTGACAGGGATGCCTTGAGAGGCCATATATTCTTTGACTTCGCGAATGCTGAAAGTTCCAAAGTGAAAGACGCTGGCCGCCAGTACGGCGTCGGCTTCGCCCTCGATCACGCCCTCGGCAAAATGCTCGAGCGTGCCCACGCCGCCGCTCGCGATCACCGGGATCGGCACCGCGCGCGCCACGGCGCGGGTGAGTGCCAGGTCGAAGCCAGCCTTGGTGCCGTCGCGATCCATGCTGGTGAGCAAGATCTCACCGGCGCCGCGACGAGCCGCTTCCTCGGCCCACGCCACCGCATCGATACCCGTGGCGTTGCGACCGCCCGCCGTGAAGACCTCCCACTTGTCGGCATCCGGCTGACCGGGCAGGCCCACGCGCTTGGCATCAATCGCCACGACCACGGCCTGGCTGCCAAACGCCGCGGCGGCCTGGCTGATCAACGACGGATCGCGCACGGCGGCGGAGTTAAGCGACGCCTTGTCGGCACCGGCGGCAACCATGGTTCGCATGCCCGCCAAGTCGCGGAAACCGCCGCCCACGGTATAGGGAATAGCGAGCTCCTCGGCCGCGTGCGCCGCCATCTCGATGGTCGTCGCGCGGTTGTCGCTCGTCGCGGTAATGTCCAGGAAGACGACCTCGTCTGCACCCTCGCGGTCGTAGGCGCGCGCCAGCTCCACCGGGTCGCCAGCATCGCGCAGGCTCACAAAGTTGACGCCCTTGACCACGCGGCCGTCCTTAACATCCAGACAGGGAATCACGCGTTTGGCAAGCATGGGCTACTCCTTCCCTCGGGCGGCGGCCAACGCCTGGGCCAGCGTAAAGTTGCCCTCGTAGAGCGCACGACCGGTAATGGCACCCTCGATGGCATCCTCGCCCACCGCGGCCAGTGCGCGGATATCGTCGAGCGTCGAGATGCCGCCCGAAGCCACGACGGGAAAGCCCGCGACCTCGGCCACATGGCGATACGCCGCCACGTCGATGCCCGTCTGCATGCCATCGCGCGCGATGTCGGTATACACCAGATGCTTAAAGCCCAGCTCGGTGAGCTGCGCCACGGCGTCGTCGAGCGCCACACCCGCGCCGTCGCGCCAACCATTCACCTTGACCTGGCCGTCACGGGCGGCAATGTCTGCCACCAGTAACTCGCCAAAGCCTTGCGCCGCCACCTCGGCAAATCCCGGCTCGGTCACGAGCACCGTGCCTAGCGCGATGCGACGCGCGCCGTAGCCGGCCAGCTCGTCGATGCGCGCGAGCGAACGAACGCCGCCGCCCACGTCCGCGGACAGACCGTCGACGCCGCAGATGGCCTTAATCGCTGCCGAGTTGGCAGCGCACGCGTCCTCGTCCTCGCCAAAGGCAGCGGACAGGTCGACAACGTGCACCCAGCTCGCGCCCTGCTCGGCAAAGGAGCGGGCAACGGCCACGGGGTCGTCAGAATACACCTTACAGCGGCTCCGGTCGCCGCGCTCCAGGCGCACGACCTTGCCGCCGATCAAATCGATTGCGGGAAACAGAATCATCGGCCGGCCCCCTCGACGATGCTCACGAAGTTCTTAAGGATGCGCTGACCCAGCGCAGAGGATTTCTCGGGATGGAACTGGCAGCCCCACACGTTGCCGTGGCGCACGATGCACGGGAAGCTCCGTGTATAGTGCGTGCGCGCCAACACATCGGCGGCATCGACGTCGTCGGCCACCGCGTAGCTGTGAGTGAAATACATGTTGGCGCCCTCGGCAAAACCGGCAAGCAACGGATCGGCCGCACCGGCGGGCGTCATGCGCACCTGGTCCCAGCCCACGTGCGGGACCTTCAGACGGCTCGACTCCAGGTGCGTGCACGAGCCACGCATGATGCCCAGGCCATCGACCCAGGGACCACCGGCCTGCTCGGAGGCATCGTCGTCCGCGTCCGCGTCCTCGTTCGCAGGCACGCCCTCGTTGCCGCGCTCAAAAAACAGCTGAAGGCCCAGGCAGATGCCGAACAGCGGAGTTCCGGCGGCAACGGCATCGAGCACGGCCACCTCCTCGCCGCTCTGACGCATAAAGGCGATCGCGTCATAGAACGCACCCACGCCCGGGATGACCAGGCCGTCGGCGTTGCGGATCTGCTCCGGATCGTCCGACGTGCAGGCGGCAGCACCGGCGCGCGCAAGCCCGCGCACGACGCTCGACAAGTTGCCCTTGTGGTAGTCGACCACCACGATCTTCGGTTCGCCCACGCGACCCCTCCACTTCTCATCATCCAAAACCACCACAAAGAGGACAGGCATCTTCGTGGTGGTTTTACCCTTGTGACGGTTACAGTGAGCCCTTGGTGCTGGGGATACCCTGCACGCGGGGATCGAGTTCGCAGGCGCGGCGCATCGTGCGGCCCACGGCCTTAAAGGCGGCCTCGATAATGTGGTGCGAATTGCCGCCCGCCAGCTCGTGCACGTGCAGCGTGAGCTTGGCATCGCGCGCAAAGGCATAGAAGAACTCGACGGCCAGCTCGGTATCAAAGCTGCCCACGCGCTCAGTCGGCACGGGCAGCTCGCAATAGGCCTGCCCGCGACCCGAGATATCCACGGCGGCCATCACGAGTGTCTCGTCCATGGCGATCGCCGCGTCGGCAAAGCGCGTAATACCCGCCTTGTCGCCCAGCGCCTGGCAAAACGCCTCGCCCAGCACAATGCCCGTGTCCTCAACGGTGTGGTGCGCGTCGACCTCGACGTCGCCCACCGCATGCACCGTCAGATCGAACAGGCCATGGCGGCCAAAAGCGTTGAGCATGTGGTCGAAAAACGGCACGCCGGTCGAGATATCGCACACGCCAGATCCGTCCAGGTCGAGCTTTACGACAATGTCGGTCTCGCCCGTCTTGCGGGTTACCTCGGCATAGCGGTCCATCTACATCTCCTCCTTCACCAGCGCGGCAAACGCGGCCAGCACCTCGTCGTTTTCCTGCGGCGTACCCACAGTGATGCGCAGACAGTCCGCAAGCCCCGGCGCGTAGCTAAAGTCGCGCACCAAAATCGAATACTCGTCGCGCAGACGCTCGCGCACGCGCGTGGCATGCGGCGTGCGCACGAGCACAAAGTTCGCCGCGCTCGGCCATGCCTCCACGGGCATGCCCTCGGCAGCCATTGCGCGCAGGGCGCACAGCTCGTGCTCGCGCTCGGATGCGATCTGTGCCACCACGGGCGTGTAGGCATCACGGGCACGCACGCAGGCAAGTGCTGCCGCCTGGCTCAGCACGTTAACTGAATAGATCTGGCGAATCGCCGCGAACACGTCGATGACTTCCGGCGCCGCGATCACGTAACCCAGACGCGTACCGGCAGCGCCAAACGCCTTGGACAACGTATGCAGAATCACCAGGTTGGGATGCTCGGCGATAAGCCCCTGCGCCGTGGTGACCGCGCCAAACGAATCGTCGGCAAACTCCACGTAGGCCTCGTCAACCATTACCATGCCGGGGCACGCATCGCACAGCGCCGCGACAAAGTCGAGCGGTGCCACGTCACCCGTGGGGTTGTTGGGCGAGGTCACGATTGCCAGGTTGCACTCGGACGCCGCCGCAAGCACGGCTGCCTGGTCGAGCTCAAAGGTCGCGGGGTCGCGCCACACGTCGCGCACCTCGGTCTGACAGAGCGACGCAAAGAACGCATACTCGCTAAAGCACGGCGGGCAGTTGAGCAGGGTCCGTCCCGCGCCGCCAAACGCCAACAGGTAGTTATAGAGCAGCTCGTCGCCGCCGTTGCCCACGCAGACATTCTCGCGCGCCACACCATGCCAAGCGGCAAGCTCGTCACGCAGATCGTTGGACATGGGATCGGGATAGCGGTTGAGCGGCGTGGCAGCCAGGGCGGCGTCGACCGCCTCGCGCACGCCAGCCGGCACGGGATAGGTGTTCTCGTTGGCCGAAAGGTTGATGCGCGTGGGCGTAAAGTTGGGATCGTAGGGCTCAATACCGGCCAGGTAAGGCTGGACGAGCTCCTTCATGCGAGGCGTGAGTTCGGCCATATTAGGCCTCCCCGCCGGTTACGCCAGCGCCATCTGCGCCTGCAGCCGCCAGGTCCACGCCCTCGGCAACCGTCGCCACGGCGTCGCCCGGCCAGGCAACCTTGGTCAGGTCGGCCGCGGCGAGCGACTCGGCGCTCACGGCATCCTCGCCCTGCTCCAACACGCGGCGACGCAGTGCGGCCGAAAGCGCGTGCGCCCACAGGCCCTCGGCCTCGGCCAGACGCTGCGTAGCGGGAGCGTCGGAGAGCAGGCCCTCGGGCGTATAGCATATAACGCTCGAGCGCTTAACGAACTCTTCGACCGAAAGCGGGTTGGAGAACATGGCCGTGCCGCCGGTCGGCAACGTGTGGTTGGGACCGGCAACGTAATCGCCGAGCGGCTCGGAGCTCCAAGCGCCCACAAAGATGGCGCCGGCGTTGCGAATGCCGCCGAGCAGGCCCATCGCATCCTTGCAGTGCAGCTCAAGGTGCTCGGGCGCCACGGTGTTCACGGCCTCGACGGCGGCCGCCATGTCGGCGGCCACCACGATGGCGCCTTCGTTATCGAGCGAAGCGCACGTAATCTCGGCACGCGGGGACTGCGCTACCAGAATGTCGATACCCGCCTCGACCTCACGCGCAAACTGCTCGTCGCAGGTCACCAGATAGCAGGCCGCCAGCGGATCGTGCTCGGCCTGAGCCATCAGGTCGGCCGCGACCACCATAGGCTTGGCCGTGGCATCGGCCAGCACGCAGACCTCGGAGGGACCGGCGACCATGTCGATACCCACGTCACCCGAGACAATCTGCTTGGCAGCGGCAACAAAGGCGTTGCCCGGGCCGGTGATTTTGTCGACGCGCGGAATGGTCTCGGTACCGTACGCCAGCGCGGCCACGGCCTGGGCGCCGCCCACCATATAGATTTCGTCCACGCCGCCGAGCTTGGCCGCCGCGAGCGTATACGGGCTAATCAGTCCATCCTTTTGCGGCGGGGTCACCATGACCACGCGCTCAACGCCGGCAACCTTGGCGGGAATGGCGTTCATAAGCACGGTGGAAGGGTACTGCGCGCGACCGCCCGGCACGTAGATGCCGGCCGCAGCAAGCGGGGTCACCTTAACGCCGAGCATCGTGCCGTCCGGGCGCGTGGTAAACCAGCTCTGCTCGACCTCGCGCTGGTGGAACTCGCGAATCTGGCGCGCAGCCTTTTCGAGCGCGGCGACAAAGGCCGGATCGAGGCCTTCGAGCGCGGCATCGATCTGCTCCTGCGGCAGACGGAAGCTCTGCAGCTCAACACCGTCAAAACGCTGGCAGTAATCGCGCACCGCGGCATCGCCGTTGGCACGCACGTTGGCCACGATATCGCGAGCGGCGTCGACGATGTTTTGCGGCAGCACGCCCTTACGGTTGAGCTGGTTGGTAACGAGGCGCTCACCGGGAGCAAGCTTGATGGTCTTCATTTCGGTATCCCCTATCGGTCGAGGTTGTGTTCGAAAAACGAGAGACCGGGCGGCGGCGCCAGTCGGCCCGCCGCCCGGACGTTGGGGCGCCCGTGCGTGCTCGCGCTATTGTGCCGAGCCCGCAACGGGCTCAAAATGCTTGTCCTTCACGGCTGCCGCCAAGCGATCTGCCAGATTGCGTACGCGCGGATCCAGACGTGCGGCACCCGGATTGACAAAGAAGCGGGCCGTGCAGTCCATAATGCGACCAGTAATAACGAGGTCGTTATCGCGCAGCGTGGCGCCCGTGGCGGTAATATCCACGATGCGATCGGTCATGCCGACGATGGGACCCAGCTCAATGTTACCGTGCAGCGAGACGATATCGGCGTTCACACCGCGCTCGGCATACCAGGCGCTCGCGATGCGCGGATACTTGGTGGCCACGCGAAGCGACCCGCGACGGGCATAGCTGCGCTCGGCCTGGCCGGCGCGCCACGCGGGCTCCGCCTCAATGAAAGTGCACAGGCCGTAGCCCAGATCGACCAGCTGCAGCAGGTTGAGGTCTGCCTCGATAAGCGAGTCCCAACCGCAGATGCCGCAGTCGGCACCGCCACAGCCCACAAAGGCGGGCGCATCGCTGGGACGCACGATGACAAACTCGATATCGCCGACCGTACCCTCGCCGGCACGCGTGTCGCGGCCGCGCACGATCAGGTGACGGCCGGGATCGCGCAGCTCCGAGACATCCAAGCCCGCGGCCTCGAGCACGTCGAGCGTGTCGACCTTGAGCGAGCCCTTGGGCACGGCAATGCGCAGCGGACCCTCGGCGCCACGGCCCGCGGCGCGATCGCCATCGGAAGCAGCGTCCTCGGCCGAGGTGTGCGCAGCCTCCAGACGCTCGAGCGAAAAGGCGAAACCCGCCGCCGGTACCTCGATGCCGTCGCCAAATGCGCCGGTAAAGATGGAGTCGTAGCGTCCACCCGAACCGACCGGATCGGGCAAGCCACCGGCATAGGCCTTAAAGACCAGACCCGTGTAGTAATCGAACGAGTTCATGATGGAGAAGTCGAACGACAGCACCTGGGCGTCCTCGGGAGCCAGGCCCTCGACCAGGGCGCGCAGCTCGCGCGTGAGCGGCGCGACAATGCCCGCCGCCGCCAGAAGCACATCGACGCGGTCGAGTACCTCGGCGCCGCCGTGCAAGCGCGGCAGCTCGCTAATGGCAACCTTGACGGCATCGGACTCGGCGCTTGCCGCCACGCGGGCATCGAGGCCCACAAAGTCGTTGGCGTGCACGCAGCGCAGGGCTTCGGCGGCCAGCTCGCGATCCTCGCACGCCGCGAGCAGCTCCTTAAACGGACGCACGCTACCTGCGATAATGCGCGCATCGGGCAGCGCCAGCTTGCGCACCGCCTCGGCCACGAGCGAGACAATCTCGACATCGCCCGCGGTATCGCCCGCACCGATAAGCTCAAAGCCCAGCTGCGTAAACTGACGCGAGCCACCGGCATTGCGCTGGCACTCGCGAACCACCGGCGCCTCGTAGCGCAGGCGCAAGGGCAGGTCGGCCGCGCGCATGCGGGTCGAAACCAGACGCACGATCGGCAATGTGTTGTCGGGACGGACCACCAGCAGACGGCCATCATCGTCAAAAAGCTTAAACGGCGTGTCCGCGATGCGGCCGCCTTCCTCGAGTGAACCCTTGTCCTCGAGCAGCGGCGTTTCGACCGGAAGGTAATGATGCTCCCTGAAGCAGCCCTTCACCGTCAGCGCAATCTCCTCGCGCGCCTGAGCCTCCTCGGGCAATATGTCCCGGAATCCCCACGGTGTGGCCGTCATCTGGTGAGCCTCCTCATGCTGTGTTTCATATAGAGCAGAAGACCGGCATAGCTCCGCCGGTCTTCTGGGTACTTTAGCATACTAGAGTGC
>CAVCRP010000058.1:0-8095 GCA_963604655.1 uncultured Ruminococcus sp.
GCCAGCGACACGCCCAGGATGGCGTTGGCACCGAGCTTGGTCTTGTTGGGGGTACCGTCCGCGGCAATCAGCGCGGCATCGACGGCGCGCTGGTCGAAGGCGTCGAGGCCCACGACGGCGTTAGCGCACTCGTTATTGACGTGCTCGACGGCCCGAGAGACGCCCTTGCCCAGATAGCGGCCCTTGTCGCCATCGCGCAGCTCGCAGGCCTCAAAGGCGCCGGTCGAAGCACCCGAAGGCACCATTGCGCGGCCAAAGCTGCCGTCCTCGAGCACGACCTCGACCTCGACGGTGGGATTGCCGCGGCTGTCGAGCACCTCGCGACCGTAGACGTCCAAAATATCGCTCATGTTGTCTCCCTCTCACTTGGAAACGGGTTGAATGCTTGGCGACACGGCTTGCACGCTACAGCGGCGCGCAGGTTCATAAGTTAGCCTTATCGCACTTTTTGCATTATGCCCTAAGTTAGCCAAGGGATACAATCTTTTTAAAAAATAATAGGGGCGATGGGACAAGTCCGTCCCGTCGCCCCCGCAGTCTTACTCCTCTGCCTTTGCGGCATCCCAGAGGTCATTGAGGCCGTGGGTCGAAAGCTCGGCCAGATCCACGTGGGCGTCGGCCGCCATCTGCTCCATCGCGGCCCAGCGGCGGCGGAACTTTGCCGTGCTGGCACGCAGGGCGCTCTCGGCGTCGATTCCCTCCTTGCGCGCAACGTTGACCAGAGCAAAGAGCAGGTCGCCAAACTCCATCTCGCGCTCGGGCGAGCCGGAAGCCTCGGCCTCAAACTCGGCACGCTCCTCGGCGACCTCGTCCCACACGTCCTGGACCGTCTCCCACTCAAAGCCCACGGCAGCCGCCTTGCGCGACACCTTCTGAGCCTGCATCAGCGCCGGCAGGTGCGTGGGCACGCCGTCGAGCAGACCCTCGGGCGCGGCCTCGCCTGCCGCCACGGCCTGGTCTTTGGCGGCCTTCTCGGCAAGCTTGACCTCGTCCCAGATCTTGAGAACCTCGTCGGAGCTCTCGGCGTCCGCATCGCCAAACACGTGTGGGTGGCGGCGGATGAGCTTGGCGTCGATATCGCGTGCCACATCGGCCAGCGAAAACTCACCGGCGTCCGCCGCAATCTGCGCATGCAGTACGACCTGCATGAGCACGTCGCCGAGTTCCTCGCGCAGATGCGCCACGTCGTCGGCCTCGATGCAGTCGAGCGCCTCGTAGGCCTCCTCGATCATGTTCTTGCCAATGCTCTGATGCGTCTGTTCGCGGTCCCACGGGCAACCATCGGGCTGACGCAGACGCCAGATGGTCTGCACCAGACGCTGCAACTCGGCCGACGCGTCGACCAGCGTGGACAGATCGCGCGAGCCCTCGGCATTTTGCTGAGCCATGTGCTGCGCCATGATTATTTCTCCTCCAGGATCACGTGACGGAACGCGCCGCCCTCGTAGATGCCGTAGCTGTGCGTACCGTCCTTGGGAATACTCACGCTGCCGGGATTGAAGAGCCACAGGCCCGGGTGCGCCTCGCTTGCCTCGTTAACTTTGATGTGCGTGTGGCCGTAGACGAGCGCGGAGCCCTCGGGCAGCGCGGGCGCGTGGTCGACGCTGTTGTGCATGCCGGCGCCAAAGACGTGGCCGTGCGTCAGGAACAGCTCGCGGCCGGCCTCGTCGAACAGCGTAGCGTAGTCCGCCATGACGGGAAAGTCGAGGACCATCTGGTCGACCTCGGCGTCGCAGTTGCCGCGGACGGCAATGATGCGGTCGGCCAGGGCGTTGAGCAGCGGAATCACGCGCTTGGGGGCGTAGTCGCGCGGCAGGTCGTTGCGCGGGCCGTGGTAGAGCAGGTCGCCCAGCAGCACGATGCGGTCGGGCTGCTCGGATTCGATGGCGGCGACCAGACGCTCGGTCCAGTATGCCGAGCCGTGAATGTCGGAAGCGATGAGGTATTTCATGGTGGTCCTTTCGGGTGGGGTTGATGGGTTGGGCGCGGCGTGTCGTCGACCGTGTTACTCAAATCGCAGTGCCGAGGCTTGTGCCGCCTGCATCACGCGCTGGAGCGGCACGTTATGCTCGCGGGCAAGACGGGCACAGTCCTCGTACTCGGGCGCCGCACGCTCACTGCCGTCGGGCAGGGTGGCTACTTTGACGGCCACCTCGCCCCAAGGCGTCGCTACCTGCTCAAAACGACGCGGCAGGCAGACGCGTTCCATCACCTGGCGACGAACGGCGTTGGTCGTGGTCTCTAAAAAGATAATCGTCTGTAGGCGCTCGATATCCTCGTGCGAGCAGATCACCTGCAGCTGCCAGCCGGGGCGGCCCTTCTTGCAGTAAAGGGGCAGCCAGTGTACCTCGCGCGCACCTGCCTCGCGCAGGCGGTCGGCGGCATAGGCGAGCACCTCGGGCGACGCGTCGTCGATGTCGCACTCCAGTTTGACGATGGTCTCGGGTGCATCGGTCTCGCGGGACAGCGGAGATGTACTTCCACGTTGCATACGGTCCGGATCCTTTCCGCACGGGCTCGTTTTATTCACCCAAACGCTAGCACATCGGACGTGGCACAGGCGTGACTTTCGTCCGTCGCCGCCCTCGCCCCCATCCAAACATGTACGTCAGCCTCCAAACATGTCATTTTTTGCAGCTCTTGGAGGCTGACGTACACGTTTTGGAGCGGGGCCGCACACGATCAGAATTGCGCCCGCGCTCCGTCCACCATAAAGTTCGCTGCATTCAACAATTATGAACTTTCCACGCAGTTCATCGGCCAAAAAATAACCCTCGGCATACTTACCCGCTGCACGATGTTACTCTAGTTGCATTTGGCTAACTAAGCGGCTGCCGAGAACCCCATCCGGCACCGTTACAGCATAGGAGGTTTCATGTTCGAGAAGCGGCTCTTCTCCCTGGTTCCGCAGGCAACGCCCTACATTATGGCAAGCGTCCTGTTTAAGTGGATCGCGCTGATGGCAAACATCACGGTGATGTGGGTGCTTGCGCGCATCTTGGGCGGCATCGTCACGGACGGTCTTTCCGCCGCGCTCGCCGTCGATGCCCTCGCACAGGCGGCCTTGCCGCTCGCCGCCGCCATCATCGTGCGCGCCGCCTCCATCTACCTGGCCCAACGCGCCGGCGACAAAGCCGCGTTCGAGGCCGTCCGCCGCGTGCGCTCGCTCGTCTACGACAAGCTCACCGCACTCGGCCCCTCCTACACCGAAACCGTCCCCACCGCCGAGGCCGTCCAGACCAGCGTCGAGGGCGCCACGCAACTCCAGGTGTACTTTGGCGGTTACCTGCCGCAGCTCTTCTTTGCCGGCTTGGCGCCCATCACGCTGTTTGTGCTACTCGTGGGCCAGGCGGGTCTTCCCGCCGCGCTGCTGCTCGCCTGCGTTCCGGTCATCCCCGTCTCCATCATGATGGTCATGCGCAACGCCAAAAAGATCGGTGCCGAGTACTGGGGCAGCTATGTCGATCTGGGCGGCATGTTCCTGGAGGCCGTGCAGGGTCTCACCACCCTTAAGGTCTACCAGGCCGATCGCAGCTGGCACGAGCGCATCAACGCCGAGTCCGAGCGTTTCCGCACAGCGACCATGCGCCTGCTGGTGATGCAGCTGCGCTCCATTTGCGTTATGGACCTGGTCGTCTATATGGGCGCCGCGCTCGGCATTATCGTAGCCGCGCTGCAACTCGCCACGGGCAAGATCGGCTTTGAGGCTGCCTTCCTCATCGTCTTTCTGTCGCAGGAGTTCTTTTTGCCCATGCGCCGCCTGGGATCGCTGTTCCACACGGCCATGAACGGCATGGCCGCCTCGCGCCGCATGTTTGGCATTTTGGATACGCCCGAGCCCGAGCGCGGCGATGTTAAGCTTGACGGTCGCGGCGATATCGAGCTCGCGGGCGTGAGTTATGCATACGGCGACCGCACGGTGCTGGACAGCGCCAGCGCGACCATTGCGCACGGCTCGCTCGTGGCACTCGTGGGCGAAAGCGGCGGCGGCAAGTCCACGCTCGCGGGGATTATCGCGGGCCGCAAGGGTGCCTACCGTGGCAGCGTTCGCATCGGCGGCGTCGAGCTGCGCGATGCCACGGCCGCCTCACTCATGCGCGCCGTCACCCTGGTGCCCACCAACGGCTACCTGTTTGCCGGCACCCTGCGCGACAACCTGCTGCTCGCCCAGCCCAACGCCACCGATACCGAGCTTTTGCGCGCGCTCGACCGCACGCGCGTGGCGGCCTTTGTGCAGGCCAACGGCGGACTCGACATGGTGATTAACGAGGGCGGCACCAACCTTTCGGGCGGCCAGCGCCAGCGCGTGTGCATGGCCCGCGCCCTGCTGCACGACTCGCCGATCTATGTGTTTGACGAGGCTACGAGCAACGTCGATGCCGCAAGCGAGGCCGCGATCGGCGAGGTCATCGCGTCGCTTGCCGGCGGGCACACTGTAATTGTGGTGGCACACCGCCTGTCGACAATCGTGGACGCCGATCAGATCCTGGTGCTGGAGCGTGGCCGTATTGCCGAGCACGGAACTCACGGCGAGCTCTTGGCCACCGCGGGCGCCTATGCGCGCATGTGGAACAGTCAGGAGCAGCTCTCGGCATATGCGTATGCGGAGGGTGATGCCGAGGATGCCGGCGCGGTTGAGGCTGTTGACGGCAGCGCCGCCTGTGCCAATGGCCTCAACGGTGCCGGCTCGTCTTCTGCTGCCGCGGCGCCTGACTCCGGCCGCGCCCGTCGCTCGGCGCCGTCCATCATGTGGCGCATGATGGGGCTCGTCCGACCGCTTGCCGGCTGGCTTATGCTAGCTGTCGTGCTGGGCAGCATTGGCATGCTCACCGCCGCGTTCGTGCCGGCCTTTGGCGCCTTTGGCCTTATGGCCGCGCTGGGCCGCAACGCCTTTCGGCTTGGTCTTATCGTCACATGCGCGGCCTGTGCCGCCTGCGGCATCGCACGCGGGCCGCTCCACTACGGCGAGCAGCTCTGCAACCATTACATCGCATTCCGTCTGCTCGCGCACATTCGCGACCTGGTGTTTGGCGCCCTGCGCCAGCTCGCCCCCGCCAAGCTCGAGGGCCGCGGCAAGGGCGAGCTCGTGAGCCTGGTCACCTCGGATATCGAGCTGCTCGAGGTCTTCTACGCGCACACCATCTCGCCCATTGCCATCGCTCTGGTCTGCACCGTTGTGTTTGAGGGTTTTTTGCTGGCTGTGAGCCCCGAGCTCGCGGGCATCGCGCTCGTGGCCTACGCGGTCTTGGGCGTGCTGCTGCCCCTGACCTCGGCCAAGGCATGCGGCACCACCGGCCGCCAGAGCCGCGAGGGCGCCGGTAAGCTGGGCGCCTTTGTACTCGACAGTCTACGCGGCGCGTCCGAGACCATCCAGTTTGCCGGTGGCACCGATCGCAGCCGTGCCCTGGGCAAGCTGACCGAGCAAGTCGGCGCCGTGGACGCGCGCCTCAAGCGCCGCCAGGCGGTCAGCGAGGCCGTAGCCGATGCGCTTATTCTTGTGGCTAATCTGGTGATGCTCGGGCGTGCGCTGCAGCTGGTGGCTGCGGGAACGATTGACTTTGCCGCAGCGTTTGTCGCCGTCTTTACCTTTGTGTCGTCGTTTGGCTCGGTGATGGCCGTGAGCCGCCTGGGCGCCTCACTGCAGGAGACGCTCGCCTCGGGCGCACGCGTGCTCGATTTGCTCGACGAGCAGCCCCAGTGCGCCGAGGTCGCCGATGGACAGAACGTTGAGTTTGCCGGCGCCGCAGCCGAGCATGTGAGCTTTAGCTATGTGGGCGGCGTGGACGCGGGCGGTGCGGGCGCCACAGAGCAGGTCGCGAACGACACCGCTGCGAGTCTCATCCTCGACGACGTGACCTGCACCTTTGCGCCCGGTACCATGACCTGCATCATGGGGCGCTCGGGTTCGGGCAAGTCGACGCTGCTTAAGCTGCTCATGCGCTTTTGGGACCCCGCAGCCGGCACCATCACGGTGAGCGGCGTCGATGCCCGCCACATCAACACGGCGAGCCTGCGCAGCCACGAGGCCTATATGACCCAGGACACGCATCTGTTCTGCGGCACCGTACGCGAGAACCTGCTGGTCGCGCGTGCCAACGCCACCGATACCGAGCTACTCGATGCCTGCCAGTCCGCCTCACTCACCACGCTCATCGACCGTCTGCCGCAGGGACTCGACACGCCCGTTGCCGAGCTGGGCGACTCGCTTTCGGGCGGCGAGCGCCAGCGCATCGGCCTTGCGCGCATCTTCCTCAACGACGCACCCTTCATCTTGCTCGACGAACCCACCAGCGCGTTCGATGCTCTCAACGAGGCGTCCGTGATGCAGGCAATCGACGAGCTCAAGCGCCGCGGCAAGACCATTGTGCTCGTGAGCCACCGTGCCAGCACCTGCGCGTTTGCCGATTTCTCGCTTTCGGTCGAGCACGGGAGGCTGAGCTAATGGCGCGCCCAGTCGACACACCGGAGCTAGCACGCAAACGTGAGCGTGAGGCCCAAATGGTGTCGCAGATGATTGCGCTGTGGTGTCGTGGGCATCATGGCGGCGGGCATGTGGTCGAACAGGCTGGCGACGATGAGTCCGTGCGCGTGAAACTCGGCCTTCGAACCATTACGCTCTGCCCCGAATGCGCCGAGCTGCAGAAATACGCCATCGCGCGCATTGAGCACTGCCCGCACATGGGCACCAAGACATTTTGCTCGGCCTGTCCTTCGCATTGTTACCGGCCTGCCATGCGCGAGAAGATCCGCGAGGTCATGCGCTGGTCGGGACCGCGTATGATCCGCTATCGTCCCGTCACCGCCGTGCGGCACGCGATTATAACCGTGCAGTCCAAACGAGCGGCGACACGAAGCAAGTAGTCGCCGGCGCCGGCACGCGCTGCCCCGCCCCTCGCCCTCGTCTCAAACGTGTACGTCAGCCTCCAAACATGTCATTTTTTGCAGCTTTTGGAGGCTGACGTACACATTTTAGAGCGAGGCCGCACCGCGCGCCGCGCAGCCTTTCCAATCGATTTCGACCCCCGGCGTGCCCGGCGTGTTGAGAGCTGCGCCATTACAATGAAGCGGATTCGCTTGACGCAAAGGAGTCACCATGCCCGCCTGCCCGCTGGTCGATTGCCATACTCATACCTCGTTCTCGGACGGGCACGCCTCGTTCGAGGACAACGTCCGTGCCGCTGCTGCCGCCGGCTGCCGCGTCATGGTCTCGACCGACCACCTTACCCTGCCCGCCAGTATGGATGCTAACTGCGAGGTGCAGGTCGTCGAGGGCGACTTGCCGGCACATCGTTTGGCCTTTGAGGACGCCCGCAAACTCGCCGCGCAGATTGCGCCGGAGCTCACCTTTATCTACGGTTTTGAATGTGATTGGTACGAGGGCTGCGAGCCCTTGGTAGAGCACTGGTCCCAGGGCGCCGTCGTACGTCTGGGCAGCGTGCACTGGATTGGCAACCCGGACGATATTGCGGCAGGCGCCGCGGGCACGGCAGGGACAGAGGACGTCGCGCGCCCCGATACACCCGATTCCCTTTGCGGTTGGATCGACGACGATACCAACTTGCATGTTTGGGAAAACTTAGGCGTGCGCGGCGTGTGGGAGTGCTACGTCGACGACTGGTGCCGTGCTTGCGAAAGCTCACTCAACTTTGACGCGATGGCCCATCCCGACCTGGTCATGCGCTTTTCGAAGGACGGCTTTGCACCCGACTTTGACCCCGCGCCGTTTTGGGAGCAGATGGCCGAATGCGCCCACGATACGGGTCGCCGCGTTGAGGTCTCGACCGCCGCACCGCGCAAGGGGCTCGACGATTACTACCCCGCGACCGGGCTGTTGCGCCGCTTCGCCCATGCCGAGGTGCCCATCACCTTTGGCTCGGACGCGCACCGCGCCTGCGACATCTGCTGGAACATCCGCGAGGCCCAGGCCCACGCCTACGACTGCGGCTACCGGGCCTTCGATATCCCCCACCCCACCGGCGAATGGGAATCCACGCCCCTCGCCTAACTAGTCGTTTAAGAACGTCCCCAATGACTAGTGGCGGCGGGCGTTGAGTTCGCCGGCCAGTTCGTCGAGGGTGATGCCGTAGCGCTCGAG
>CAVCRP010000059.1:0-6992 GCA_963604655.1 uncultured Ruminococcus sp.
CTAACGATATGGCACCGTGGGGACACATGTATGTCAATCTTGGTCTAACAGAGCCTTTTGTTTTGCTCCGGTGGATGGCAATGCGCGGTAATCATGAGGAGTAAGGACGTCTACTGCCTTGCCGATTACTCAAAATTATTGGGGGAGGGGTTAATAATCATATCCGCTATAGCAAAGGACATAAAGAGGTGTCAATTTTGTTGACAGGCGAATGACGATTGGCTGCGAGTCAGCTACCAGCGTAAATAATCGATAAAGAAATGTCGTAAATTGGTGCCAAATGCCCAGATAACGCCGCGTCTATTTTAATTAACTGCTTTGAGCAAACAGTAAAATGCTACTATCTAACTTGCACGTAAGAAAGCAGATTAACGGTTAAGGCTAAGAAGTGGCAGGTATGTCGGAAGCAACTAGGACTCGCACGCATGCGCCCGAGGTTAGGCAGCGCGCCGTCGAGATCCTCCAAGAGGGGGTCGGTCATCGCGCCCTCGCCGCGGAGCTTGGCATTCCCCAGGCCACGGCTCGTCAGTGGGCCCGCGCGTATGCCGTAGGCGGTGCCGACGCCGTTCTCAACGCCGGTTCGCATCATCACACCTATTCGTACGAAGTTAAGCTCGCCGTGGTCAAGGACCGCTTGGAAAACGGCTTAACGGTTCGCGAGGCCATGATCAAGCACAAGATTCCCAGCGAGTCTTCGGTCAAGGCTTGGTGCCGCCAGTATCGCGAGAGCGGTGAGTCCGCGCTGGTTGATAAGCCGCGCGGTCGCAAGCCGCGCGTTAAAAAGGCGGAATAGCGAACGGGATGGTGCGCCCACAGGGGCGCATTTTTCTTGCCGCGCCAACTTTTTGGACCGTCGTGAGCCTACTGGAACATCCTCCAAAGTGGTTAATAAACCGCGCGCAGTGGCCCGTGCGCCCGCCGCCGCGATAGGGGGAGCGTCGCCTCTCTGCTGCAAAGCGGACAGACTCGTTACCCCGTACGCCTAAAACTCCCCAGTTGACCGAAAACCCGCCGCCGCTACTCCTCAACTGAGCTATAACGTTAAACAATTGCAGCGTTTTTGCATGGGGGAGTGATGGTATGACGCTACTGTATTTCCTTACCCTGTTTCCGCTGGTACCGGCGCTGGGCATGCTGCTCGCGCGCGGTGACCGCGCCCGCGATGCGGTAGGGCTTGTAGGCTCCGGCATTATTATGGCGGTGACAGTTGTAGTCGCCGTCATGTTTTTTGGCACGGGTCCTCAGAGCTTTGAGGTCGCCCCCGGCACCTCGCATGTGCTCTCGATCATCAGCTCCGTCATCGACGTAATTCTGTGCGCCGTCATCCTGTACAACGCGTTCAAATATAGGAACGCGCTTACCGGTGTGCTCGGCGTGGTGCAGCTGGTGGGCTCGCTCGCCTTTGCAGCTATGACGCTGCCCGCGACCGAAGCCGTCACGGCAACGCCGCTCTACCTGGATTACATGAGTGTGATCATGGTGCTTGCCGTCGGCATTGTCGGCAGCCTTATCTGCGTGTACGCCCTGGGCTACATGAAGGACTTCCAGGCCCACGACGAGCACGAGGCCGCGCTGCGCGGGCAGGCGGCGCCCGACCGACGCCCGCAGTTCCTGGCGCTTATGTTCCTGTTCCTCTCGGCCATGTTCGTCATCGTGACAAGCGACAACCTTGAGTGGCTGTTCTGTGGCTGGGAAATCACCACCGTGTGCTCGTTCCTCATGATTGGCTACACGCGCACGCCCGAGGCCATAAAAAACGCTTTCACCCAGATCATCCTCAACATGCTGGGCGGTATCGCGTTTTTGGCCGGACTTATGTACCTGCACGTTAACGGCATGCCGCTGACCATCTCGGGCATGATCGAGCTTTCCGGCGCCGGAACCGCGCAATCCGCGCTGCTGGTGATGCCGGTCGTTCTGCTGTCGCTCGCCGCACTCACCAAGGCCGCACAGATGCCGTTCCACACTTGGCTGTTGGGTGCCATGGTTGCCCCCACGCCCACGAGCGCCCTGCTGCACTCGTCAACCATGGTCAAAGCCGGCGTGTTCCTGATGGTCAAGCTGAGCCCGCTCTATGCCATCTATCCCGTGACCGGCTTTATGGTCACAAGTGTGGGTGCCATCACGTTTTTGCTCGCTGCCCTCATGGCCATCTCGCAGAGCAACGCCAAACGCGTGCTCGCGTACTCCACCATTTCCAACTTGGGCCTTATCAGCGCCTGCCTGGGCGTCGGCGCGCCCGAGGCCGTGTGGGCCGCGATCTTCCTGATCCTGTTCCATACGGTGGCCAAGTCGCTGCTGTTCCTGTGCGTGGGCACGGCCGAGCATCATATCGGCAGCCGCAATATCGAGGACATGGACGGTATGTTCAGCCGCATGCCGCACCTGACGCGCCTGATGATGCTGGGCATTATGGGTATGTTCGTGGCGCCGTTTGGCATGCTCGTGTCCAAGTGGGGCGCCCTGGTGGCGTTTGCGCAGACCGGCAACGTGCTCATGATCATGGTGCTTGCCTTTGGCTCGGCCGCGACGTTCTTCTTCTGGGGCAAGTGGCTTGCCAAGCTTTCGGGCGTTGACCCCACGGCTCAAAACGTTGAGGTCAATGTCCATAAGACCGAATGGATGGCGCTCAACACCATCGCCGCGCTGCTGGTGCTGTGCTGCGTGGCGTTCCCGCTCATCTCGAGCGGCCTGGTGTCGCCCTACCTGGCCATGGTGTTTGGCCGCGTTCCGCACGTTATTGGCAAGGACGCCATGTATCTGATGGTGGTTATCGTGGCGTTTATCGCCGTGGTGCTGCTGACTTCGTTCCGCGTGAGCAACAAGCCACGCGTAAACGTGTACCTTTCGGGCGTTGGAACCGAGAGCTACCGTCATTTCCGCGGCTCGATGGGCCACGAGGTAAAGGCCGAAAAGCGCAACTGGTACCTGGAGGATGCCCTTGGCGAAAAGCGCCTTGGCCCCGCGGGCAGCGTCGTGTGCTGCGCGATTATTCTGTTTGCGCTGCTGTGCTGTGCGTGGATTGGACCCGAGCGGCTTGCCATGAGCGCGCCCTCGGTGCTGCGCGGTAAGTATTTCGAAGGCTCGGGCGTCGTGGGCATTTTTATTGGCACCGTGGCGTTTGCCCTGATCGCGCCGCTTGTTGGCGGCCTGATCGACGGTCTTGACCGTAAGCTTTCGGCCCGTATGCAGGGCCGCGTGGGACCGCGCCTGCTGCAGCCGTTCTACGATGTGGCCAAGCTCCTGCGCAAAGCCCCTGCCAGCGTAAACACCATGGACGACACCTACATGGCATGCGCGCTCATCTTTACCGTGGTGGGCGGCGGCATCTTTGTGTCGGGTTCCAACACGCTGCTGTGCGCCTTTATGGTTACGCTCGCCGCGATCTTTGTGGTGCTGGCGTCTGCTTCGACGCAAAGCCCGTTTGCGCAGGTCGGCGCCGACCGCGAGCTGCTACAGGTTATGAGCTACGAGCCCGCCGTGCTGCTGATGAGCGTGGGCCTGTATCTCGCCACCGATAGCTTCGACTCCATCGCCGTGACCGGGCAGGCGGCCCCCATCATTGTGTACAGCGCGCCCATTTTCCTCGCGCTGCTTGCGGTGCTCACCATCAAACTGCGCAAGTCGCCGTTCGATCTTTCGTATTCGCATCACGCGCACCAGGAGATCGTCCAAGGCATCGCTACCGAGATGAGCGGCGGCACGCTGGCAAAGATGACCCTTATGCACTGGTGCGAGACCGTGCTGTTTTTGATGTGGGTGGGCATGTTCTTTGTCTGGGACAACCCGGTGAGCTGGGTGGTTGCCCTGGTCGTGATGGCCGCGACGTATTTTGTCGAGGTGCTGATCGATAACACCTTCGCCCGTAGCACCTGGCGCAGCTGCTTTAAGCTCGGCTGGGGCGTGGCGCTGGTGTTTGGCCTGCTCAACCTTATGCCCATCCTCGTCGACGTGTTTATTTAGGAGGCGGCATCCATGGATCATAAAATGTCACGCTCGCCGTGGGTTATTCATTACGACGGCTCGAGCTGCAACGGATGCGATATCGAGGTGCTGGCCTCGCTCACGCCGCTGTTCGATGCGGAGCGCTTTGGCGTGGTCAACACCGGTAACCCCAAGCATGCGGATATCTTTTTGGTGACGGGTTCGGTCAACGCGCAGAACCTACCCGTCGTGCGCCAGATCTACAACCAGATGCTCGAGCCCAAGTGCGTGGTGGCGTGCGGTATTTGCGCGTGCTCGGGCGGCGTGTTCCGCGATGCCTACAACGTGATCGGCGGCGTGGACCGCGCGATTCCCGTGGACGTGTACGCGCCCGGGTGCGCCATTCGCCCCGAGACCGTGATCGATGCCATCGTGGAGGCGTGCGGCATTCTGGACCAGAAGGAGGCCGTGATGCGCGCCGGTGGCGATCCGCTCACCGTGGGCGGCGCCGCTACCTGGGACGGTGGCGTTGAGCTGGGCGAGGACGGGTTTGTGGCCGCTGCGGAGGCCGGGGCTGGGGCCGGTGCCGACGCGGGCGCCGCTGACGACTCGCCCGCCGCTGCTGACGACGCCGCTGCCGAGCCCGCCGCTGCAAAGGAGGCCGAGTAATGCAAAAGGCAATCTATACCACCGTCGGGATCGATGAGCTGCTGCCGCATGTGCAGGCGCTCAAGGGCGCCGGCGCGCGCTTTGTGCAGATGCATGCCGAGCGCTGCGTGGACGACGGCTCGTATCGCCTGGTCTATACGTTTATCAACGTCCGCGCCGCGCGGGAACAGATCGAACAGGACGGCAGCTATGCGTTTGAGAACCTGGTGGTTGAGGGCATCGGCCAGTACCAGGAGATCCCGTCCATCAGCTCGTACTATCCGGCGGTGTTCCCGTTTGAGAATGAGGCGCACGACCTGTTTGGCCTTGCCATCACTGATATGCAAATCGACTTTAAGGGCTTTTTCTACCAGGTCTCGACCGCCGAGCCCATGAGCGTGATCACGCCCGAGGTGAAGGCCGCGCGCGAGAAGGCCATGAAGGTCCGCGCTGCTGCCGAGGCCAAGGCGCGCAAGGCCGCGGCCGAGAAGGCTGCCGCTGCTGCGGGGGAGGGTGCTGCGGACGCTGGCGATGCTGCGGGCGCCGCCGCTGCCCAGCCCGCCGCGGCTGCCGGCTCGGATGCTCAGCATGACGAGGCTGCTGCCAAGACGGCGCTCAAAGCCGCCGAGATGGAGGCAAAGCTCGCCGCCATGGATCCCGAGAAAGCGGCCAAGGCCCGCGCGGCGCTTGCCGCCAAGGCCGCCCGCGACAAGCAGAAAAAGGAGGCGTAAGGCCATGGCACAACGCTCCGTTATTCCGTTTGGCCCGCAGCACCCGGTGCTGCCCGAGCCGCTTCACCTGGATCTGGTACTCGAGGACGATCGCGTTATCGAGGCAATTCCTCAGATCGGTTTTGTGCACCGCGGACTCGAGAAGCTTACCGAAAAGCGTGACATGCATCAGTTTGGTTACATCGCCGAGCGCATCTGCGGCATCTGCGCCGTGGGCCACAGCTACGGCTACGCCAGCGCCTGCGAGCGCATGCTCGACATCGAGGTGCCTGGCCGCGTGCAGTATATCCGCACCATTTTGCACGAGCTGTCGCGTATCCACTCGCATCTGCTGTGGCTGGGCCTGCTCGCCGACGCCTTTGGCTTTGAGGCGCTGTTCTATCGTTCGTGGACCCTGCGCGAGCAGATTCTTAAGATCTTCGAGAGTACCTGTGGTGGTCGCGTGATTCTGTCGATCAACGAGATCGGCGGCCTTAAGCACGACATCGAGGACTCCGAGCTGGCGGGCATTGTTCAGACGCTCGATGCCATGCGCCCCGATTACGAGGCCCTGGTACATACGTTTTTGGATGATGCCAACTGCGGCGAGCGCCTGCATGGCGTGGGCGTGATTAGCAAGAAGGACGCGCTGGATTTGTCGATGGTCGGTCCGTTCGGGCGCGCCTCGGGCGTGGATTACGACGTGCGCATGTTTGGCGACGGCGCCTATGCGGACTTGACCGCGTTTGAGCCCATCGTGGCCACCGACGGCGACTGCTATGCCCGCTGCCAGGTGCGTTGTGCCGAGGTCACGCAGGCCATGGACATTATTAAGGAGCTTGTGGGCAAGATTCCGCACGACGGTATCGGTGGGCGCACCAAGCTCACGCCGGCCGACGGTGCGCGCGGCGAGGTTGTGATTGAGCAGCCGCGCGGCGAGGCGTATTACTATGTGCGCGGCAATGGCACCAAGAACCTGGATCGCTTCCGCGTGCGCACGCCGACGTCGCAGAACCTGGCGGGTCTGACGCACGCGCTGCAAGGTGTGCTCATCGCTAACGTGCCCATGATTATCCTGACCATCGACCCTTGCATTAGCTGCACAGAAAGGTAGGCGCGGCATGAGTTTACTGACATTTGCCAAGACGGCCTTGGGTTCTATGGTCAAGCAGCCGGTCACGGTGTGCTATCCGCAGGAGGAGCTGGCGGTGCCCGAGCGCCTGCGTGGACATATCGTTAACGACATGGATGTGTGCATCTGCTGCGGCATGTGCGCGCGTCGCTGTCCGGCGGGCGCGCTGGCGGTCGATCGCAAGGGCGGAACGTGGGCGATTGACCCGTACGCCTGCGTGGTGTGCGGCGAGTGCATCGAAAGTTGCCCCAAGCACTGCCTTACTATGGATACCGCTCGCACCCCAGTCGCGGCGGACAAGACTCCCACGGTAGAAACCAAACCGGAATAACGCTGGAATAGGGGCCGGCGGGGCAAAAATGCCCCGCCGGCCCCGCGCTTGAGCGCGCGGTCAGGCCGCCGCGAACAAAACTATGCCGGTTTACTACGATAAATCGCCAACCTCCAACCACACCGCATTCGGCAAAAACAAAACCGACGCTCCTATAAGTTGTCAAGAGGCAGTTTGCGGGAGCGCTCCCTTCAATTCGCACAGGAGCTCGTAATACCTCCTCTCCAGTTTCGTCGACCGCCGTTTC
>CAVCRP010000060.1:0-6217 GCA_963604655.1 uncultured Ruminococcus sp.
CGTGTTCACCCGCTGCGTGCTCGGCATGGTCGTCACGCTGGAAGCGCCGTCTGCCCCGATTTATTGTTCACAGCGATAGCACCTGCCATTTGGGGCAGCACCTACATTGTCACCACCCAATACCTGCCGAACTTCTCACCGATGACGGTCGCGATGCTGCGGGCGTTGCCGGCGGGTTTATTGCTCGTGATGATCGTCCGACAGATTCCAACGGGAATCTGGTGGATGCGCATCTTCATCCTCGGCGCACTTAATATTTCGCTATTCTGGAGCTTGTTGTTTATTTCGGTCTACCGCCTGCCGGGCGGGGTCGCGGCGACGGTAGGCGCTGTGCAGCCGCTGATGGTCGTGTTCATCTCTGCCGCTCTGCTAGGTAGCCCGATACGATTGATGGCGGTCCTGGGGGCTATTTGCGGAACTGCGGGCGTGGCGCTGTTGGTGTTGACACCAAACGCAGCGCTAGATCCTGTCGGCGTCGCAGCGGGCCTGGCGGGGGCGGTTTCCATGGCGTTCGGAACCGTGCTGACCCGCAAGTGGCAACCTCCCGTGCCTCTGCTCACCTTTACCGCCTGGCAACTGGCGGCCGGAGGACTTCTGCTCGTTCCAGTAGCTTTAGTGTTTGATCCGCCAATCCCGATGCCTACAGGAACCAATGTTCTCGGCCTGGCGTGGCTCGGCCTGATCGGAGCGGGTTTAACCTACTTCCTTTGGTTCCGGGGGATCTCGCGACTCGAACCTACAGTTGTTTCCTTACTGGGCTTTCTCAGCCCGGGGACCGCCGTGTTGCTAGGATGGTTGTTCTTGGATCAGACGCTGAGTGCGCTTCAAATCATCGGCGTCCTGCTCGTGATCGGGAGTATCTGGCTGGGCCAACGTTCCAACCGCACTCCTAGGGCGCGTATAGCTTGCCGGAAGTCGCCTTGACCCGCATGGCATAGGCCTATCGTTTCCACGATCAGCGATCGGCTCGTTGCCCTGCGCCGCTCCAAAGCCCGCGACGCAGCGCCGGCAGGCAGAGCAAGTAGAGGGCAGCGCCTGCAATCCATGCCCACCCGTTCCACGTTGTTATAGAAGCCGCATAGATCGCCGTGAAGAGGAGGGGTCCGACGATCGAGGTCAGGCTGGTGAGCGCCGCCAGTGAGCCTTGCAGCTGCCCCTGACGTTCCTCATCCACCTGCCTGGACAACATTGCTTGCAGCGCCGGCATTCCGATGCCACCCGAAGCAAGCAGGACCATGATCGGGAACGCCATCCATCCCCGTGTCGCGAAGGCAAGCAGGATGTAGCCTGTGCCGTCGGCAATCATTCCGAGCATGAGTGCCCGCCTTTCGCCGAGCCGGGCGGCTACAGGGCCGGTGATCATTGCCTGGGCGAGTGAATGCAGAATGCCAAATGCGGCAAGCGAAATGCCGATCGTGGTCGCGTCCCAGTGAAAGCGATCCTCGCCGAAAATGACCCAAAGCGCGGCCGGCACCTGTCCGACAAGTTGCATGATGAAGAAGACCGCCATCAGGGCGGCGACGACGGTCATGCCCCGGGCCCACCGGAACGAAGCGAGCGGGTTGAGAGCCTCCCGGCGTAACGGCCGGCGTTCGCCTTTGTGCGACTCCGGCAAAAGGAAACAGCCCGTCAGGAAATTGAGGCCGTTCAAGGCTGCCGCGGCGAAGAACGGAGCGTGGGGGGAGAAACCGCCCATCAGCCCACCGAGCACAGGTCCCGCGACCATCCCGAACCCGAAACAGGCGCTCATGAAGCCGAAGTGCCGCGCGCGCTCATCGCCATCAGTGATATCGGCAATATAAGCGCCGGCTACCGCCCCAGTCGCCCCGGTGATGCCGGCCACGATCCGCCCGATATAGAGAACCCAAAGGAAAGGCGCCGTCGCCATGATGGCGTAGTCGACAGCAGCGCCGGCCAGCGAGACGAGCAAGACCGGCCGCCGCCCGAAACGATCCGACAGCGCGCCCAGCACAGGTGCGCAGGCAAATTGCATCAACGCATACAGCGCCAGCAGAATGCCATAGTGGGCGGTGACGTCGTTCGAGTGAACCAGATCGCGCAGGAGGCCCGGCAGCACCGGCATAATCAGGCCGATGCCGACAGCGTCGAGCGCGACAGTGCTCAGAATTACGATCAGGGGTCTGTTGGGTTTCACGTCTGGCCTCCGGACCAGCCTCCGCTGGTCCGATTGAACGCGCGGATTCTTTATCACTGATAAGTTGGTGGACATATTATGTTTATCAGTGATAAAGTGTCAAGCATGACAAAGTTGCAGCCGAATACAGTGATCCGTGCCGCCCTGGACCTGTTGAACGAGGTCGGCGTAGACGGTCTGACGACACGCAAACTGGCGGAACGGTTGGGGGTTCAGCAGCCGGCGCTTTACTGGCACTTCAGGAACAAGCGGGCGCTGCTCGACGCACTGGCCGAAGCCATGCTGGCGGAGAATCATACGCATTCGGTGCCGAGAGCCGACGACGACTGGCGCTCATTTCTGATCGGGAATGCCCGCAGCTTCAGGCAGGCGCTGCTCGCCTACCGCGATGGCGCGCGCATCCATGCCGGCACGCGACCGGGCGCACCGCAGATGGAAACGGCCGACGCGCAGCTTCGCTTCCTCTGCGAGGCGGGTTTTTCGGCCGGGGACGCCGTCAATGCGCTGATGACAATCAGCTACTTCACTGTTGGGGCCGTGCTTGAGGAGCAGGCCGGCGACAGCGATGCCGGCGAGCGCGGCGGCACCGTTGAACAGGCTCCGCTCTCGCCGCTGTTGCGGGCCGCGATAGACGCCTTCGACGAAGCCGGTCCGGACGCAGCGTTCGAGCAGGGACTCGCGGTGATTGTCGATGGATTGGCGAAAAGGAGGCTCGTTGTCAGGAACGTTGAAGGACCGAGAAAGGGTGACGATTGATCAGGACCGCTGCCGGAGCGCAACCCACTCACTACAGCAGAGCCATGTAGACAACATCCCCTCCCCCTTTCCACCGCGTCAGACGCCCGTAGCAGCCCGCTACGGGCTTTTTCATGCCCTGCCCTAGCGTCCAAGCCTCACGGCCGCGCTCGGCCTCTCTGGCGGCCTTCTGGCGCTCCTGCTGCGGCGTCCGCTCGTGGGCCGTGGCGCGGGTCCGCGCGCCGGCCTCGTGCGCCTGGCGCTCGCGGGCGAGGTCCAGGGCGGCCGTCTTCACGTTCTGCCTTGCGCAGATGAGATAGATCTAGCGTGGACTCAAGGCTCTCGCGAATGGCTCGCGTTGGAAACTTTCATTGACACTTGAGGGGCACCGCAGGGAAATTCTCGTCCTTGCGAGAACCGGCTATGTCGTGCTGCGCATCGAGCCTGCGCCCTTGGCTTGTCTCGCCCCTCTCCGCGTCGCTACGGGGCTTCCAGCGCCTTTCCGACGCTCACCGGGCTGGTTGCCCTCGCCGCTGGGCTGGCGGCCGTCTATGGCCCTGCAAACGCGCCAGAAACGCCGTCGAAGCCGTGTGCGAGACACCGCGGCCGCCGGCGTTGTGGATACCTCGCGGAAAACTTGGCCCTCACTGACAGATGAGGGGCGGACGTTGACACTTGAGGGGCCGACTCACCCGGCGCGGCGTTGACAGATGAGGGGCAGGCTCGATTTCGGCCGGCGACGTGGAGCTGGCCAGCCTCGCAAATCGGCGAAAACGCCTGATTTTACGCGAGTTTCCCACAGATGATGTGGACAAGCCTGGGGATAAGTGCCCTGCGGTATTGACACTTGAGGGGCGCGACTACTGACAGATGAGGGGCGCGATCCTTGACACTTGAGGGGCAGAGTGCTGACAGATGAGGGGCGCACCTATTGACATTTGAGGGGCTGTCCACAGGCAGAAAATCCAGCATTTGCAAGGGTTTCCGCCCGTTTTTCGGCCACCGCTAACCTGTCTTTTAACCTGCTTTTAAACCAATATTTATAACCTGAAAACCGTGGAATCTACACTCAGTCAGATTCGCCGAAGAAGAGCTCGAGGAACATCTGGTCTCTGGCCGTCGTCTCCGTAGACCAACGGTACTGAGCCACCCTGTTCCTCACCTCGACTCTTTCCACGCAGTCGAACCAATCGAGCAACTGCTTGAGCGTCATCGATCGAATCCAGGCGGTCAGTTTTTCGTACTGCTTCCGCACAGTCTTCCCGAGCGACTCATCGTTGGCTCGCCGCTCGGCTTCCTGAGCCGTGCGCTCCATCATGCTCTGCAGCACGAAACGGTAGCCGAGTGCGACGTGTCGGCAGATTTCTTTCCCGCGTACGCTGGTCATCGTCCAGACTCGGGGCTTTCGCCCGTCAAGGTCGGACTTGACGACGCGATACGAGGTTTCAATGTCGTTGCGGCGACGGTAGCGACGAAGCGCGTCCCACGGGCTCGCATGAAGATTTGAAAGGATGATGAAAATCCCAAAGTCCTTTTGTGCGGCCAGAATGGCCTCTTCGTTGGGGATGACCTTGATGTCTCCGCCTCGAACACGCTTCCACGAGAAGTACCGGTGCGCGAACTCAAGCTCGGCATCGTCCATTTCATTTTCCTTGCCGGCTGCAAGACTCATTTCGTAGCTTTTGAGCTTCGTGTGGAAGGCTGAAGCTTCCATGACAGCTCGGGCATTGTTGCGGAAATAGTGAAAGTACAGTCGGAAGGATTTCGACTCCGTATCCCCGGCGGCTACGCCATTGCGCGTGCGCTGCCGCTTCCATTCAAACGGCGTCATTTCAGACACCGATACGGCACTGATCTTCTCGTCGAACGGGCACTGAGAAGCGTACCGCGAGAAGTGGTCTCTCAGCTTGGTCCCATCATCGGTGGCGCTGTCCAAGTGCTTGTAGATCCAGGCGTGCTTGAGCGTGGCGAGGATCGTGAACTTGAAATTCTTGCGCAGGAAGCGCAGCACGTTTTCCTTGCTGAAGAACCCGTTGTCGAGGCAGAACTCCGGATTCTTCAAGCCGTATGCCTTGGCCCGAGGCACGGCATTGACGAGAGAAATCACGTCGGGGATGTTGCCGGGCTGAAGCTCGAAAGAAACGGGCAGACCGGAATCAAGCGAGTAGAAGGTGATGATCTTGTAGATGTCCAAGCCGTCGCCGTCTTTGTTGAAGCCTTGCCGCGCGTACGGTTTCAGGCCGTTGCCGTAGACGGAATGCGAGGTTGAATCGAATGCGATGGCCGGCTGTTCGTCGTTGCCTGCCGTACGGGCCAGTTCCCGGAAGAGAGACTGCGAACCGGATTCATCCAGACCGAGCTCGTGGAAGAGGTCGTAGCAAATGTCCTCGGACAGGCCGGCTTCGTAGGGGAGATCATGTTCGCATTGCCAGGCCTCCACGTTGTGAACAGTTTCACCCGTAGAGACCACGTACTGAGAGACAGAGAGCAGCTTCTCGGAGGTTCCACCGTTGGGATACGCCCTGCGGACCGAACTTTCGAGTCCGGCCACTGCCCCGGCATGACGAATCAAGTCCAGAGCCCCTACACGGGTTCGTTTGGCAGAGAGCTCGGCAGTCTGAGCCGCTTCGGCTGGCTTCTTCTTGGGGCGGCAACGGGTTGTCACCGTTTCGCCTTCCAGGATTTTTTCACCCGTCCGACGGCTCGACAGAAGGACGTTGTAGCCCTTTGCCGGATCGTATTGATAGCGACGTTCCTCGATGTATTTGACGCCGGTCTTTTTGTTCGTTACTGCCACACGGCGAACTTTGACCGGGAACTCCTTCCGAGCTGCCATTTGATCTCCTTTAATGGGTGTATATGATTATATCATATACACCCATCACGGTGCAAGAAAAAAGCCCCGATTAAACAGGGCTTTTAAGAGAAGTGTCTACTTCGTTTCTGGGCTTTGAGTGATCTTTTGACGACTTGCAGGTTAAAACGAGGAACCGAGCCATGACCGTCGGTTGAGAAGGTGATATGGGTGCTATCGACACCGGCATCTAAGGCTTCAATAATTGCCTGAGCCGGATGTTCGAAACAGCAGGAGGCCCCAGTAGTGATGTCAATCCAGCCGCCCTTCTTTGCAAATTTGACTGCACTGTCGAAAACATAGCGAATGCGACCGCAATGCGTAGGACGGATATGCTTAATGGGGAATCCCTTAGCAACAATCTCGTCATACATTTCAAAGGCTCCAGGAATGTTGCCCGTATGCACATGCATGAAGCCGATCTTTCCAATGGTCATAGCGCTCACTCGTATTTCGGTGAGAAGCGCCAGAAT
>CAVCRP010000061.1:0-5767 GCA_963604655.1 uncultured Ruminococcus sp.
GGCCTGCACGTCACGCATATCGAAAAGCTGACCGAGCTGTTGCTGGGCTGCCTGGTGCATCGCAGCGACAAGTTCCCGCTCGACAACGAGCAGCGTTCCACGATTGCTATGGCCTCGGCGCTGCACGATATCGGCAAGATGTCGATCGACGATGCGATTCTCAACAAGCCCGGACGCCTGACGTCCGAGGAGTTCGAGATTATGAAGACCCACACTACCCTCGGCGCAGATATGCTGCTTGAGTTGGGCCGTCAGCATGCCGGCAATCCCTTGCTGGAGTACGCATACCAGATCGCGCGCTGGCACCACGAGCGTTGGGACGGCAAGGGCTATCCCGACGGCCTCAAGGGCGATGACATCCCCATTGCCGCACAGGTGGTTTCGGTGGCCGACGTATACGACGCGCTCACGAGCGTGCGCGTGTACAAGGACGCCATCCCGCACCAGGAAGCGATCCAGATGATTCTGGACGGCAAGTGCGGTGAGTTTAACCCGCTGCTGCTCGAGTGTCTGCTCGAGGTGCAAGACCGTATTGCCGAGACGCTGGCACGCCCCGCCGACGTCGTCGCATTTCCCACGATTTAGTTTGATCGAAGGAGTTTCATTCCATGATTTCCATGCGTGAAGCGTATGAGAAGATCGGCGCCGATTACGATGGCGCATCCGTTCGGCTGATGGGCGAGGAGATGTTCGCCCGCTTTGCCCTTAAGTTCCTGGATGACGAGAGCATGGACAAGTTCGAGGCCGCTATGGCGGCAGGAGACGCCGAGGGCGCGTTTGTGGCCGTGCACACGCTCGAGGGCGTGAGCCAGAACCTGGGGTTCGACAATCTGTATGAGCCGGCGGTTGTGGTGACCGAGGCGTTGCGTAATGCCGATACCGTTGACGGCGCCCGTGATGGGATGCATGCGCTGCGACAGCAGTATGCGGCCACGATGTCGGCCCTGCGCGAGGCGGCTGAGTAAGAACCTGCGAGCTTTGGGCTTTGTGCCAAGGCCGTTGATGTGGATACAAAAGGGCGCCCCGCCGGACCATGTGGTTGGCGGGGCGCCCTTATTTGTTGCGGTGTTCGTAAACTAGCGGGCTCGCTTAACCTGGGCCGCCGCCTCGACAAACGACTTCCACAGGTTAAAGTCGGTCTCGAGCGTCTGCCAGGTGTACTCGGGGTGCCATTGCACGCCCAGGCAGAAGGGCTGGCCCTCGACCTCGATACACTCGGGCACGCCATCGGTTGCCTGTGCGACCAAGCGCGTATGCTTACCCAAACGGTCGACACAGCAATGGTGCGCCGAGTTGGTCTGGATGAGCGTGTGCCCGCCGAGCGCGCGCTCCAGCAGTGAACCCGGCACGACCTCGACGGGATGCACGGGGTCGTTGAGCACATGGGTGTGGCGCCACTGCGTGCGGCCCTCGCGCGCGCCCAGGCTCGGCACGTCCATGCACAGCGTGCCGCCGGTGGCGACGTTTAGGAGTTGCGTGCCGCGGCAGGTGGTAAAGAGCGGCTTTTTGGCGCGGAGCACCTCCGCGACCAGCTTAAACTCAAAGCGGTCGCGGATCTCGCAGCACAGCGTGGGGTCGTAAGGGCGCTCGTCGCCCCAGCGCTTGGGGTTGACGTCCGGGCCTCCGGGGATGGCGACGCCGTCGGCGATGTCCACGTAATGACGGATGACCTCGATGTCCTCGGTGATGGACATCTGCAGCGGCAGGCCGCCGGCGGCAAGGATGGCATCGACAAAGACGCTGGCGATCTCCTCGTTGGGGGAGAGCGTCTCGCTCAAAAACGGTTTCGCTTCTTCCCAGCGCGGCGCGACGAGGATAAGCGGGCGGTCGGCAGGGGCGACGTCGACATGCGGGGTATAGGACGATGAAGTGCGAGTTCCGATCATAGGTGTAACTTTCGAATCCGGGTGGTCGTGGCAAGCGGGCGAGCGCACAGCTGGTTAGTGGCCCTTGATGGAGTTGAGGAAGTCCTGGGCGCGCTTGGTCTGGGGATGGTCGAAGAACTCATCGGGTGTGCCGGTCTCCACGATCTGGCCGTCGGCCATAAAGACGACGCGGTCGGCCACGCGGCGGGCAAAGTTCATCTCGTGCGTGATGACGATCATCGTCATGCCCTGCTGGGCCAGACGAACCATGACCTCGAGCACCTCGTTGATCATCTCGGGGTCCAGCGCGCTCGTGGGCTCGTCAAAGAGCATGGCCTTGGGCTGCATGGCGAGCGAACGGGCGATGGCCACGCGCTGCTGCTGACCGCCCGAGAGCTGAGCGGGCACCTTGTCGGCCTGCTCAGCCACGCCCACGCGGCTCAGCAGGTCCATGGCGCGCTCGCGTGCCTCGTCTTTAGAGACGCCCAGCACGTCGACCGGACCCAGCATGACGTTCTGCAGCACGGTCATGTGCGCAAACAGGTTGAACTGTTGGAACACCATGCCCAGCTCGGCACGCATGCGGGCAAGGTCTTTGCCTTCCTGCGGCAAGGGCTCGCCCTCGATGAGGATCTCGCCCGAGTCGATGGTTTCCAGGCGATTGATGGTGCGGCACATGGTCGACTTGCCCGAGCCCGAGGGGCCGATCACCACGACGACTTCGCCGCGGTCGACCGAGAGATTGATGTCGTTGAGAACGTGCAGGTCGCCGTAGTGCTTATCGACGTACCTGAGCTCGATCAGCGGCTGATTGCCGGTGGAAGAGGTGCTCTGTGCCATGGTGCTCGGCTCCTTATGACTCGAAATGGTAAAAGCGTTAGCGGATGATCGTCGCGCCGGTCTTGTGCGAAACGTAGACAGCGGCCTTGTTGATCGCGACGTTGATGAGGATGTAGATGACCGCGATCACCAGATAGACCGATACGAGCGCGTCGTAGTTGGTGATGAGCACGCGGGCATTTTGCATGAGGTCGGGGTAGCTCACCACATAGGCGACGGTGGTGTCTTTGACTACGACCACGAGCTGCGAAATCAACGACGGAATGATAAACCGAATCGCCTGGGGCAATACGATTTTAAAGGTGATTTTGGCCTTGGAGAGACCGAGCGCCTGGGCTGCCTCGACCTGACCACGCGGCACGGCGTTGACGCCGGCGCGGAAGATCTCGGCAAGTACGCCGGCTGCAGCGAGCGCGACGGGAAGCGTGAGCATCCAAAACGACGGCAGTGAAATCTTGTACTGAGGCAGCACCAAAAAGAAGAAGTAGATGAACAGCAGGCTCGGCACGCCACGGAAGAAATCGGTGAGCACGCGGCAGACCAGCTGCAGCGGCTTGATGTCGCTGGTACGGCCGAGCATGAGGGCTAAGCCCAGTACCAGCGCGATGGCGCCGGCGGTGAGCGCGACCTTTACCGTGCCCTCAAAACCGGCAAGCAGGAACTTCCAGGTGGTGAGGTGCGTAAAGAAGTACCAGTAATGGACCGAAAGCTGGCCGGTCACATAAAAGCGCTGCAGTACCAGAGCGATGAGCGCGGCCACGGCAACAAGTGAGATGGCGGTGCCGACGCGAATCTTGGCGCGCATCTTGGGGCCGGGAGCCTCGTAGAGCGCATCGCGCATGGTGAGCGCGGAGGTGGAGTGCTTGCTCATCGGAGGATCCTCACCTTCTTATCGATATAGTTGCCAATGTGGCTCACCACAAAGGCCGTGCCCAGGTAGCCGAGCGCCGAGATAAAGAACGCGGCGACGCCGCCGAGCGAGCGCGTGTTGATGTAGCTCACCACGCCGGTGAGCTCCTGCGGTTTAAGCGGCACCTGACTGCCGAGCGCGGTGGTGAGCATGACGGCGATAAAGAGGTTGGTCATGGGCAGCACGCTCGAGCGCAGCGCCTGCGGAATCACGATCTTGGCGAGGATACGGCTGAAGCTCATGCCCAGCGAGCGGGCGGCTTCCACCTGGCCGACACCGACGGTGTTGATGCCGCTCATAAAGTTCTCAGAGCCAAAGGCAGAACCCAAGAGCACTGTGGCGACGATGACGCAGGTGCGGTAGGGCAGGACGACCTTGAGCGGCGGCAGCGCGTAGACGACGATAATGAGCAGCGCGATGCCGGGGATGTTACGGAAGACCTGGACATACAGGTCGCCAAAGACGCGCAGCGGCTTGAGCGGCGACACGCGCATCACGGTGACGGCGACGGCCAGCACCATGGCGATGGCAAACGACTCAAGCGTCATGCCCCAGGTTGCTAGCAGCGCGTCGATATAGTTCTGGCCATAGAGCGACCAGAGCTCGGAGAGACTCATGCGGACCTCCCGCCGGTAAGGAAAGGGGCTCCCGTGTGTACGGAAGCCCCGACAACTCAGTGAGGAAACAGTTTAGCGCAATAAAGCGCATCGTGCGTTTCCGTATGGTTTCGTAGCGGCTGTTGCCCAGCTTACAAGCTTAGGCGCCGATCTCGGGCAGCTCGGGAACGTTGGTGTCGCCCGTGCGGTCGCCGATGCAGATCTGCCACAGCTCGGTCCAGGTGCCGTCGTCCTCGATCTTCTTAAGGAAGTCGTTGACAAAGGCGACGCCGTCGGAATCGAGCGGCAAGCCGATGCCGTAGGGCTCCTTGCTGCCGAAGGGCTTGCCGGCGATCTTGTACTTGCCGGGCTCGCGGACCAGGGCGCTCTGCTGCATGTTGTTGTCGATGACGTAGGCGTCAACGCGACCCTGCTGAAGTGCCTGACGGGCCTCCTCGTCGGTCTTGAACTCCTGCTGGCTGGCCTTGGGAGCGAACTCCTCCAGGATGGCGGGGCCGTTGGAGCCGGACTGGACGGCGACGTTCTTGTCGGCCAGGTCGTCGACGCTCTTGATGTCGTCGTTATCGGCGAGCACCAGGATGGCCTGCTGGGTGTAGTAGTAGGGACCGGCGAAGGAGACGAGCTTCTTGCGCTCATCGGTGATGGTGTAGGTGGCGAACACAGCGTCGACCTGGCCGTTCTGCAGCACGGACTCACGCGTGTCGGAGGTCACCTGGGTGATCTCGACCTTGTTCTCGCCCAGGATGTAGTTGGACAGGAGCTGTGCGATGCCGGCGTCGAAGCCGCGGGTCTTGCCATCCTTCTCGTTGAGGAGGGAGAAGAGCGTGGAGGTCTGAACGCCACCGACCTTGAGGACGCCGGCGTCCTTGACGGACGTGGCCCAGGTGCTGGCGGCGATGGCGTCGTCGTCGGCCTTGGGGCCGTTGTCGACGAGCTTGTCGAATGCCTTGGCATCGAGCGTGGTGGAAGCCTCGGTGTCGTCGGAGCTCTTCTTAGAAGAGCTGGCGGCAGAGCCCTTATCGGCCTCGGCGCTGGTGTCGGAGCAGCCGGCAAGACCAAGGCCGGCGACGGTTGCGAAGGTGGCGGCGACAAAGCCGCGGCGGTCGAGAACGACCTGCTGGGAGAGGTTCTTGCTCATGGTAGAACACCTTTCTCAATAAAATCCCTAGCGGTTGAGTAGAGTTATACCCTATCTCGCTCAAAAGGGTCAACACGAAATAACTCAGAAACATACTTACCTTATGGGTTATTCTACCTACCATAAAGGGACAGGCACCTTTGTGGTGGTTCTGGCCGATGTGGCGGCATGCCTTACTGTTTTGTCTCAATCTGTAACATCTGCAGCCATTTTTGCCGAGTAACTGTTACAGATTGAGATTTTCTCTTCAGGGGAATTCGAATGTCTCAATTTATAACAGGTAGACGAGGAAATGGGTTCTTACTGTTACAGATCGAGATTTTATTCTTAGGGGAATTCGAAGGCTCTGTTAGACCAAGATTGACATACATGTGTCCCCACGGTGCCATATCGTTAG
>CAVCRP010000062.1:0-5655 GCA_963604655.1 uncultured Ruminococcus sp.
GGCGTGGCCGCCGCGGCTGAATTAGACACTCACCATTGTCGGCCTAATCCGCGGTCCTTCATGCAGCAGGGGCTCTCAATGTTTTATGTCCTGCTCATATCGTCTCTGCCGGCAGCTGGGGACACTCCTTGCGGGGCGTCCCCATTTTGTTTTCGTCCCGCATGTTTTGTGAAACACGGCTAACTTTTAGGCAAAGTAGTAAGACATGGGCAACTTTTGCGGTAAAGTAAATCAAGCAAAAGTATCCAAAGGCTAACTAGAAGCCATCGCGAAAGGCGGCCCATGGCCCTACGTGAATCCGGAGAAGACTATCTCGAATCGATCTACGTTCTATCGGAACGTCAGGGCATCGTGCGCTCGATCGACGTTGCCGAATACTTGGGCGTAACCAAAGCAAGCGTCTCTAAAGCCATGGCGGCCTTGGAGAGCACCGGCTACGTGGAGATGGGCAAACGCGACGTGCATCTGACGGAACGCGGTCTTGAGGTTGCCCGTCAAATGTGGGAGCGCCACTGCTTTTTTGTAGGTCTGCTAGAGGACGCAGGCGTAACGCCCGAGGTCGCGTCGCAAGAGGGCTGCCACATGGAGCACTGCCTGAGCGAGGAGAGCTTCGAGAAGCTAAGATCGATGCTGAGACGGGGCAGCGACCGGGATCAGTAACCCCACCAACCAAGTCCAACTCAGACAAGGAACCCCGCCAGCAAGTGATGCCCAAGAACCGCCAGTTGTGTCGCCGCAGGCCGGGGCCGGGCTTGGTTTTGAAAACATTCCGTCAGACCAGAATCGCCCCCGTTCGTAGCTCCGAAGGAGCAGAACGGGGGCGATTCATTGGTCGAGGACGTTTTCAAAACCAAGCCCGGCCCCGGCCGGTGGGACCACAGGCGCTACAGGTTCTTGACACCCATCGCGCGCATGGCGTTCAGGATGGCGATGATCGCCACGCCTACGTCGCCAAAGACGGCAAGCCACATATTGGCGATGGCCAGCGCTGCCAGCACAAGGATCAGCAGCTTAATGCCCAGCGCAAAGATAATGTTCTGCCAAACAATCGTCATGGTCTTGCGCGCCACGCGGATCGCGCGGGAGATGTTGGACGGCTTGTCGTCCATCAGCACGACGTCCGCCGCCTCGATTGCGGCGTCGGAACCCATGGCGCCCATGGCAATGCCAACGTCTGCGCGGGTGAGCACGGGCGCATCGTTGATGCCATCGCCTACAAAGGCGAGCTTGCCCTTGCCCGATTCGGCCGCAAGCAGCGCCTCGACGCGCTCGACCTTATCGCTCGGCAGCAGCTGCGCATGAAACTCGTCGAGCCCCAGCTGCTTGGCCACAGACGCCGCAACCTCCTCGCGGTCGCCCGTGAGCATGACGGTGCACTTGACGCCGGCGGCGTGCAGGTCGCGAATCGTTTGCTCCGCATCGACCTTGACGGTGTCGGCAATTACGATGTGGCCGGCATAGGTGCCGTCGACGAGCACGTGGAGGATGGTGCCGACGACCTCGCAATTGGGGGCATCGATACCGGCCACAGCAAGCATCTTGGCATTGCCGACGACGACGTGCTTGCCGTCGATGGTTGCCGTCACGCCGTGGCCCGCGTCGTTGGCGGAGTCGCTCACGCGCTTGGGGTCGACCTCGCCCTGGTAGGCGTCGCGCACGGACTGCGCGATGGGGTGATCGGAGAACGATTCAGCAAGGGCTGCGACTTCAAGCAACGATTGTTCGGTATGGCCAGCCTCGGGGTGCACCGCGACGACTGAGAACGTGCCGTTGGTGAGGGTGCCCGTTTTGTCGAAGACGACGGTGTCCACGTCGGCGAGCGTCTCGAGGTAGTTGGAGCCCTTGATGAGAACGCCCAGCTTGGACGCGCCGCCGATGCCGCCAAAGAAACTCAACGGTACGCTGATCACGAGGGCGCACGGGCAGCTGACGACCAGGAAGGTCAGGCCGCGCAGGATCCAATCGGACCAAGCGCCAGTCACCAGGCCGCCGCCAAGCGCGAGCACCGCGGCAGCGCCAGTGACGGCGGGCGTGTAGACGCGGGCGAAGCGCGTGATGAAGTTCTCGGTGCGCGCCTTCTTTTCGCTGGCATTCTCTACGAGTTCCAGGACGCGCGCGACGGTGGATTCGCCAAACGGCTTGGTGGTGCGCACGTGGATGAGGCCCGTCATGTTGATGCAGCCGCTGATGATATCGTCGCCGGACTTGGCGGGGCGGGGGACTGACTCGCCCGTGAGTGCGGCGGTGTCGAGCTGCGTCTCGCCCTCGACGATGACGCCGTCGATAGGCACGCGCTCGCCGGGCTTGACCACGATCACGGTGCCGACGGCGATGTCATCGGGAAAGACCTGTTCGAGTGTGCCGTCGGCTTGCTCGACGTTAGCGTAGTCGGGCGCGATGTCCATCATGGCACTGATCGACTTGCGGCTCTTGCCCACGG
Organism: uncultured Ruminococcus sp.; assembly: GCA_963604655.1. Classification (GTDB taxonomy): domain Bacteria; phylum Actinomycetota; class Coriobacteriia; order Coriobacteriales; family Coriobacteriaceae; genus Collinsella. The sequence goes on from CAVCRP010000062.1 coordinate 2,441, forward strand.
CGTATGCCTGGAACAACTCGCCGACCTGGTAGAACAGCATGACAGCGGCGCCTTCGGCCATGTGCGGGTCGGTGTCGGGGAAGAGCACCATGGCAAACGCGCCGATGGTCGCGACGGCCATGAGGAAGCTCTCGTCGAAGGCCTTGCCGCGGCGGATGTTATTGAATGCCTTTTGCAGTACGTCGTAGCCGGCAATCAAAAACGGCACGAGGAACAGCACAAAGCTGGCGTAGATGTTGCCGGGCTCCCCAAATGCGATAGCGAGGGCGCCGAGCTCGTCGAGGGCATAAACAACGGCAAAAATGCCCAGTGCTACCAGGATGCGGTTGCGCTTGTGCTCAAGGGACTCTTTCTTCTTGCGCTTCTTCTTTTTCTTTTTGGAATCGGCGGCCGCCATGATTCAAACCTCCCATTTGAGTGTATGAACACTTGCTCATATAATTTCGCGAGCAAAGGCCGCGGCAAGCGCGGCCTTACAGGTCAACGTATGCGCGGGTTAGAGAATGATCTCGCAGTCCGGCTCGGCATCGGCGGTGAACTCAACGACGCGGTCCAGGACCTCGTCGAACTCGGCGTCGTCGGCCTCGAGCGTCAGCTTCTGGGTCATAAAGTTGACCGAAACGGACTTGACGCCATCGAGCTTAGCCAGCTCGTCCTGAAGTTCACGCGCGCAGTTGGCGCAATCGATCTCGTCGAGCTTAAACTGCTTTTTCATGGTGGGTTCCTTTCCCTGTGTTAGCGGTCTGGGTGCCGGCCGCGCTGATACCGTGGTTGATTGCTATTCGCAGATATGGCTCATGCCCTGGTTGAGCATGGTGTAGACATGATCGTCGGCGAGCGAGTAGAGAATGTTGCGGCCGTCGCGGCGGAACTTGACCAGGTGCGACTGCTTGAGCGTGCGCAGCTGGTGCGACACCGCAGACTGCGAGGTTGCGGTCGCCTCGGCGATGTCGGCCACGCAGAGCTCGCGGCCCATGAGGGCATAGAGAATCTTGATGCGCGTGGTGTCGCTGAAGACCTTGAACAGGTCGGCAAGGTCGTAGAGAAGCTCCTCGTCGGGAAGGTCCTCGGGCGAGCAGGTGGTGGGGATCACGGGCTCGGTGGCCTCGATGTCGGGTTTCGTTTCATCAACGCGGATGCTCATTGCAATATCCTTTCATATGAACATGCGCTCATATAATTTACTTTCGATTATATGAGCGCATGTTCATATGTCAATACAATTTGCGATAATTTCGATGACTGCTTGCCGCCTCGGCGATTTTCTGCGGGTTGGGAGACATCGACGCAATGCTCGCCAACATATTTCGAGATGTTCGGCCAGCATGCTAAGAAAGCCACCTTGAGAAGCATTAGAACTGTTCATATTTGTACTTTATCGTGTTAAATACCGCGAGAATCAGTTCTTCCTCTACGGGAGTTCCTGCAGAATCAGTTTTATCTAAAGTTATATTGAGCATTGCTGCAGCCAATCTGGCACATCGGTGGCCGAATAAGTCGAAAAATGTAGGTGGACATCCGCAGAGATCGCCTTTAGAAGAGCGAATTCTCAATTAGATCAATAATCGTGTCGTCTTCCGTGCGGTTTTCATCGATTTTTGCGAAAATGTCGCTTTCCCAAGGCCCATTGATTTCCTCAGCAAGGGCCCCGACGTGTTGCATGTCGTCGGGTTCTGGCACATCGTTGATGCTCGGGTCATCAGCTTGCGGATATTGGCTTGCAATTTCGCGCTTGGCGGCCTCTTCTTCTTTGAGTGTCTCCAGGACGCGGCGGCCGTATTCGAAGTAGCGCCGCAAGACAAATTGACGAAGAGTTTCTTGCAGGATGGCGAAGTTATCCGGGAGTCGACCGGGCCATATCTTCTCGCGAATGCGAATCGCTTCCATGACCCGTCTAAAAGCGGACTGCTTGAAAAACGAATGACGACTAACTGTGATAACGGCATATCCCATGTTTCGCAGCGTGTTTCGGCGTTCCTCGTCAATTGATTGCTGTTCGGGCTCGTCGTGGTAAAAGCCGTTGTATTCGATATCGGTCATCGAATTTTCGAGCAGCGCGTCGAGGTAGAAAACCGTCCGTCGCGTTAGGGCGGCGTATCTTTTGGGGACTGGGATCGGATAGTCCGTTTTGATAGCGCGTATGGCTAAGCCACCCATTGACTTGGGCATTGTCAGCATCATGACAAACGCCGTTTCGAGTGGGGAGCGACAGCCTTCGCGTACATAAGAAAGTGCCTTAAGTGCTTTATTAGATCCACGATACCCCGATGCCTCTGAAAAGAAGGCTCTGAGCTCTTCAACGCTGGTTAGGGCTGGGCGCTCGCGATATTGAGTTTCGTCGGACGTTCCAAGCGCGTAGGAGCCGCAGATTTCAAAGTAATACTCAACGAGCTCCGAAAGGTTGAGGTCGGCTGCTGCTTCTAACGCGCACAGCTTGATATCGACGATGTGGACGTTCGGCTCGAGTTCTAGGTAGCTTTCTGCATCAAACGTATAGCGCGTGCAGTGGCAGATGCAGCCCTTGCGGTGCCTTTTGGCATTATTGGAAAACGTCAGCACATGGATGCTTTCAGAATCGACATTCTTTCTGTTGAGCCATGCTCGCGCCGCTTCCAGGTCGGACGTGGTCGGCGCAGACACCTTGATCTTTTCCATGGGTATGGGATCGGTCGCGTAGCTTGCGAGCGAGTTGACTGTTCGGTATACAGCGCGTGCCGTGGTATGTGACAGAACGATTCCCATACGCGCATGATGGCATAGCGGACGCCATATACGCCCGAAACTTCGGGCAACGGTATTGGGGCGCGGCTTATCTTCTGCGAACGGTGGGTTTTGAGCTGTCGTATTGAGGGGGGGCAGCTTCGGCTGGGGAGGTTTCTGTCGGCCGCCCCATTTTGGTGAACTTTAGTTGCGGATTCGTAGCTTCTAAGCGTTTTTGCCGACCGCTCAGATGCCTCACCAACATAATTTGAGTTATTCGGCCTTATCCTATACGAATGGTGCGATCGCAACGTCCTATTCGAATTGATTCAGGTAGATTTATGGGGCTTGGTTGCGAAATTGGGGCGACTATAGCGCTCGATTGCGGTTCAAGGGGCCTCGACTAGTGGTTCAGCTGGCCGAACAACTCGAAAAAAGTAGGTGGGCCAACCTGCCGACTGGTAGCGCGCAGAGATGTGGTGTAAGAGGCGGGGCATGCCCCGCCTCCGCCCTTT
>CAVCRP010000063.1:0-5532 GCA_963604655.1 uncultured Ruminococcus sp.
CAGAAGACCGGCATAGCTCCGCCGGTCTTCTGGGTACTTTAGCATACTAGAGTGCTTGCGGGGAAAATCGTCTCTCTCGGCTCACAGCGTATTCATTTGGAAACATTGGAACGGATTGCCCGCGGCCCCGCTCGCCCAGCGGAAAAAATTCACGGACGAGGGCCGGGGTGCCTACTTTGTTTTGAGAAGTGGGCTTCGCGAACTTCTCAAAACAAAGTAGGCACCCCGGCCCCGGCAATGTATCGTAGGCTGACCAAAGGAAGATGCGCAGCCCCAAGGCCGCAACGGCAAAGTCCCCATTACATTAAAAAAATATCAGCCCCCGCATATCGAAACGGTCGAGAGGGCCTTGCCCGGCTGGGCGGCCTTGCTCCGGGAAGTTCGCGAAGCCCACTTCCCGGAGCAAGGCCGCCCAGCCGGGCAAGGCCCCAGCGCGAGACCGTCCCGGATGCCTACCTACTCGTTGTCGCCGGCAGTAAGCTGCGTTGCGGAGAGCGCGCCGTCGGCAGCGGTTGCGGCTGCGGCGTCGGGCCAGACCCAGTCGGTGAAGGCCGGGTGGTCGTAGCCCTCATCGCACGCGAACTCAAAGGCCTCGGTGCGGAATGCCTCCCACTTATCAATCTGCTCGGCAAACTTATCGGCGTCGACCATGCGCAGCACGTCGGCGGCCAGTGTCCAGCGGTCCATGTTGTTCAGGCGCAGCATGTCGAACGGCGTTGTCGTGGAGCCTTTCTCCTCGTAGCCGTGGACGCGGAAGGCATCGTGGCCGGGGCGGTTCCAGATCAGGCGGCGAATCGTGCCGGCATAGGCGTGGAACGCGAAGAGGACGGGCTTCTCGCCGCAGCCGAACAGCTCAGCCCAGCGCTCGTCGCTGAGAGCCTGGTCGTTCTCGCAGACGTTCTGGATCTTGAGCAGATCGACCACGTTGACGAACCATACCTTGATGCCCAGCTCGCGCAGCATGTCGGTTGCAGCCAGAGCCTCGAGCGTCGGCACGTCGCCGCAGGTGGCGACCACGACATCGGCCTCGGCGAGCGAATCGGCGGTCGATGCCCACTCCCAGGTCGCAACGCCCTCGGCGAGCTCCGCCTTGGCCTCGTCGACCGTCTGGAAGGTCGGAGCAGGCTGCTTGCCGCAGAAGATGGCGTTGACGCAGTCGGTGGACTGGTAGACGCGCTCGGCAACGGCAAGGGCCATGTTGGCGTCGGCCGGATAGTAGGCATTCACGATGTGCGTGTCGTTGGCCTTGTTGAGCAGCAGGTCGATAAAGCCGGGGTCCTGGTGCGAGAAGCCGTTGTGGTCCTGACGCCAGACGTGGCTCGACAGCAAAATGTTAAGGCCGCTGATGGGGGCACGCCACGGAATCTCGCGCTTGGTAGCCTCGAGCCACTTGCAGTGCTGGTTGACCATGGAGTCGACCACATGGACAAAGCTCTCGTAGGAGCTCCACACGCCGGAACGGCCAGTGAGCACGTAGGCCTCGAGGAAGCCCTCGCATTGGTGCTCGGACAGCTGCTCGACGACCTTACCGGAGCCCGCCAGCAGCTCGTCGTTGGCCTCGTCCTCGTAGAAGCCGGCGTCCCACTGCTTCTTGGTCACCTTGTAGGCAGCCTGCAGACGGTTGGACGCGGTCTCGTCGGGACCGAAGATGTGGAAGTCATCCATGTTATTGGCCAGAACGTCGGCAGTGTACTCACCAAAGACGCGGGCGGCCTCGGTAGAGCCCCAGCCATGACCCTTAGTTGCGACGGGGACCTCGTGGGCATGAATATCGGGCAGCTCGAGCTCGCGGCGCACCTTACCGCCGTTCGCGTTGGGGTTGGCGCCGATGCGCAGCTCGCCGGTCGGCATAAAGGCCGTCACCTCGGGGCGCACCTGGCCCTCGGGCGTAAAGAGCTCCTCGGGCTTGTAGGAACGCAGCCACTCGCGCAGCACGCGGAAGTGCTCGTGGGTGTCCTTGGCACTCGCCAGCGGCACCTGATGCGCGCGCCAGGAGTCCTCGGTCTTCTTGCCGTCGATCTGCTTGGGGCAGGTCCAGCCCTTGGGCGTGCGGAACACAATCATGGGGTAGGCCGGGCGGACCACGGTCTCGCCTGCGGCGGCCTGGGCCTGCGCGGTTGCCTTGATGTCACAGATCTCATCGAAGACCTGCTCAAACAGGGCAGCGAAACGCGCATGAATGCTTGCGTGGCTCTCGTCGTCAAAGCCGGCGACAAAGAAGTGCGGCTTATAGCCCATGCCCTCAAAGAACTTGGTGAGCTCTTCGTCGGACACGCGGGCGAGGATGGTGGGGTTGGCGATCTTGTAGCCATTGAGGTGCAGGATCGGCAAAACGATACCGTCGGTTGCCGGGTTCACGAGCTTGTTGGATTGCCAAGAGGTCGCGAGCGGGCCGGTCTCGGACTCGCCGTCGCCCACCACGGCCACGGCCAACAGGCTCGGGTTGTCCATGACGGCACCGTAAGCGTGGCTGAGCGTGTAGCCGAGCTCGCCGCCCTCGTGGATGGAACCGGGCGTCTCGGGCGCAAAGTGGCTCGGGATGCCGCCGGGATAAGAGAACTGGCGGAAGAACTTCTGCAGGCCGGCCTCGTCATTGGTGATGTCGGGGCGAATCTCGCGGTAGGTGCCGTCGAGCAGCGACTGAGCAGTACCGGCGGGGCCACCGTGACCAGGGCCCATCAAGAAGATAGCATTCTGGTTGTGGTCGGCGATCAGTCGATTGACGTGACCGAACAGGAAGTTGATGCCGGGCGTGGTGCCCCAGTGGCCAACCAGGCGGTGCTTAACGTCCGGACGACCGAAGTCGCGCACCTCACCGGTTTTCTCATCAACAAAGTCGGGGCGCATTAGCGGGTTAGAGCGAAGGTAGATCTGACCGACGGACAGATAGTTCGATGCGCGCCAATACAGGTCGACGCCCTCGAGCTCGGAAGCCGGCACCTCGTGGCCCAGCTTTTGCCACGGCGTCCCCAGTGTTTTAGCCATTGTTTATGTCCCTTCGCTGTGCGGTCACCCTCCAATACGGCAACCTTTCGTTGGGACCAGTATATTTGCTAAAACGTTTTATCATGGTGAAAAAACGTTTTACCACCCTTATCAATCCCATCGATTAGCAAAACGCGACATTCACCTGCGGCATTGACTGTCACAGGTGCTCCACATTCGGTCTCTGCAAATTGGTAAACGTGTTTAGTTGTGTTTAGTAAGCTCGAGCACGCTGTCCTTAACGATAAGCTCCGGCTCCAGAACGACCTCTTCGGCACGCCTGCCGCCCCTACCGGCAAGACGCTTGGACATGCAGCCAAAAGCATGCTCCGCAAGGACACCAGGGTCCTGCTCAATCGCGGTCAGCGCCGGCTCAAAGAGAACGTCGGCCGCCGAGTTGTCATAGCTCACCACCGAGATATCGCCCGGGATGCTCTTCCCCATCTCGTGCAAGCGCTTGAGCAAACCGAGGGCAATGTTATCCGAGCTTGCGAACACGGCAGTGGCGTCAGTTGTGAGCACTGCCTCCGAGGCCTCGTATGCGCTCGGAATGTAGTACTCGCTCTCAAACTCCAAACGCGCGTCGATCGGCAGGCCAACCTCGCGCAGCGCGCGCTCATAGCCGGCAAGTCGCTTGCGACCCGTATTGGAACGGCGGGCATTAACCAGACAGGCGATGCGGCGATGACCTTGCTCGATCAGATAGCGGGTGGCCATATAGCCGCCCATCTCGTGGTCGAACATCACTTTGTCGCACTCGAGCCCCTCAATGGCACGGTCGACCATTACGGCTGGGATGGGCAGGTGGCTGACTTCTTCGCGCAGGGCGCGGTCATCGGAGAACTCGTCACCCACCACCAGGAAGACGCCATCAACGCCGCGCGTCACCAGCTGGCGCAGCAGCTCCAGATCGTCATCGGCGCTTCCGCCCGAGCTGGTAATGAAGAGCGCATAGCCGTCCTCGCGGCAGCGCTTTTCCAGGCTACCGGCGAGCGAGGCAAAAAAGCGGCTCTCGATGTTAGGGACGATAAGGCCCAGCGTGCGCGACTCGCGCATAACCAGGCTGCGCGCAATCTGGTTGGGAACATAGTGGTTGCGCGCCGCGACCTCTTTGATGAGCTTGCGGTTTTCTTCCGAGATGCGACAGGGCCGATTATTGAGAACAAGCGAGACCGACGAGGGGGAAAGCCCCACCTCCTGGGCGATCTGCTTGAGGGTGACTTTGTTGGCCATCTCGCTCCTTCCGGGTTTACGCGCAATCTCTTGAAAGTATAGCGACTACCCCTCTACCTCGGTGATAAACACTTTACCAATCCGGTGGACGGCTGTTTTATCGCCGCCAGCGCACCAAATCCGTCCGGGTGGGGTATATTGCAATCGATTGATGACAACGACCACCAAAAGGCGGATATCCGTATGCACGAGAACGATTTTTTTAACGAGGACCTGCTGTGCGCGCTCGCTGGCGTTGCCGGCGAGGACAACGTGCTGATGAGCGAGCCCATGCGCGAGCACACCACGTTTAAGATCGGCGGTCCGGCCGACGTCTTTGTCACGCCCGATACTGAGCAGGGCCTCGTCGCCACGCTCGATACCTGCTATCGCTGCAATCTACCACTCACCATCGTGGGCAACGGCTCCGACTTGCTCGTCGGCGACAAGGGCATCCGCGGCGTCGTCGTAGCGCTGGGCGAGGGCCTCTCCGACATTACGGTCGACGGCACGCACGTCACGGCGGCAGCCGGCGCCTTGCTTTCCGATGTCGCAGCCGCGGCAGCCGAGGCCGACCTTACCGGCATGGAGCCCATCTCGGGCATTCCCGGATCGGTCGGAGGTGCCTGCTACATGAACGCCGGAGCATACGGCGCTTGCATGGCCGATGTGCTGGAGTCCGTGCGCGTCTACAAGCCCGCCCGCATGCTCGACGACGGCACCCGCGGTAGCGGCAGCATTATCGAGTTCGATGTCGATGAGCTCAACCTGGGCTATCGCAAGAGCCGCATTGCCGACGACGGTTTCGTCGTGCTTTCGGCCACTTTCAATCTCGCCCCGGGCAACGCCGCGATGATCAAGGCCGACATGGACGACTACCGCCAGCGCCGCGAGGACAAGCAGCCGCTCGACATGCCGAGTGCCGGCTCCACCTTCAAGCGCCCCGAGGGCTACTTTGCCGGCAAGCTCATCATGGACGCCGGCCTGCGAGGACACGCCATCGGCGGCGCGCAGGTGAGCGAAAAGCACTGCGGCTTCATCGTCAACGCCGACCACGCCACCGCCGCCGATGTCGACGAACTCATCCGCCACATCCAAACAACCGTCAAAGACCAATTCGACGTAGACCTAGAACCCGAAGTCCACCGAGTAGGCGAATTCCTCTAATAAAAAAGAAGGCCCCGAAAGGGGCCTTCGCCATCTTTATATCAGACAACCAGTCCGGTGTGTCGCGCTTTGAACCCGGAAGGTCCGGGACTGCGGGCGAGGCATAAGGTTGGTCGCGAGTTCCGCACGCAAAGAAGGCCACTTAATGTGGCCTTCGTCTTGCGCAGG
>CAVCRP010000064.1:0-5490 GCA_963604655.1 uncultured Ruminococcus sp.
AACTCGCCGACGAGCGGGCGCGACTCGCGGGCGATGGCGAAACCCGGCGTCGGCGCGAGCCGCCGACGCCCGAGCAGAAGCGCCGCGGGCCCAAGCACTAGCGCCGCCGCACGGTGCCTTTGGGCACCCTTGGTGGCAGGCGTAAAAAAACGATGGAGCGGCTGCAAAAGAGCCGCTCCACCGGGTAAAATCAGGTTGTGCCGCGAAACCCGCTCCTTAGGCAGTCACACTTTGGGAACGCGGGCAACGCAGGTACGAACGAATTGATAGCCCGGTGCCAGCCGGGCTATTTTTTTCTCCCTTCGCTATCCGTTCTGCTTATATTCCTTCCACCACCAGATCGCGTACAAGACGGACCGGGCGATGCTGGCCAGATAGGCCGTGGCACGCAGGATTTCAAGAATCAAATTCATAGGCCGCTCCAATCGGAGATCGAAGCGTTGCCCGCAGACGGGTTTCGCGGCGGTCAAGATTCTACCCCACGGGTCGCCGCGGGAGACGTTCGCCGACTTCAGATCGTGTTGCCGCAGGGGTGTAAAATAACTGTATTGATAATATACGTCCTGTAAAGGCGGAGCCTTAGCCCTCGGGGGCGGCCTCGATCGCGGGGTCCACGGCTCCGATTTTTTTCGCCGCAGGGGTGTACAATAAATATATTGATAATATACGTCCTGTAAAGGCAGAGCCTTAGCCCTCGGGGGCGGCTGGTATGGAGGGTGGTGTTCAGTGGCAGATTGCAAGAAGAAGCCCGAGCACGATGATGCCTGGTGGGCTGCCCAGCGCCATGCCTACATAGAGAAGAACGACATCCTTCTGTCCGACCATCCGTCCTGGGAATGGGTCAGTCCGTACGACTTTTGGCGGACCATCTTCCCCGAGGGCTTCCTGCAGCCCCGCGGCGAGGAGGTCCCGTGGCATGAGAAGGGCGGCGGCCACCCCAACGGCATCGCCATCCAGATCACCAACGAGACCAAGACGGTCAAGACCAAGACGGGCCGCAAACGCGACGTTCCCGTGGTCGAGCGGTTCACGCTGACCGACGACCTCGACGCCGTCGAGGAGCGCGTCATCGACTCGAACAGGAAGAACGAGTCCGTCTTCTGTGCTCCCGTGTCGTATTTCGGCAAGAGCCGCGTCGCCGCGAACGCGCGGTTCCTGCACGCGTTCGCGATCGACCTCGACGGGGTCGGCGTGCAGGAACTGAAGAACATGCTGAAGCAGTTTCGCAACGGCCGTGACCCGGCGTTCGCGGCAGATAAGTGGGTGTCCCTCCCCCAGCCGACCTTCCTCGTGAACTCGGGTACGGGTTTCCACCTCTACTACGTGCTTGACCAGCCGATTCCGCTGGTGCCGCGTGTCGTGCCATTTCTGCAGGAGTTCAAGGCGATGCTCACGGACTACATCTGGCGCGATACCGTCTCGACGCTCGAGGAAGTCCAGCACCAGGGCATCTACCAGCCCTTCAGGATGCCCGGCACGCCGACGAAGCTGAACGGTAAGACCGAGAGGTCGAAAATCAAGGACAAGTACGAGGCCGTGGCGTTCGTGCACAACGGCGAGGACGGGAAACCTTGGCTCTGCAGCATGGATTACCTGCTCGGATACGCCGGCATCCGCGGCGGCAAGGACCGTGCCGAATTCATAGAGCTCATGCGCACCGCCGGGCGGACCCCCATTGAGCGCGCCAAGAAGCTCTGGCCGGAGTGGTACCAGGCGCGCATCGTCGAGGGCAAGGCCCCCGGGCGCTGGACCTGCAAGCGCGACCTTTACGATTGGTGGCGTGGGGAAGTCGAGACGAAGGCCACCGACCACCACCGCTACTGGTGCCTCAACGTCCTGGCCGCCTACGCCAAGAAGTGCGGCATCCCGTACGAGGAGCTGGAGACTGACGCGCTTGCGCTCGTGCCGACACTCGAGGGCCTGACGGAGCGCGAGGACAACCACTTCACCGAGGATGACGCACTCTCCGCGATTGGGGCGTACTACGACCCAATCATCCACAAGTTGACCCGCGAGCGCATCGAGCGCCGCACGGCCATCGGGCTGCCAAAAAACAAGAGGAACGGGCGATCTCAGGCGAAGCACCTTGAGGGTGCACGGGCTATTCGCGATATTAACAACGACAACTGGCGTGAAGGAAACGGGCGAAAACCGAAGGCTGAGCTCGTTCGCAGCTATGCCGCGGAGCATCCTGATGCTAGCCATAGCGCCATCGCCCGCGAGCTGGGCATCTCGCGCACGACTGTCATCAAATGGCTGCGCGATGTGCCGGAGGACGCCGCCGAGCTGGAAAAACCGAAGCCGGACGATCTGTACGAGCTGTACAACCCCGCGATGGTCGAGCTCAGGGCCGCACTCGACCAGTACTCGTCGAGTGCCAGCGACCGCGGGCACCTGAGCCCGCCGCAGTCGGCCATCACCAGGCTGGAGCTCGCGCAGAAGGCCATCGGTCTGGATACCGGGGTCGAGGAGTACTGGAAACGTGCCGATGCGGAGAACGAGAAACGGGAAAAACGGGAACGGGAAACGGTAAAATCATCGGGAACCGCCGTGAAACTTCCCGATGTTTCCCGGGAAACATTCCCGATTGACGATAGGTTGACCAATGGGCATAACGAAGCGTGAAATAGCGTCTGAACTGGGTGTTTCAAAGCGCACAGTCGCGAACTACATCGAGAAACTGGGACTGGGAAACCATGTTTCACGAAACGGGAACACCGATTTTCTCGATGACTTCGCCGCCGCGGCCATCGCCGACGCCCTGAAGAACCCCGGCAGACCGTCCCGCCAGCCAGCCGACGCGCCTGCTGCACCCGCCCCGGACTCCCTGGTTGACTCCCTGGCCGCCCAACTGGAAATCGAACGGTCCCGCAACGCCGAGCTGATGGAGGCGCTTGCGGCCGAGCGCGACCGCGCCGCCCGCGCCGAGGCCGAGGCCAAGGCGCAACTCGCCGAGGCGAACGCCAGGGTCGCGGAGCTCGCCGGAAAACTCGCGTCACTCGCCGAGCGCCAGCAGGCGATCGCGGCCACGCCGTGGTGGCGCCGCGGCCGCATGGCCATGAAACTGCTCGGCCCAGGGGGAGAATGACGAGAACCCCGCGGACCCTTAAAGGGTCCGCGGGGTTCTTCGGTTTTGCTGTGCCGCCGGGATCAGAACGGGTACACGAGCTTGCCGTCGATCTCGACCTCGACCACGTCGCAGCGCTGGGCAGCGCGGGTCCAAAACTCGTCCAGGCTGCCGCCGGGGCCGAGTGCCGCCGCGGGCGGCAGGCGCAGCACCTCGCGGCTGTAGCCTTTTTCGACGCGTGGTTTGGTCCCGTCATCGCCGCCGCCCCTGTCGAACTCGAGGCGGCTCCAGAGCACCGCCGCCGACCCGTCGGCGGTGAGCTCTAGCACGTCCTTGCTCAACGCCGCCGACCCGTCGGCGCGGGTGTAGAAGCTCTCGACCCTGTTCTTGAAAGTGATGGTGACGTTCATCGCTGATCCCCGTCCGGCTCGCCGCAGGCGCTGGCGATGTCCTCGCCGCGGGTAAACGCCACGCCGTTGGAGTAGTACAGCTGCTCGTTCAGTGCCGTGGACAGAGCCCGGCGGCTGTCCTCGGTATCAAAGGTCAGGCCAGTTGCCTGCTCGAGAATCGCGCCGATCTCGACGAGTCGATGCGTGCGGGCCTTGCGCTCGGCGGCCGCTTTCTTCTTCTCGAGGTCTTTCAGCTCCTTCTTCAGCGCCGCTGCGCGCGCGGCCTGCTTGTCCGCCGCCGCCCTCTTGCGTGCGATCTGCTCGTCAATCGAAGCTGTCATATCGACCGCCCTTCCTGCTCGTCGGTGTTGTTCTTTGCAAGCAAATATACCCGTTCGCGCGTTAAAATATCGCGAGCCGGGTATATCCCTACCATAGGTAGGGCGCACTTAGTCTCACTTTCTCGCGGCTACGCCGCTGCGAGAGCGAGACATTGCGTGCGCGCCTGGGCGGCGGGCCTCTCCGGCACATCGCCGACCGTTCGCCTGACGCGGCTCACGGTTGCCGAAGCGCCTGCGCGGTCGCTCGCGCTCTCTTGCCCTGCGCGCCGCCGCGCCCGTTCGCGACCACGCTCACGGACCGCCGCGACGCTGCGCGCTCACTTCGCCCGCTTGCCTGGAAGGAGGCAGACGCCATGGCCATCTATCACCTCAACGCCCGCGGCATCGCGCCCGCGCGCGGCTCGTCGGCCGTCGCGTCGGCCGCCTACCAGAGCGGCGAGACGCTACGGGACGAGGCCACAGGCGAGCTCAAGCGCTACGCCCGTGCCGAGCGCATCGCCGATACCGGCATCGTCCTTCCCGGTGGCATGCCCGCCCTCGACCGCCAGGCCATCTGGAACGAGGCCCAGCGCGTATACGCCGGGGGCAATGAACTCGTCGCGAAGCGCTACGAGTTCGCCCTGCCGCGCGAGCTCGACCTGGACGGCCAGCGGGCCTGCGTCCTCGATTTCTGCGGCCTGTTCAATGACAGGGCCTGCGACTGGGCAATCCATGATTCAAGCGACGGCAACCCGCATGCCCACGTCCTCGTGAGCGCCCTCGCGATCGGCCCCGGCGGCTTCGAGCGCCCGAGAGCCCAGAAGTCCACCAAGGTCTACCTGTGCCGCTACCCCGACGGCAGCAACGTCATGGTCGAGGCGAGGGACTGGAAGGCCGCCAAGGCCGAGGGCATCGAGAAGGTATACAACTTCAAGGACGGCGAGCGTCGGACCATGTCCCAGGCAGAGGCCCAGGGTCTCACCAAGGACGACCGCAAGACCAAGACGCCAGTGGCCGTCACCGCCAAGATGGACGGCACCAAGGCGTTTGATGCCGAGAAGGCCGAGCTAACGTCCATCCGCGCCGCCTGGGCGGGAATCGCAAACAGGCATCTCGCCCAGGCAGCGGCAATGACGGGCATCGCGCCGCAGTCAATCGACCACCGTTCCAATAAAGATAGGTGTATGGATGAGCAGCCGACCGTCCATGAGGGCGGCGCTGGCCTGATCGGCCATGCCGATCGCGTCAAGCTCAACAAGGAAATCAAAGCAAGGAACGAGCGCCTGCGGGTCCTTCGCGCAGAGCTTCAGCAGGAGGGTGCCGCCCTCGAGCAGCTGCAGCGGGAGGTCGCGGAGCTCGAGCGCCAGCGCGGTCGTATCGAAAAGGCCAAGCGCGGCCGCGTCCAGGGCAGACACAAGGGCGCCCTGGCAAAGCGCCGCCGCGTGGCCATGGCCACCGCGGCGGCAGCAGCTGAGGCCCAGCGCCGCGTGGCCATGGTCACCGCGGATCAGATCGATACCCGCGCCGAGATGATCGCCCAGCTTGACGAGCAAATCGCCGATCTCGACCAAGAGATGCACCACCTGCAGCGTGGCGGCACGGCGATCATGATGTCCAGCAACCTGATCAAGGCAACCGAGCTCGCCGCAGAGCGCAAGAAACTCGCCGACGAGCGGGCGCGACTCGCGGGCGATGGCGAAACCCGGCGTCGGCG
>CAVCRP010000065.1:0-3495 GCA_963604655.1 uncultured Ruminococcus sp.
GGCTACTACCTCGCCGACTGCTTCGGTCTGCGCCTGCTCAACCGTCGCGGCTGCTTCCCCAAGTTCGATCTGTTCATCGAGCAGACCAAGGACATCTGGAAGGATATGCTCGATATCCGTAAGCGCTTCGAGCCGCGCGCCGAGGAGCTCGCCAAGAAGTACGCCCTCGCGCCCTACACCATGTTCATCGGCTCCGGTGCCCTGTGGGGCGAGACCATCCTGTTCTCGATGTGCATCCTCGAGGAGATGCAGTGGAAGCGCACCCGCTACATCACCTCGGCCGACTTCTTCCACGGCACCCTGGAGCTCGTGGAGCCCGGCGTCCCCGTGTTCCTGTTCATGGGCGAGGACGAGAACCGTAAGCTCGACGAGCGTGTCCGCGCCTTCCTGACCCGCGGCGTGACCGGCGACACCGACATCAACATCATCGACACCGCCGAGTTCGCCATCCCCGGCCTTGACGACGACTTCCGTGTCATCGTTTCCCCGTGGATCCTGACGGTGCTCGTGACTGACCGCCTGGCTCGCTACTACGAGACGGTCACCAAGCACAACCTCAAGTGTCGTCGTTACTATCACCAGTTCGACTACTAAAGCCAAGCGCGGGGACGCGTCAGTCACGGAAGGATTCGCAGAATGAGACAGTACATCATTGCCAGCCATGCACACTTCGCTACCGGCATCAAGGAGAGCATTGAGCTGCTCTCGGGCGCTCGCGACAACGTCCACGACCTTTCGATGTTCGTCGACGATCGCATGGACGTGGCCGAGGAAGCCCAAAAGCTGCTGGCAGGCATGTCTGCCGACGATGATGTCGTCGTCTGCACCGACCTTTTTGGCGGCAGTGTGAACAACGAGTTCACCAAGATCGTCCAGACGCGTCCCCGCACCTACCTTGTCACCAATATGAACCTTCCGCTGCTCATCCAGCTGCTGTTCTCAGATGAGTCGGCTCCGGTTGAGGAGACAATTCGCGCCATCGTCGCTGCGGACGATACGCGCGTCAAGTTTGTTAACGACCTGCTGGTCGATGACGACGAGGAAGAAGAGTTCTAATCCGCAGCGCCTATCGCAACGCCGCTCGCCGGCACAAGACCTTTGGGGGGTCACATTATGATTCAGCTACTTCGCGTTGACCATCGTCTGCTTCACGGCCAGGTCGCAGTCTCTTGGGTCCAGGGCCTTGGTTCTAACTGCATCTTCTGTGTGGGCGACAAGGTCGCCAACGACCCGGTGTGGAAGACCACGCTCAAGATGGGCAAGCCTGCCGGTTGCAAGCTCGTCATTAAGGATATGGCGAGCGCCATCGAGGCCATTAACTCGGGCGTGACCGACAAGTACAAGATGATCATCTGCGTTGCCACCATCGCCGAGGCAAAGCAGCTTGCCGAGGGCTGCCCGCAGATCAAGTCCATCAACCTGGGCAACACCAAGCCCAAGGACGAGAAGCGCCCCGACGCGCGTCAGGTTTCTCGCCAGATCTTCCTGACCGCAGCCGAGGAGGCCGATGTGCGCGAGATGTTGAGTAAGGGCATCGAGGTCGAGATTCGTCCTCTGGCCGACGACCCCAAGGTCGATTGCGCGAGCGTGCTCTAAACGGTTTACATCGAAGAGGGTCCACTCTTCGTAGTTTCCTAATTGGAAAGGGGGATATATGCTTACCCAAGCAATCCTCATCGGACTTATCGCCGCATTTGGTAAGTTCGACTACCAGCTCGGTACGCTTTACGCGTTCCGTCCCATCGTCCTGTGCCCGCTCGTGGGCCTGGTGCTGGGGGATTTGCAGTCTGGTCTTGCGATTGGCGCGAGCCTGGAACTGCTGTTCATGGGCTCGATCTCCATCGGTGCCTATGTTCCGCCCGATGAGACGGTTGGCGGCGTGCTCGCCTGCGCCTTCGCTATCCAGCTGGGCCAGAGCACCGAGGCTGCCATCGCACTCGCCATGCCCATTGCAACGCTGTGCCTTGCCATCAAGAACATCCTGAACGCGGCCCTGCCGATTCTGGTTGACCGCGCAGACGTCTTCTCTGCCCAAGGCAACCTCAAGGGCGTCTACGCGATGCACTTCCTGATTGGCTCCACGGGCGTCCTCATGGCGTTCCTGCTGTGCTCGCTGTCGTTCTACCTGGGCGCTGACGCCATCCAGGGCATGCTCGACTTCATCCCGACGTTCGTCCTCGATGGCTTTGGCGTCGCAGCCAACATCCTGCCGGCCATGGGCTTCGCCATGCTCGGCCGCCTGGTGCTCACCAAGCAGCTCGTGCCCTTCTACTTCCTGGGCTTCCTGCTGTGCTCCTACGCCAACGTGCCCGTCCTGGGCGTCGCCCTGATCGCCATCATCATCGGCATCGACAAGTTCGACCTGCTGGGGCTCGGCGGAGCCCAGCCCCAGCTCTCCGCGGAAGGGGATGAGGACGATGACTTCTAGTCCCGAGAACAAGATCACGCGCTCCGACCTGGTCAGGAGCGCCGTCAACGTCGGCTCCCTGGGCATGGAGTTCTCCTGGACCTACTACAAGCAGATGAACATCGCCTTCTGCCTGATGGTCGCCAACATGCTCAAGAAGATCTACGCCGGCCGCCCCGACGACTACGCCGAGGCCCTGCACCGCCACTGCGCGTTCTTCAACATCACCGTCCAGTTCGCCCCGTTCGTCGGCGGCATCGCGATGGCCATGGAGGAGAAGGTCGCCCGCGGCGAGATCGAGCCGGAGAGCGTCAACGACGTCAAGGCCGCCCTCATGGGCCCGCTGTCGGGCATCGGCGACTCCATCTTCCTGTCGACCCTTCGCGTGGTCGCCGCCGCGGTGGGCATCAGCCTGTGCCAGGCCGGCAACCCCTTCGGCCCCATCGCCTTCCTGCTCATCTACAACGTCCCCGGCTTCGCGCTGCGCGTCTGGGGCGCCGTCAAGGGCTACGAGCTGGGCGTGGGCTTCCTGGACGAGGCCCAGAGGACCGGCCTCATGCAGAAGATCATGACCTGCGTCGGCATCGTGGGCGTCATGGTCGTGGGCGCCATGTGCAAGGACATGTTCTGGGCGAGCATCCCCGTGGCCATCGGCTCGGGCGACGACGCCCAGACCCTCCAGGACATCCTGGACGGCATCATGCCCGGCATGCTCGGCATGATCGCCTTCTGGCTCTACTACTGGCTGCTGTCCAAGAAGATCAACCCCATGGTGCTGATCGTGGCCACCATGGTCGTGGGCATCGTCGGCGCGTTCTTCGGCGTGCTGGCGTAAAGCCTGCAGCAACGTTTTATCGACCTTGCAAAGGGATGGAGCAGGCCTGCGCCCTCCATCCCTTTTTGTATAAAGGAGTTCGTATGTTCGCGAAGGATCGCGAAGCAATGCGCCTGACGCCGGCGGAAGTCAGGCTGATTCTTATTGAGTCCCTGCAGTGGTGCGCCAACAACGCGGTGTACTTTTTGGGGCTTATCGGGGCTGCTACGTATGATTTGGCGGGCACCGCCTTTTTGGTCGCCGCCATCACGCT
>CAVCRP010000065.1:3505-5420 GCA_963604655.1 uncultured Ruminococcus sp.
GTGGCCACCATGGTCGTGGGCATCGTCGGCGCGTTCTTCGGCGTGCTGGCGTAAGCTCGGCCATATCTATCTGCCCCCAAGGGAAACGGCGACCCGCTGCGGTCGCCGTTTTTTATTACGTGGAGGTGCTTCGTGAATCGATCTGACAATCCACCCGACAATGGCGTGAGCGGTGCGATGTACCTATTTGGCACGGCGCTCCTGTGGAGCTTTATCGGCATCCTCGTTCACGCCAACTCACAATCGGCCCTTTTGATTGGCGCCGTCACGGCGATATTCATGGCGCTGTGTATTCTGTGCGTGGGCAGGCCAAAGCTGCGTATAAGCCGCTTGATTGTCCTTGTGGCCATCTGCAATTTTGTAACGGGCACCACGTTTAACTTCGCCAACCAGCTCACATCGGTCGGTAACGCAATTGTCTTGCAGTACACCTCGATGATCTTTGTCATTGTGTACCAGTCGCTTGCATCGCGCACGTTTCCTTCGACGGCAAAGATCCTCTCCGTGGTTGCTGCCTTTGCGGGCATGGGGCTCTTCTTTTTGGGCGATTTGAGTGCCCAGGGCATGCTCGGTAACTTGCTTGCGGTCATTTCGGGTGCCACCTTCGGGCTGTGCTTCTTCTTGAATGCGCGCCCCGATGCTTCGCCGATGGTGTCGTCGCTTATATCGTGCGGGATCTCGATGCTGCCGATCTTCTATTTCGCGGGCAGCCTTGGTGCGGTCAAGCCCTTTGAGTGGGGCCTTATGGTGGTTCACGGTTTGTTTTGCAGTGGCTTGGCGAGCGTTTTGTATGCTAAGGGGATCGCGCACACCAATGCGTTTGCGGCCAACTTGGTCTGCATGAGCGAAGTGGTGCTCGCGCCCTGCTGGTCGGCACTTTTGTTTGGCGAGGTCTTTAGCTGGAACGAGTTTTTGGGCGCGGCGATCATCGTCTCGGTCATCGTTGCCAACTTGGTTTCCGATGCTTTTGGCGACGGGTTTCTCGTGGCGCTTGTCCGCCATCGCCGCAGGGATTGTGCCTGAGGGGCGACTCATACCGATTAAGGATAAACGGCTTGCCGTTTACGGCAAAAAACACCCCGCTGAGCGAGTGGTATTAAATAAGGCAAACCTGCATATCTATAATTGGTATCAAATCGTTTGTGCCTGGTATGGGTGTTAGCAGCACGCCAGGTGCGCTTCGAGTCGTATGGTCGAGTTTCCGAATTGATATCAGATGCGCGCGCAACGGGGCTGACGACGGCTCGAGACCTATATTTGGAGGAACTATGCTTACCCAAGCAATCCTCGTCGGCTTAGTCGGAGCCTTTGGCTGCCTCGACTATCAGCTCGGCTCCCTCTACGCGTTCCGCCCCATCGTCCTGTGCCCGCTCGTGGGCCTGGTGCTGGGTGACTTGCAGACTGGCCTCGCCGTAGGTGCGAGCCTGGAGCTGCTGTTCATGGGCTCGATTTCCATCGGCGCCTATGTGCCGCCTAACGAGACGGTTGGCGGCGTGCTCGCCTGCGCCTTCGCGATTCAGCTCGGCCAAGGTACCGAGACGGCAATTGCCCTGGCTATGCCCATCGCCGTGCTTTCGCTGACCATCGGCAATATCACCAACGCGCTCTTCCCCGTCTTTGTGGACATGGCCGACAAGTTTGCCCTCAAAGGAAACCTCAAGGGCATCTATGCTGTGCACTGGGGCATTGGCCTTTGGGGCTGCCTTGAGTATTTCCTGCTGTGCGGCGGCGCCTTCTATCTGGGCTCCGATGCCATCCAGGGCTTGCTCAACTTTATCCCGCCTTTCATCATTGATGGTTGCGGCGTCGCGGCCAACATCCTGCCGGCCATGGGCTTCGCCATGCTCGGCCGCCTGGTGCTCACCAAGCAGCTCGTGCCCTTCTACTTCCTGGGCTTCCTGCTGTGCTCCTACGC
>CAVCRP010000066.1:0-5405 GCA_963604655.1 uncultured Ruminococcus sp.
GGATTACGGGCGCATCGGCACGGACAAGGCAAAGCAGTTCCTCGACCGAATCTATGAGCTTACAGGCGTGCGCTGCATCGTGTACATAAGCCGTAGCGTGTGCACGGAAGAGGATTGGAGCGCCATCGCACCGAATCATGCGCTCTGGGTCGCGCAGTACGCCGACAACAACGAGACTGGCTACCAGGATTCGCCGTGGCTCGCATCGGGCACGTTCGGCGCATGGGATTCCTGCGCAATCCATCAGTACACGTCCCATGGGCGCATCGGCGGCTATGACGGACTTCTCGACCTCGACATCGCCTACATGGACGCTGACGCCTGGGCGAAGTTCGCAAACCCCAACGGCGGTACGCCCGCGCCGTCCAACGATCCGCAAGGCAGCACGGCAGACCTTGCCGCCGCCGTCATGCGCGGCGAGTACGGCAACGGGGACGATCGCCGCATCTGCCTAGGCTCGCGCTATGACGAGGTGCAGAACCTCATCAACCGTGCGGCTTCCGCGAGCGTCGATGACCTCGCGAGCGACGTGCTCAACGGTGTTTTCGGCAACGGCGACACCCGCCGCGCAATCCTCGCAGACCGTTATGACGAGGTTCAGGCTCGTGTGAACGAGCGCGCCAAGGGCGTTGATATCGACGCCCTTGCCCGCGCCGTGATTCGCGGTGAGTACGGCGATGGCGATGCGCGCCGTGCCGCCCTGGGAAGCAGCTACGAAGCCGTTCAGAACCGCGTCAACGAGCTTCTGGCATGAAGGATGAAGTTTGTTGGGGCGTCGGCGTTGCGGTTGGCGTGCTAGTCACGCTATGCTGTATTCCGCTTGTTCCCGTCCTTTGGGCGACTTCGAAATTGACCGGCTAAACACAACGAAGCCCGCACCCTGTAATGGGGTGTGGGCTTTTTCTGCGTTTCATACGCGCTTTTCCATATCGGCGGCAACGAGTTTCTTAAGGTACTCGGTGGTGTTCGGTTGGCTCTTTAACCACTGATACATGGCCTCATCGGTATCGTTGGGATAAAACCTCATGGTGAGTTGCTTCACCGACTTCTTGCGGTAGGCCGATACGGCGCGCTTCTGCGAATCGTAGACCATCATTTGCCGCCTTTCCTGCTTCTAATCCACTTCATTACAAAGATGGTTGCCAATGATGCCGCAACTGCAATTAAAACCGTTTTCATCGCGATTCTCCTAGTGTAAAATCGTTGGTGGCGGGGCACCGCCTCTGCGGTGCCCCTTTGCTTTAAGACCTCTTTGCGTGCTTGCCTGCTTTGCGAGAGGTCTTTTCTTTTAGGGCTTGGATTGCCGTTTCCGCTGCTACTGTTACCAGGCTGCTTATCACGGCTACTGCCAAGTCCTTCAAAAACTCGTCCATTTGAACCACCTCCTTTCCTCTTGACGTCTATTATTATAGGGTAGACCATAGAGAAAAGCAAGCGGCAATTTGATGTTCGCTAAACTTTTTTGCTACTAGATTCGCAAAAAGTTATGACAGCAAACCAGTTTCGCGTAACCTTGATTCGAGCCTTTTTTAAGTATATGGTTGTGTTCGCAGTAAGTTGCGGCTGCTCCACCATGGAAATGCAAAGGTCGTCGGTCTCCGGCGACCTTTTTCTTTAATATGAGCAGGACATTGTCAAGAGACAAAATTGGGCCCGACCCCGATCGTTTCGGGGCCAGGCCCTTTCTCTATCTCAACCCTCCTGCGGCGACCTCGGCGTGTCTTTCCGACGCTCGTCTTCGCAGTTTAATATCCGCCCGTGGCAGCCTTCGCTGCTGGGCAATCCGTTGCTACGGCTGGGGCTACCTCGTCGAAACGACAGTCTGTGGACGCGGGTGGCGCCTTCGGCGCTCGCAAAAGAAAAACTGGGGTTCGCCCCAACGGCCTCGGATCAGACCGCAGGATGGGATGGATCGCGCTATGTCGGGACGGCCTTCCCGAAGGTTAGCCGTTCTCGACCATGCAGCCTATCGCCCAGCACCAGCATGCGAGCTCGCGGGCGGTTGCGACGTTGGCCTTGTTCTTATGGACGCCGCGCTCGAGCATCGCGGCCCGTCTGCCGACGAGCCTTCTCACGCCCTTGGCGGCATGGCGCCTCGCGCCGGGGTCCGGCGCTTGGCCTTTTGCCAGGTCCTTCGAATGGGGAGAGCATCCCAGGTAGTGCCACGCCGACTCGATGAGCACGCGCCTCAGATGCTTGTTGCCCGCCTTCGTGATGCCTCCCTGCCGCACGCTCTCGCCGCTGGAGTGCTCCGACGGCGTCAGCCCGATCCACGCCGCGAACGACCTGGCGTTCTTGAACCTGGAGAACTCGCCGGCCTCGAAGACGAGGTCGGCGGCGCTCATCACGTCGATGCCCTTCAGGCACCTGATGGAGTCGATCCTGCGCTTCCACCTGGGCTTGGACGCCTCGGCCTCGACCAGCCTCTCGAGGCGGGCCTTGTCCTCCATCGCCTGCCTGGTGGCGTCTATGTAGTACGCGAGCACGTCGTTGTCCGCCTTCTCGGCGAACGATATCGACTTTATCCACGCCCAGTGCGCGGCGGTCCAGTTGCCCTTGCGGCGCCCGGACGGGGTCGTCTCGCTGAACGCGTGTCCATGCCTGAGCAGGAACTTCGACAGCCGCTGCTTGCAGCGCTTCAGGTCGTCCCGGGCGTCGTCGAGGGCGCGGGACAGGTCGCGGGCCGCCTCGCACCCGTCGTCGGGCACCCACACCTCCACGACGTTGCCTACCGACAGCATGCGGGCCAGGAACTCCGCGTCGTTTCGGTCGTTCTTCCTCCGCCTGTCGGCGCTGGGCTTGATCATCTTGGACACCGCGCCGACGACGCAGTCGATTCCCATCGAGGCCAGCCTCTTCTGCAGGTCGAACCCGGTGACGCCCGACTCGTAGACGCATTTGGCGGACGGGTCGACGGACGACACCCAGCCTGCGACTTCGGCGGCGTCGTAGCCGAAGGTGGCCGAGCGAACCTCGCCGGTCATCGCGTCGAGGGCGACGGCCTTTATCGAGCGCGCGTGCACGTCGAGGCCGACGAAGGTGGTAGTATTCAACATGAGAGAGCCCCTTTCCATGCTTGTGGCGTGGCCGCCACCGGTTCGAATCAGACACTCACCATTGTCGGCCTAATCCACGGGAATTGCATGCAGCAGGGGCTCTCAATGTTGTTATGTCCTGCTCATATCGTCTGTGCACGCGATCAACCTGAGCAGTTGAACATTGCCGCCACTGCAGAGTTCGGAAAAACCACGACATGCGGTTCGATGGCGAAGCCCTTTATGGTGCTTGGCTAGCTACGGGCATCGATGCGTTTCAGCTTGGAGGAGGAAACCGAACGGCGCTTCGTGGCGTTTACGAGGCGATGAAGGCCGTCGGATAGATGGAATGACGTTACTGCTGCGGTTTTGGTGGTAGCCGGATTTGGATTGACTGCAGAGGCTTGGGGTGTGTAGGGGATTTAGCAACGCTAGAGTTCCAAGCAAGGTGATAGCGTTTGGGATAGGGTTATACACCATTCATTGAACCCGGGTATAGAATCCTCGGCTAAGCTTTTATCGCGCTTTGACATTGGTTTTGCTGGCAAAGAGCGGTCATAGTCGGATTGTGGGCTCTCCCCTTTGCTTATAGGAGCGGCGCTTAAAGATTACGCGACAAGTCCGCGTTAAATGATCTCGCAGAAACAAATAAGGCCCCGATGTTTCACGTGAAACATCGGGGCCAGCATGAGGGGCAAGCAGTTGCTATGCGGTGGCGAAACCTTGTGCAGCTGCTGCGCGGTCCTTCTGGGCGGTCTTGGCGCCCAGGCGATCAGTAAGGGAGTCAATCGGCGGCACATCGTCGTGGTTCTTGTGGGGAACCATGTCCTCTTCCTTGCCGCCTGCATCGTTCAGACGCTTGAAGAAGTCCTTCGTTTCACGGACGACCACACCGGAGAGAACGATCAAGGCGATCATGTTCGGCACGGCCATGCATGCGTTGAAGATGTCGGCGATGGTCCAAACGGCGGAAACGGTCATGTAGGGGCCGATGAACACAGCGGCGATGTAGAGCCAGCGGTAAACCTTCACGGCCTTCATGCTGCCGTTGCTGAAGTACTCAAGGCAACGTTCGCCGTAGTAGTCCCAACCAAGGATGGTGGTGAAACCGAACAGGGCCAGGCACGCCATGAGAACGAACGACACGACGGTGGGAGGAATGAACGGCAGGCCAGCCTGGAAAGCGGCGGTGGTGACGGAAGCGCCCTCGAGGCCCGGGATCAGATAAGCGCCGGTCATGACCAGGGTGAGGCCAGTCATGGTGCAGACCACGATGGTGTCGAGGAACGTACCGGTCATGGACACGAGACCCTGACGCACGGGCTCCTTCGTCTGAGCGGCAGCAGCGGCGATAGGTGCGGAACCGAGACCAGCCTCGTTGGAGAAGATACCGCGGGCGATACCCTTCTGCATGGCGATGAAGATGGCGCCGAGCATACCGCCGGCAGCAGCATCAAGACCGAAGGCGGAACGGAAGATGACCACGAACGCACCGGGGATCTTGTCCAGGTTGGTCAGCAGCAGGATAAGGGAGAAGCCAACGTAGAGTACGACCATAACGGGGATGACGCGCTCGGAGACGCTGGCGATACGCTTGATGCCGCCGATGACCACCAGGCCGACCAGCACGGCAACCACGATGCCGCCGATGACGGTGGCGATGGAGTAATCCATGCCAAGGATGCTGATGGTGAAGGACTTCTCGGGATCGAAGAAGTTCGTGATGGCGGTGTTGATGGAGTTCACCTGGGTGAAAGTACCGATGCCGAACAGGCCGACGCACATGCCGAAGAAGGCGAACAGCTTTGCAAGCCAGCGCCAGCTGATCTTGGGCAGGCGCTTGCCCATGCCACGCTCGATGTAGTAGAACGGGCCGCCCAGCACGTGGCCGGTGTTCTCGTCGATGCTGCGGAACTTGACGGCAAGCAGGCCCTCGGAGTACTTCGTGGCCATGCCGAACAGCGCTGCCAGCCACATCCAGAACATGGCACCAGGGCCGCCGACCACAATAGCGGTAGCAACGCCCACGATGTTGCCGGTACCGATGGTTGCTGAAAGCGCGGTGCACAGCGCGCCGAAGCTGGTGACTTCGCCGGAGCCGCCCTTTTCGTTCTTGACCATGTAGCGCAATGCGCGTGGCAGTTGGCGGAACTGCAAGCCGCCCAGACGAACCGTCAGCAGGATGCCTCCGAACAGGATGAGCACCATCAACGGGACGCCCCATACAAAGTCGTCAATAGCGGTGATCACGTTGTTGACGACGTCGAAAAACCCTTCCACAACTCACTCCTAACTTAAACTCTTGACCGATACAACCTCTGCGAGACCCTGAGGATGCACGGAAAGAGAGCTCGGCGAAAGCTATGGGGT
>CAVCRP010000067.1:0-4429 GCA_963604655.1 uncultured Ruminococcus sp.
GGACTTGCAGCGACGGACCTCAGGACGCTCTTACACCACGTCTGCGCGCGCGACCCGTGGGACGCTGAATAGTTCCTGAAATGATAAAAATCGCTGCTACTAGACAGGTAGCAGTACTCATATTTGCCCTATTTTGACCATAGCCCCCTCGGGAACTCTTTCCCGAGGCATCAAGCAGCCATAATCCAAAGGTCGCCTCAAACAATTAGCTGGCTAAGAGCGTCTATGACTACCCAAAAGTTGTACACCAGCATCCAAAGATGTCGAAAATGGTCGACTTTGGATGCTGGTGTACATGTTTGGGTCGTATGGGTTGGGGCGAGCCGATCGCAACACGAGTGCTAGAGCAGATTCTCCTGCGCCCAAGTGATGATGTCGCTTGACTCGTATAGTGGCTTGCCGTCGATGAACAGGCAGGGAACCTGGCACTTCCCTCCGACGGCGATGAGCGTTTGTTCGGCTTCGACATCGGTCGAGATATTGCGCTCGGGGATAGTCACGCCGTTGTCCGCCAGGAAGCGCTTGACCTTAATACAATACGGGCAGCCGGTCATAACGTACAGCACGAGTTCGTGATCAGTAGCCATAGGTCTCCAATCAGTTGGGGTTTTGATTGAGATACCCAAAGCCGCTGCAATCTAAGCGCAAGTCAGCGACGACTCGATGGCCTGGACCAGAAACGCCGTGGCTCCGGTGCCGCATGGCTTGTCGTAGTAGTCTACGAAGCGCTGGTCGGCGAGGTAGCCGTGGGCGAGTCCCAGATATGCCTCGTCTTGGGGCTCGCTGCCCCAGTTGAGAGCTATCCAGCGGCGATGCATCGCGACGAGCTTGCGAGCCTCGCTGCCTTCAGGTTCGCCATCGCCCATGGCAATCGAGAGCTGGCCCAAAATGGCACGTTCAAGCTCCTTCATGTCGTTCCATGTCTGAGGGTCCATGTCCAGCAGCGCTTCGTTTGCCGCGTCGACGGCTTCGTCGCCATAGCGCGCCCGGGCCTCGGCGCCGTAGCGCTCCTCGTTTTCCTGAACGGCGCGCCAGCGCTCCAGTTGCGGCAGGACGGCGCCCATGAGCGAGACGGCTTCGTCGTGCGACATGCCGGTGTTTTGTGCCAGGCGCGGGGCGCAATCCTCGATCATTGCCTCCATGGTGGTCTCGTAGGTGTACTTGCCGTGGTCGTAGCACCACTTGCAGTAATGATCGGTTGTGGCGCCCGTGGCGTCGGTGCCGCAGTCATCGGGCGTGAGCAGCATGCCGCAGCTCTCGCAGTAGTGCTCGGGCATTTCGAGCAGGTGGGACAGTGGCTCTCCGGTCACGGCGGCAATGAGCTTCATCATATCGATGCCCGGCGTGACCTCGCCGCGCTCCCAGCGGCTGACGGCTTGGCGCGTTACGTAGAGCTTGGCGGCAAGCTGCTCTTGGGTGAGATTGTTGGCGCGACGGACGGCAATGAGTTTTTCTGCAAAGGCCATGACGGCTCCTTTCTGCCGGTTGATGGCTTAAGCATACGCGGCGGCTAGCGCCCTTCCAAGCAACCGTTGGTTGCATGACGGGCGACCGCGGTGGGGAATTGCGCGCAGCGCCTCGTGCGCCCATGCCGTACAATGACCGGCATGGAACCTATTGCACACATACATACCGATCTGCCGCAGAAGTTTGGCATTCCGCGCAACAGCTTTTTGGCGCCTCATCTTGAGGGGCACATTATCTTTGAGCCGGAGTTTGCCTCTAACGCCGCGGTTGCAGGGCTCGAATCCTTCTCGCACTTATGGCTGCTTTGGCGTTTTGAAAACGGAACGCCGGGTGGTACGGCAGAAGATATCGCTGCCGACGCCAAGACGCAGGACAAGGCTGGTACCAACGTCAGGTGGTCAAAGACCGTGCGTCCGCCGCGCCTGGGCGGAGCCGAGCGCGTGGGCGTGTTTGCCACGCGCAGCCCGTTTCGCCCTAATCCCATCGGCCTTACCTGCGTAAAGCTCGACCGCGTTGAACTCACCGATAACGGCCCCATCATCCACGTGCTGGGCGCCGACCTGCGCGACGGCACACCCATCTACGACATCAAGCCCTATATACCGTTCGCGGATTGCCACCCCGATGCAATGGGCGGCTGGATCGAGGACAACCCGTGGCAAGAGCTCAATGTTGAGTTCCCACAAGCATTGCAAGACAAGGTACCGTTCACAAAGCTGCCCGGTCTGATTGAGGTCCTTCGCCAAGATCCGCGCCGCGCTGGAAGCAAGCACGAGCCCAACCGCGTTTACCACCTGGCTTACGCCGGGCTCGATATTTCGTTTACGGTCGATGGGACACAGCTGGCCGTAACGGCCGCCACCGAAGCTCAGGACTAGCTGGCCGCCCGCCCGCATCAGTCAAATTCAACCCCAAAACCCGCGCCAAAGCCGCCCGTCCTGGTGGACAATAACGCCTATCGAACTAATTCGCTTTGCACGGGAGCTCAGCATGAAATACGACTTCACCTCAATCATCGACCGCCACGGCATGGATGCCATCGCCGTTGACTCCTGGGGTGAGATCCCCGGTATGGCGCCAAACGTACCGGACGAGGGCTTCGACCGCATCCCGATGTGGGTGGCGGATATGAACTTTGCCACGGTGCCGACGGTCCAGGAGCACATCATTCAGCGTGCCCAGCACCCTATGTTTGGCTACTTTGATCCACGTGCCGAGTACTTCGACCGCATCATCGAGTGGCAAGGCCGTCGCAACGGCGTTGAGGGCCTGCTTCCCGAGCATATCGACTACGAAAACGGCGTGCTGGGCGGCATCGTGTCCACGCTGCGCGCGTACGTCCAGCCGGGTGACGCGGTGCTGGTCCATAGTCCCACCTACATTGGCTTTACCAAGTCCATCGAGGCCGCGGGCTACCGCATTGTCCACAGCCCGCTTAAGCTCGACGACCAGGGCATATGGCGCATGGACTTTGAAGACATGGAGCGCAAGCTCCAACAAAATCGCATCCATGCTGCAATTTTCTGCTCGCCGCACAACCCCTGCGGCCGCGTGTGGGAGCGCGACGAGATCGAGCGTGCCATGGACATCTACCGCCAGCACGATTGCGTGGTGATCTCGGATGAGATCTGGTCCGACATCATCCGTCCTGGACACAAGCACATCCCGACGCAGTCCGTGAGCGAGGACGCCCGCATGCGCACCGTTGCCCTTTATGCGCCCAGCAAGACCTTCAACCTGGCGGGCCTGGTCGGCAGCTACCACATCATCTACAACGAGACGCTGCGCGACCGCGTGTGCGCCGTGTCCAACAAGACCCACTACAACGAGATGAACGTCCTTTCGATGCATGCGCTTATTGGCGCCTACCAGCCGCAGGGCTACGAGTGGGTGGACGAGCTCAACGAGGTCATCAAAGACAACGTCGACTACTTCTGCGACTACGTGGACGAGCATTTCGAAGGCGTGACCTATTCGCGTCCGCAGGGCACGTACATGGTGTTCCTGGACTGCACGGAGTGGTGCCGCGAGCACGGTCGCGACATTCAGTGGCTGCTCGACGAGGGTGCGCGCGTGGGCGTGGGCTATCAAGACGGCCGTCCATTCCACGGACCTTGCCACATTCGCGTGAACCTGGCCCTGCCGCTTTCGCGCGTAAAGGAGGCGTGTGATCGCCTGGATCGCTACGTTTTTAATGCACAGTAAACGTTCACTTGGTTGGGACCGGGCCATATTGTTAGCTGCGAGGTTCTGCTGCCGGGGCCTTACTTTTCTTTAATCTGCTTGCCGCAGAGATGCGCAATCGTAATTTCGTACAGCTGAACGCCCTTGATGTCCTTGGCGATTTCTTCCTCGACCTCTTCGGCGGTGGGGTAGTACTTGAGCGCGAGCTCGCGGACCTTGTCCTCGATAAATGCGGGGGTATCGTTCGCCAGGCGGCAACGGCCAAAGACCACGGTGCTCTGCACGTAGGGTGCCCAGTCGTCGTCCTTATACCAGTCGTTGCCGTAGACGGTAAAGCAGACCTTGTCGTCACGCTTGAGCGCGTCGACCTTGTGGCCGGCCTTGGCGCCGTGGAAGTAAATCTTGTCGTGCTCGGCATCGAAGAAGTAGTTGACGGGAATGGCGTACGGGTAGCCATCGTCGCCGTTGACGGCAAAGACGCCGCGCTTGCAGGTTGCGAGCAGCTCGCGCGCTGCCTCGTCGGTGATGGCACGTTTCTTTCGGCGGAGGGGCCTAAACATCGCGGGATTCCTTTCCAATCGGGCGCGGTTCTTGGGGAGAAACTATAGCGAACCGGCGCCGTGTTGTTTGATGCGGGCGAGAATGTTTTTGAGCTTGTCAAAATCGAGCGGTTTGGGCAGGTGGTCGTTCATGCCAGCGTCATGGGCGGCCTTGACGTCCTCGGATCGCGTCGAAAATGTTGGTGTAAGGGTGACACCCTAGCGCCCGTTTAACGAAA
>CAVCRP010000068.1:0-4404 GCA_963604655.1 uncultured Ruminococcus sp.
ATGAGTGACTTGATGATGCGGACCGCCTGTTCGGTCTCCTTGCTGTCGAACAGCGGTGAGGCCGTCAGCCGTCGGCGGGCTTCGTCGAGATTCCGCACGGTGATGCCCGTGGCGTAGACGTGGGGAACGTTGTTACCCCGTTCGAGGTAGCCGGCCTGTTCAAGTGCTGCGAGTGCGGTTCGTACCCGGGTCTCGATGTCGGAGCCCGAACCGTCCCAACCGGCCTGACGCGCAATCTCCAGTGCCGACGAATTGACCCGCATGCGCTGGCGCGTGAGTTCCTTCACGGCCTTCCATACCTGCTGGATCTCACCGATGCTCAGCTTCGTCTGGTTCAGCAGGATGAAGTGCTTGTCCAGATCGCTGTCGCCGTAGAGGACGTAGCAGCGGGCATGCAGATGGGGGTTGCGGCCGGCGCGCCCCGCCTCCTGTACGTAGTTCTCCAGCGAATCGGAGATGTCGTAATGAATCACCAGCCCCACGTCGCTCTTGTCCACACCCATGCCGAAGGCCGACGTGGCGACGATGATGCGTACATGGTCGTTCATGAAGGCCTCCTGGTTGGTGATCTTCTCGTCAGAATCCATCTTGCCGTTGAAGGGAAGGGCCCGGAAGCCGTCGTGGGTGAGGCGTGACGCCAACTCCCGGGTTCGACGAGTTCGCGAAACATAGACGATGGTCGGACATTGTGAGTCGGCAATGAGTTCGCGCAGCCGCTGGTATTTCTCTTCGTCGTTGTCGACGTGCAGCACCGAGTAGCTCAGGTTTGTGCGTGTGGCCTTCGAAGCGAAGAGCTCCAGATTCAGATCCAGCGTCTGTTCGAAGTAGTCGCGGATGTCCTGGATCACCTTCTGTTTGGCTGTGGCCGTGAAGCAGGAGACCGGGATCGGAAGTTTGCTTCCCTTTTTCTGCTGGTATTTGCGGATGAAGTGGCCGATATAGAGGTAATCGACCCGGAAGTCCTGACCCCACGACGAGAAGCAATGGGCCTCGTCGATGACGAAACGGACGACGTTGCGGGCGAGGAGGATGCGTTCGATCGTTGCCGAGCGGAGCATCTCGGGCGAGATGTAGAGCAGCGCGGCTGTTCCATCTTGCACCTTTTCGATGGCAAGAGCCCGCGTGATGGGATCCAGCATGCCGTTGATGGTGACGGCCTCGGTGATACCCCGTTCAGCGAGGTTATCCACCTGGTCCTTCATCAGTGACTGCAGGGGTGAGATCACCACCGTGAGCCCGTGGACCGAGAGTCCTGCCATAAGAGCCGGCAGCTGGAAGGTGAGTGACTTTCCGCCACCGGTCGGGAAGATCGCCAGCAGCGAACGTCCTTCGACGGCCGCCTGTGCCGCCCGCTCCTGGAGGGGTTCACCTTCGTACGTGCGGAAGGCATCGTAACCGAACAGAGATTTGAGGCTGCGGTGGACATCGAGTTGGGCGTTGCAGTAGGCACAGCCTGCAAGGCAGGGGGTGTGGCGCAGCTTCTTGATGACGAACTCCACACTCGGGTAGTTGTGCAATACCCATCCCGGCGTGATGGAGCGGTGATCGGTCGTGTCGATTAGCGCCAGTGCATAGGCCAGTTCGCAGGGGTAGTGTTCGATCAACGGTTCGAGTTCGACATTTTGGCAGATGCGGCCTCGGTAGACGGTGGCGATTTGTTCGCTGAGGTTGCAATCCTTCGGGCCAGCTCCCATCAGATCGAGGAATCCGTCGAACTCCGGCTGCCCCCTCAGCAGCGCAGTGAAGAGTCTCTGTTTCTGTTCGGGCCATGCATCCCAACGGGCCATCTCGTCCAGAAGCAGATCACGTGCCTTTTCGCAGTCGTTGACCGGGTTGTTCATCTGATCGCTGACCAACTTATCATCCTTGACGAGCCGATGATAGGGACGTTCTGGAAAGAGCAGGGGCGAGAGGTAAAGCGTGTCGACCAGCCGCCAAGGTATTTGTCTATCCTCGAAGAGGTATTTGGCATCGTGGTGGATGATGTTGTGTCCGCAGAGATACTCCACACGCTCGAGGAAGGGTAGCAGCTCCTCTTTTGAGGCTTTATGAAAGATGGCTCCGTCGTAACGGAGTGCCCCGATGTCGTGGATCCGGTGGTCTGTCAGACCGATCTCAACATCCACAACCGCATAACGCAGCGGACCATACCGAAGAGGCGAGCGGCTGCTTGCTCGGGTCGTATTTGACGACTCGACGACTCCGGTTTCTGCTGATTGGTTCGATATGGGGCTCTCCTGCATGGTGAGGTTTGGGGGATAGTCTGGTGATGCCTTCGCTTTAAGTGAATATAAATCAGGGCTTCTGGTTATTGCTTTCTACAAATTTAACATTTTTTCTTGAATATAGCATGTCGTTTTTATTGGGAGGTTCTTGGTTAGATAGTGTTTCTGCTCGTATGACTTCTCTTGATTCAGAATTCTTATGTAATGGTAGCAATTAGATACTGTATTACCTAGTTCTGATCGCAAGATCGAAGTAAAACCTATCAAATGAATAAAGTCGCTCTTTTAGGGCGACTTTATTCATGGCCTAAAACTAATTTTGTTGGTATATCCAGTGATTATCATCCTTCCTATTATCCTTAAAGTACTGGATACGGTCAATGATGTCAATACCTTCTTTGTTTTGCGGGATGCTAAATCTTGCACGCTCTTTATTGTCCCTCAAAGAGTACGATACAAAGGCATCGTTTTCACAGGTTAACAGCCCTTTTCTGTAGGAAAGAGCACGGATATCATGCCACTCTGCAGAATTTGCTACTGCTTGATTTTCAATGAGAGCTTTAAGCATACATTGGTAAGCATTGGAAGACTCACGTTTCTCAGTGAACAATGCCACAAGAGCATATGATTGATCTTCATACATAGTATACTTACCATAGCGACTGGGACGGAAGCATGGATATGAGATATAATAATATCGCCAATCGTATTGATTTTTAGTTTTACATTTTTCCAGATATGCGTCGATTTTTTCTTGCAAGTAATTGTTGTCAATTGTTATGTTTGTGGTGATATCAATCCTAAGCAGAGCGCGCAATGAATCCTTTGTCTTATTGAAATCTGGATTCTTGCCTGTCGGATGAAATAATGCGAACCAAGCCTTGTCGCCGATTTCATTTTGATCTCCTGAACCTAGTTGAATACACCAATTGTTTAACCTTTGGCTATAATCAGATGTTGCTAACATTGCACAGTCAATAGCATCGCGAGAGCACGTATTGAAGACTTGGATGAATCGCTGATAAAGATGAGTATTTTCATACCCAACAATATCTGTACGACCTTGAATTAGATAGTAGTCCTCCAACTGAAAAAGATCTTTAGAGTGCTCGGGATGTTCATTGGTGAACTGGAGCTTTTGACGCTCCTCATCCATCTGAATTACATTGAAATTCTGCCTTACGTCATTGTCAATTTTTATACTAGTTGCAATCTTCCCAGAAAGAATAATATGTTCTACCTGACAAAGATTTGCCGGCATACGGTTACCTGCATCACCATTAGGGTTATCGACAACCTCATTTCTAGAGTTCTTGAGTAGATTTACCACAACGCGTAAGCGTCGACGGAAATCTGTCTCTTTGACCTTGTCATAGTTCATTAAATAGACGAGGAAGGAGTAAAGCATTATTAACCAATAGGGCGTATTTCTACGCAATGCTGTTCCAGTCAATACCCCTTTGAAAATATTAAGGTCTGTAATTTGTTGAGATACTACAACCTTCCCAAACTCATAATTATTTGCTGACAGGTAGGAGTTGAAGAAATCATCAATCGAGTTAGGAGGCAATGAATTAGAGAGTAGAGGTTTGTTCTGAATATTAACCATGCAATCAAAGGCTTGTTCGAGAAACTCTACATTTTGGGGCTGGTTTTTATAAAGTCTTTCCAGTAAACTGAAATCATCTTCTAAATCGAAATTTAGCGAAGATTGGTCTGACTTATAAATCAGAATAAGGGAGATTATACGGAAAAAGTTCAGGAACCCGCTATCAACAAGATTGTCCTTATCTCGATAAATCCAAAGTAAATCAGTCCATTCGCGGTCTATTTTGAGACCAATGCGTTTAGCGGTAGTTTCATCGCCATTTTCAGAACGTATAATCTTTAAGAGTTCAGCCTTGAAATGTTCAAAGTCCGTGAGTGGTTTCCCACGGGAGTTCATTTTGATGTAAATGTCATCAGTTAGTTCCATCTCCTCAATATCGCGGAAATAGAAATTAATTTTATCTAACTTATTCCATAAGTCATCAATATCGGCAAAACGCTTTTGAATTTCATCAAGCATTGTGAGCATTCCCCTAACCGTAGGATCGTTAATCCATTCCATAGGGAACCACCCCTCATTCCTAATTTCATCGCTAAGCCGTGTTTCCAAGGAAGGTTTATAGTTAACGAG
>CAVCRP010000069.1:0-3732 GCA_963604655.1 uncultured Ruminococcus sp.
GGACTTGCAGCGACGGACCTCAGGACGCTCTTACACCACGTCTGCGCGCGCGACCCGGGGAACCTTCGCAAGAAAAGAAACCACCCCGTCGAAGTATGCATTCGACGGGGTGGTTTATGCATTTAGCCGATTAAGGATGTGATGTCAACCTATTAGAACTTGACGGTCGGTGCCTGGCGGGCGGCCTCGGCGGCCTCGAAGCCCTGGCGCTCCTTAAACTGGAAGATGCCGGCAAAGATGACGGCCGGGAACGTCTGGATGGCGTTGTTGTAGCTGAGCACGCAGTCGTTGTAGCTCTGGCGTGCGTAGCTAATCTTGTTCTCGGTATCCTCGAGCGATGCCTGGAGCTGCGTAAAGTTGGTGTTTGCCTTAAGGTCGGGGTAGGACTCGGCAACGGCGAAGAGCTGGCGCAGGGCACCGGTCAGCACGTTGTCGGCTTCCATCTTGGCCTCGGGCGTGGTCGCCTTGACGGCGGTGTTGCGCGCGCTGATTACGGCGG
This sequence comes from uncultured Ruminococcus sp., assembly GCA_963604655.1. GTDB lineage: Bacteria > Actinomycetota > Coriobacteriia > Coriobacteriales > Coriobacteriaceae > Collinsella. Next base: position 500 of record CAVCRP010000069.1, read on the forward strand.
AGAGCGTCTCCTGCTCGTGCTTGGCGTAGCCCTTGACGGTCTCGACCAGGTTGGGGATCAGGTCGTTACGGCGCTGCAGCTGCGTGTCGATGTTCTGCCACGCGTTGTCGATGCGATTGCGCTTGGTGACCATGTTGTTGTAGATGCCGGCGATGGCGCAGACAATCGCAATGACAACAACGATGCCGATGATGACGGTAATCATGATGTCTCCGTTTCGAATGGCCGCGGCGGCATGCGCCAGCTGCCGTTGGTATAACGCTACTAGTATACCCGCAACGTTTTGCCGTGCCGAACTTTCCGGTAAGCGTTATGTTTTCGGTAAAGTCGACCGCTCGGCGAGGGGCGGGGTACAGGTGTAAGATATGCGACAGATTACCGAGCGCTGTCTTGCCCTGAGGATGCGATGCAGATGGACCTGCGCATTAAGAAAACCTATCGTGCCTTGTTCGATGCCTTTACCGAGCTACTCGAAGAGCATCGTTTTGAGGACCTTACGGTTGCCATGCTGTGCGAGCGTGCCATGATCCGCCGCACGACGTTCTACAAGCATTTCCGCGACAAGAACGATTACTTTGCCTTTTATGTCGACGAGCTTATGTCGGGGCTGCCGCAAAAGCGGACCGGTAAGGGGAGCGCGGTGTCGGCCGACGACGTGCGCGTGCTTCGCCATGAGGTGTTTGCCGACGCCATGGACATGATTCTGGCTCATGAGCAGCTCATGGATAACATCCTGGAGAGCAGCATGTCGGGCATGCTGACCAGCATGATTTGCGACCGCATTGCCCATTCCATTCGCGAGCGCGTGATGAGCACGCTTGACGAGGGCGCCTTGGCCCCCGTATCGCTCGAGACGACATCGGAGTTTATCGCCGGTGGCATTATTCGACTGTTCACAAACTGGTGGGAATCGGGTCATGATCTTGAGAGTCGACCCGAGATTGCCGACGTGGTCGATGCGCTGTTTGAGCGGACCATGACGCCGGTGCATCGCTAAAAGTGGCGGAGAGAGGGGGATTCGAACCCCCGGAACGCTCTCGCGCTCAACGGTTTTCAAGACCGCCGCATTCAACCGCTCTGCCATCTCTCCGTGAGTCGTAATGATAGCATCGTTTTGAATTTGCAACAGGGAAGGCGAACGATGACGATCACCGAAATCGACGAGAAGTTCATGCGCGAGGCACTGGCGGAGGCTCGCGCCGCCGCGGCGGTGGGCGAAGTCCCCATTGGTGCCGTGGTAGTGCGCGCGGGCGAGATTGTCGCGAGGGCGCATAATCGCCGCGAGCTCGATCAGGACCCTTCGGCGCATGCAGAGTTTGCGGCCGTGTGCGCCGCTGCCCAGGCACTTGGCCGCTGGCGCCTTTCCGATTGCACGGTCTACGTGACGCTTGAGCCTTGCTGCATGTGCGCGGGCCTTATGGTCAACGCGCGCATCGGGCGCTGCGTGTATGGTGCGGCTGATGCCAAGGCCGGCGCACTGGGTTCGCTGTATGACCTGAATGCCGATTCGCGCCTGAACCATCGGTTTAATGTGACCACCGGCGTGCTGGCGGATGAGTGTCGTGAGGTGTTGAGCGGGTATTTTTGTGGGCTGCGTGGTGCCGATGGTGCTGGCTGCGGTTGTGGGACCGATCTTGAGGCACATGCCGCTCACGCTGAGGCGCTCGCGTGTGCCGAAGATATCGTCGTTGAGGTGGTCGATTTTGGTGCCGCGTGCCGCCGGCCCCGCCGTGTGCTGTTGGCGATTGATTCCTTTAAAGGTAGCGTTTCGAGCGCGCAGGCGGAGGCAGCGGTTGCCGAAGGCGTGCGCCGCGTTTGGCTCGATGCCCAAGTGGCCACGTTGCCGCTGGCAGATGGTGGTGAGGGAACGCTCGACGCCGTTGCCGCTTGCGGTGGCGAGCTTGTGACCTGCGAGGTTGCAGGGCCCTTTGGCGAGCGTGTGCCTGCCCGGATGCTGGTTGATGTCGAGCGCGAGTCCGCGGTCATCGAGATGGCCGAGGCGGCCGGCATTGGGTATTCGCCTTGCACGGAGTCGTCGGCGCTGGCTGCTACAACCTATGGCGTGGGCGAGCTCATGCTTCGCGCGGTTCGCACGGGCGCAAAGACTATCTATATTGGCTTGGGCGGAAGTGCCACCAACGACGGTGGCGCCGGCATGCTGCAGGCGCTGGGCGCGCGCCTTGTCGATGATCAGGGCTGCGATGTCGCACCCGGTCTTGCCGGCCTTGAGCAGGTGGCGAGCGTTGATTTGGCGCCAGCGCTGCAGGCTTTGGATGGCGCTCGTATCGTTGTGCTATCGGATGTCGAGAATCCGCTCGTGGGACGCCGAGGCGCTCTGGCGGTGTTCGGCGGGCAGAAGGGCCTGCCGACGGATGACGCCGAGGCGCTTCACAAGTGCGACAGCTGGATGGTCGGCTACGGCCGCCTGCTCGATACGGCGATTGCCGGAGCTCGAGCCCAGGGATTGCTGTGCACACCTGAGAGCGCACGGACATTTGGCTCGGTGCTCGGCGTGCCCGGTGCGGGCGCTGCCGGTGGCTTGGGCGCCGCGCTGCTGGCGCTCGGCGCGGAGCTGCGTTCGGGCGTGGAGACGGTGCTCGATCTCGTGGGATTTGACGAGCGCGTGCGCGAAGTCGACCTGGTCATAACGGGTGAGGGCAATATGGACGAGCAGTCCGCCGCCGGCAAGGCTCCGGTGGGTGTGGCTCGCCGTGCCAAGCGCTATGGCAGGCCGGTGGCCGCCGTCGTGGGCGGCCGTGCCGACAACTTGGATGCGGTATACGAGCAAGGTATCGACTTGGTACTGCCGATCTGCCGAAAGCCCATGCCCCTCGACCAGGCGCTCAAGGCTCAGGAGGCCACAACCAACCTCATTTGCGCCGGCGAGTCAGCCGCCCAAGCCTACGACCTCGCCCGCCACTAAACCCCATCCCCCAATAAGTTGCGGTGAAATACGGACTGTTTACCCCCAAATCTAGGCTATTCAGTCCGTATTCCACCGCAACTTCGAGGATGACCGCCCGAGGCTGGTTACCTTGAGCCTTGTGTCGGGCCGCTCGCCACGAAATGAGCCTATCTACTACGTTAAACCGAGCACCCTCGACCATCCCGAAAATTACGAAATCAAAACCGACGCTCCTATAAGTTGTCAAGAGGCAGTTTGCGGGAGCGCTCCCTTCAATTCGCACAGGAGCTCGTAATACCTCCTCTCCAGTTTCGTCGACCGCCGTTTC
>CAVCRP010000070.1:0-2896 GCA_963604655.1 uncultured Ruminococcus sp.
GCCGATGATCATGGTGATTATAGAGCGCCGCGAGCTCTCGACGTTGAAGGCCATCGTGGCCGAACGCGACCCGGATGCGATCACGATCATCGCCGACGTAACCGAAGCCTTCGGCGAAGGTTTCAAGGAGCTGGACGCGTAGCGGGGCTGGAGCCGTCAAGATAGGAACGGTTCGTCCCGGATTGCGACAGATTTCTCGCCTATGATGGCCGAATCTGTCTGTACCCGGGGCGAATCGTTCTCTTAACATTGAAGTTTGACCGAATCGGTGGGCGGTGCGAAAGGGTCATCCCACGTGCAGTGCTGAAAGAAGATTCACCATTGTTAGAGCAACGAGGGCGATGGAGAAGAAGAGCTTCACTCCTTTTGCTGAGTCGGTGTCAAAGAGAAAAGAGAGGGCCATCAGAAGGGCTCCGAGCGATTGGAGTATCGTGCACAGCGTGCCCGCAGGGATAAAGTCGAGGATCGATGCCAGAATAAGAATTCCTCCTGCATACCCCAGTATTTGTCGGATTGTCTGGTACGGTATCTTTTGGTTGTCCATCAGTATTTCCCTGCAGAGGAAATTGTCTTAGTGATGTTGTAGACATAGCGTTTGCCAAGACGCGTGCGATAGTGGCGTGTGGTGCAAACGGTCATCTTAAGGCCATGTTTTGAACTCGGGCTCACGCTGCTGTTAATGAGACCGGCAGCCGCACTTATAAAACTTGCTGCCGCCCCCAATGATTGTGCGCCAGTGCATGCGAGAACTGCCGCCGCGACGTTAGCGTATGTTGCGACACGTCCTGTTAGAGATTTAATTTTTGCATAGGACAAGTAGTAAGTCGCATACGACCTTGTGTACGGTAGTTGGCCTGCTGACCGCGTGCTCGGCGCGTCGATATCTGATACGCCATCAACTGAAACAGTCTCACCCGTAATTGATGAATAAACAGTATTGGTTTCTTTGTTGTAGGTGAAAATCGAGGCCGTGCCGTCTGATTCGACGAGAGTTACGGTTCTTGTGTCCTGCGCCTCGTTGACGGAGATATTGCTGTTGTCAACTTCGATGGTTGTTTCGGAAGCATTCGTGTTGTTTTCGCTCGTTGCCGCTAAAGCGGAAAGCGGCGTGCTTGTCATAAGGAGCCCTGATAGGGCTATGGATAGAGCTGCTTTAGCTGTTGTTTTGAGTCGCATAGTATCTCCAATCGTTTGCGACTGCAGAGCGTTCTTCGAAGGACGAAGTCAATGTAGTCCCTTTTGTAAAAATGTTTTCTTCAGGAAACTATTTAATGTAAATGAAACAATAATGACATCAGATAAGAGGGTGCAAAGTCGATTGCATCGCCACCACGTTTGTTCCGGATAAGAACAGATTTGCTGTCCAACGTGAGCAAAGGACGGTTGGTCCCGGATTACGATAGATTTCCCGCCTGGAAGGCCCGAATCTGTCTGCATCCGGGACGAACCGGGTATCTGTGTGGACGGGCGTGCGGTCTTGTACGATGGAGCTTGGTTCTTGGTGACGCCCTCCCGCTCTATGTGTCTCCCCGGGGTCTTCACAGCAGAAACGTTTTACCAACCCATACCGTCCGTTCGGCGGTAAAACTGGTAAAAGTCCGTGGTAAAACTCCTTTCATCACGCATAATGGAGCGCGTACGTGCATCGCGCCGGTGCTGCCGTCGCGTGCGTCTCACGTTGTGTGCGAAAGGAAGGCACAATGAGCGACGAAGAGCTCAAGAAGATTGCCAATGAGGTGCGGAAGGGGATCGTGACCGCCGTGCACGCGGCCAAGTCCGGTCATCCCGGCGGCTCGCTCGGCGCGGCCGATATCATGACCTACCTGTACTTCGAGGAGATGAACATCGATCCGGCCGATCCCAAGAAGACCGACCGCGACCGCTTCGTCCTCTCCAAGGGCCACTGCGCCCCCGGCCTGTACTCCGTGCTGGCCGAGCGCGGCTTCTTCCCCAAGGCTGATCTTGAGACGCTCCGCCATATCGGCAGCCACCTGCAGGGCCACCCCAACATGAACGACACGCCGGGCATCGACATGTCCACCGGCTCGCTCGGCCAGGGCATCTCCGCCGCCACGGGCATGGCGCTCGCAGCCAAGCACTGGGGCGACACCTATCGCACCTACTGCCTGCTCGGCGACGGCGAGATCGAGGAGGGCCAGGTGTGGGAGGCCGCCATGTTCGCCGGCAACCACAAGCTAGACAACCTCTGCCTGATCGTGGACCACAACGGCCTGCAGATCGACGGACCCATCGAGGAGGTCAACTCCGCGATGCCCATCGCTGACAAGTTCCGCGCCTTCAAGTTCCACGTGATTGAGCTCGCCGACGGCAATGACTTCGACCAGATCCGCGCCGCCTTCGCCGAGGCGCGCGCCACCAAGGGCCAGCCCACCTGCATCGTCGCCGAGACGGTCAAAGGCAAGGGCGTGTCCTACATGGAGGGCCAGGTCGGTTGGCACGGCAAGGCACCCAACGACGAGCAGTACGAGCAGGCCATGGCGGAGCTGACCGCCGCTGGAAAGGAGCTCTAATCATGGCAGATGTCAAGAAAGTCGCCACGCGCGTGAGCTACGGCGAAGCGCTCGTCGAGCTGGGTGCCGAGCACGATGACTTCGTGGTGCTCGATGCCGACCTCGCGGCCGCCACGCAGACCGGCAAGTTCAAAGCCGCCTACCCGGACCGCTTCTTCGACGCGGGTATCGCCGAGTCGAACCTCATGGGCCTTGCCGCCGGCATCGCCACGACGGGGCGCGTGGCCTTCGCGTCCACGTTCGCCATGTTCGCTGCCGGCCGCGCCTACGAGCAAGTTCGCAATTCCATCGGCTATCCGCACCTCAACGTGAAGATCGGCGCCACGCACGCCGGTATCTCGGTGGGCGAGGACGGCGCCACGCAT
>CAVCRP010000071.1:0-2836 GCA_963604655.1 uncultured Ruminococcus sp.
CTAACGATATGGCACCGTGGGGACACATGTATGTCAATCTTGGTCTAACAGAGCCAAAAATTTTACGGAGTGATAATTAAGTTGTTCGTGCCTCGACCGAGGTTCGAATCCATGCGGTGTTGCCATAAAAGAAAAGCCCCCGTTGCCGGAGGCTTTCAATTTCAATTGGTGCGGCGTATAGGATTCCGCGCATCCGCTTCGCGGATCCGCACCGGCTTCGCCCGCCTGCCGGCGGACTCGCCCGCTCGCTACCGGACGCTCCGCGTCCGCTTCACGCTCGCGCCTCGACCGAGGTTCGAATCCATGCGGCGACTGCCTAAAAGAAAAGCCCCCGTTGCCGGAGGCTTTCAATTTCAATTGGTGCGGCGTATAGGATTCGAACCTATGACGTTCTGATTCGTAGTCAGACCCTCTATCCAGCTGAGGTAACGCCGCAGCGCAAGACATATAAAACCACTTTAGCTTATTGGAGTCAAGCACAATTTCAAACTTTTTTGTGGAACGCAGTCTTGTCATGCTGCTCCGCATATACCGCCATTCCCCGTACGATCGATTGGCTTTTCGATCACGTCAAACTTAGCATCAAGTTCCCTCAAGAGCGATCTCACCCGCTGGGCACAATCATAATCGGCAAACGAGATGCTCAACATGCGAGCAACCTGATTAGATGTCTGGACCCCATAGAAATGCTCTAGGGCCACAAGCCCCTCGTGCGCCACAAACGTCTCAACCACATGAGGCGACTCCTCGTAGCACCATTGCGTCAACGGCCCCTCGCTCGTCTGTCGAACCACCAGGCCACCCATGCCAGACGGCTCACACGTCACAAGCAGGTACTCCCCGCCCTCGTCGCTCTCAAACAAAACCACCCGATCATCAAACAGCTCCATCGCGTCCCCTTTCTCTCGCTCTTATTTAGCAAAAGCATAGCAGGTAGATGGCTGTATACAGAACAGTTGTTCGTGTGTTTTCTATTGAGCTGTCCGCACAGCATGGTATGGCCGCACACAAAAAGGGCACCCCAAAAAGGAGTGCCCTAGCAAATCGCTTATGCAGCCAATCTACGCGACCGGCTCGATCTTCTCGAGGCCGCCCATGTAGGGACGCAGAACCTCGGGGATCGTGATGGTGCCGTCAGCGTTCTGGTAGTTCTCCAGAATGGCTGCCATGGTACGGCCAGCCGGCAGACCGGAACCGTTGAGGGTGTGCAGATAGCGCGAACCCTTGAAGTTCTCGGGGTCGCGATACTTGATGTTGGCGCGACGGGCCTGGAAGTCACCGCAGTTGGAACAGGAGCTGATCTCCTTGTAGGCGTTGTAGCTCGGCAGCCAGACCTCGACGTCGTAGGTCTGACGGGCAGAGAAGCCCAGGTCGCCGGTGCACAGGCTAATCACGCGATACGGAAGACCCAGCTGCTGCAGCAGGAACTCGGCCTCGGCGGTCATGCTCTCGAGCTCCTCGTCGGACTCCTCCGGCTTAGCGAACTTGACCATCTCGACCTTGTCGAACTCGTGCTGGCGAATGATGCCGCGGGTATCGCGACCAGCGGAGCCGGCCTCCTCGCGGAAGCAGGGGGTGAAGGCGGTGTAGCGGCGCGGCAGGGTATCGGCGTCGAGGACCTCACCGGCGTGCAGGTTGGTGAGCACGACCTCGGCGGTGGGGATCAGGAAGTTGTCGCCCGAGACGTGATAGGCGTCGTCCTCGAACTTGGGCAGCTGGCCCGTGCCGAACATGGTCTGACGCTTGACGACGATGGGCGGCCACCACTCCTTAAAGCCACGGCTGGTGTGCGTGTCCAGGAAGAAGTTGATGAGGGCGCGCTCCAGGCGGGCGCCGGCGCCACCGAGAACGGTGAAGCGGCTGCCGGAGAGCTTGTTGCCGCGCTCGAAGTCGAGGATGTCGAGGTCGGTGCCCAGGTCCCAGTGCGGCTTAAAGTCGAAATCGAACTCGCGCGGGGTGCCCCAACGACGACGCTCGATGTTCTCGTCCTCGTCCTTGCCAAGCGGGGTGGCCTCGCACGGGATGTTGGGCAGGTGAGCCATAAAGTCGTACTGCTCCTGCTCGAGGGCGGTGCGGCGCTCGGCCAGGCCGTCGATCTTCTCGTTGACGGCGCGCACGGCCTCCTTGGCAGCCTCGGCCTCGTCCTTCTTGCCCTCCTTCATCAGGGCACCGATCTTCTTGGACTCGGCGTTACGCGTGGCCTGGAGCTCCTCGACCTCGGTGATGACGGCACGGCGCTCGTCGTCGAGCTCAAAGAACTTCTCGCGGTCCCAAGACGTCTGGCGATTGGCCATGGCGGCGTCGATGGCATCGGGGTTCTCGCGAACAAACTTGATATCAAGCATTAGATCCTCCGGCGATATACATTCCATTTAGGTTGCAACCTTGTACATGTATGGGCAAGTATATACTTATGAGCGTTTACGACCCAACTCAACTACGCAAGAAGGCACCCAATGGACGCAGTTTTTTCCTATTTGTTTGGCACCCGCACTGGTTTTGCCATCCTTTTCGCCGGCGGCATCCTGCTGTTTGCGATTCTTGCCTTTGTGATGGAGAAGCGCACCCATAAGATGTACGTTGACCGCGGACCCAAATCCGAGGACGAGGAAGACAGCTTCTGGGACTAACCTGCCAAAAAGGGACAGGTTTATTTTGGTCGGTTTTATCTGGGCAAATGCAAGCGCCCCGCAACTGGAGTTTGAGCCAGTTGCGGGGCACTTTTTGCTAGAACGACAAAACCGCAGGAAAAACCTGCCAAAATAAACCTGTCCCTTTTTGGAGGCTTCGTGAGTTCGTGTGGGTGAACGCTACCCCTCCCGCCCCGGCAGGACCG
>CAVCRP010000072.1:0-2725 GCA_963604655.1 uncultured Ruminococcus sp.
CGTTGCCGCGCCCCGCAGTGCCCGCTTCCCCCGAGAACAATTATCAGTGCAGGTAGACGAGCCGTCATTTTGCAGAAAACGCGGGTATGGATGGGGGTCCTGAGTTTAGCCCCGTAAACCGGCTTAGTTTTGAAATGGCATTAAATCGATGGCAGCCATTTTGCTATGCCGGAGCGGTCGGCCGTTGGGTAATTACCCTCGCAGGTAGGCGATGGCGATTTGGGTGCGGTTGCGCAGGCCCATTTTGGCCAGGATCGAGCTGATGTGGTTGCGCACCGTGCCTTCTCCCATATAAGCCGTGGCGGCAATCTCCTTGTTATCGAGGCCGCGGGCGATGAGCTCGGCGACTTCGAACTCGCGGTCGGTCAGACCGGCAAAGGCCGCGGGCCGGCGAGTCGCACCGGCCTCAGCGTTCGCCCCATCAAAATCGACATCCTCGATCGCCTTGCCCTCGAGCACACGTTTACCTTCCATGACCTGCGCCAACGCCGGCGGAATAGCGGCGACATCGGTCTTGATCAGGTAGCCGCGGGCGCCCAGTTTGAGTGCCGACACAATGTACTCGTCATCCGAAAACGTTGTCAGAAACACCACGCGTGCTGCAGGATCGCGCTCGAGGATCTCGCGCGCCGCCGATAGGCCGTCGCGTCCCGGCATCTGAATGTCGAGCAGCGCGATGTCGGGCGAGTGCTCAGCGTAGAGCGCCACTGCGTCGTTGCCGTTGGCACCGGTGCCCACCACCTCGATCTGCGGCTGGGCGCCCAGGATAATCTTGAGCGAATCGACCACTAGGCGGTCGTCGTCGACAACGATGAGCCTCATCGGCCCTCATCTCCTTGCTGTTTGGGAACGGTGGCGAACACACGCCAGCCGCCGGCACCGGCGCGCGGACCGGCGGTGAAGGTGCCGCCAAGCGCCTCGACGCGCTCGCGCATGGAGCCGAGCCCCATGCCTTCTGCGACGTTGCTGCTGCTCGCCGGGGTCGCGTCCGCGCCATTATCGGTAACGATGAGCTGGTAAAACGACGGATGCTCCATGCACCGCACGGTAATGGTTTTGGCATGGGCGTGGCGCATGGCGTTGGAAAGCGCCTCGCGCAGCACCGCCGCAAAGCAGTTGGCGACGTTGGCGGGCGCATGCTCGGCCAAAACCTCAAGCTCAATCTGCGGACCGCTGTCCGAGCGCGCGCCTTCAACGATGCGTTCGAGCTGCACGGAGAGGTTGGTCGCATTGTCGTTGAGCGCGTGGACGCTGGCGCGCACGAGCTGGAGCGCCTCGTCAACGGTGTATTTGACGTCGGCGAAATCGGCGGCAACGCCGGGCTCGTTGGCATGGACCACGCGCAGGGCTTCGGTTTGAAGCGAAGCGCGCGTGAGCTGGTGGCCCACGTTATCGTGGATCTCGCGCGCGATGCGGGCGCGTTCGGCGAGCGTCGCGAGCTCGACTTCGTAGTCCTGGCGGTCGGCGAGGTCGCGGTTGCGTGCCTCGAGTGCCAGGGCGCGTTCTTGCAGCTTGTCGCGGGTGCGACGCATGCGTTCCTGTTCGCGCTCCAGCTGCGCGGTGCGCAGCGACAGCAACGTGGCGGCGACCGAAAGGATGGCGGTTAGCAACAGCGTTCGGGTGGTGAGCGCGCCGCCGCGAAGGTCCGCGACGAGCGCACAGGCAAAGACAGCGCCGACACCCAGCGCGATCCAGGCGTGCTCACGGCGCACGCGCCGCGCGATGTCATAGAGGGCGAGAGGCGCAAACGGCACAAACGGCGGCACGAAGACGGCCGCGATGATGTAGACGTAGCTCGCGGCCTCGCTCGCACGGCGGTCACGGTTTCCCCGTGCGACCTCGGCCAGTGAGGTGGTAATAACGCCAAGACAAAACGCCGCGACCAGGCGAGCGTCCACAACAAGACCCATGGCGGCCGCAACACAGCACGCCAGCACGATCGATTTGTCGAAAAGCCTGTTCATACGGGTATTGTACGCGATGCCGCGCACGGGGGAGGCGCCACTCAAAGCAACCGTGACATTCCTCCCACGCGGCGGGGCGGTCGCGTCAGCAGGCTACGCGACCGCCCCGCACTCGTGACAAAGCTCACTGGTGCGCGCTGCCCGCTCCTGCGATGATGCAATCGTACCGGGCCACGACCAACAGAAGGGCCGCCTCATGACAGACATCGTCCACGTCGAAAATCTCGTCAAGCGCTATGACGATCTTATTGCGCTCGACCACTTTAACCTGAGTATTGCCCCTGGCGAGATCTTTGGTCTGCTGGGCCCCAACGGCTCGGGCAAGACCACGTCCATCAACTGCATCCTGCAGCTGCTCGCCTACGACAAGGGCACCATCGAGCTGTTCGGCGAGCGCATGACGCCCGCCCGCTACGACCTCAAGCGCCGCATCGGTGTGGTGCCGCAGCAGGTGGCGGTGTTCGACGAGCTCACCGTGCGCGAGAACATCGACTATTTCTGCAGTCTCTACGTCAACGACCGCAAGCGCCGCCGCGCGCTGGTGGACGAGGCGATCGACTTTGTCGGCCTGGGCGACTTTACCAAGTTCCGCCCCGGCAAGCTCTCGGGCGGCCTGGCGCGTCGTCTCAACATTGCCTGCGGCATCGCGCACAAGCCCGAGCTCATCTTTTTTGACGAACCCACGGTGGCGGTCGACCCGCAAAGCCGCAACGCCATCCTGGAGGGCATCTGCCGCCTGCGCGACGAGGGCGCCACGGTGG
>CAVCRP010000073.1:0-2716 GCA_963604655.1 uncultured Ruminococcus sp.
AACATCGGCAACGCACGAATCAAAAATCTTCAACGACGGCTCAGAGCATCTTTAGTATGCATTTGAAAAGTTGTCTCTTAGCCGTCATCAACGGTCAACCCGCATAAACAGGCCGCATGCTTGGCCTATCGTGCGCGAGCGCTATTTTACCCGATTGCACTTGACCATACATGGAATATTCGGCCACCTGTCGACTTGGGATAAGCTCCAATCATCCGCCTATCTCAGAGCAGGCGGAAAACTATACACTTAAAGCAAGAGGAAGGAACGCATTACACAAGCAATACGATTCCATCTTCTGCAGAAAACAATAACCAAAAGCGAGGTTCCTATATGACCGCTCAGATCGTCTTTCATGGCATCAATCGCTCTGCCGCCGTTGAAGCGGCTGTGAATGAAAAGCTCGAAGGGCTCGCAAAGTTCGACAACCAAATCGGACCTTGCAAGGTTACGGTGACACAGGAAGGGCACCAAACGATGGGACCTTTCACCATCCGTGTGGATCTCGTCGCATCCGGGCGCAATTTGATCGTTACACGCACGAATCAGGACGTCATGGCTGCCCTTACGGAATCGTTTGATACGATCCGCCGCAGCGTAGTTGAGGAAGCCGACAAGCGCCGTCAGCATTGATTAAGCGGCGCAGCAGAAATAGCGGCCGGTAAAGCCGCTTGCACCCAAACTCCCGGGGATGCACCTAGTCCCGGAACACCCGCGGGGGCAAGGGTAAACCTAACAGGGTAAAGAGATCTCGGATTTTTTTCGGGATCTCTTTTGTTTTCCAAGCGTTGCGATCAGATGGTTTATTGGCCTTCAGATAACGCAGCTGCATGAAGGCCTTCGTCAAAGAATTGTTGGGCAAACGGTTCGTTGCCGTTTCGTTGCGTCGACATGCCATACGCATCATCAGGCGCAGTGACTGGGCCAATACCTGGACAAACAGCTTGCCCATGTAGGTGCTTGAGGTCGCGTAGAGGCGATCCCCAGCAGTTTGATTCTTAAACTGCTGGAAGCTCTGTTCGACAATGTTGCGGGCCCGATAAATGCTCAGAGCGATAAAAGGATCCTGGACGACGTTCGTGCGGATCACAAAGTTGCCCATGTAGCGGCACGCCTCTGCCACTGCCGCGGCATTGCGCATCCAGTGCTGAGGCTCCTTTTTGACCAGGTACCGATGCATTTCTCTGAGCTGCTCCGAATCCACTTTTTTCCCTTGGTTGAGACGGTCAATCGTTTCATCGAGATTCTTTAGAAAGACTCGTTTCTGCTCGGCCCGCAGACACCCGTCCTGATACAAATGCAGTGTGTTGTGAATGTGCTGGCGTCCGGCTGCACCGTCTTCCTGCCACATTTCTGTCGTGGTGTACGCCGCCACTTCTAAGCGGCCATCGGTAAAAGCAGGATCGTCAAGGGAAACGCGGTGCTGATCAAAGAGCCGCCGAACAGAGTCTTCAGCTCGAGTTACGCCTTGGACGAATTTCAGTTCCAGATTGATGAGTTTTTGCATGTTCATCAAGCTGTGATAGCCGCGATCCGTCACCAGCACGGTGTTGGAGAGATCAAATTGATGGTCGATCATGCGCTGCACAATAGCCAGATAGAGCTGCTTATCGTTAGTCGAGCCTTCGCTTTCGTAGGCATAGCAGACATCTCCCGTCTCGTAATCCACCCCTAAAGACAAATTCAATTGCCGCAGATGAGGATCCTGTCGGGCATGGCCATAGGCAGCCGAGGCGATGGTCTCTGAGTAAGTGCTGATACTGGTGGAATCCAAAGCCAAAAACTGCGGGATGTCGGCAGCTGAGACCTTTTTTCGCGCTTTTAGCAGTCGGTCGTGTCGACGTTTGAAGTACCGGTCCATCAGGCTCTGATCAACCACAGCGAGCTGCTCACTAATGCGCTGGCTCGATAAAGGCTGGGCTTGCGGCAGCCAGACCAAAGCCAGCCAATCCGCGTAATTCATCATGCCGCTGTCTTCCCCGCAGAGGCGATAGATGGCAAAGCGGAGCAGTTCCGTACCCGTATCTTCGCCAAAAGTCTCCTGTAAGTCCTCGAGCAGGCCATGGTCCACGGCAAATTGCCAGGCTGCCCAAGTCAACCCCAGTTCAACATCTTCCCCGCGCCAAGACGGCTGCGGTTCGTTGTCCGTATCCGGCTGCTCGAACGGCTCCTGTTCAATGAGCTGATTATTGTCGTAAAGCCAAAACTTGCCGGCGTATTCCGGGTTATTCGTGAGGAATTTGCGCCCGAGATGGACCTGCCCAGTTTGCGGATCCAAACGTCCGACATGGCATCGTTTTTCAATGCGTGACTGTTTCTTTTCCGGATCCCAGCGATTGCGATAACCGTAGACATAGGTACGCCCATCGGCATCCGTGTACGTAGAGAAAGACCAGGGTTTTGGCGAAGATGACATGATGTTGTCTATATTAAATAACTATAGACTATGATAAAGATAAAGCAAAGGCTTGTCAAGTTTTTATTAAATAAAAACAATGGATTAGGAAGAATAAATAGGCCGACTTTGCGTCAGATCAGGACCTCCCGGAGCTAGTCTCCGGGAGTTTGGGTTACTCGAAACTCCGCTTAATGCGGGGTTTTTGCTGTGTGCTTGCCAAACGAACAAAGTCGTCGGCAGTTTTCAAAATTCTGGGATTAAAAGCTGCCGTTACTTATCAAAATGAAGCTTGCTTCGAAGCAGGGCAATGTCTGGCAA
>CAVCRP010000074.1:0-2583 GCA_963604655.1 uncultured Ruminococcus sp.
GAATACGAGGCTTTCAAAGCGAAGTTGCGGGAATGGATGAACACCCACCCCGACGAATACGCCGCATTCGAGGAGGCGATGAACGCCCGTGACTATGCAGGATGCCAGTTGGTCATGTTCCAAGCCATGTCCCTCATCCCCCGGTACCGGCGCCTCATGTCCGACAAAGCCAATGAAGGACTGTTCGAGCATGTCGATGAAATCGAGCAGGCAGCCCGACAACACGACCTTGCCGGCAAGATCATCCGGGAGTGCGAACAGCCCGGCAAGGATTCCACCCTTCCGGCGATGCTTTGCTGGCTCTACTTCGGCAAGAGTTTCGAACGGATGGTGGAGCGTTGCGAAGAACTGCGGCGTTCGCCCGATCTGGGATTCTTGCAGAAAATGACCATGAGTGCCACGATCAAACTGCTAATCTCCCGCTCCATCAAATTAGAACTGCGCACCAAGCAGGACTGGGATGCCCACCGCGAAGCGATGCGGCTGGCCGAAAGCGACCGGGTGCTGGAATGGGCCGCGGGCACTCTTCCGGCCGAAGATGCGGGTGAAAAGAGGAAACCCGGCCGGCCGAGTACGACCAAATCATTGGTGGACATGTTTTCACCGGCTGTCACGCATCCCGACGTGTTGCGGCAAAAGATCGGCGAATACATCACGAAGAGACACACCCAGACCGACATCGCACGTCTGAAGATCGCACTCGATGAATTGCGCTATCTGGTAGTTCCCATCAACATCAAACCGTTCCGCGATGCCCTGCAAGCAGAATACGGCTCTGACATCCGCATCGTCCACGAGCGGGGCATACAGGAAGCATACAGCCGTCTGACGGAACCGCTGCTTATCGGATCGGCCGTCAGCAGTCGGGGCGGCGAGGCCCTCATCATCCGGGAAATAAAAGATTTTCTATCGCAATAAGGCTCGTTAAATTCGCCTTAACACTCCGCGAATTAAACGCTTAAATATCGCTCAATCATAACATTATATTTGCGCCGTCGCTCGAATTCCCGGGCGGCGGCGTTGCTTTCCCGTCCGCCGGAAGGCTGCGCCTCACAACGGGCGGAAAGCAATGTATGAAAGATTTATTATCCATCCTCCGGGATGCTCCGGGCAGCATCCGGCTGGAGGTAAGCGGCGAGGATCTGTTGGCTTTCTCCAAAAGCCTTATCGACCGCGCCAAAGAAGAGCTGGCTGCACAAGTCGCCGAAGCCCGCAAGGAACGTTACCTGACCAAAGAACAGGTCAAAGAGCTATGCGGCGTTTGCGATGCGACGCTCTGGCATTGGAACCGCAAAGGATATCTGAAAGCCGTTAAGGTCGGGAACAAGGTTCGCTACCGCACCTCGGACATTCAACGGATTCTCGGCGAACACGATGGCAAATAAGGTGTCAGACAGCGTTGCAGTCCCCGGCAAGCAGTCCCGGAACGAGCGTATCGAGGAGTTTCTGCGGGAGCATTACGCCTTTCGCTACAACACGGTCAAAAGCCGTGCGGAGTTCCGCAGCAGCGACGGCGAGTTCCTCCCCGTGACCAAATACCGGCTTAACTCCTTTCGGCGGGAGTTCGACCGCACCATCGGCATCTCCACCTCGGCGGAGAACCTGCGCAGCATGCTCGAAAGCGACTTTTCCGAGCGTGTGAATCCCGTGCAGGCGTATTTTCATAAACTGCCGCCGGCAACGGGAACGCAGGCCATCGACGAACTGACCGCGACCGTCACTGTGCGCAACGCCCGGCATTGGTCGGAGTACCTGACCAAATGGCTCGTCGGCGTGGTCGCCAATGCGATGAACGACCTCGGATGTCAGAACCACGTCTGCCTGGTATTGACCGGCGAGCAGGGAAAGTTCAAGACCACATGGCTCGACAACCTCTGTCCCCGCTCACTCGCCAGTTATCTTTTCACGGGAAAGATCGACCCGCAGAACAAGGACATGCTGACGCTGGTCGCCGAATACCTCTTCATCAACATCGACGACCAGCTGAAGGCGCTCAACAAACGGGATGAAAACGAGCTTAAGAACCTCATCACGGCTCCTTCGGTCAAATACCGGCGGCCCTACGACGTTTACATCGAAGAGTATCCCCACTTGGCGAGCTTCATGGCCTCGGTGAACGGGAACGACTTTCTGACCGATCCGACCGGCTCGCGGCGCTTCCTGCCCTTCGAGGTGTTATCCATCGACATTGACCGGGCGATATGGGTCAATATGGATCGGGTATATGCCGAAGCCCGAACACTCCTGAGCAACGGATTCCGCTATTGGTTCGACGAAGCCGAAATCGAAGAACTGCACCGGGGAAACGCCGCATTCCATGTCCAGACCATCGAATACGAAATGCTGCTGAAAGGGTTCGAGAAACCTCCGGAACATGCCGTCACGGATTGCTTTATGACCACCGTGGAGATTCTGAACTACCTGCGCAGCTATTCGTCGCTGAACCTCTCCGAGAAACGTATGGGCGAAGCCTTGCGCAAGGCCGGGTTCGAACGACGCTCGAAACGTGTCAACGGAAATCCCGTCTACGGCTGGGTCATCGAGAAGATCACACCCAATCCTTTCGTCTCTTACGGATTGTAG
>CAVCRP010000075.1:0-496 GCA_963604655.1 uncultured Ruminococcus sp.
GGACTGAGCTGGGCAATCCGGCGGTTGACGCCGGAGGCGACATCACCTATGGAGCTCAAGGTACCTTTGCTCTGCAGCTGGCGCCGGACGAAATCATCTTCATGGCCGATCGCTGGAATCCGGAAAACGCAATCGACGGCCGCTACCTCTGGCTTCCCGTGGAATGGAATGGAGAACGCCCGATCCTGAAAGCACCGATGTAATCTTTGGTCTCCGGCGGTTCGATGTGCTTCGTCCGGTCACCGAAGCCGACGTTCGGTCCCGCCCCGGCCTGTTGGCGTTCGTGATCCGGCAGTGACGGCGTGCAGCCGCGACAGACTATATCATTGATATGGGATCGCGTAACCCCCTTGGAGTGCGGAGATTCATCTCCGCTTTTCAGTCTCCCCGGCATCGGTATTTTCAGGCGGACCGAACCTGCTCTTCCTGTCGCCATCGGTGTAAACTTTCCGGTTTCCGATAAGAAACCTGCAAAAAAGCGTTGTTTGAGCTTGAC
>CAVCRP010000075.1:506-2428 GCA_963604655.1 uncultured Ruminococcus sp.
TTTTAAAACCCTGTTGCGCTTCTTGATAGAGGGAGCGCTGCTGATGAAAAAAAATTGGATATTGCTTCGGCTGAGATTTTGGAATATTTTTCAGAATCGGGCTTGCAAGTTTTGGAAACCGTGCTACATTAAGGATCTGTTGCGCAACGAGTTACGGGGCGCGACGGCTGATGGTGACGAAACGGTGGCTGAAATAAAGTTTTAAAAATCTTAAAACTTCGGCTTGACAAGTTGCTGAAAGCGTGATATATTATGAAACCGGCGCTGCGTGCTGGTTGAGAGTTGATTGAAAATTGAATAGTGCGATGTAAACCTGAAAATGACTTTGATAAGACGGAAGTCTTACAGTAGTCGAATAAATAAGCTAAATCAGATATCTCTGATAAAATTTTTATTTTACGGAGAGTTTGATCCTGGCTCAGAACGAACGCTGGCGGCATGGATTAGGCATGCAAGTTGAACGAACTCCTTCGGGAGTGAGTAGCGAAAGGGTGAGGAACGCGTGAGTAATCTGCCCATAAGTTGGGAACAACAGTTGGAAACGACTGCTAATACCGAATGTGGCTATTGACCCGCATGGGTTTTTGGCTAAAGATTTATCGCTTATGGATGAGCTCGCGTCCCATTAGCTAGTTGGTGAGGTAACGGCCCACCAAGGCTACGATGGGTAGCTGGTCTGAGAGGATGGTCAGCCACACTGGGACTGAGACACGGCCCAGACTCCTACGGGAGGCTGCAGTCGAGAATCTTGGGCAATGCGCGAAAGCGTGACCCAGCAATGCCGCGTGCATGATGAAGGCCCTCGGGTCGTAAAATGCTGTCTCCCGTGACGAATAATGACGGTAGCGGGGAAGGAAGCCACGGCTAACTACGTGCCAGCAGCCGCGGTAATACGTAGGTGGCGAGCGTTGTTCGGATTTATTGGGCGTAAAGGGTCTGTAGGAGGTTTGTTAAATACGAGGTGAAATCCGGGGGCTCAACTTCCGAATTGCCTTGTAGACTGATGAACTAGAGTACTGGAGAGGTAAGCGGAATACCAGGTGTAGCGGTGGAATGCGTAGATATCTGGTAGAACACCAATAGCGAAGGCAGCTTGCTGGACAGAAACTGACTCTGAAAGACGAAAGCATGGGGAGCAAACAGGATTAGATACCCTGGTAGTCCATGCCGTAAACGTTGTCAACTTGATGTGGGCGGATTTAGTCCTGTCCGTATCGAAGCTAACGCGATAAGTTGACCGCCTGGGAACTACGGCCGCAAGGCTAAAACTCAAAGGAATTGACGGGGGCCCGCACAAGCGGTGGAGCATGTGGCTTAATTCGAGGCAACGCGAAGAACCTTACCTGGTCTTGAAATATATCGGACCGCCTGTGAAAGCAGGTTTCCCTTCGGGGCTGATATACAGGTGCTGCATGGCTGTCGTCAGCTCGTGCCGTGAGGTGTTCGGTTAAGTCCGGCAACGAGCGCAACCCGTGTCACTAGTTGCCATCAAGTAATGTTGGGGACTCTAGTGAGACTGCCTGTGTTAAGCAGGAGGAAGGCGCGGATGACGTCAAGTCAGTATGGCCCTTACGCCCAGGGCTGCACACGTGCTACAATGGGGGGTACAATGAGAAGCGAAGTCGCGAGGCGGAGCAAATCTACAAAACCTCTCTTAGTTCAGATTGCAGTCTGCAACTCGACTGCATGAAGTTGGAATCGCTAGTAAAGGCGTATCAGCTACGACGCCTTGAATACGTTCCCGGGCCTTGTACACACCGCCCGTCACATCATGGGAGTTGACTGCACCCGAAATCGGTGATCTAACCTGCAAAGGAAGAAGCCGCCTAAGGTGTGGTCGATGACTGGGATGAAGTCGTAACAAGGTAGCCGTAGGGGAACCTGCGGCTGGATCACCTCCTTTCTAAGGAGTAATCCGAAAA
>CAVCRP010000076.1:0-2345 GCA_963604655.1 uncultured Ruminococcus sp.
TTTATGAAGGGGCGCCGCATGATGCAGGACGGCAAAGTGATCGTGAAAGGTGCTTTTGAAGCGTGAGCGGCCTGCTGCAGTCCATCGTGACCGCAATAATCCGGCGTCCCAAGCGCCTTGCTTCCCGGAATCTCGGTTAACCGGTCTCTAGTCCGGGAAGCCTTCCAAACGCCCATCTCAATCTAAAGCAGCGTGAGCAATGTCACGCTGCTTTTTTATTTAAGTGCGCCCGGCAGCGCACGTGTGATTGTGTGGTGAAAGTCCACTGTCCGCCCGGTCGCGGGAAGGACTAGCAACTCGGCAGAGTCGAGGAGGCAACGAATCGATGAAGGAAGCCGATAGCAAACCGCCAGCCTGACAAACAGGAATCGGATATGAGGCACAAGGTCTGGGAGAGCTGTCAAAATTCAGTTAACCCCGTAGCGACACGGAAAGGCGATGTGTAGATCCGACAGGTAGGGCGCGAAGCGCATGTGTGATACCCGGGGAGATCCCTGTCGATGCCCGCGAGGGCTACCGATGCCGCAAGGCAGAGGGATGTTGACAGGGAAGTCAGCCGAGGTCGTAGTAGAGGCCGAACCTCGAAGGACCGAATCTAAAGTGTGTGAGTAGGCCGTTCACTCTCGCGTAAGTCGGTGGCCGAAGGCGAACAGCAGGGATCTCAGGTGAGTACCTCGCCGCCGAGGAGAAAGGACCGGAAGTCCCGACTCTGAGGGAGGCGCAAATGGGCAGAGACCAAAGCGGCGAATGAAAGGCGGACGAAAGCAAGGAGGAAATATTCAGTGATCACACTGGATCAGGTGCTCTCAGGGAGAAACATCCTGCGAGCCATCAAACAGGTGGTTTCCAATAAGGGGGCTCCGGGCATTGACGGCATGACTGTCGACCAATACGAAGCTCACCATCGGAGACACTGGCGGAGCATTGCCGAACACATCAGGGCGGGAAGCTATATTCCGGCTCCGGTGCGTCGCGTGGATATTCCCAAGCCGAACGGAGGAACGAGAATGCTCGGCATTCCGACGGTGCAGGACCGCGTGATACAGCAGGCAATAGCTCAGATACTTGTCGAAGCTTATGACCCCCACTTCTCGAACTCAAGTTACGGGTTCCGCCCTGGCCGAAGCGCCCTCGAAGCGATCGAACAGGCCTCTCGGTACATCAAGGAGGGAAAGAACTGGGTGGTGGAGATGGACTTGGAAAAGTTCTTCGACACCGTGAACCACGACCGCTTAATGGCGCGCCTAACTAAACGGATCAAGGACAAGGCCCTGCTGAAGCTAATTGGGCGTTATTTACGCAATGGCATCATGCAGAACGGTCTTGTCTCGCCCCGAGAGGAAGGTACGCCGCAAGGCTCAAACCTTAGCCCGATTCTGTCGCTGATCGTCCTCGACGAGCTCGACAAACACTTGGAGGGCCGAGGGTTGAGTTTCTGCAGATATGCTGACGACTGCAACCTGTTTGTCAGCTCTCGGCAGGCCGGGGAACGTGTACTGGAAAAGACGATTAAGTTCATAGAGGGAACGCTCAAACTGCGGGTGAATCGCAGTAAGAGCGGCCTCTTTCGTCCTTCGAAGTCCAAATTTCTCGGATATACGTTCGTGGGAACGTCAGGGGCGCCGCGTGTCGCTAAGGCGAGCTTTGCACGACTTATGTACAAGCTCAGGCCGATCCTGCGTCGAGGCCGCGGAAGATCCCTCTTGGGAACGATCAAGGCCTTGACGATGATCCTGCGCGGATGGAGAACCTATTACGCGCTGGACGATCGGAAAGAGGTCTTCGAACGTATCGACATTCACATTCGCCGGCATCTGCGCAAACTGGTCTGGCGGGCATGGAAGCGTCCCAAAACTCGGGAACGAGAGCTGAGACGCAGAGGACTGCCAAGCGAGCAAGCATGGAAATCGTCCGTCAATGGACGCGGCCCATGGTGGAACGCCAACGCCCCTCACATGCGCAAAGCATTCCCCAACAGCGTCTTTCGACGAATGGGGCTTTACAGTCTCTTGTCAAAGGCCTGACCACTGAATCCACAACCTAACTTTAGAAACCGCCGGATGCCGAACGGCACGTCCGGTGGTGTGGGAGGGAGCGAGGTGCAAACCCGCTCTCTACCCGATTGCCTGCATTTTCCGGTCGGAGAGAATGATGAAGAAGAGTAGAGCTGAAACCTCGGGCGCTTTGTCGGGTGAGTTTGCCGATCGCGTGCGTCCCCCGTATGCGTCCGATGAAAAGCGCCGGCAGGCCGCAGAGCTCTTTGCGCACGGAATTGGCTATCAGCGCGCTTCACGCATTTTGGATCTGCCCGCCAATACGCTGCGGGATTGGGCCAGAGCATGGCG
>CAVCRP010000077.1:0-2210 GCA_963604655.1 uncultured Ruminococcus sp.
TTTCGTTAAACGGGCGCTAGGGTGTCACCCTTACACCAACATTTTCGACGCGATCGACTTGATCAGACAGCTGACGAATCCCTGCGACCGTTGGAGGTGATTCTTGGAACCCGGTCGAGCAAGAGGGTCAAGAGAACTCAGTTGTCACTATATAGCTCCTTTTCTTTCCCTGAGGCAATTGAATGCGGTGCACTAAAGCGATGGTTTGATGCTAGGGAGCTCCTTGAGCCGATTGTGGGTCTGTATTCTTTGGCTTATTCCCGTGAGATGGTTTCAACGACGTTGATGTTCCTGAGTCTCATGCAGGCTCTGGAGACACTTCACGCAAGGTTCTATGCGTCCAATGTTGTTTCATTGGTTAATAGAATTGACGCAATTATCAACGCTACTGGAGAAGGGACAGCTCATCCGGAATGGCTAATTGATGCTGGCCAGCGTCGGTCGCAGAAAATCTATCTTAGAAGCCGACTTAACGATTTACTATATGCAGAGGGCATCTGCCCCGTTAAAGTGCTCGACTCGTCGATTCTCGATTTCTCAACTAAACTTGTTGATACGCGAAATTACCTTACGCATTACGACAGGAGGCTGGAGACTAAGGCCTATGGGGTCGAGGAGCTTCGTGGGATAAATGGAAGGCTTCTCCTTTTGGCTGAATACCACATGCTTGTCTTTCTTGGATTCAATAAAGAGTTTGCGCGCGAAAGAATTGGCCGTAAAGCATGGCCGATGTTTGGGGAATCATGGAAAGACGCCGTAGATAATTAGAGACCATTGTTTAAAAATGCCCACACACCTCGCTCGCAGCGTGCGTGGGGCAAGTTGTCAAACAGCTTAATTTTCAAGTCGCGCGGGTCTCATCCGCTTTGGAGAGCGTGCTCTGCGCAGGTGCTGTTGGTCGGCAACGAAGCCCGCTCATCGTTCATCAGCCATTAGCTTCACAACCTTACGGATATTATGACTAGTTAAAGGCACTCGATCTTGGATATCCTGTTGTTGAGATCCTCAACAACCAACACGCGAAGAAAGAGGACGTATGCTTGATGAAGAGTTTCCTGCTTCATTATGGCTCTCGGACCCGAATGGTAATTTCGAGGACGTTGGTGCAATGGGAATAGCATCATTCGATTCAAAAAGGGGTGTTTGCCTAAATATACCTGTTGGATCTATTCCTCCAGATGGTGACGAGGCGCTCGTATTGAATGCGACACGCACTTTTGATCGTATATATGGTCTCGCGCAGGACAATTCACATCTAACACTGATTGACTCCATTGGGCTCACTTCGTCAAGTTTCCCCGGATTCGCTCGTGAGACATGGACTGCATCGACGGCGCTTGTATCGAAGTCAAAATTCTATAAATCTGACCCACAAGTTATTTCAGCGATTGTAAAAATTGCCGGCCTGTATGAGTGGTTTGGCCAAAATCCTGTGAAATACAATCGCAGATATGAAAATGACAATACGTTTGTATCTGCAGTAATTAGCGTTAATGCGGATAACCTAAATGAAACTTTAATATACAAAAACGAACACGTTGAGATCAGTCTAAAGCCCTCTGCAACATTAAGCGGCGGAGAAAGGCCTCTGAGGAACCAGTCAATCGCAAGCGATTGCAACTTAGTCTTTAGGTTCTCAAATAGTATGCCCACGCTGGAAGATGCGATTAAAGATTAGGCTCTGTTAGACCAGCATTGACATTCTGCCCAATCGTATTTCGAAATTGCAAAGTTATCGCCCCCTCGCCGGGCTTGAATCCGGCAAGGGGGCGATGTGCTCAAGATCGGACAGGCCAATCGTGAAGGCCCTATCGCTTCAAGTCGATTGCCGGCTATCTCGCCGTCTCCTCGTCGGGCGCCGGCGCCTTGATCTTCATCTCGAACGGCATCCCGCCCTCACGGACAAGGGCCTTTAGGAAAGCGTTGACGGCGGTGGACATGGACAGGCCGAGCTCGTCCAGGATGGCCACGGCCTCCTTTTTGACCTCCGGGTCGATGCGGATCGTCGTGGCCGGTATGTTCGACGGCATGGTTGCACCCCTCCTCGTGTATCGCGGTGCGACCATTCTACCGCCCCTGCGCGGCGGGAGCGCCCCAGTAGTCCATGTAGGGCGGCTCCACGTTGAACATGTCGCGGATGCGGCTCCCGCAGGTCCCGTTCGCGAGCTGCCGCGCGACCGTGCGCTCGGCGGCGCCGGTGCCGGCCGCCA
>CAVCRP010000078.1:0-2161 GCA_963604655.1 uncultured Ruminococcus sp.
GAGCACAACCTTGCCAAGGTTGGGGTCGCGGGTTCGAGCCCCGTTGTCCGCTCCAAACGCAGCAGCCCGACTACTACGGTAGCCGGGCTTTTTCGTACCCATCGCTTGGGCTCGAACCCGAGAGGGAGCGAGCGTTTTGGGGCGTGGCTGTGGCGTTGTTTGCCGCGAATGTCCGCTTTGGGCGTATCATCGTGGGCATCTCGCAAAACCTCGTTGCAAGGGAGTCGCACCCCATGGCTACAGAAAAGTCCTCTTCGCGCCCATGGATGTCCGATGCCGCGATTTATCAAATCTACCCGCGCTCGTTTAAGGATTCGACTGGTTCGGGTCTGGGCGATATCGCGGGCATTACCCAGCAGATGGACTATCTTGAGCGGCTGGGTATCGAGGCCATCTGGCTGAGCCCGTTTTACCCATCGCCTCTCGTCGATGGCGGCTATGATGTGGCGGACTACTGCGATGTCGACCCACGTCTCGGGTCGCTTGACGACTTCGATGACATGATCACTGCGGCTCACGCGCACGGCATCAAGGTCATCGTCGACATCGTGCCCAACCATTCGTCCAACCAGCACCCCTGGTTCAAAGCCGCTCTTGCCGCCGGCCCCGGATCGCCCGAGCGCGCCCGTTATATCTTCCGTGATGGTCGCGGCGAGCATGGCGAGCTGCCTCCCACCAATTGGAATGCCAACTTTGGCGGCCCCGCCTGGACGCGCGTCGCGGACGGTCAGTGGTATCTGCACATGTTTACGCCCGAGCAGCCGGACTTTGACTGGTCGTGCCCCGAGGTTCATGCGTTCTTTTGCGACGTCCTGGCGTTTTGGAGCGATCGAGGCGTCGATGGCTTTCGCATTGATGTGGCGCACGGTCTCGCCAAGGATCTCGACCGCGATGACCTCGACCGGTGGCATCTCGCCGAGGGCGATGACATGGTTGACGACGGCACCCATCCGCTGTGGGACCGCAACGAGGTCCACGAGATCTATCGCGAGTGGCGCCGCGTGTTCGACCGCTATGATCCGCCACGCAGCGCCGTTGCCGAGGCGTGGGTGCTGCCCGAGCGCCAGTATCTCTACGCGCGTCCCAGCGAGCTTGGCCAGACATTCAACTTTGAGTTTGCCAAGGCCACTTGGACCTATGATGACATGCACGCTGCAATCGAGGAGGGCTTGAAGGCAGCTATAGAATCCGATTCCGCCTCGACCTGGGTGCTCTCCAACCACGACGTGCCGCGCGTGGCGACGCGCTATGCCCTGCCGCAGATCAAGGCGACGCGCTACCACCAGATTGCGCTCGACTGGCTCTTACGCGACGGGTCGTCTTATGACGAGGACCGTGAACTCGGCGAGCGCCGCGCGCGGGCGGCCCTTTTGCTCGAGCTGGCGCTTCCGGGCTCGGCATACGTGTATCAGGGTGAGGAGCTCGGCCTTTTTGAGGTGGCCGATATCCCGTGGGCCGCACTCGAAGATCCTACTGCGACCAATACGCACGGACCGAAGCGCGAGAAGGGGCGCGACGGCTGCCGTGTGCCCCTGCCGTGGGTGGCGGCGGACGATCCCGCGCAGGGCGGATCGTTTGGGTTTTCACCGGCGGACGCCGATGCGGCGCCCCATCTGCTGCAGCCTGCATGGTTTTCCGATTACGCTGCCGATAGGGAAGAAGCGGACCCGACATCGATGCTTGCGCTCTATCGTGACGCCCTCTGGCTGCGGCGCAAGCTGCGCGGGTGCGCCAACGATCTTAAATGGCTTGATCTTGACGGACGCACCGGCCTTGCGGATGGTGCCGAGGGCGCTGAGGGTGGCGTCATCGCCTATCGCCGCGACAACGGCTGGGCGTGTGTGACGAACTTCGGTGCAGCACCCGTGGAGCTGCCGGCGGGCAGGGTCCTGCTCACCTCATCACCGCTTGTAGACGGCAGGCTCGCGCAGGACAGTTCTGCCTGGATCATGCTCGCTGAGTTGTAGGGGCCTCTTGCGGCGAGTTTGCGTTTGCCTGTGCTTTCCGTGGTGGCTGATGTCTTTGCGAGGTTCGCGAGGGCGTCGCAAAACTTTTCAAAAAAAGTTCTTGCATAGGATGCGGGTATCACGTAAGATTAATCCTCGTAAGCGGACATGGCTCAGTTGGTAGAGCACAACCTTGCCAAGGTTGGGGTCGCGGG
>CAVCRP010000079.1:0-2098 GCA_963604655.1 uncultured Ruminococcus sp.
CTGATGACTTGAAGAAGGGGGAGGCCTCGCGGCCTCCCCCTTTTTTGCGTTTACGAGCAACATTCCTTATGCAATTAAATCAATTTAATCATCCACCGCTGAATATAGACGTTCACCGTTCTTTGGTCGGTTCTCTATTCTCAATGGACTAATATTTGCTTTAGCGCACTGCTGCGCTTGTCCTGTTTTTACACGGGTCGTTTTATTGATTGTGACGGAAGGACTCACATGGCAGATGTTCATGAGCTGCTTGATACTTGGATTGCCAATGTCAAGGACGAGGAGCTCCTCGCTGAGCTTAACACGATGAAGGAGCAGGGTGATGAGGACGCCATCACCGATGCTTTCTTCCAAGATCTCGCCTTCGGTACTGCCGGCCTTCGCGGCACTATCGGTGCGGGCACTAACCGTATGAATATCTATACGGTCGGTCGTGCGACCCAGGGATTCGCTGACTACCTCAATGCGACCTTCGAGCATCCAACGGTTGCCATCGCTCGCGATAGCCGCAATAAAGGTGAGCTGTTCGTTAAGACGACGGCTGCCATTCTTGCAGCAAACGGCGTGACTGCCCTCGTTTATCCCAAGATTTCTCCTGTGCCGACGCTCTCCTGGGCCGTCCGTGATCTTAAGTGCTCCGGTGGCATTTGCATGACCGCTAGTCATAACCCGGCACCGTATAACGGCTATAAGGCCTATGGCCCCGACGGCTGCCAGATCACCAGCGAGGCCGCCGATGCAATTTCTAAGGCTATCGCCGAGACCGATACGTTCACCGGTGTGAAGTCCATGGACTTCGATGAGGCTCTTGAGCAGGGCCTGGTCAAATGGATCGATGATTCGTGCCTCGAGCGTTATTACGACGCTGTTCTCGCTCGCGGCGTTACGAATCTTTCTGCCGAGGAGATTGCCGGCGCACCGCTCAAGCTTGTCTATACGCCGCTGAATGGTACCGGCCTCATTCCCGTCACCACGGTGCTCGAGCGCGCTGGCATCACTGATGTCACGGTTGTTCCCGAGCAGAAGGAACCTAACGGCGATTTCCCGACCTGCCCGTATCCTAACCCCGAGATCCGACAAGCCATGCAGAAGGGCATCGATCTCTGCGAGCAGGTTCACCCCGATCTGCTGCTTGCGACCGATCCCGACGCCGACCGTGTTGGCGTTGCCGTTAAGAATGGCGATGACTATCTGCTGCTGACCGGTAACGAGATGGGCGTCCTGCTGCTCGACTATATTTGCAAGACCCGTGCCGCCCGCGGCGAGGACCTCACTAAGAAGGTCGCGGTTACTACCATTGTTTCTTCCGCCATGGTCGATGCTCTGGCCGAGGAATATGGCTTTGAGCTCCGTCGCTGCCTGACGGGCTTCAAGTACATCGGTGACATCATTACCTCGCTTTCCGATGCCGGTGAAGTCGATCGCTTTATCTTCGGTTTTGAGGAGAGCTACGGTTATCTGGCTGGTGATCACGTGCGCGACAAGGACGCCGTGAGCACTTCGCTGCTGATTTGCCAGATGGCTCAGTATTACAAGCTGCAGGGTAAGAACCTCGCCGACGCGATGCACGAGCTGTACGAGAAGTATGGCTACTATCACAACAAGACGATTTCGCTGAGCTATCCGGGCGCTGAGGGTGCGGCAAAGATGGCCGGCATCATGGCTGGTCTGCGCGAGAACCCGCCCGCGGAGCTCGCCGGTTCCAAGATTGAGGCCGTCGTGGACTACAACACCTGCGTGAACGACCTGCCGAAGGCTAATGTCATTGAGTTCGATCTCGAGGGTGGCAACAAGGGTATCGTCCGTCCTTCCGGCACCGAGCCCAAGATCAAGCTGTATATCTTTGCCAAGGGCGCGGATGCCGCCGAAGCTGATGCAGCACTTGACGCGATTGAGGAGTCCGGTCGCAAGCTGTTGGCCTAAGGCTTTGAAAGCCTATTTCTATAGATAGACGGAGGAGGGGATCCCGGAAACGAGGTCCCCTCTTTATAACTAGTAAATACAGCTGAAAATCCCAAATTGTGTAGGAAATGTGTACGCCCAGATTCCCGCCCCCGGCGCCCCTCCGGTCTGGCAATATATCTCCTTGCCGCGCGGC